>NZ_CP133584.1:1913579-2551439 GCF_039719005.1 Bengtsoniella intestinalis | reverse complement strand
CCCCCATGGGGGCATTCAACGCCAAAGGTGCGGCGGCGCTGAGCACCGTTTGCCAGTCTCCAGACAGACCAATCAGCTTGCCCAAAGCCTCCAGCCCTTGGCGAGACAATCCAGCGTCACTGGCCACTTGCTCTAATTGGTGGATGCTTTTGTTGCGGATGCTCTGGAGGAGGGCAGGGCGCAGGTTGGCAGGTGCGCCCACAGCGTCCAACAATCCTGTCACAAAGCCCATGTGGCTCAATTCCAAGGCAAAGGGCACCTGTGTGGTGGCAAGGCTTTCAATGGCAAGACCCACCACCTGTGCCATATCCTCTTGAGACACAGCACCGATGCACTCCACCCCCATTTGACTAATTTCTCGGAAGGTGTGGCTCTCTTGGCTGGGGCGGTACACATTTTCAGAGTAGTAATATTTTTGCACTGTACCAGCCTCTGGCTTGGCATTTTTGGCAATGGACAACGTCACATCAGGCTTCAACGCCAACAGCCGACCGTCCAAATCGGTAAAGGTCAGCACTTGTTCGCTGGAGAGGAAACGGCGATTTTCCTGATACAGGCCGTATTCTTCAAAACGACCCATGCGGTATTTTTGATAGCCAAAATCTTCATATAAAAGCCGTAATTTCAAAGAAACCTGTTCTTGTGGCTTGAGTTTATTTAAGTTAAATTCCATGGTGTCCTCCTAAATATGGGTGGGGTGTTGGGGTGCTTCATATCCGTGCCCTCTGTAGGGGCGACCTGTGGTCGCCTGTTGGCATTTTATCCTATAACCCCATTATACTTCATTATGGTAGCGTTGTAAAGTGGTAATTCGGTGTTTCGCAAAATTTTACAAATACCAATCTTGATATTTGCCTTCTTTGGCAAACACACCACCTTCTTGCGCCACAAAACCGTGGCGGTCTAAAAAGCCAGCGTCAACGCACCCACCATGGATATACACGGTGTCACAGTCCATGGTGCGGTAAAACATCACCCCTTGGCCTAATAATTGACCGCCAAAACCATGGTTGCGCCATGGTTCCAACAAACCCATGGCGCCAATACAGCCCTTGCCCTGTTCCGGCAACAGCTGTATAAACCCAATGGGTTCTTCTTGGCGGTAAGCCAACAGGCAGTGACCACCTTCTAATTGCAAGCCAAATTGGCGATTGACCTCTTCAGCCGAGACCGTCTCAAAGCGAGCACCAGGCTGAACAGCGGTTGGGCGAACAACGCCATTATCCAGCTCTGCCAAATGAGAATCATCGTCACGGAAACGGACGGTGATGACGTCGCCCTCTACCTCTAGGCAAGACACAGCGGTGTTGCCGCCTGTGGGGCTTTTGTCCAGTTCAGTGTGACTCATGCCCTGTAGCTTCCCAAGGAGCAAACGGATGGCGTAGCCGTGGGAAAACAGCGCCACCGTTTGGTTGGCATGGCGCTTGGCAATATCGCACACAGCTTCTTCCATACGGGCGATGACGGCACGGGGATCTTCGCCACCTTCCATCTCCCATGCAAACAAATCATGGCTAAACTGATGGGTTTGGGTGGGGTATAGGCGAATCAAATCCCCCCATGTTTGCCCTTCCCACACGCCTACGTTGATTTCTCGCAGCCGTAGCTCACGGTGCAAGGGTAGGTTGTGGGCTTGGAAAATAGACGTGGCCGTGGCACAGGTGCGGTACAAGTCGCTGGCATATACAGCGTCAATATGCACATCGGCGAAGCGTTTTTCCACGCAGGCCACCTGTTTCCAACCACGGGGCGTCAACAGGGAATTATAATGACCATGGGCGATGCGATAGCGGTTGCCCTCCGCTTCGGCATGGCGAATAAAATATATGGTTGTCATGCTTGAGTCCTCACATTTAAATGTAAATTTTACACACTGTCCATAGTATAGCCTTTTTTACTGTTATTGGCAATGGATTTTGGCGATTAATATCACTTTTGTAGGGGTATACTAAGTCAACCGCAAAGGAGGGTTTTGATATGAACAGTTGTTACGGATTTTTAGCAGGATTGGGCGCTGGCATGGTGGTTGGCGCAGGGGTTTCCATGATGAATCCTAAAAAGAGCAAGCAGGTCAAGTGCCAAATGGAAGATAGTTTTCAGCGTTTTGGCTCTGCCATGGAAGACGCCATGATGGCTATGCGAGAAGAATTGCATCATGGGTAAACACAAGGGGGTTGGCAGTTTGTGTCACCCCCTTGAAAAATTTTTTTGACTTTTTGCAAAGAAAGGCTTGACTTTTCCGCCAAGTTTGATATAATAACATAGCTGTCTGATTTGACAGCACGATAAGTCAATACGACTTGGAGAAGTCGCCTAGTTGGTCGAGGGCGCATGATTGGAAATCATGTAGGCCCCTAAAGGGTCTCGAGGGTTCGAATCCCTCCTTCTCCGCCACAAACCCTGTAAACGCAAGTTTGCAGGGTTTTTTGTCGTTTTTCACAACTTTTCAGCCCATTTGAAGCTACGAGAAATCCGTATGAAATTGCCAGTTCTACCATAGTTCTACCATAAGACAAATTATGCGTTTTCTGGGGCGGTTTTGGATGGTGGTTTGGGATGGTTCAGCGGTGCTAAAATGCCATCCATCACACCCACTGCACCCTCTTGCATTTCGGTGACCACATGGGAGTAGGTATCCAATGTGATGCCAATGGAGGAATGCCCCAGCATGGAGGATACAATTTTTGCAGGTACAGCATTGCGAAGCATCAAGGTGGCATTGGTATGGCGCAGGTCATGAAAGCGGATAGGTGGTAACTGGGCTTGCTCCAATGCGTCCTTGAAACGGTGTTGCAGTGCGTTGGTGGTAAGGGGTGTTCCGTCTTCTCGACAGCAAACCAAATTGTAGGGGTTATACCCCCGTCCTGCAATGGTGGCAATATCTTGTTGCTTTGAAAGTGCACTTTCAAGGGCTATCATGAGGGCTTGAGGAATGAGCAAGGTTCTTCGGCTGTTCTTGGTCTTGGTGGGTTGCAGGGAAAAACCATCTTCGGTGAATAGGGCAGAGTGTCGCACGGTCAAGGTGGCATGGTGCATATCCACATCATCCCACTGCAGAGCCAACACTTCACCACGGCGCAAGCCAAGAGTGACAGCAAGGAATACAGGTAGATAGATGGGTTGCCCCCGACACCCTTCCAAAAGGGTCAGGGTGTCCGTGGGCGATAGGGTGGTAGCTTCGTAGTGGTTCACCCGTGGAGGGTCTACAAAATCCGTGGGATTGCGTGGTATCAGTTCTTGCTTCACAGCTGTGGCAAAGGCTTTGTGTAGATTGTTGTGAATGTAACGTACCGAGGTTTTAGAAAGCCCCTTGTCAGTGAGCGTGGTATAGAGCTGTTGTATCTCCGCTGGCTTGATTGCTTGCAAGGGGATATGTCCGATGTAGGGAAGCATATGCTTGCGTACGTTGGTGCGGTAGCTGTTCAAGGTGTTGGGTGCTAGGTTGATGGTACAGTAGCCATCTATCCACCCTGTCAAATACTGCTCCATGGTATCACCTGTGATGGTGGGTGCTTTGGGTGCGTTTTCCAGTTCTTGAATACGGGTACGCAAAATGCGTTCAGCTTCTCGCTTGGTGCTCCAACTGCCTTCCCATTTGCGTTTCCATTTGCCAGTGGCATCCTTGCCGATGTAATAGTGGATGTACCAACGGTTCTTTTTCTTTGTCATGCCACCTGTCATGCGTGTTTACCTCCTGTGATGCAAAGTCCAATCCAGTCCATCAACGCTTGGCGAGGGATGATACAGCGGTTGCCTAGCTTGATATGGGGAATGGCATCTTCGTTGATGAGTTGATATACCTTGCTTGTGCTGATGCGTAGAATACTAGCGGTTTCCTTCACCGTCAATAGTGGATGTTCCATAGGTCATATCCTCCTTGTCACAAAAATAGGGTAGGGCATCTTCAGCGTTTGTGAAGTGCTTAATCCGTACATAGTCATTTTCAAAATCTGGTTCAAAGTTTTCTTTCATATCGCCACGGTGTATCAGCGTAGCACGAGCTAAGCCCTTGGACGCATAGTATACGTGATGGTTCAAGGCTACACTGGAATCCTGCAACTGCTTAGTGATGTACTTGGTCATGTAGGATGCACAGCGGTCATGGGCTATAATCTGTTCCACGGTGACCCAACCGAAGGTAGAAGCATAAGCACCCCAGTTGTAAATCATCCGCTTTTGGCTTAGCATCCGCTTGATGTTGCTGGGGATGTTGTCAGCCATGGTAAAGAGGGTGAGGGCTTGTAAAGGTAGCCCCATCAATAAGCCGTGCATATGCCAAGCGCCATTTTTGTGGGGTTCTGGTATCAACAGGTAGCGCACTTGATAGCCCTTGCGTGTGTTGTAGTTGTTCAGCCATTTAGATAGCTGTTTTTGATAAGCTGGCAGGTTGTTGCGGTCAAACTTTTCTGGGGAGATGGTAAGGGTGATGAAATATTCCCAAGGGTTGCACAGTGCCAATTCGTGAATACGACTTTTAGAGCGTGATAGGCTTTGCGCCATCTTGCTAGAATTACCAGCACTTCCCTTCTTGCCCTTGGTGGGGTTCCCTCGTTCTTCAAAGCCTGCACTGCGCACGCAGCGCAGGTGAATGAGCCGATAGGCGGTGGGGGTGTACTGCTTCAAAAAGCCTACGTTTTGTTGGTAGACACTGTTCTTTGAATAGCCAAGTCCGTTCATGGGTTCCTCCTAAATAAGTAAAATATGTTACTATGTCAAGTAAGGGGAACGGGGGATGCACACGGTTGCGACCGTGTGGCACCCACGGGGAACGTGTGCCGACCGCTTGAGCGGTCAACACACATTCCCCATGGGTAGAGGGTCTACCCCTTGGGCTTTCCGAAAATACGGAAAACTCGTGTTCCTATTGTGTATTATACGAGTTATTCGTAGTAAATGCAATAGAACGGGAGGAATCCTACGATTTTCTCGTATTTGTACAAAAATAGCTACGGGTTTTTGGTATAATTTGAAAAATTCGTATAAAAACAGTTGAAACTACGAGAAATCCGTGGTATAGTGTTTAGGAAAGGCGGTGGTATTATGAGCGGCGAATATGAATTATCCAAATATGAATTAATGGCGATTCAAGGAGAGTTTGGCGAATACCTAGCAAAACCATTGACCAAGCAAGAACGTATGGAAGTGGTTGGGGAAGCTATGGAAGCCACACGGAAACGGGCAGGATTTACCCAAAAAGACCTGTGTGACGTGATAAGGTGCAAACCCCAAACCTACAGCGGTTATGAAAAAGGAAAGTATGAGCCTTCTTTGGAATTGCTGGTGCGCTTGTCCCATCTGTATGATGTTTCCCTTGATTACCTACTTGGGAAGTATGACGGTATTGAAGAATTGCAAGACGAATGGGTCACGCTTAAAATTGCGGAAGAAATAGAGAATCCAAGTCCTGAAATATTGGCAAATCGCTTGTATGCACTAGAGCATCAATTTGCGGAAATGAAAGCAAAATACGGTGAATAAGCACCCCCGTGGCAACAATAAAGGAGTGCCCCTCACATTAGAGGGGCACTCCTATTCTTTGTTGGCCAGCGGTGTGGGCTTGGTTCTACCATGGGTTCTACCATCCGTTCTACTAAGGGCAAAAACTGGGTGTAATGATATGAAACAATAGGCGAAAAACACGAGAAACCCGTATAAAATACGAGAAATCTATAGGGCTTATTTTTGGAAATCATGTAGGCCCCTAAAGGGTCTCGAGGGTTCGAATCCCTCCTTCTCCGCCAAAAAACACACCACTTACGTGGTGTGTTTTTTTCTGTCGAAGGAGGGTCGTCTGCGGACGGGCTGATTTTAATACGGGCGGAACCTACGGTTCCCCCGCACCCCCTCCCTTTGGGGCGGCAAAAGTTGGAACCTGCGGTTCCGCCTTTTGGGGGCGTGGGGGTAACGGCAAAAGTTGGAACCTGCGGTTCCGCCTTTTGAGGGCGTGGGGGTATGGCTATCCATAAAAAAACCGCCTTAGGTTGCTTGCAACCTAAGGCGGTTTTTGTTGGTTTACAGTGCCACGTATTTGAGCACAAACAGCACAGCCAGCACATACATCATGGGGCTGATGCCCTTGCGTTTTTCGCCACCAGCGATGACGTTAATCACCACATAAGAAATGGTGCCCAGCGCAATGCCTTCCGAAATAGAATACATAAAGGGCATGGCAATCAGGCAGATATACGCAGGAATGGCTTGGGTCAAATCATTGAAATCCACCTTCAACACAGAGCTGACCATCAAAAAGCCAACGATAATCAGAGCAGGCGCCGTGGCAAAGGAGGGAATGGCAAGGAACACTGGGGACAAAAACAGTGCCAACCCAAACAAAATGGCACTGGTGACAGCGGTCAAGCCAGTGCGTCCACCTTCGGATACACCAGAAGAGCTTTCCACATAAGTGGTGGTGGTGGACGTACCTAACAATGCACCAACAGAGGTGCCCAATGCGTCAGCCATCAACGCGCCGCGAATTTTAGGCAGTTTCCCATCTTCATCCAGCATATCCGCCTTGGTAGCCACCCCAATGAGTGTGCCCAAAGTATCGAACATATCCACAAACAAAAAGGCCAACACCACCACGATGAAATCAAGGGTCAGCACTTGTGAAAAGTCCACTTGCATCAGCGTGGGTGCCAAGCTAGGGATGGACAAACCGCCAGAGAAGTCAGGCAACAAAGAATACATGCCCAAGTCGAAGTTGGGGACGTACAGCCCAGTGAGCTGGCAGGCAATACCCGTCAGCCAAGTGCCCAGAATACCAAACAAAATGGCACCCTTTACCTTGCGCACCATCAACATGGCCGTGAACAAAGTGCCCAAGAAAGCCAGCACCACAGTGATGCCCACGCTGCTAAATTCGCCAGTTTCAATGCTAGAGTGGAAGGGGTACACAGACACCATGGTGGAAGAATTGCTGACCACCAGATTGGAGTTTTGCAGGCCAATGAAGGCAATGAACAAGCCAATGCCCCCAGACACAGCGTGCTTCAAGCTCATGGGAATGGCATTGAAAATAGCCTCACGGACATTGGTGACAGACAAAACGATGAAGATGATGCCTTCCACGAACACCGCCGCCAACGCCACTTGCCACGTGTAGCCCATAGACAGCACCACAGTGTAAGCAAAATAGGCGTTCAGCCCCATACCAGGTGCCAACACAAAGGGGTAGTTAGAAAACCATGCCATGAACAAAGTGGCCACCATGGAGGCCAGAGCAGTGGCAGTGAACACAGCGCCAGCATCCATACCAGCGGCTGCCAAAATGGGTGGGTTCACAGCCAAAATATAGGCCATGGTCATAAAGGTGGTAATCCCTGCCATTACTTCAGTTTTCACGTCGGTGCCATGCTCTTTAAGGCGGAACAAGCGGTCTAAGGTTTGATTCATAAAAATCCTCCTATTTGAAATCATTGTTTTCTTTTCCATTTTTAGACAAAAATTGTTTGGTCACAAAAAACTCTGTAAGGCAATTGTACTGAGTTTGACCCACATTGTCAATAGAAATAGGGCAACCTTTTATGCAAATTCTGGCAATTCTGCATAATTCACAAAAAAGTTACACAAAAATGGTGGATACTTCCAGTTTGAAAGTATCCACCATTTCAGGCTTGTCAAAAAAGACGCCATGCGTGGCTAGTCGAGCTCCCCCGAGCAGGGTTCTTTGACACGCCGAAGAAGTAGATACTTCCAATTTGAAAGCATCTACTTCTTCACTCATTTTTATTCCCAAATTTCCTTATCAGGGTCATTTCTATGGTTATAATTCCCATTAAAAGACTCTTTTGCGATTTCAAAGTAGGCAACCTCAGAGGTCTGATAGAGCGGCAAATAGAAACACATCACCACCAGCGACCACAACCCAATGATGAGATTTTGTACCAACAGCGACTGGGGGATGAGCGAGGCAATGGACACCACTTCAAAAGCAGAACCATAGAGCACAAAGGTTGGTAGCTGTGCCAGCAACATCCACGGTATAAAACTTAAGTCCAACATAAACACTTGCAGTTTATACCCTTTGGTTTGTTTCTTGCTCAAAGCAAGCGCCTCACCAGCAGATAGTTCTGGGTTTTCGCACAGATTTAGCAGTGCGAACCGATAACGATAGGCGGCGATGATGCCTGGGAAGACAAAAAGCAAACTCCATGCCCACACATAGAAAAACTCCAGAATCATCAACGAGACAATTTTACTGGCAAAGGCAAACCCATCAAACAAATTGCCAAAATCCATGTGTTCACCTTTGTAGATACCCATACAATACAAAGTATACCCAGCGGTGAGAACTTGGAGCATCAGCGTAACTAAAATGGAGACGAAGGTGCCAACAATCAGCAGTGGCTCAAGCGCCACACTTGCCATATCAAAGGCCAAGGAAAATAAACTCATACTGGGCAAAAACGTGGTGCAAACAGATAAAAACATGGAGATGCCCAAATAAAATACTGTCAGCGCCTTGGGACTGACCTGTGCCGTTTTCAACAGTTGCTTATTTTCCCGTTTAACCTGCTTGCGGTCAATCATGGTATAGTGCATAAAGGCCTCCTCATTCCATGGGTATACATATAATATAGTATATCGGGGCACTTTGTCCCCTCTACTTTTCTCCCTCAGTATACCATATAGCGTGGCCTGTCGCAAGGGCATTCTTTTGGTTAGTCATGTAAAACTACCCAGAATAACGTCTCTCTGGCAAAAATGGCGCACTTTTCTAAAAAAATAATCATTAACAGTCTAGACATTTTTGGAAATTCGGTGTAGAATGTAAAGCAGTATGGGAATATAGGGGATTTGGGATAAAAATTTATCCCTAGGGAGACCCCTGTATCCAGAGAAAAAATGAGGTGAAGACAATGGCACAAGCTTTTTTCGGCGGCGTTCATCCCCATGACATGAAGGCAGCCACCAACGAAAAGGCCATCGAGCAACTGGCACCCCCAGTGCAAGTGGTCATCCCCATGTCTCAACACATCGGCGCACCCTGTAAACCTGTGGTTGCAGTGGGCGATTTGGTGAAGGTTGGGCAACGTGTGGGCGAACCCGGCGGATTTGTTTCTGCAGCCGTCCATGCCAGCGTATCTGGTAAGGTTGTCGCTGTGGAGCCCCGTCCCTATTCTATGGGCGGCAGTATGATGTCTGTGGTCATCGAAAACGATTTCCAAGACACCTTGAGTGAAGAAGTGGTAGCACCTAGCGACCCTTCCACCCTGAGCAATGAAGAAATGATCGAACTGGTGAAAAACGCTGGTATCGTGGGTATGGGCGGCGCAACCTTCCCCACCCACATCAAGATTTCTGGCGGTATTGGCAAGTGTGACACCGTGATTATCAACGGCGCAGAATGCGAACCTTACATCACTGGTGACCACCGTGCCATGCTGGAACGCACAGAAGAAATTCTGGGCGGTGCCGCCCTCCTTGCCAAAATGTTCGGCTTGGACAAGGTACATATCGGCGTGGAAGACAACAAGCAAAACGGCATCGATGCGATGAACGCTATGATTGCCGCAGAGAAATTCCCTGTGGAAGTGGTGTCTTTGCACTGCCGTTACCCACAAGGTGCTGAAAAGCAACTCTGCCAAGCGGTCACTGGCCGTCAAGTGCCTCCTGGCACTCTGCCCTCTGAAGTGGGTTGCGCTGTGTTCAACATCAACACCACCATGGCTATTTACCGCGCCATCACCCAAGGTATGCCTGTGGTGAAAAAAGTGGTGACCATGTCTGGTTCTGGTATGGTGGAACCCCGTAACTTGGAATGTCCCATCGGCACCCCCATCTCCTACCTGTTCGACGCTTGCGGTGGTTTGAAAGACAACACCTACAAGCTGGTCATGGGTGGCCCTATGATGGGTATGGCCCAATACTCCACCGATGTTCCCGTGGGCAAGGGCACTGGCGCAATGCTGGCCTTCTGCGAAAACGAAGAACAACACGTGGACGCACCCCAATGTATCCGTTGCGGCAAATGCGCTGGCGTGTGCCCCATGAAACTGCAACCTTTGTTCATGTATCAATATGCCTCCAAGAATATGTTGGACGAACTGGAAGATGCCCGTATTATGGACTGCATGGAATGCGGTGCCTGTACTTACACCTGTCCTGCTCGTTTGCACTTGGTGCATATGTTTAAAACTGGCAAGCAAAAACTAGGCGCTAAGAAAATGGCAGAAAAAGCTGCCGCTGAAAAAGCCGCCGCTGAAAAGAAGGAGGCTTAATCACAATGAAAAACGATTATAAAGCATTAAAGCTGATTGTCACCTCCTCCCCCCACATCCGCTCTAGCGAAAACACCCGCTCCATCATGCTGGATGTGATTATTGCATTGCTCCCCGCTTCTGGGTTTGCTATTTGGCTGTTTGGTCTGCAAGCTCTGGTGGTGATGGCTGTGTCCGTCATCGGCTGTGTGGCCTTTGAATGGCTCTACCGTCACTTTATGAAGCAACCCCAAATGGTGGGCGATTTGTCTGCTGTGGTCACTGGGTTGTTACTGGCTCTGGTGTGCCCTGTGTCCATTCCTCTGTGGACCTTGCTCATCGGCGACTTCTTTGCCATCGTGGTTGTCAAACAACTCTTTGGCGGCATCGGCAAAAACTTTGTCAACCCTGCATTGGCTGGTCGTGCCTTCTTGGTGGGCAGCTATGCTGGTTCTATGACCACTTGGATTTACCCCAACGGCGGTAAGTTCCCCCTGTTTGGCACCGCTGCTGACATTGTCACTGGCGCAAGCTACAACGGCGTGGACGTGATGACTGGTTCCACCCCTATGGCTTACTTGGCCGCCAACGATGTGGCCAGCATGCACTACAGCGTGGCTGATTTGTTCATCGGTACCATCGGTGGTTCCATGGGCGAAGTGTCTGCCCTGATGCTACTCATCGGTGGCGCATATCTGCTGTGGCGCAAGGTCATCACTTGGCACATCCCCGTGGCCTACTTGGGCAGCGTGGCTGTGCTGGCATTGGTCTTCAACCGCGGCAACGACCCCATCGAATGGATGCTGTTGAACCTGTTCGGCGGCGGTGTGATGCTGGGTGCCATCTTCATGGCTACCGACTATGCCACCTCCCCCATCAGCAAAACTGGTCAACTGGTCTTCGGTATTGGTTGCGGTGTGTTCACCGTGTTTATCCGTTACTTCGGCGCCTTGAACGAAGGCGTTTGCTACTCCATTATGGTTATGAACTTGTTGGTGCCTCTGATTGATGCCCACATTCGCCCCACTCGTTTTGGTGTGGTAAAAGCCAAAAAGGAGGGAGCTGCAAAATGAGCAAAGAAAAAGTAGTGATTGACCCCAAATATGTACTGGTACTCACCGCCAAACTGGCAGTGACCTGTATCATTGTGGCTGGTCTTCTGGGCTTGGTGAACAATGTCACCGCAGGCCCCATCGCAGAAATCAACAAAGCAAAAACCGAAGCTGCCATGCTGGCAGTGGTGGAAGACGCTTCCTCCACCTTCACCGACGCTCTGGAAATCACCGCTGCTATGAGCGATGCCGCTACCCCTTATGGTGGCACCATCACTGAAGCTTACGGTGTGCAAGTGGGCGGCGCCGACGCTGGCTATGCAATCAAAGTGGTTGCTGGCGGTTCTCAAGGCGACATCGAAATGATGGTTGGCATCGACGCTGATGGCGCTGTCACTGGCGTCAGCGTGGTTACCCACTCTGAAACCTCTGGTATCGGCGATAAGGTCACTGGCAACCAAGATGGTGTGCTGGACCAATTCATCGGTATGAGCCACGACACTGATGGCGACTTCGTCATGGGCGGCAACGTGGATGCCATCTCTGGTGCAACCGTGTCTAGTAAGGGTGTGACCAAGGGTGTCAACGCAGCAGTGGCCGCAGCAGCGGTCATGGGCTAAGAAAGGGGAATGTGAAAATGAACTTCGGTAAACAATTGAAAGAAGGTTTGTGGAGCAACAACCCTGTTTTGATTCAACTCTTAGGCCTTTGCTCTGTGTTGGCTATCACCACTTCTGTTATCAATGGTTTGGGCATGGGTGTGTCCGTGTTGATTATCTTGACACTGGCCAACATCGTTATCTCTGCCATTCGTAACTTGGTGCCTACCAAAATCCGTATCGCCATGTTCATCGTGGTGATTGCAGGCTTTGTGACCATGGTTGACTTGCTGTTGCAAGCCTTCCTGCCCTCCATCGCTGAATCTCTGGGCGTGTTCATCCCCTTGATTGTGGTGAACTGCATCATCTTGGGTCGTGCTGAATCCTTCGCCTATAAAAACGGCATTGCCGCTTCCGCTATGGACGGCATCAGCCAAGGCTTGGGCTACATCTGGGTCATGGTGCTGATGAGCAGTATCCGTGAACTCTTGGGCGCTGGCTCTCTGGCTGGCATCCAAATCATCCCCTCTGACTATCCTGCATTGTTGATGACCCTGCCTGTGGGCGGCTTCATCGTGCTGGGCTGTATGATTGCGGCTATGCAATGGATTCAAGCCAGACCCAAAGCTGATAAGGAGGGCAAATAAAAATGGATTTCATGAACTTACTGTCGATTACGTTGGGCGCCATTCTGGCTAACAACTTTATCTTCTCCCAATTCTTGGGCATTTGCCCCTTCATGGGCGTTTCTAAAAAGGTTGACACCGCTGTGGGTATGGGCTTTGCCGTTACCTTCGTTATGGCACTGGCTTCCGCCATCACTTGGCTGATCAACAACTTGATTTTGGTCCCTCTGGGTCTGGAATTTATGCAAACTGTGGCTTTCATCTTGGTCATTGCATCTCTGGTGCAATTCATCGAAATGTTCCTGCAAAAGTCTGTTCCTTCTCTGTACAACGCGCTGGGCGTGTTCCTGCCCCTGATTACCACCAACTGCGCTGTGCTGGGTGTTGCTCTGTTGAACATCCAAAACGGCTACACCTTCATTGAATCTGTAGTCTATGGCATCACTGGTGGTCTGGGTTTCTTGGTTGCTATCGTCCTGTTCGCCAGCATCCGTGAACGTCTTGTCTTTGCCACTCCTCCCAAAAGCTTTGAGGGCTTCCCCATTGCGCTGGTGACTGGTGGTTTGATGGCATTGGCATTCATGGGCTTCTCTGGCCTGAGCATCGGTTAAGGAGGAGAAGAAAATGACGATTGTATTTGCGATTATTGTTCTGGCTGTGTTGGGTGCCATTTTTGGTTGCGCTCTGGCCATCGCCTCTAAGGTTTTCGAAGTGGAAACCGACCCCCGTTTTGACCAAATCATGGACTGCCTCCCCGGTGCAAACTGCGGTGGTTGCGGCTTCACTGGTTGTGCCGCCGCTGCCAATGCCATCGTGGATGGCAAGGCTGGCGTAGGCGTTTGCCCTGTGGGTGGCGCTGATTGTGCCGCTAAAATTGCGGATGTGATGGGCGTGGAAGCTGACGCTTCTGAACCTCACGTTGCCTTTGTCAAGTGTAACGGTGGCACCAATGCCAAGAAGAAATTTGAGTACATTGGTGTGCAAGATTGCTTGGCCGCTACCAAAATCGGCGCTGGCCCTCTGGAATGTAACTTTGGTTGCTTGGGCTTTGGCTCCTGCGTCACCGCTTGCGCCTTCGGTGCTATCTCCATCGGTGAAAATGGCTCTGCTGTGGTGGATGCTTCTAAATGTACCAACTGTATGGCTTGCGCCACTGCTTGCCCACGGAAGCTGATTGTCTCTGTCCCTGCCTCTAAAAAGGTAATGGTGTCTTGCGCCAACAAGGACAAAGGCGTCACCGCCCGTAACGTCTGTGACAACAGCTGTATCGGCTGTGGTTTGTGCGTAAAGGAATGTAAATTCGGTGCCATCTCCGTGGTAGACGGCGTGGCTGTCATCGACTATTCCAAGTGTAAAAACTGCAAGCTGTGTTCTAAGGTTTGCCCCCGTGATGCCATTTTCCCCATTGCAACTGCAGAGGAAAAAGAAAAGTATAAGGCCATCAAAAAGGCACAAGCTGAAAAAGCAAAAGCCGCCGCTGCTGAAGCTGCCGCCAAGGCCGCTCCTGCTGCTGAATAAGCCATTCATTGCAAACAAAAAGTCCGATGACCAACAGGTCATCGGACTTTTTTTAGCATAAGCGCACAAAGACCCAATCGTCTTTGTAGGGGGCTGTGTCACAATTGTAAAACTGCACAACAGAACACAAAAACGTAGGGAATGGTCTTGACCATTCCGCTCCCCATGACACGATTTACGTGGGAAAGCGGAACGGGCAAACACCGTTCCCCACGCCTATATTGTCAGATTTCACAAAGAGGACTGCATTGTGACACAGCCCCGTGCAGCAGGCATTGATTCAACACAAAAGGTCGAGCGAATTGGTAAAATTTCACCAATTTGCCCGACCTTTTTTTAGCGTTGTTCGTAATTAGCGTTGTTTCATGCCAGACAAAATGCCGTTTAAATCATCCACAGAGAAATGCTCCACTCGGTCACAGAAATGGCAAGACAAATCCACTTCCCCTTGCTCGGCAATGAGGGATTCCATTTCTGCCACACCCATGCTGATTAAAGCGCGTTCCATCCGATTGCGGCTACAGTCGCAGCGATAGTCAATGTCCACCGTTTCCAAAATGGTCATGTCGAAATCAGACAGGGCGCGCTCTAGCATAGATTGGGCACTGTCGTCAGCACTGAGCAGTTGGGTCACGGTGCCAGCGGCCAAAATACTGCCTTCCACCTTCATGATGATTTCTTCAGGGGCACCGGGGAGGAGCTGAATCAGATAGCCACCAGCCACCAATACGCTTTGGTCACGGTCTACCAAAACACCAAGGCCACAAGCGGTGGGAATTTGCTCAGACTCTACAAAATAAGCCGCCAAATCTTCTGCGATTTCACCGCCCAACAAGGCTACGGAACCCACGTATGGCTCTTTCATATTCAAGTCACGCACCACGGTCAAGGTGCCGTCACAACCCACGGCGCTACCCACATCCAACTTGCCATCGGCGCGCAGAGGGATGTCAATTTGGGGATTGGTGACGGAGCCACGGACACAGCCATTGCTTTCCGCCACAGCCAACACCTTACCCAGAGGGCCACCACCATTGATTTGCAAGGTGACGCTACTGCCGTTGCCTTTGAGGGCATTGCCCATGATGGAGGCTGCCGCCAAGGTGCGACCCAAAGCCGCCGTGGCCACAGGCAAGGTTTGGTGGATTTGGCGCGCACGCTCGGTCAAATATCGGGTGGACACCGCCGCCGCTTTTACATAGCCATCGCTGGAGATGGCTCTTACTAATTGGTCACTCATTGATTAAAATTCCTTTGTTGATAAATTTAAAAATGGTGCGTTAGGGGGAAAAACGGGCGAGCGCAGCTCGCCCCTACAGGCGTGTCATATGCAATTATCTGGGCGTATATGCAACCATTTACACCTTGTCGCACACCACAATCCACCGTGCATCGGCATCGGTGGCTGGGGCGGTGGTCAGATCGCTATAAAATTGGATGGCGGTGAAGCCAGCGGCTTGCAACATCCCTTCCAAGGTTTCACGACTATAGGCACGCTGGCGGTGCTGTTCAAAGTCTCGCACCCATGTGCCGTCTTCCTCTTGGGCAAACAAATCCACTTGATAGGTGCAAATGGCAGATTTGGGGCTGTAAAACGTCCGCCAAACACAGTATGTGTCTTCCGTCTCATCCACATACATTTGAGCGTCCATAGCTTGATACTTATGGGGGGTGTTCACATCAAAAATCAACCGTCCCCCTTGGTTTAACTGGCGGTACATCCGAAAAAAAGCCCGCTCCAACGCTTTGGGAGCGGTCACATAATTCACCGCATCAATGGTGGATATGATGCCGTCAACAGGGGCAGGCAACGCCAATTTATCCATGGTTTGACACACAAATAGGGGTGGGGTTTCTAGGTCAACGGCTTTTTCCATGGCCTCTGTCAGCATATCTGGGGACGGGTCCATGGCGGTGACTTGGTAGCCACGCTGAGACAAGGCGCAGGCAATTGTGCCTGTGCCACAACCCAAATCAGCCAAGGTATGCACCTTGGCTTGACGGAGCAACGTATGGAGATAGCGAATCCGCTGGGGATAGCGCACGTCAGCCATCAGCCCATCATAGGCCGAGGCCAAGGCGGCGTAACTGTCACTCATTATTCTTGTTCTTTGCGACGAGCAAACAGCACATCATAGGCGCCAGTGCCATAACTTAAAGAACGATTCACGCGGCTAATGGTGGCACTAGAGGCACCAGTTTTTTCCAGAATATCGTTGTAAATCATGCCATCGTTGAGCAAAGAGGCCACTTCAAAACGTTGTTCCATAGAACGCAGTTCAGACACGGTGCACAAATCTTGGAAGAAATTGTAACATTCTTCTTCGTTTTCTAACATCAGAATTGCCTTATATAGCTCTTCATTTTTTTCTTTTTTACCAATTTTCATTTGGCGTACTTCCTTTCAATGTGAAACTTTTCTTACTATGTATTTTATCATAGCAGTGTGCGAAAGTAAAGGGTTTCGCACCTTAAATTGATGAAATTTTTGTTAAGCTTTTGACTTTTCGTGGGATAAGCACCTATTTTTATCTTGGGAATACACTATAATAAGCCTATTTTCATCCAAAAGGAGGCACCTTATGAGCCCCTTCTCCTTCCAAATTATAACCCAACAGCTACAGCTAACCCATGACAATATCCCCCTCATCCGCCTGACCACCCACATACCTCAAGCCCCTCTGGGTCACGGCATGGCGCGACGATTTAATCGCTATTACCAAGCCCAGCGCCGCGGCTATGTCCACTATGCCACCCACCAATTGCTGCCCATAGCGGTAGCGCTTTGGGTCGCAGAGCCTACACAGATTATTCGCCCATTCACCGCCACCCTATCATGCGAAATCACCTACCAAAGCCCTACATATGTAAGTCTCTACACCCAGAGTCAAGACAATTTGCCGCCCAGCCCCACGGTGCAACGGCGGGGAGACACATGGGATTTGCACAGCCGATTCCCTGTGCCCATCACCACCTTTTTGCCCCAAAAACACCGTTACAAAGCCCCTTTAGCCACACTGGCACTGACCCAAATACGCCAGCAGGAAACCCAAGGCGTGGCGCTGTACCATCCAAACATAGGCAAATCCTTGCTGAAACGACGGCTCAATCCCCATCATTTTTATCTCACCCCAGAGGGATTGCGTTTTTTCTATCCCATGTACGCCATCGCCCCAGCGGTGGAGCAGGTGCCCAGTTTTTTATACCCCATAGAGTGGTGCGTGCAAGGGGAATGAAGTCAAAACCACCAGCTGAGCTGGTGGCTTGGGATAGCCCTAGAAGGGCATGGTACTGACACACCCCTAAAGGGGTCCCGAATGGTCTGCCACGTGCATTACTGTTTCGGGCTACCCCTAAAGGGGTTTTTCTTATGCCTTGGTATTCTTGCTACCCGTGAACGGGTCTGTATACTCTTTCAGGCTCATTTGGTCTGCCATTTCATCTTCTTGCAGTTGCTTCTTTATGTACTCTTGTATTTGCTTTTTATTTCGCCCCACCGTGTCCACGTAATAGCCTCTCGCCCAAAAATGTCGGTTCCCATATTTGTACTTTAAATTTGCGTGCCTGTCAAATATCATTAAGCTACTTTTTCCCTTTAAAAAGCCCATTATTTGCGCTATACTGTATTTTGGCGGCACACTTATCAGCATGTGGATGTGGTCTGGGCAAGCTTCTGCTTCTATAATTTCTACCCCTTTTTGTTCGCATAATTTCCGCAGTATAAAACCTATGTCTTGCTTTATTTCACCGTAAATTGCTTGTCGCCGATATTTGGGCGCAAATACGATGTGGTATTGACAACGCCACTTAGTATGCGTTAGACTGTTAATGTCTTTCATGTGAAGACCTCCTCGATATTGTAAGTTAGGTTGGCAGACCTTGACTTTACTATATCGGGGAGCTTTTATTTTGTCCATAGCTATAAGCTTTTTATCCACTGGCAGAGCCAGTGGTTGTTGTATGAACACAAACCGCCCTCCGAGATTTCTCGGAGGGCGGTAGGGCTAGCCTATTTTCATTGCTTAGGCAACGGCGCTGATGGTGATATAAATGGTTTCAACCGTTGCGCTGTCGTCGTCTTCCAAAACAGCTTGGAAGGTGCCCGTGATGGTGGTGTAGTCAGAGACAAGGTTTTGGAGCGCCTTGCCAGACAAACCAGTGGTGGTTTCGTACTCAGCGCCATCGTCCTTGTTCAGGTCGACGCTGGTGCTGATGAGGGTGATTTGTGTGTCATCATTGACGATGAACAACTTGCTACCAATGGCCATAGTACCGCTGTTGTAAGAGAGGATATCATTGATACCGCCCACAGCGTATTCGCCGCCGTTGGAGACCTTGGTGGCAGAAGACACATAGCCAGAGGCATTGGTTTTCAGCTTGTGGTAGAGCTTGTTGGCTTCAAAAATGCCGCTACCTTCTGCTTGGATGGTGGTTTCTTCTCCGTCCACGATAGCGTTGTAGGTGTACACATCGTCGCCATTGGTGTCCACACTGGTGCCATCTAAGCCCAGAACGTAGACATAATCGCTTTCAGCGGCTTGGTTGTCGTCCACATAGGCCTTGCTGTCACCGCTCATGTCGATGAACACGAAGGAGGCAAAACCGCTGTCTTCGACAATCCAGCTGACAATGATTTCGTTGCCAGAAACGGCACCTGTGTTGATGGTGGGCAGATTGATGACGCCGTTATAGCGCACCACATCGTCATCGCTGTCCACAGTGACAAACACAGTGTCGCCGTTGGCCTTGATGGTTTCACCGCTCAAGAAGGAAACCTTCCCAGAGGTGGTGACGCTGAGTGCAGAGCCAGCAGAGGTGAAGGTGGCAGAGTCAGGGGTTTCACCTGTGCTCAGAGCGGTCAAGGTATACTTGCCGTTGGAGTCTACCGCGTAGGTATACCAACCAGATGCCGCCAGCAAATCGCTGGAATCCGTGCTATCGGCCACCTTTTTCAAGGTGATTTCTTCGTAAGAGCCATCCACCAAGAAGGCGGCTGCCATGATTGTGGTGGAGAAACTGCCTTCGCTGGCAGTGTCACGGACAAAGAGGTATTTTTCACTGGAGGTGACCACTTGGTCAACGGCAATGATGTTGCCTTGGCCGTCTAGCACCACAGTGGTGTCCTCGCCTACAGAGTAAGCGGTGTTGTGGACGGCGGTGGTGGCGGTGACAGCGTAGTTATACACGGTGCCGTCAATGGTGACAGAGGTGCCCTTGGTATAGGTGGACACTTCCCCTGTGAGGACGGTGGCTGGGGTGACGGTTTCCACGGTGTAAGACCCAGACCCAGAGGGACGGGTAACTTGCACGATGAGATAATCGTCTTCCATCACGTCTTCCACGGCAAAATCGTCGCTAGACAAGGTGGAACTGCCAAAGGAAATAGCGGTATCGCCTGCGGCGGTGAAGCGCACTTCTTCGTTGTTGGTGCTGTAATCGCCAGTGGCTTGCACCACGTAAGGGTTGATGATGACCATGGTCACATCATCGTCATCGCTGACAAAAACTTGGGTTTCAGCCCCTTTTTCCGCCACCTTGCTAGAGCTGCTAGAGCGGATATACTCGTCCACATCGGCGGCATCTACCACGGTTTCGTAGCCGTCTACCACCACAGTTAAGGTGTTGGTGCCAGCCTCCAGCTTATTGACCAAGGTCTTGCCCAGCAGGGTGTATAAGGTGCCACGGGTCACATCGCCAGCATAGGTGGCTTGCAGGGTATCGGTGTCCACATAGGTGCCCACGGCCGTGCTTTTCACCGTCCATTCTCTAGCAGGACGACCAAAGGCATCTGCAGAGGTGGCAGTCTTTTTCAGGCTGGTGAAGGTCTTTTCTGCAAATTGCATCAGGCCATCGCTTTCGATGTTGCCATCGGTAGAGCCAGTGTTTGCCATTTGGGTGGCCTTGGAAGCACCCACGGTGATGTTCAAATCACCCACCACAATATCACTGCCCATAGATTCATATTCCACCATGGTGGCAGAGAGGGTGTTGAAAGCATACAAAGACGCTTCTTCACGGGTCATGGCATCAGAACCAGTAAAGTCTTCATTGCTGGTGTCTAGGCCTGCGCTCAGCGCCAGCTTTGCCACATTGATAGACCAGTTGGCACCAGTGAAGCCTTCCACGGCGCTAGAATATCCCAGCGCGCCCAGCAGCATTTTCATAAATTGGAAGCCAGTGATTTCCCCAGCAGGACGGAAGGTGCCGTCCTCATAGCCATCGATGATGCCTTCAGAGGCGCAATAGGCAATGTAGCCAGCAAAGGTGTGGTCCGCGCTCACATCGGGGAAGGGCGCGGTATCAGCGCCCAGTGCGCTGGCAGTGGTGGGCCCTAGCAGTAGATTGCAAATAATCTTAGCGGCGGCACCACGGGTCAACGTGCCTTGGGGGTTAAACGAACCATCTTCATAGCCGTTGATGATATCAATGGCGGTGATTACGTCCACAGCTTCGTTGTAGTGTACATCGTTGCTGTCGGTGTAGTCTTGAGCGCCCACGGTCATCGCCAGCATACTGGCCAGCATAGACAGGGTCAAAGACACAGCTAAAAACTTTTTCATTGTGTTCCTCCTAGAATATAATGGGATGACACCGACCGCCCCCCAACCCCTCCAGACGGGGTTTTCTCTCTTTATCCGCCGTTTCTGGAGACGGTGGGAGTGGGTCAATCGGTGACAAGAGCGATTGTAGCAGAAGAAAAAGATGATTGCAATAGAACTTTTCACATTGTAATAAACCTGTAACAGCGCGTTTAAAAATCATTCACAATCTTTATTAATTCAATTAAGATATGCCATAAATCTATACAAAATGTGAAAATAATGGATATTTTACTGCATTTTATCACTTTTGCATTTGTATCAAATTTGTAACATTTGCGTTATTTTGCCATCATTGGAAAAAGTTGGGCGAATGCCAATGTTTTGCTTGCTTTTGTATCGGCTAGCTTTTATACTATATATAAATAAAGAGGGAAACAGGAGGCACGCTATGGACATACAAGCACTTTGCACCGCATTGGAGAAAAAGGGTTATGGCGTGTTTCGCGCCAAGACAGCCCAACAAGCACAGGCTCACCTCTTAGAGAACATTCATCACAAAACGGTGGGCTTTGGTGACTCTCAAACCTTAGCCGCCCTTCAATTGCCTCAGCTCTTGGCGGCAGAAAACACCGTCTACGACCCACAACAATGCACCACCAATGGAGAATTTTTAACCGTGGCAAAACAGGCCATGGACACCCAGATTTTCCTCACCTCCGTCAATGCCATCAGCCAAACGGGGGAGTTGGTGAACCTAGACGGCACAGGCAATCGGGTGGCTGGGAGTTTGTTTGGTCACGAAAAGGTGTATTTCGTGGTGGGCAAAAATAAAATCACCCCCACCTTAGAAGCCGCCATTGATCGTGTGCGCAACATAGCCGCCCCAGCCAATGCACGGCGATTGGGTCTGGATACCCCTTGCGCCAAAGCAGAGCCTCGATGCTATGATTGCGCCAGTCCCCAGCGGATTTGCAATGCCATGGTCATCCATTTCCATAAGCTAGACGACATGGAAATGGAAGTGGTGGTCATTGAGGAGGATTTAGGTCTATGAGCACAGCTGTCACAGGACGTTTCGCCCCGTCCCCCAGTGGACGGATGCACCTTGGGAATCTGTTTGCCAGTCTCCTTGCGTGGCTGAGTTGCAAGTCCAAAGGCGGACAGATGGTGTTGCGACTAGAAGATTTGGATGTGCAACGATGCTTGCCCCAGTATAGTATGCAGTTGGAGGCAGATTTGCGCTGGTTGGGGCTCACATGGGATGTGGGTGGTCATGACGGCGGTGACGACTACTTCCAAAGCAAGCGCACCGCCATTTATCAGCAAGCCTTGGCCACATTAGAGGCACAAGGGCTGGTGTATCCTTGCTATTGCACCCGTGCAGAGCTTCACGCCGCCTCTGCCCCTCACCGCAGTGACGGACAGGTAATTTACAGCGGTCGGTGCGCCCAATTGTCACACCAAGACCGCGCCAGTCAAACCAGAGCCCCTGCTATGCGGCTCCGCGTACCTGACCAATCCATCACCGTCACCGATGGTAACTTAGGCCTCTACACAGAAAATCTGACCCACGACTGTGGGGATTTTCTCCTCCGCCGTAGCGATGGCTTGTTCGCCTATCAGCTGGCAGTGGTGGTAGACGATGGTGCCATGGGGTGACAGAGGTGGTGCGTGGCAGCGATTTGCTCTCCTCCACCCCACGACAACTCTACTTATATGAATTGCTTGGACTGACACCGCCTCAATTTTACCACCTGCCTGTCCTATTGTCCCCAGATGGTCGGCGACTTTCCAAACGGGATGGTGACTTGGGCTTAGATGTGCTCCAAAGCCGATACACCCCTGAGGCACTCATCGGCAAATTGGCCTTTTTGGCTGGTATACACCCCACCGTCGCCCCCATTTCTGCCCTAGACTTGGCGCAAACGTTCACGTGGGACAAGGTGGCAAAAGCAGATTTGATTGTCCCCCCAGCATTGTTTTAATGCTGGAGGGGCAAATTTTTATTGGCACAATTCATACTTTTGCCACAATTTGCACCTTTATCTTTCACACGTAGTGTGCTAGACTAGACTTGTACCTGTATGCACGCAAAAGGAGGAATTCATGCAACATTTATTACGAAAACTCACCGCTGGTCTTTTGGTGGCGGCGCTCACCCTGTCTTTGACCGTGCCAGCCATGGCCTCAGAGGCCTTGGGGGAAGACTTGACCGCCTTGGATGTTTCCATCCATCAAGACACCGTGTTAAGCGAAAATGTGTTTTGGTCTACCTCGTATTCTGATTTGCGGGAGGAAAACTATATTACATACACCCCCAACGAAACGGTCATTCCCATCGTCACCTACGGTGACTCTTTGGCCAGCCTGACCAGTCTACCCACCATTGCCACAGAGCTTGAAGCCCAAGGCTATCGGGTGGTAGCTGGCATCAACGGGGATTTTTACAACTTGACCAACGGCTTGTCCATCGGCCTCGTGGTCTCTGACGGGGAAGTCAAGTGCTCTGATGGCTCCTACTACGCCATCGGTTTTTACGACGACGGCACCGCCGTGTTGGGTAAGCCCTCCATGTCCATCAGTGTGGACTTGGGCTACTTGGAAAACGGTGAAGCCGCTGTGCGCCCCATCGCAGGGTATAACATTGCTCGCAGTTCCGATGCTGGCATTTATATGTATACCAGCGATATGAACACTCGTAACACCACTGGCACCACAGAAGCTGGCGTGGACGTCATCTGTACCGTGGACACGGATTTGACCTTTAACACCCCCACCACCTTGACCGTGGTCAGCGTGCTAGAAGATGCCTCTGCCACCGTCATTGAAGATGGGCAAGTGGTGCTTAGCGCCAACAACCAAGCCCACACTTGGTTCACCGATGCCCTGCGCACCTGTGAAGTGGGCAGCGAACTCACCTTGACCATGACTGCCGACGAAGCATGGACAGACGTGTCCTATGCTGTGGGCGCACTGTATTCTCTGGTAGAAGATGGCGCTGTGGTGGATGGTTTGTCCACCGATATGGCACCTCGTACCGCCGTAGGACAAAAGGCCGATGGAACCTTGGTGTTTTACACCATTGATGGTCGCCAATCTGGCTATTCCGTAGGCGCATCTATGAAACAAGTGGCACAGCGTCTGGTGGAATTGGGTTGCGTCACCGCCCTTGGCCTAGACGGCGGCGGCTCTACCACCATCACCGCCTCCTTGCCCAGCGACACCACCTCCACCGTGGTGAATGTGCCGTCTGATGGCTATAACCGCTCTGTTTCCAACCAAATTTTCTTGGTGTCCCAAGGGGGCGCTTCTGGCACTTTGAGCCATTTTTACGTAGAACCTGAAGCCTATTACGTCCTCGGTGGCACCGAAGTGTCCTTGTCTGTCAACGGTGTAGACACCAATTACTATCCCATGACCAGCACCTACACCCTATCCACCACTGCTGGTTCTCTAGACGGCGACACCCTCTATACCCCCCAATCCAATGCGTCTATCATCGTCACCGCCAGCAAAAACAGCAAAACAGGCTCTGCCGTCATCACCTCCGTCCAAACCCCTGACACCATCTCCGTCACCCGTAACGGCCTCAGCGTGGATACCTTGGCTGTCACCCCTGGAGACAGCGTGGACTTGGTGGCCAGCGCCACCTATCGTGGTCTGGAGTTGTTTGCTGACGCCACCGCCTTCTCATGGTCTGTGTCTGGCGGCATCGGTGTGATTGATGCGGCCGGGAAATTCACCGCCACCGCCACAGGCAGTGGTAGCATCACCGTTTCCGCTGGGGAAAATACCGTCACCCTCCCTGTCACCGTCAGCCATTTGGCACTGAAAACCATGGAAGACTTTGAGTCTACCACCAACTTCTCCGCCTCTGGCTCTGGCATCACTTATTTTGCCAACGACAACATTCAACAAGTGAAATTCGGGCGCACCGCTGGTGGCTTCACCTACACCGTGGGCGACACTGGCACCGCCACCTTAGGCGCCAGCTACAGCGTCTCTGGCATTTATGACCAGCTAAATCTGTGGGTCTATGGCGACAGCTCTAGCAACTGGTTCCAAATCATCACCTCTGACGGTTCCACCGTCCAAGCGGTGGATGTGACCCAATTGAACTTTGACGGTTGGATACAACTGTCTGTGGCACTGCCTGACAACACCACCAGCTTGATTGGCGTCCGCGTTGTGGCCATTGGTGAAACTTATATTGACGAATTTGGTGAAGAATACACCCAATACGCCACCACCTCTGGCACCTTCGGCCTTGACCAATTGGTGCTCAGCTATGGCGGTGCCGTAGACGATGACACCCCCCAAATCACAGGCTCTATGGTCATCACCGACACCTATACCACCCCCACCACCACCGTGGAAACTGACCCCGACACAGGGGAAGAAATCACCACGGAAGTGCCTTCCGCCTTATCTAGCCGCAAGGCAAGTCTGAGCGTCACCATCACCGATGACACCGACGGCTATCTAGCGGCGGCAGACGTGAGCGTCTATGTGGACGGTGTGCTCACCGCCTCTAGCTACAACGTGAACACAGGGGCGCTCACCGCCAGTCCCACCTTCACCGACGGCTACGCCCACCGCATCACCGTAGACGTGGTAGACGCCTCAGGGAATCGCAACCGCATGAGCTGGGACGTGGAGCCTTTGACGGAAGAATCCGCCTTCACCGACACCCAAGACCATTGGGCTGGCACCTATGTGGACTTTTTGAAAACCACAGGTGTCACCACAGGCTACACCGACGGTACCTTCCGCCCCGACCAAAACATCACCCGTCAAGAATTTGCGGTGATGCTCTACCGCTATCTGGGCATTGACGGCTCCGCCTATGACAGCATTGCCATGCCCTTTGCCGACAGCGCGCAAATCAGCGACTATGCCACCACCGCCATCAAAACCCTCTATTCTCTAGGGATTATCAACGGCAGTGTGGGTAGCGATGGACTGCTGTACTATTCCCCCACCGCCAACCTCTCCCGTGCCCAAGCCTGCGCCATGATTGGGCGCACACAGGCCAACGGCTATCCACTGGCAACTGTGACCTTCACCGATAGTGCTTCCATCCCCAGCTATGCCAGCGACTATGTGGCCACCATGGTGTCACAAGGGGTACTGGGTGGCTTCACCGACGGCACCTTCCGCCCCAACGACAACATCACCCGTGGACAAATGGCAAAGATTTTGTACCAATGTCATTAAGTTAAGCTATTGAAACGCAAGAACAGCTAATAAAAAATCATCGGAATCTAAAAATGCGCAGGACAAGCAAGCAGATTTTTCAATCTGCTTGCTTGTCCTTATAACGTGGCATTACGCCAAGCGATAGAAAAAAGAGGTGTCGGTTCTGGGGTTCGTGTTGCGTCGCTTGCGTGGGTTTGAGGGCAAATTTCGCATGGGTGTTAGGTTTTTTGCGATGCAGGCTTCAACTTCGGCGACGGGTACATTCTTCCCAAAGAATTTACGACAAATTTGAGTGGCAACAGCGAAATTTATTTGATAAACCCGCTTTCTGGTAACTTTTTTTACAGCAATGCACGAGGTTATCAACTGTGTAAAATTGTATATAATCAACTTGGCGAAGATTTCTTGAAGAAGAAGCTTCGTCTTTTTGCTGTGAAAATACAGCAATCCGACGGTGAATTTCAAAGAGCGGAAGGACGTTTCGATACCCCATCGCTTGGCGTACAAATCCTTGAGGGCAGCAGAATCAAATTCACTTTTATCCAAATTTGTGGCAACCGTTTCGTAAGAATTTTCAGAAAGTTTAAAGCAAACGAGGCGAATATGTAACGGATATGGCTCGATTTTTTCATTTTTCTTTGTTTTGCAGGGTAAAAAATCAAATGGTGAACTATGGGCGATAAATTTCAGGTTTTGATTTTTGGCTTGCGCTGTTTGCTTGCGTGAAATGTGTAGCGTCAGTGAAACGTCAAACTCCTCACCAACAGGCAAAGATAATCCGTGACAAATACCGTTGCGTGAAGCAGAATCCTTCACTCTGACAAGGAATTTTTGCCCTCTTTCTTGCACATGAGCGAAATTATTGTACGATTCGTAGCCTCTATCAGCAATGTAAATGGTGGGTACTTTTGATTGATTACGTGCCACCATGGTGGCAAAGGCCTTGTTTTCACCCTTTTCAACCGTTGCATCCACGTAGGTTTTGCGCAAAATATCGTACATGGCGTTGAGGTGCAAAAGGTTAAAAGGCTTGGAGTCATTGGCCTTTTGATGGTAAGAATCCACTTCCTTTGGGTTGGTGGGAACGTGCAAACTAGAGCCATCCACAGCCAAAAGGCGGTAGCCACGGTGGGTGATGGGTTGGTTTGTTTCGGCAACAAATTGGTGGAATAAATCCTCGAAGGCAGTTGATTTGATTTTGTTTCGTTGTTGCACAAAAGCGGATACTGTAGGTGAGGATGAATGTATGCCGAATTGTTCGGATAATTCCCCATATAGTGTTTTTCCTGTGAGAGATAAGGTTGTTTCAATTACTTTTTCAAATGGTAACTTCCTATTTCAGGTGAAGTCTTTTTCTGGATTTTCAGCATATTTTACAGCGTTTTGCGAAAGGGCTTTTATGGATTTTTTTAGTGTTCTTTTTATGTTTTTTGTTGTGAATGTCATGTGTGCATCTCCTTTGTTATCAGCGTTATGCTCAATAACAAGGGTCGCCTTCATTGACTTTGGTCAATGAAGGCGACCGCACATTTTTTTGTAATTGTCAAGCTTTTTTTAAAAGGTTCTGGGTGTTTTTCTTGTAGCACCCAGGCTTATCTTAATGACATTGGATTTTGTACAACACCCTGTAAAAACGACCCATGAGGGGAACGATGATAACCATCGTTCCCCTCTTGTAATTTTCTCCCTTTTGGTATACAATAAACACATTACTACCCTAAATTACAAAAGGAGACTTTTCCCATGGTTTCTCAACAAATGTATGCCTTAGGCTCTAACCGCTCTTGCATCCGCGATTTGTTTGAATACGGCTTGCAACAAGCCGCCCTGATTGGGGCCGAAAACGTGTATGACTATTCCATTGGCAACCCCTCTGTGCCAGCCCCAGAGGCTGTTGGTGCCGCCTTTGCCGCCACCATTGCCCAGAAAAACACCGTGGCTGTCCACAGTTACACCTCCGCCACAGGCATCAATGCCGTCCGCGAAGCCGTGTCCAGCGATTTGAACGCACGCTTTGGCACCAGCTTACAACCAGAGCACCTGTTTTTCACCTGCGGTGCCGCCCCTGCGCTGATTGCTGTGCTCCGCGCCTTAGCCGTGGAGAATGCAGAATTCGTTGCCATTGCACCGTTTTTCCCTGAATATCGCCCATTTGTGGAAGGCACTGGCAGCAAATTTGTGCTGGTGGAAGCCGACACAGCCACCTTCCAAATCTCCACGACCGCATTGGAAGCCGCCATCACCCCCAACACTCAAGCTGTGATGGTCAACACCCCCAACAACCCTTCTGGCGTGGTTTACACCCGTGAAACCTTGGAAGAACTGGCCGCATTGCTGGGCAAAAAGAGCGCCCAATACGGGCACCCCATTTACATCATCGCCGACGAACCTTACCGCGAATTGGTATACGATGGGGTGGAAGTCCCCTTCATCCCCACCATTTACAAAGACACCATCGTCTGTTACTCCTACTCCAAATCCCTCTCTCTGCCCGGCGAACGCATCGGCTACATCTGCATCGGTGCCGACGTGGCTGACAGCGCCCAAGTGATGGCGGCTGTGGCTGGCGCCAGCCGTGTGTCTGGTCACGTGTGCGCACCCTCTTTGCAACAATTGGTGGTGGCACAATGCGCCACTGTCCGCCCTGATTTGACCATTTATGACCAAAATCGCCAAACTTTGTACACCGCACTCACTGGCTACGGCTATGAATGCGTGTATCCCAAGGGCGCGTTTTATATGCTGGTGAAAGCCCCCGAAGGCTCTGGCGCCGCATTTTCCAAGCGTGCCATGGGGAAAAATCTGTTACTGGTTCCCGGGGACGACTTCGGCATTCCCGAATATGTGCGAATTTGCACCTGCGTCAGCCCTGAGATGATTCAGCGGAGCCTGCCAGCCTTTGAAGCACTGGCCAAGGAAACGGTATAACCCTGTGCAATCACCAACCAAAGGAGCTTACAACATGAAACGTAGTAGCGGTATTTTATTACCAGTCTTTTCCCTCTCTGGCGACTATGGCATAGGCACCATGGGCAAGCAGGCCTGTGACTTTGTAGATTTTCTCCACGAGGCAGGCCAGTCTTGGTGGCAAATCCTTCCCATGGGACCCACTGGTGGCGGCAATTCCCCTTACACCAGCGTGTCCACCTTTGCTGGCAACCCTTGGATGATTGACCCTGTTTTACTGGCAGAGGACGGCCTGCTGAGCCCTGAACAGTTGAAGGCGGCGCAACTGCCCGTCAGCCACACCATCGACTATGGTGCCCTGTCTCAAAGCCGCGAGGCCCTGTTGCGCCAAGCCTTTGCCGTAGGTGGCAAACGAGATCAAAAAGCGGTGCAAAAGTTTACAGACAGTCATCATTGGGTGCGAAATTACGCACTGTATATGGCTTGCAAGTCCCATTTTGACCAAACTGCTTGGCTAGATTGGCCCAGCGACATCCGTGACCGCACCCCACAGGCCTTGGAAAACTACCAAAGCGCTTTGGCTGTGGACATGGAATTCCACTGCTATGTCCAGTATTTATTCTTCACCCAATGGGCAAAATTAAAAGCCTATGCCAACGCAAAAGGCGTGAAAATCATTGGCGATTTGCCCATTTACGTGTCGCTAGACTCTGCCGATGTGTGGGGCGAACGAAAAGAATTCTTGTTGGACACCACGGGGCATCCCACTTTAGTGTCAGGTGTGCCACCAGATTATTTCTGCGAAGATGGTCAACTATGGGGCAATCCACTCTACGATTGGAATCGCCAGAAAGCCGATGGGTTTGGCTGGTGGATTCGTCGCATCGAAGGGATGCAAGCCCTGTGCGACAGCGTGCGCATTGACCATTTCCGCGGTTTAGACGAATATTGGGCAGTGCCTGCCAGCTCTACCACCGCAAAAGACGGTGCTTGGCACAAAGGCCCCGCCATGGATTTGCTGGGGGTGCTGACATCTTGGTTCCCCACGGTGGATTACATCGCCGAAGACCTTGGGGTGCTCACCGATGGGGTGCATAGCTTGCGTGAAACCTCTGGCTTGCCGGGGATGCGTGTGCTGGAATTCGCCTTCTCTGACCCTACCAATCTGTATCTGCCCCATAACTATCCGCCCCACTGCATTTGCTACACTGGCACCCACGACAACAACACCCTGCAAGGCTGGTGGGATGAGGCCACAGAGGCTGAAAAAGCCTTCACATTGGCTTACACAGGGGTGGCAGAGGATGCCGTGCCACAGGCAGTGCTACGGAGGGGCTTAGGCAGCGTTGCACAGGTGTTCATCGCCCAACTCCAAGACTATCTGGGCATGGGCAGCGATGCCCGTATCAACGTCCCCGGCGTGGCAGAAGGCAACTGGGCATGGCGCTTGATGGATGGAGACATCCCCACCACCCTAGCCAAAGAACTCCACGACCTAACAGGCCTATACAGCCGATTATAAGAAGAAAACAGGGCTGGCACAAAATGTGCTAGTCCTGTTTTTCTAGTAAATACACCATGCGTCCAACTTATTTGTTGTATTAATGTAAATATTATTACTATAAATATCACTATAAAAGCATTGACAAATTAAAAAGAATATGGTAGGATAGCTATACAAACAAAAAGGGGGGGGCTTCGCTTGGAATATACAGTAGAGGCTGTTGCAGAACTCTTAGGAACCACCACAGAAACAGTGCGTCGTTGGATTCGGGAGGAAAAATTAAAATCAACCTGTTTGTCCAATCGCCAAGGACATCGCATTCAGGAAGCGGATTTAAAGACGTTTTTGCAATCCTCAAAGAAATATGCTAAAGCAGGCGGTTTGATAGTCGCATCTTCGGCCGCCAGTACACTCGCTTCAGCAGCAGTATCCATGATACTACCTCTAGCTACTATCGGGGCTGGTTTCGGTTTGGCAAAGGAGGTCTCAAAACAAGGCGATACAGCAAAGGGGTCGCTTGACACATTGCACACTCAAATACTCGAAAATCAACGGTTGATTGCTCAATTAGATGAGGAAATCATACTATTCCAACAGCAAATCCAATTACACGAAAGCCAAAAGGAGGTATATCAAAAACAGAATGACCTATTCCAAAAGCAAATAAAATTGTGGCAAGCACATTGTAACGAGGAAAAATAAGGACGGTCATGAGACCAGAAAGTGAGAACACCTATGAAAATCATTAAAACTATTGGCAAAATGCTTTACCATGCCGCAAAGCATATCGATGTTATTACCTCAGCAATAAACCTTATCCGAAATTTGCATGGCATCTGGAAGGAAGGTTATAACGCAATCCCATGTGCCTCCGCTGCCTAACAACGCTAAAAAAGGGTACAAGCAGTAGCAACGCTACTGCTTGTACCCTTTTTGTATTAAAATTGTGCCAGCCTTGTTGATCATAACGCCGCCAAGAGATGGAGCCGTAGGGTTTCTATATCTGGAAAGCGCTCTGGTGTATGGAGCATATATTTGTAAGCCTCATGCCACTGGTCTAAGGTATAGACAGTCATATCCATGGTTATCAAATAGGCGCGAAGCTGCGGATAGCAAACTGGGCAGGCTAAGTCAGATATAAAATTACACCCAGCCCCTGTGCAAAGTTCTATTAAAATCGGACTTATCTCACACATACAGCCACCGCCTCTTTTTCACCTTAGTTAGTATCTACCTACCCATTATAGCAATTCAAACTGATAATGTCAAGTTAGTTTGTTTATAATGAATAGTGTAAAACTAACTAAAGCGAGGTGGTATCATTTGTTGCGTTTGGCGGAAGTACGGAAAAGTAAAAAAATGTCCCAATTAACCCTAGGCAATAAAATAGGTGTGGCGCAAGAAACCATCAGTGGGTATGAAATCGGTCGTGCCGAGCCTGATTTGTCCACACTTTGCAAATTGGCAGACACACTGTGTGTCTCTGTAGACTATTTGTTGGGGCGCAGTGAGGTCAAATTGCCGCTCCCTAACCACCTCTCCCCCACGGAATTAGAGATGGTACAGCTGTTACGCCCCTTGCCAGCCCATAAGAAAGAGCGAGCACTGGGGTTTTTAGAAGGACTACAGGATACCGAAACAGAACGCCGTTGACCAAAAGAGCCACATCCGCATGGATGTGGCTCTTTTGGTCAACGGCGCCTACAGATGTACCGCTACGAATGAGCTGATTGGTGAGAACAGATTCTCTTTTTGTGGTTTTCACTTCATTGCAAACCTTAATAATATCTAATGCAAATGCTTTGGATTTTACAATCAACACACTCTCTCGCATCGCTGGCACCCCGTTCCTCACTTGTTCACTATTCCTTATTACTTCCCAAAAATCCTGCTCAATGTAGTGAAGAGTGAAAAAGGAATAAGGAATAAGTAAAATCCGAAGTAGATAAATCTACTTCGGATTTTTGGAGGTGACACCCGGATTTGAACCGGGGAATGAGAGTTTTGCAGACTCTTGCCTTACCACTTGGCTATGTCACCATGCTAGGATTATATGTTATCATTGGCAAAAAAGCAAGTCTTTTTTGTCGATGTTGTTTTTGCTTTTGAAAGAACCACACGCAATGTGTGGTTCTTTCGTATGGAGCGGGCGACGAGGCTCGAACTCGCTACCTCCACCTTGGCAAGGTGGCGCTCTACCAGATGAGCTACGCCCGCAAATGGTGCCCAGCTATTGCCAAACACCTTGGTGCCTCCGGCCGGAATCGAACCAGCGACACGTGGATTTTCAATCCACTGCTCTACCGACTGAGCTACAGAGGCAGATAGCACCAATTTGCGCTTTTTGAAAAACCCCGAGGGGACCCACGAGAGCAAGCTCTCGTGGGAATTTTGGCGACCCGGAACGGGCTCGAACCGTCGACCTCCAGCGTGACAGGCTGGCGTTCTAACCGACTGAACTACCGGGCCACATTGCGTGGCGTCTTCTAAAGAAAGTGGTGGGGACAACTGGACTCGAACCAGTGACCCCCTGCTTGTAAGGCAGGTGCTCTAACCAGCTGAGCTATGCCCCCCGATTGCCCTCTCGTCAGACGACAAGGGTTATTATACAGACGGATTGGGGTTTTGTCAATGGGTTTTTGAAAAGTTTTTAAAAAAATTTTTCAAACAGGGAAAAAGATAAGAATGAACCGTGCAACGGGCGGCCACGGAGAGCCGCCCCTACACAGAAACAACTTATTCTTCGTCCAATTTCAGCACGGCCAAGAAGGCTTCGGTGGGGATTTGCACCGTGCCTAGAGATCGCATCTTCTTCTTGCCCTCTTTTTGCTTCTCTAACAGCTTTTTCTTACGGGTGATGTCACCACCATAGCACTTGGCCAGCACGTCCTTACGCATGGCGCGAACGGTCTCACGGGCGATGACCTTACCACCAATGGCAGCTTGGACAGGGATTTCAAACAGTTGACGAGGGATATTGTCCTTCAACTTCTCGCACAGACGACGGCCACGGTAATAGGCTTTTTCGCGGTGTGCAATAAAAGAAAGGGCATCCACAGCGTCGCCATTGAGCTTCATATCCACCTTCACCAGTTCACTGGGACGGTACCCAGCCAACTCGTAGTCCAAAGACGCATAGCCACGAGTGGACGCCTTCAGGCTATCGAAAAAGTCGTAGATGATTTCGTTTAAAGGCATCATGTAATGCAATTCCACCAAATTGGTGTCCAAATACTGCATATCCTTAAACTCCCCACGACGGTCTTGGCACATGGGCATAATATTGCCCACATATTCATTGGGGGCAATGATGGACACACGGACGTAAGGCTCTTCGGCGTGTTCAATGGTGGTGGGTTCTGGATAGTTGTGGGGGTTATCCACACGGACAACCGAGCCGTCATTTTTGGTCACTTCATAAATAACAGAGGGCAACGTGGTGACCAAATCCAAGTTAAACTCACGTTCTAGGCGCTCTTGAATGACCTCCATGTGAAGCATTCCCAAGAAACCACAACGGAAGCCAAAGCCTAACGCGGCAGAGGATTCTGGCTCAAAAGACAGGGCGGCGTCGTTGAGTTGCAATTTTTCCAATGCGTCACGCAAATCAGGATAGCGAGAGCCATCTTCTGCGTAAATACCACAGTACACCATGGCTTGGACAGGACGGTAGCCCTCCAAGGCTTCTGCCGTGGGACGAGCTGCCTCAGTGATGGTGTCACCCACACGGGTGTCTTGGACATTTTTAATGCTGGCAGTGAAATAGCCCACTTCCCCAGCCTTCAACTCTTTGGTGGGTTGCATACCAAGGGGCAGTAAATAGCCACATTCCACCACGTTGTGGGTGGTGCCAGAGGCCATCAACGACACCTGCTGCCCCATTTTCAGCGTGCCTTCCATGACACGCAAATAGACGATGACACCACGGTAGGTGTCGTATTGGCTGTCGAAAATTAAAGCTTTCAAAGGTGCGTCAGCGTCCCCAGAAGGGGCAGGCACCTGCTCCACCACAGCATCTAGGACGGATTGGATGTTGATGCCGTTTTTAGCAGAGATTTCAGGGCTGTCCATGGCAGGCAAGCCGATGATGTTCTCCACTTCTTCTTTGGCACGTTTGGGGTCGGCGGCAGGCAGGTCAATCTTATTGAACACAGGCAAGATCTCCAGCTCGTGTTCCAAGGCAAGGTAGGTGTTGGCCAAAGTTTGGGCTTCTACCCCTTGAGAGGCGTCCACCACCAAAATGGCCCCTTCGCAGGCCGCCAGAGAACGGGAGACTTCGTAGTTAAAGTCTACGTGACCGGGCGTGTCGATGAGGTTCATGGCGTACACTTCCCCGTCAGGGGCGTGATAGTCCATACGGACGGCACGGGCTTTGATGGTGATGCCACGTTCCCGTTCCAAGTCCATATTGTCTAGGAGTTGGCTTTCCATGTCTCGTTTTTCCACGGTGCCACATTGTTCTAGCAAACGGTCAGCCAGTGTAGACTTGCCGTGGTCAATGTGGGCAATGATGGAGAAGTTGCGGATATTTTCTTGTTTACTCATGTATATTGTATACCTCCGAATGGATGGGTTTTATTCAAAAATGGATTCATAGTCATAGTCTACCACAAGTTGACGCAGTCCGTCTACCTTGGCGACAAGATTTTCTTCGCTGACCACATAGGTGCCCTCTGCCATGGCGGTAACCATAGCGCTGGTGACGGCGGTAGAGGTGTGGATATGGTCAGTGTAATTATCTAGGTTGGTGATGATGGTCTCATCATCCATGAAAAAGTGGACGGTGGCATTGTCGTAGGCCAGCAAGGTGGTCATGGTATGCTCTAACATGGTGAGCATGGCCTCTGTGGTGCCTTCTCTGTCCATTTTGTCCCAAAACAAAATAGCATAGGGGGACAGATAGAAATGATACTCCACAGTGGGATTTTCTTCTAGCCAACGGGCGACAATCTCCAAATGGGCGTCGGCATTGGCAAGGTAATAGTCCTCACTTTGGGTTTCATCGCTGATATCTGGACGGGGATAGCTGACCAGCGCCTGCTCTTTGGAGAACCAATAGTCCCACAAAAACCCTTCATCTAAGGGGGTCAAAGCAGGGTCTTCCTCCATGGCATAGTAAATACTTTTGGCCAAAATATCTTTGTTGAGCAGATAGGGCAAATCATCTAACATGGTGTGATTGTATAGGTAAACGGGCAACTCATCAGGGTCTTCGTCCACATTTCGTGCCAAAATATTGGCATCCAGTCCCACCACCACACGCTCCACCTCTTGGCAGGTGTAGGCGAAGGTGAGCACCGTGTCAAACTCACTGATGGCGCCGTTGGGCAAGGTGATTTGCACCGTTTGGGCGTCAAAGGCGGCGTCAAACCAAGAGGGTTGATAATTGGCCGCCAGTGAGGTGCCAATCAAAATGGTGTCATAGTCTTGGGAGCGGAGCAAACCAGAGGCTTGGTAGCGCTCGTCAATCCAAATATCCCCTGTCACATCAGGGTCGTGGTACTGAAAATAAGGGTCAAGGATATAAACCGCCACGGCAGAACCGCCCAGCACAGCCAACACCCCCGCCAACAGGCAGGCAATCAATGATTTCATGATAATACTCCCCCTTAAAAATTGGCGTAGATAAATGTGGATTCCCCACCAAAGGACAAAATGCACCAGCCCACCAACAGCCCTAGCCCCAACAGTTGATACCATTTGGGAGCGTCGGTGCGAGAAATGGTGGTGCGCGGCCATAAGGAAATCAACAGCCCCCCAGCGTATAGTCCTATTAAAGCCAACAAGGGGTAATACACGCTAAAAGCAGGGATTAACGCACGCAAGGCCGTCATCTCTGTGGTGAACACAGTGGATGCCAACACACCACCGCCAATGGTGGCTTCCCAGCGTCCCACCGCCGCCCACAAAACCCCTGTGGCATAACTGACACTAGGGGCGCGGAACAGCACCCATGCTACGTTAACAAAGGCGAATGTCACCGCCCAGCCCAACCATTTGGGAAGGCGTATCCGTCCACCAGCCAGCCGCTCTGCAACCTGCCCCAACCCATGGAGCAAACCCCAGAAAATAAACGTCCAGCCAGCCCCGTGCCACAGGCCACTGATGAGAAAAATCAGCAAAATATTGCCATAGGTGCGGAGGGTTCCTTTGCGATTGCCCCCCAAGGGCAGGTAAATACATTCTCGCAAAAAAGACGTCAAGGTGATGTGCCAACGCTTCCAAAAATCGGTGATGGATGTGGCGCGGTAGGGGGCGTTAAAGTTCACAGGCAAACGGATGCCCAGCATACGGGCCACACCTGTGGCCATGTCGCAATAGCCTGAAAAATCCAAATACAATTGCAATGTGAACCCTAAAATCACCAACCAACCAGCGGCAAGGCTCAAGCCCCAAGGGTTTCCATAGCCCTTGGCCACCACCAGCGCCAACTGGTCGGCAAAGAGAATTTTTTTCACCAATCCACAGCCAAAACAGTACAACCCCATCAGCACGTCATGGCTAGAAGGGCGCAAAAAACCATCCTCCTCCAATTGGGGGAAGAAGGCTTTGGGAGATAAAATCGGCCCTGAGACCACCGTGGGGAAAAACAGACCGTACAGCCCTAATTTTTCCACAGACACAGGGTCACAGGTTTTGTCGTAAACTGCTTTGAGATACCAGATTTGGCTAAAGGTAAAAAAACTGATGCCAATGGGTGCCCAGTCAAAGCCCAGCGCACCGCCTGTGAAAAAACCGAGGTATTTAAAAGCCACTAGCGCCGCCACATGATACCCGATGCCCACTGCCAAATCAATTTTCCCTTTGGGCCCTTGCACGGCTTGGCTCACCCCATAGGTGACCCACAGCCCCAATAGCAGCGTCAACAATCCACTGTCGCCATAGGCCACCAGACTGACAATCAGCAGGGCAAACACCCCTGCTGGCTTACTTTTGCGCCCCACCAGCACGCAAATGGGTGCCGTGATAACGAAAAGCCCTAGAAACGCTAGGCTTTGAAAATTCATACGTCCTCCTGTGCCAGTCGGGATAAGCGTTTGTCAACGGTGGAAATCACTTGGGTGAGACTTTGGGTGCGACCGGGATAGGCCTCTGTCATGGCTTGCGGAGACATATCCAAGGCAGAACCATCACCATCGTCAAGATTGCGCACAAAGCGCAAATGTTCCAACTGCATATCTGTGATGATAATGGCATTGTCAAAGTCACGGTTTTGGGTGGCAAACAAGGCGTCACGATGCCCACTGTGACGGTAGAGTTGGCGATAGAGCTGATAGACAGACACCGACAAGAAATTGGCGGCATGGTTGATGGCATTTTTATCCCCCAATTTGCCCAACAGGTCAAACAGAACGCTAACACTCCCTGTAATCAACTTAGATTGCAAGGTGGCCAAAATGCTGCCACGGAGGACACTGTCCATGTCTTCTGCCCCCATCAAATCCTCAGCGCTGAGCATACTGCCATCGCGAGCCAAGGTGCGCCCCAGCAAAAAGTCAGCTGATACATTGTAGTAATCACAGGCACGCACCACAAAAGGAAGCCCCGGCTCACGGATGCCGTTTTCATAGTGGCTCAATAAGGCTTGGGAAATGCCCAAATCCTTAGAGGCTGTTCGCTGTGACACCCCACGCTCTTGCCGAAGTGCCGATAATCCACGGGAAAATTCTGTTGCCATCGTTCTAAATCCTTCTTTCTCTCTTATACACAGGGTATATTTTAGCAAGAAAGATACCAAATGTAAAGAGGAATGATGGGATTTTTGAGGTAGTTTTGAGTAAAATTTAAATGAAATTTCCAATTTTAAAAGGATATTGCCCTTGTGAGGAAGATTAGATTGTGCTATGATTAAAAAAATGCCTTTTGACCACGGCAGAAGGAGCCTCCCATGGAAACTACCTTTTTAACCTATCAACAACAGCTCGACCGTCTGCATCACGAAAAAAATATCGCCTGCGACACAGTGGAAGAGCACACCTTGCTCCGCCGTGTTGGGTATTTCAATTTGGTGCACGGCTACCGTGGGCCTTTTTTAGACCACATTGACAGCTGTGGCAGCGGTGTCTACGTGCCAGAGACCCAATTGCGGTATTTGGGCGCGGTGAAAGACTTTGACGACGCCTTACGCCAAGTGTTATTTCAAGCCTTGATTGAAATCGAAGAAGAGGTACGCACCTTTGCCGCCTATGCCTTCGGCGAACACAACAGCCCTGACCATCTAGATTGGCGCGACCCAGCGTCCTATGCCACCACCACCAAAAACGGTGCCTTTCGCACCATGCTCCACCGCGCCGACCGCGAGGTTGACCAGTGCGACTTCCCCTATGTGCGGGGCTATTTGAAGCGCAAAGAGCTGGTGCCAGCCTTCGTCATGGCAAAAGTGGTGTATTTATTTACGTTTATTTTGTTCCTTGACCAATGCCAAGCCCCCATCAAAGACCGTTTATGCCATCTCTATGGCCTTTACGACGAGAATGGTCGCCCTGACCACCCATTGCTCATCGAATCCCTCCATTGGATGCGCCAAGTGCGCAATGTCTGCGCCCACAATGAGCGATTGTTCACCTATGACGGTGCCACCCGTGGGTTGGTGTCCTATCGCACCATAACGGGGTATACTTTGCTGTTGCCCCCTCAGTACCACAAGCCAGACTGCCCAAAACAGGTGCTGGATTACTTAATGTACTGCAAATATTACATGGATGACCCTGCCTATCAACAGCTACTGGCCAAGGTGCAAAGCTTGCTGGCCACCTTGGAAGGGCGCATCCCCACCACCGCCTTTTACCGTGTGCTCCAGTCCATGGGTTTGGAGCACCCCCATCACATCGCCTCTCTACAAGCCAACCCCAAGCGGATTGACTATCACCGATTTTAAATAGTTTGGAGCCCCCTTATGAACCGTAACCAAGTGGATTTAGCCACCACACCAGTGAAAAAACTCTTTTTCACCCTATCTATCCCCACCATCACTGCTCAAATTGTCAATATGCTCTACAATTTGGTGGACAGAATGTACATCAGCCGCATTCCTGACGTGGGCGATATTGCCTTCACAGGGGTCAGCGTGTGCTTCCCCATCATTATGTTCATCACCGCCTTCACCTATCTGGCAGCCTCTGGCGGTGCACCCCGTGCCGCCATCGCCCAAGGCCGTGGCAACCAAGCCGAAGCTGAGCAAATTATGGGCAACTCCTTTGGCCTATTGTTGCTATTCGCCGCCATTTTAACCCCCATCTTACTCTTTTTAACCACACCTTTATTGATGGCCTTTGGTGCCAGCGACCAAACCGTGGGCTATGGGGCCACCTATCTGTCCATCTATGGGCTGGGTACCATCAGCGTCCAGCTAACGCTGGGGCTCAATACCTTCATTACCGCCCAAGGCTTCACCCGTATCAGCATGAAAACCGTGCTCATCGGGGCCATTTTAAACATTATTCTTGACCCCATTTTTATTTTCGCATTGGGATTGGGCGTGGCAGGTGCCGCCTTGGCCACCATCCTCTCCCAAACCGTGTCTGCCCTGTGGGTCTTGCGATTTTTAACTGGCAAACAGACCAAGTGGCACCTACGCCGCAGCACCATGAAGCTACGAAAATCTGTAGCATTGCCATCTCTGGCATTGGGGCTAAGCCCCTTTGTAATGGCCTCCACCGAAAGTCTAGTGGCCATTAACTTTAACACGTCCTTATTGCGCTACGGCGGCGATATTGCCGTGGGCGCCTACGGTTCTATGGCCAGTATCATGCAAATGGTTATGATGCCCCTCCAAGGGTTGAGCCAAGGGGCACAGCCCATTGCCAGCTTCAACTATGGTGCCAAAAATCCCGACCGTGTGCGCCAATCATTTTATCTGTTGCGAAAGGTTAGCGTCATCTTTTCCCTGACCATATGGGTGTTGGTGATGCTGTTCCCAGAGGTGTTTGTGGGCATTTTCCTCACCACAGACGAAATGATTGCCTACGGCGCATGGGGCATTCGGATCTATCTTGGCGTTATTGGCCTGATGGGTCTGCAAATCGCTTGCCAGCAAACCTTAATGGCGTTGGGCGATGCCAAAACGTCATTGTTTCTGGCGGCACTGCGGAAAATCATCTTGCTGATTCCCTTGATTTATATTCTGCCCTGCTTCTTAGCCGACAAAGACTTCGCCGTGCTATTGGCCGCACCCGTGGCAGATTTCTTAGCCTTCACCACCACCTTTGTGGTGTTCCATTTCCGCTTTAAAAAGCTGATCTCACCGCTAGAAAAATAAGGATATGTTCATGGCATAAATGACAAAAAGAGAGGACTTCCCAAAAGGAAATCCTCTCTTTTTGTCACATTTATGTCTGTAATATTGCCAGTATTTGAACAAAGTGTAAAAGTTGGGAATTTCTGCAAATGTTCAAAAAGTTAGTCTTGACAGTATAGAATTCGTCTTGTATGATGGGAAAACCCACTGATTTGATGGGTAGAAATATGAGAAGAAAAAGGATACGACTATGAAACAACTGTGGACACAATGGACTGGCATTTCTCTGGTGAAGCGGATTGCTTCTGGATTGGTACTCGGCGCCATTTTGGGGTTGGTAATCCCTGGGTTTGACTTTGTGAGCCTGATGGGCTCGGTGTTTGTCGGGGCGCTGAAAGCCATTGCCCCTGTGCTGGTATTTTTCTTGGTGATGGGTGCCCTTGCCAACCAGAAAAATGGCACCCGTTCTGGCATGGGTCATGTGATTGGCCTGTATTTATTGGGCACCTTTTTATCCGCTCTGGTCGCAGTGGCTGGCAGCTTTTTGTTCCCCGTCTCCATGACATTGCCTCTGGCAGATGTTTCCTCTGTCGCACCCGGCGGTGTGGGGGAAGTGCTGACCACCTTGGTGATGAACGTGGTGGCAAACCCTGTTTTAGCCCTGACCCAAGGCAATTACGTAGGCATTTTGGCATGGGCTGTGGTTTTTGGCTTGGCCCTCAAGCAAGCCAATGCCACCACCAAGCAAGTGCTCACCGACATCAGCGACGCTGTGTCCCAAGGCGTGCGCTGGGTCATCGAATTTGCTCCCTTTGGCATTTTGGGCTTGGTGTATGACACCGTGTCTACCAGTGGCATTGGCGTGTTCCAAGAATACGGGATGTTGCTGGTTCTGCTGGTGAGCTGTATGGTTGTGGTGGCCTTTGTGATCAACCCCATCCTCGTCTATGCCAACATCCGCCAAAACCCTTATCCCTTGGTTTGGAAATGCTTAAAAGGCAGCTTTGTCACCGCCTTTTTCACCCGTAGCTCTGCGGCCAACATTCCTGTCAATATGCAGCTGTGCGCCAGCATGGGTTTGGAAGAAGAGCGCTATGCCGTGTCCATCCCTCTGGGTGCCACCATCAATATGGCTGGCGCCGCGGTGACCATCACCGTCATGACGTTGGCCACCGTGCATACCTTGGGTTACAGCGTGGACTTGCCCACCGCCATTGTGCTCAGCTTGGTGGCGTCTGTGTCTGCTTGTGGCACCTCTGGCGTGGCTGGTGGGTCTTTGTTGCTCATTCCCATGGCTTGCGCCTTGTTCGGCATTGACGGCGACATCGCCATGCAAGTGGTGGGTGTTGGCTTTATGATTGGCGTGGTGCAAGACTCTGTGGAAACTGGTCTCAACTCCTCCACCGACGCCCTGTTCACCGCTGCTGCAGAATTGGGACAACGTCGCAAAAACGGCGAAGAAGTGACGTTTTAAATACTAGAAATCGGTGAACGGCGGGGGCAAGCCCCCGCCGCATAAGGTATATGCCCCCAATCCTCCCCCACGATTGCCCATTGCGCAATCGTGGGGGATTTGTTATAATACATATAATTGTAAACAACGGAGGATCCCATGAGTATTTTAACAGTGACCCACGTAACCCACGGCTTTGGGGGACGACAAATTTTAGAAGACGCGTCTTTCCGCCTGCTCAAAGGGGAGCACGTAGGCTTGGTGGGTGCCAACGGCGAAGGCAAAACCACCTTTTTAGACATCATCACAGGCAAGCGCCCCCCAGACGAAGGCACCGTGGAATGGTGCAACCACATCACCACTGGGTATTTAGACCAACATTCCACCCTTGAAAAGGGGAACTCCATCCGCGATATACTCCGCTCCGCCTTCGACTCCATGTACCAAATGGAGCAAGATATGTTAGGCTTGTACGACAAAATGGGCGACCTAGACGGTGCCGCTTTGGACAAGCTGATGGAAGAAGTGGGGGAACTGCAAGACATCTTGGAGCACAGCGGCTTCTATGTCCTCGATACCAAAATCGAAGAATATGCCAACGGTTTGGGCTTGGGAGACATTGGCCTAGAGCGGGATGTTAGCGAGCTCTCTGGCGGTCAGCGTGCCAAAGTTTTGCTGGCAAAATTGCTGTTAGAAAACCCCATGATTTTGATTCTGGACGAACCCACCAACTTCTTAGACGAAAACCACATCACGTGGCTCAAACGCTTCTTGCAAAACTATGAAAACGCCTTCATTTTGGTCAGCCATGACATCCCCTTCTTAAACGATGTGGTCAATGTCATCTACCATGTGGAACGGTGCGTGTTGACCCGATACACGGGCTCTTATGAAGACTTTCAAAGTTTATATGAGCTGAAAAAACGGCAGGTGGAGCAGGCTTATGAAAAGCAACAAAAGGAAATTGCCCACCTAGAAGAATTTGTGGCCAAAAACAAAGCCCGTGCCGCCACCGCCACCATGGCACGCAGTCGGATGAAGAAGCTTGAGAAGATGGATGTCATCGAAATCGCCAAGGAAAAACCCAAGCCCACCTTTGCATTTAAATCGGCACGCACCCCCGGTCGCTATGTGATTGAAGCCAAAGGCATTGTGCTGGGATATGACGACCCCTTGACCAAACCTGTGGACGTGATTGTGGAGCGAAACCGCAAAATCGCCATCCGTGGGGTCAACGGTTTAGGCAAATCCACCCTACTCAACACCTTGCTCGGGCGCATCCCTGCTATGGAAGGCACCATCGAGCATGACCAGTTTATGGAGGTGGGGTATTTTGAGCAAGAAGAACGGGGCAACGACCGCACCGCCTTGGAAGAAATCTGGGCAGAATTTCCCGGCATGACCAATGGGGAAGTCCGCTCAGCCTTAGCCAAATGCGGCCTCACCACTGACCATATTGAAACCCAAATGCGTGTCCTCTCTGGGGGCGAAAATGCCAAGGTGCGGTTGTGTAAGCTGATGCTGCGCCCCATGAATTTACTGGTGCTAGACGAACCCACCAACCACTTGGACGTAGATGCCAAAGAAGCCTTGAAAGAGGCCATCAAAAACTACCGTGGCACCGTGCTACTGGTGAGCCATGAACCTGAATTTTATCAAGATGTGGTCCAAGATATCTGGAGCGTAGAAGATTGGACAACCAAGGTTGTATAAATTAGAACAGACAGGGGTACACCCTGTTCCTACGGTTATTCGTAGGGACAGCCCTCGCGGCTGTCCGCCCCGTGTCATGTTTGTCTGGATGATTACATATACTGTGCCACAGGCATCTGTGGCAGAAAGAGAGGCTCTGTATGGGTCGTAGAGAACAAGAGAGCAGTGGTTCCCCCTTTATGATTGTGCTGTTGGTTGCCATCATAGGCGCGGCCTGTTGGTGGTTATTACTGGGACAATCGGAAGCAGAAATTGTGCCAGAAGCGGTGGAAACCACGGTATCTGCTGAAATCACACCAGAAATTGTGCCAGAGGTGGTGCCTGAACCAGAGGTGGAGGAAGAAATTGTGGTGGAAGAAGACCCCATGCCCACTTTGCCAGAAGGCACCGAGGATTGGCAAATCATCATCGCCAGCAAGTGGTACCCCCTAGACGCTGACCCAGAGATGGAGCTAGTGCAGGTGGAAGATTACAGCGTGGACAGCCGCATTGTAGAGGCACTGGAGCAAATGCTGGCAGATTGTCGCGCCGCTGGCTTCACCCCCAAAATCTGCTCAGCCTATCGCTCTTATGAAGTCCAAGAACGGCTGTATAACAACAAAGTTGACCGCGTGCTGGCGGCTGACCCCACCTTGTCCATAGAAGAGGCCATGGAAGTGGCGGCCACAGAGGTGGCTGTGCCCGGTGGCTCTGAGCATCAAACTGGCCTGACGCTAGACATTGTGGACATCAACTACCAAATCCTAGACGAAACCCAAGCGAACACCGCCACCCAGCAATGGCTCATGGAGCACTGCTGGGACTATGGTTTCATCCTCCGCTATCCCTTGGGCTACAGCGACATCACAGGCATTATTTACGAGCCATGGCACTACCGCTACGTAGGCTATGACATTGCCCAAGAGATGCTAGAAGAGCAGGTGGTTTTTGAAACCTACTTGGCTGAGCGTGGACTCTACGTATTCCCCGAAGAGCTGGCACAATGATAAAAATGCCCCATGCAATCAACCGATTTGTAGTGACCCCAATAAGTTAGACTTGATAACGTAGCAGCTGCGGCTGCTACGTTATTTTTATGCAGCGAGATACTTCAGTCTGTATTCTACAGGACTGAAGTAGCCTAGTTTTTGCTTTGTACGCTTGTTATTGTAATAATCAATGAAGTTTTCTATGGCTAATTTCAATTCATCAAAACTGTAAAACGTATTGCCGTAATAGATTTCTTGCTTGAGAAGACCAAAGAAATTTTCCATCACAGAGTTGTCCAGGCAGTTGCCTTTCCGAGACATGCTTTGGAAGATGCGGTTCTCTTTCAGCGTCCTAGAATAGCGTTTCATTTGGTATGCCCAGCCTCTGTCCGAGTGAAAAGTTCTTCTGAATTTGCAGTCGTTGGTGACCTCGATGGCCTCATTTAACGCAGCCATAATGCCTTCTGCCGATGGTGTTTTGGTAATGCTATAGCTTAAAATTTCGCCGTTAAACATATCCAAGAATGGATCTAAATATAACTTTTTCGTTATCAATTTACCGTTGCTGTCAAATGTGTAATACTTAAACTCAGTGGTATCTGTTGTGATTTTTTGATGCACAATGTTGGTGTTGAATCGTCTTTTGACCCAGTTTTTGCAAATTCTGCCCACAATCCCTTTGTAAGACGAGTATTTTCGGCTCTTGCGTGTGTAGGATTTCACTTGCAAACCAAGCTTTTGCACCAGCCGTTGGACTTTCTTTTTGTTGACGTGCCAGCCTGCTTTCCTAAGCTCACCCAAAATTCTACGATAGCCAAAATCCTTGTGTTCATCGCGAATTTCAAGGATTTTTTCTTCAATTTCTTTGTCTGGATTTTCCTTGTCAAATCGCTTCTGCCAATACATATAGGTTGCTTTTGGGAACTTTAAAACAGCAAGAATATCTTTTAATTGGAACAATCGCCGGAGGTCGCAGATACTTCTTGCTCTTTGTTCTGTGCTTCTTCTTCCAAGCGCAACCTCCTCAATTCTTTTAAATAGGCAACCTCAATTCGCAACTTTAGATTCTCATCTTCAAGCTGCTTTAAATATGCCCCATGGTCGTCTGTATGGTCTATTTTCTCAGGTTTAGCCATCTTTGGTCGCCGTACTTTGCTCTTTTCCTGAAGCGCAGCAGGACCCGCTATGCGGAAGTCATTCACCCAACGGGTAATTAGAGATGGATTATTGATGCCCATCTTCAAAGCCAGTTCCTGATACGATATTTCTGTTGTTAGATATAATTCTACCACAGAAAGCTTAAAATCGAAAGGATAGCTTTTGTTTTCTCTGGAGCGAACCAGTCCATCATCACCAAACTCTTTGTATGACTTGTGCCAGGTTTTTACTGTGGTTAGTGATGGTATACCATATTTCTTCGCTAAAGATTCATATCCGCCTTCCTGGTTTTCGTATGCCATGATTACTTGCTTCTTAAATTCAAAACTGTATTTTGCCATGAAAATACCGACCCCCAATCGTTAGATTTTTAGGTCTAACTTTTGGGGGTCGGTACAATTGCATGGGGCGTTTTTCCTGTTAAACTTATCGTTTGAATTCATCAAAGGGGTCAGGCTCTTGGCGCTTGGGTTGAGGCTCTTGCCGCTTGGGTTGATGCTCTTGCCGCTTGGGTTGGTGCTCTTGCCGCTTGGGTTGGTGCTCTTGCCGCTTGGGTTGGGGCTCTTGGCGCTTGGGTTGGGATTCTTGGCGCTTGGGTTTAGATTGAGGCTTAGGCTGTTTTGGCAAAGGCTTGGGCACTGGTGGCGCCACATCTGAATCCTCATCAGGATCCACGCAAGCAGGCTCGTCCATAAACTTCCACGCCGAGAAAAACACCGTCAATGGCACCGCCACCAATATGCCCATGGACCCCACCACGGCTTGGATGATTTCTGTGACGATCATTTCCATGTTCATAATCACCATGGTATTTTTGCTATAGGCCGTGAACAACAGCACCACCGCCAAAGAGCCGCCCACATAGGCCAAAATCAAGGTGTTGGTCATGGTGCCAATCATGTCTTTGCCAATTTGCATCCCAGAGTACACCAACTTGGGCATGGTTTTATCGTGCATTTCTCGGGCAATTTCCTGCATGGCAGAGGCCAACGACATGGACACGTCCATGATGGCGCCCAGCGAGCCAATGAGAATACCACCCCAAACCACAGCCTTCAAGTCGATGGATACATCCCCTTCTAGCATGGTTAAAAACACATAATCTTGGTCAATGACCCCTGTAATTCCCAAAGCGGCATTGACGCTAAGGGCCATCAGGCCAGCCACCAGTGTGCCAGAGAGGTTGCCCACAATGGCGCACAAGGTTTTGCGATTAAATCCATTTAAAAGGAGCAAGCTGACAAAAATCACATAGGCCGCAATGACAATGGTGATGAAGTACACATTCCAGCCCGACAAAATGGCTGGCACGTACACCAAGAAAATGGCCGCAACACTAAAGAGCAGTGAAACAATGGTGGCACAGCCTTTGAGCCCACCCACCAGCAAAATCATCACGAAAAACACCATGCACAGTTTCGCGATGCCCCCTGTGCGGTCAACCCCTGCGTAAGACCATGTTTCGCTGCCGCCGTTGACACTGGTTTCCAGCGCCAAAATGGTGTCGCCTTTTTCCACGGCATCATCAACGGGCAGGTACATAGAGTCGATGTATTGCTCCATCTCCACCGTTTCACCCTTGGAATCCCCCGAGGTGAGCTTGGCGGTGAAAATCACGGTCGTATTGTTCATATCTTCCACCCACGACTCCACCGATGTAGAGATGACCTCCACCACAGTGGCGGTTTCCACCGCTTCATAGTCGGCGTTGGTGGCATTATAATCGCACAATAAACTGCCCCCAATAATAAACAGCAATGCACAAATGCAAACGATTAAGTACCGAGAATCAATGGCCTTGAGCCGCTGGAACACTGTCTCCATGGAAAAATCCTCCTAACAGATGGTGGTTATATCGTATAGTAGTATACCGTAAAAGCTGTGATGCAGTCAAGATAAGGCCTCCATTTTCATAAAAAAACAAAAAACGGCTGAAATTTTCAACCGTTCACAAAATAGTTATTGACTTAAAGGGAAATTCATGTTAAAATAAATCGCTTATGTATAAAAACGGATACTGTACCATCCTAAGTTCTTTATGGACACAGGATACCACAGTTTCCACAACTTTGCAAGAGTGAGTTCAAAAGAAAACGGCAACACTGCCGTGCGTATCTTTTTCTCACTCTTGTTGTTTCCCCAAAAATCGCCGCCACGGGCAAGGGTTGCCCTGTGAGAAGGCGGCAGAAGAAAGGTGAATATAAAAGATGGCTAGAGACAAGTATTATGGACGGACAGTGCGCAAAAATTTCGCCCGCCATGAAGAAATCATGCCCATGCCAAACCTGTTGGAGATTCAAAAGAAATCTTACAAATGGTTTTTAGAAACAGGCTTGGGTGAGGTGTTTGATGATGTGGGCACCATCACCGATTACCAAGGGAATCTGGAGCTGAGCTTCACCGGTTACACCATGAAAGATCCCCCCAAGTACAGCGTGGAAGAATGCAAAATCCGTGACTGCACCTATGCAGCACCTTTGCAAGTGAAGGTAAGCCTGCGCAACACCAAAACCGACGAAGTGAAAGAACAAACCATTTTCATGGGTGACTTCCACCTGATGACCGATTCTGGCACCTTTGTGGTCAACGGCGCAGAACGTGTGGTTGTGTCCCAAATCGTTCGTTCCCCCGGCGTATACTACGGCAAGGATTTGGACTTAAAGACCGACCTGCCCCTGCTCAGCGCCACTGTGATTCCTTACCGCGGTGCTTGGCTGGAATACGAAACCGACACCAACGAAATTTTCTGGGTGCGTATCGACAAGAACCGCAAACTGCCTGTAACCTGCCTACTGCGTGCTATGGGTCTGAAGACCGACGCAGAAATTCTTGACCAATTTGGCGACGATCCCCGCATCTTGGCCACCTTGGAAAAAGACCCCTGCAAAACTTACGAAGAAGCCATTTTGGAAATTTATCGTAAGCTCCGTCCCGGCGAACCCCCACGGTAGAAGCTGGCGAAACCCTGCTCTCCACCTTGTTCTTTGACGCACGCCGCTATGATATGTCCACTGTGGGTCGTTATAAGTTCAACAAGAAGCTGTCTTTGTGGAGCCGTGTGTCTGGTCACGAATTGGTATACCCTGTGGCAAACCCCGCCACCGGCGAAATCATGTTTGACCAAGGCTACATTTTATCTGTTGACGATGCCCGTTTGCTGGACACCGTGGGCGTTGGCGAAGTGACCGTCCTTTGTGATGGCGCACCCATTAAAGTCCGCTCCAACAAAATGTGCTCTCTGGCACACTATGTGGACTTTGACCCTCTGGCAGAATGCGGCATCAAAGAGCGCGTGCGCTTTGAAGTCTTGCAAGAACTGCTGGCCGAGTACAGCGGCAAAGAGCTGATTGAACAAATCAAACTGCGCAAAAACGACCTGCTGCCTAAGCATATCATTGTGGACGATATTCTCACCTCCATCAACTATATGAACGGCTTGGCCCGCGGTCTCAGCCCCAAAGACGACATCGACCACTTGGGCAACCGTCGTTTGCGTTGCGTGGGCGAACTGTTGCAAAACCAATTCCGCATCGGCTTTAGCCGTATGGAACGTGTCATCCGTGAACGCATGACCATCCAAGACGTGGATTTGGTCACCCCTCAAACCTTGATTAACATCCGTCCTGTGACGGCTGCTATTAAAGAATTCTTCGGTTCTTCCCCCTTGAGCCAATTCATGGACCAAACCAACCCCCTTGCTGAACTGACCCACAAGCGTCGTCTGTCTGCACTGGGCCCAGGCGGTTTGTCTCGTGAACGCGCCAACATGGAAGTCCGTGACGTGCACTATTCCCACTATGGTCGTATGTGCCCCATCGAAACCCCTGAAGGTCCTAACATCGGTTTGATTTCTTACTTGGCTTCCTACGCTAAGATCAACGAATACGGCTTCATCGAAGCACCTTACCGTGCCGTTGACAAGGAAACCTTCCATGTGTCCACTGGCATCACCTATATGACTGCCGACATTGAAGATAACTACGTGGTGGCACAGGCTGCTGAACCTCTGGACGAAAATGGTTGCCTGATTAACAGCCGTATCATCGCTCGTCACCGTGACGAAGTGGTGGAAGTGGACAAGGAAGTGGTTGACTTCATCGACGTGTCTCCACGTATGATGGTTTCCATCGCAACCGCTATGATTCCCTTCCTGCCAAACGATGACGCAAACCGCGCACTGATGGGTGCAAACATGCAGCGTCAAGCTGTGCCTCTGCTCCGTCCCCAAGCCCCCATCGTGGGCACTGGTATGGAACACAAGCTGTGCATCGACTCTGAAGTGGCACTGGTGGCGGAAGACGAAGGCGTTGTCACCTCTGTGGACGCCCGTCACATCATTGTCCGTTACGACAATGGCGAACTCAAAGACTACCGCTTGACCAAGTTCTTGCGCTCTAACCATGGCACTTGTATGAACCAAAAGCCCATCGTGTCTGTTGGTGACCGCGTCCACGGCTACCGCAACAACCCCGAAACCGGCGAATGGGAATTCCCCACCGTGCTGGCGGATGGCCCTGCCACCGACCAAGGCGAAATCGCACTGGGGCGCAACATTCTCGTTGGCTTCATGACTTGGGAAGGTTATAACTACGAAGATGCTGTGTTGCTGAACGAACGCATCATCCGCGAAGACTTGTACACCTCTATCCACATCGAAGAATACGAATTGGATGCCCGTGACACCAAGCTAGGGCCCGAAGAAATCACCCGTGACATTCCCAACGTTGGCGAAGATGCCCTCCGCGATTTGGACGAAAACGGCATCATCCGCATCGGCGCCGAAGTCCATGCTGGTGATATTCTGGTGGGTAAGGTCACCCCCAAGGGTGAAACCGATTTGACCGCTGAAGAACGACTGCTGCGTGCTATCTTCGGCGAAAAAGCCCGCGAAGTCCGTGACACCTCTTTGAAGGTGCCCCATGGCGAATCTGGTATCATTGTGGATGCCAAGGTGTTCTCCCGCGAAAATAAAGACGAACTGGGCCCAGGTGTGAACCAAGTGGTGCGTGTCTATATTGCCCAACGCCGCAAAATCCAAGTGGGCGATAAGATGGCAGGTCGTCATGGTAACAAGGGTGTTGTCTCCCGCGTGTTGCCACAAGAAGATATGCCCTTCCTCCCCGATGGTACCCCTCTGGACATCGTGTTGAACCCTCTGGGCGTGCCTTCTCGTATGAACATCGGTCAGGTGCTGGAAGTCCACTTGGGCTATGCCGCTCAAAAACTGGGCTGCAAGGTTGCCACCCCCATCTTCGACGGTGCCAACGAACAAGATATCCAAGATATGCTCAAAGAAGCTGGCCTGCGCCCTGACGGCAAGACCACCTTGTACGATGGTCGTACTGGCGAAGCCTTTGATAACCCCGTCACTGTGGGCTATGTGTACTTCTTAAAGCTTCACCATTTGGTTGACGATAAGATTCACGCCCGTTCCACTGGCCCCTACTCCTTGGTCACCCAACAACCCTTGGGTGGTAAGGCACAATTTGGTGGTCAGCGCTTTGGTGAAATGGAAGTGTGGGCACTGGAAGCTTATGGTGCCGCTTATATTCTCCAAGAAATCCTCACCGTAAAATCTGACGATGTCACCGGCCGTGTCCGCACTTATGAAGCCATCGTCAAGGGTCACAATGTGCCCCAACCTGGCGTGCCCGAATCCTTCAAGGTTTTGGTGAAAGAATTGCAATCTCTGTGCCTAGACATCCAAGTGCTAGACGCCGACGGCAACACCATCGACTTGAAAGACGACGAGGACGCGCTGGACACCTTCAACCTCTCTCGCATGGATGCTGACGATGACCGTCACCGTGCCACTGCACAAGATGCTGAGTTTGAAGAATCCGGCTTTGACATTGAAGACGCCCCCGACGACGCTGGTAGCGAAATCGATGATATGGGTGGCGACTTGGACGACAATGCTTTTGGCGACGAATAAGGTTGCCAATGGAAAAGGGTATCTCTAAGAAGGGATGCAGTGGCCACTTTGTGGCGCTGTAACCCTTTGGAGGTCACCTGATTATATAATGAGGAGGATAACGCTCTATGATCGATAGCACAACAGGCAATCACATTGCCTTTGATGCCATTAAAATTGGCATGGCGTCCCCAGAGCAGATCACATCTTGGTCTTATGGTGAAGTCAGAAAGCCTGAAACCATCAACTATCGTACCTTGAAACCCGAACGGGACGGTTTGTTCTGCGAAAAAATCTTCGGGCCAACCAAGGACTGGGAATGCCATTGCGGCAAATATAAGAAAATTCGTTATAAGGGTAAGGTCTGCGACCGTTGCGGCGTAGAAGTCACCCGTTCTAAGGTGCGTCGTGAACGCATGGGTCACATTGACCTGGCCACCCCCGTTTCTCATATCTGGTATTTCAAAGGCATTCCCTCTCGTATGGGCTTGCTGCTAGATATCTCCCCCCGTATTTTGGAAAAAGTGCTGTACTTTGCCAACTATATTGTCACCGATCCCGGTGAAACCCCTCTCAGCTTGAACCAAATTCTCTCTGAGAAGGAATACCGTGATTTCCGCGAAAAATATGACGACGAGTTCCACGCTGGCATGGGTGCAGAAGCTGTGAAAAAGCTTTTGTCTGACATCGACTTGGTGAAGCTGTCCGAGCAACTCCACACCGACCTGAAAACTGCCACTGGCCAAAAAAAGGCTCGTGTGGTCAAGCGTTTGGAAGTGGTGGATGCCTTCCGTATCTCTGGCAACAAGCCTGAGTGGATGGTCATTGACGTGTTGCCTGTCATCTCCCCTGAATTGCGCCCCATGGTGCAATTGGACGGTGGCCGTTTCGCAACATCTGACTTGAACGACTTGTATCGTCGTGTCATCAACCGTAACAACCGTTTGAAGCGTTTGATTCAACTCAACGCACCTGACATCATCGTCCGCAACGAAAAGCGTATGCTTCAAGAAGCGGTGGATGCTCTGATTGACAACGGTCGTCGTGGTCGCGCCGTCACTGGCGCCAACAACCGTGCTTTGAAATCCTTATCCGATTTGCTCAAGGGTAAGCAAGGTCGTTTCCGTCAAAACTTGCTGGGTAAACGTGTCGACTATTCTGGCCGTTCCGTTATCGTGGTTGGCCCTGAATTGAAGATTTATCAATGCGGTGTGCCCAAGGAAATGGCTGTGGAACTGTTCCGTCCCTTCATCATGAAAAAATTGGTGGAAGACGGTAATGCCAACAACATCAAGTCCGCCAAAAAGATGGTGGACAAGGGTGAAACCGCTGTGTGGGATGCTCTGGATGTCATCATCAAAGACCACCCCGTCATGCTCAACCGCGCACCAACCCTTCACCGTTTGGGTATCCAAGCCTTTGAACCTGTGTTGGTTGACGGTCGCGCACTGAAGCTTCACCCCTTGACCTGTACTGCATTTAACGCCGACTTCGACGGTGACCAAATGGCTATCCACGTACCTTTGAGCGCTGAAGCCCAAGCAGAAGCTCGTATTTTGATGCTGTCTGCTAACAACCTGCTTCGTCCTCAAGATGGTGGCCCTGTGACCGTGCCTTCTCAAGATATGGTGCTGGGTGCTTACTACCTGACCTACGAACGCATCGGCAAAGCCGAAGTGGGCGCAGAAACTGTGTGGGTCACCAGCTCTGGTGACACTGGTTTGCCTGTAGATTCTGTGGTTGACGCTGACGAATTCTTGGCCGCCAATGTTGCCGCCAAGGCAGACGGCAAGCAAGAAGCCACCTTCCGCCCTGTCCACATCTATGGCAACGAAAACGAAGCCATGATGGCCTATCAAGACAAGGTTGTGGGTGCTCACTGCCCCATTTCTGTCCGCGTGTCCCGTATCATTGACGGCGTGGAACAATTCAAAATTGTCCACACCACCCCTGGCCGCATCATTTTCAACCGCAACCTGCCCCAAGACTTGGGCTTTGTGGATCGTACCAACCCCGACACCATGTTCGACTACGAAATTGCCTTCCAATGCGGTAAAAAGCAACTGGGGCAAATCGTTGACCGCACCATCAAAAAGCACGGCTTCACCGTGGCTTCTGAAGTGCTAGACGCCATGAAGTCCAGTGGTTACCACTATTCCACCATCGCCGCCATCACCGTGTCCATTTCTGACATGGCCATTCCTCCCAAAAAGTATGAATTGGTGGCAGAATCCGAAGCCAAGGTTTTGGAAATTGAAGAACAATACAAAATGGGCTTCATGACCGACCACGAACGCTACAAGCAAGTGGTTGCTGTCTGGGAAAAGACCACCGAAGACGTTTCTGATGCTCTGAGCGACAACCTCGACCGCTACAACCCCATCTTCATGATGGCTGACTCTGGCGCCCGTGGTTCTCAAAAGCAAATCCGTCAATTGGCTGGTATGCGTGGTTTGATTGCAAACACCGCTGGTAAAACCATCGAAATCCCCATCAAGGCCAACTACCGTGAAGGTTTGACCGCATTGGAATACTTCATCTCCTCTCGTGGTGCTCGTAAGGGCTTGGCGGATACCGCTCTGCGTACCGCTGACTCCGGTTACTTGACCCGTCGTATGGTTGACGTTTCTCAAGACGTGATCATCCGCGCCCAAGATTGTGGCGTGCAACACGGTATCCGTGTCAGCGAAATTTCCGAAAATGACCAAGTCATCGAAAAGTTCGGTGACCGTCTCCGCGGTCGCTTCTTAGTCAGCGACGCTGTGGATGCAGATACTGGCGAAGTGCTGGTCTCTAGCAAGGAAATGATGACCGATGCGGAAACCAAAATTTTGGAATCCCGTCGTTGGGTGCAACACAACCACCGCGCTGGCGATGCCTGCAGCTTTGACCCTGCTCAAGGTGGCAAGCCTACCATCATGATTCGCACCGTTTTGACCTGCCGTGCACCAAGTGGTGTGTGTGCAAAGTGCTACGGTATGAACTTGGCTACTTCCCGCCCTGTGGGCCCTGGCGAAGCCGTCGGTATCATCGCCGCACAATCCATCGGCGAACCTGGTACCCAGCTGACCATGCGTACCTTCCATACCGGCGGTTTGGCTGGTGGCGATATCACCCAAGGTTTGCCTCGTGTTGAAGAACTGTTCGAAGCCCGTCGCCCCAAGCGTATGGCTGTGCTGGCTGAAATTGCTGGTCGTGTTCAATTCGAAGAAACCGGCAAGAGCCTCTTAAACCTCCACATCATCGGCGCAGACGGGGAAACCCACACCTATGCCGTGCCTCACACTGGGCTGCAAGTCCGTGATGGCGTGTGGGTGGAAGCTGGCACCCAGCTGACCTATGGTGCATTGAACCCCCATGACGTGCTCCGCATCCGCGGCGCTGACGCTGTGTTTAACTACTTGATTCAAGAAGTTTTGCGCGTGTACCGTCAACAAGGCGTAGACATCAACGATAAGCATATCGAAGTCATTGTCCGTCAAATGATGCGTAAAGTCCGTTTGGAAAGCTCTGGCGACACCAAACTTCTGGACGGCTCCATGGTTGATGCTCTGGAAATGTACCGCTGCAACGATGAAATCGACCGTCGTAACGCCGCTGGCGAACGCGGTGAAGATGGTGAACTTCTGCGCTACGCAGAAGGCGCCCAGCTGCTGTTGGGTATCACCAAGGCCTCTCTGGCAACTGACTCCTTCTTGTCTGCGGCGTCCTTCCAAGAAACCACCAAGGTGCTCACTGAAGCTGCCATCAAGGGCAAGAGCGACCGTTTGGTTGGCCTGAAAGAAAACGTCATCATCGGCAAGCTGATTCCTGCTGGTACTGGTCTCACCGCCTACCAAAATTTTGCAAAGCAACTGGTCCCCGACCAAGTGAGCGAAGTGGAAGTAGAAGAAGTGGTGGAAGACGAACTGGTATTTGAAGCCTAATTGCTATGAAAAAAACCTGCCTGTGAAAACAGGCAGGTTTTTTTGTGGACAACATCCCAAGGGCTGTGGTACAATGGATGTAAGAATAACAGCCTAAAAAGGAGCATACGCATGAGTAAAGCAGACCAAATTTTCGTTGCCATGTGCCAAGATATTTTGGCAAACGGCAGCTGGGATACCCATTTGCAGGTGCGTCCCCGTTGGAACGATGGCACCCCAGCCCACACCATCAAAAAATTCGGCGTGGTGAATCGTTATGACTTGCAAGAGGAGTTCCCCTTATTGACCCTGCGCCGCACCTATTGGAAAAGCGCTTTAGACGAATTACTGTGGATTTGGCAGAAAAAGTCCAACAATGTCCACGACCTATCCAGTGGCATCTGGGATGCTTGGGCAGACGAAAACGGCTCCATCGGCAAGGCCTATGGCTATCAGCTGGGGGTGCAGCATCCCTTTGGCGAAGGGGTTTGCGACCAAGTGGACCATGTGCTGTGGCAATTGAAAAACGACCCTGCCTCACGGCGGATTATGACCAACATTTACACCTTTGCTGACCTCCATGAGATGGCGCTGGCACCCTGCGCCTATTCCATGACCTTCAACGTGACAGGCAACCGCTTAAACGCCATTTTGAACCAACGCTCTCAAGATGTGTTGGCTGCCAACGCATGGAACGTGAGCCAATACGCCCTCCTTGTCCATCTGTTTGCACAGGCCTCTGGCTTGGAAGCTGGTGAGTTGGTACACGTGATTGCCGATGCCCATATTTATGACCGCCATGTACCCATCATCCAAGAATTGATTGCCCAAAAGCAACACGAGGCTCCCAAGTTGGTGATTGACCCTAGCGTGAGAGATTTTTACGCCTTCACCAAAGGCCATTTCTCTGTGGAGAACTATCAATTCAACCCCTTTGACCAGAAAATTGAGGTGGCAGAATGAACGCACTGAACCAAACAAACGACTTAATCGCCATTGCGGCGGTGGACTGCAACTGGGGCATTGGTGGCAAGGGGGATTTGCTCTTTGCCCTGCCCACCGACATGAAATTTTTCCGTATGCACACCTTGGAACAAACCATCGTTATGGGGCGTAAAACCTTAGACTCCTTCCCCAATGGCAAGCCTTTGCCCAAACGGCGAAATATTGTCTTGACCCACCAAGAAACACTACCCCAAGAGGGGGTGGAAATCGCCCACACGGTGGAGCAACTGCTGGCACTGGTGGGGGACGAACCTGCTTTTGTCATCGGCGGTGGCACCGTGTATGAAGCGCTGTTGCCCCATTGCACCAAGGCCTATATCACCAAAATCCAAAGCGCTGGGGCAGAGGTGGACACCTATTTCCCCAACTTGGACGCCATGGACAATTGGCACATGGCCAGCCAAAGTGAGTCCGTCACTGAAAACGGGCACACCTTCACCTTCACCGAATACACAAAAGAAAGCTAACAGCTAAAAGTGAATAACGAAAAACTATCCGCCTACGGGCGGGGATGGAACGACAACACTGGTTCCCAATCCCCGCCCGCAGGCGGATAGTTTTTCACTTTTAGTCGGTAACGTCCAACCCGTCTGGTAGGACAAAATAGGTGTTCTCATCAGCAATGGTTTCTTCTGACACCACGGCCATACGGTAGATGGTTATGTCGTGTTCTAGTCGCTCTGCTGCCACCAACAAGCCAGAATCCACGCTGATCCAATAGCGGCTCTGGTACCCATCGCTGTCAGTGACCGTCTCCACATAGATGCACCGCACCCCAGATAAAGACTCATAACCAGCATCGGAAATAGATCCCACAGGCAAGCCTATCACATCTTCATATGTGGGAATCCCTTGCAACTGATCGGCCGTGAATGCCCCCACAGGGCTTTGATAAATGGGCAACTCCTCGTCAAACCAAACATATAAAATGTCTTGAGCGGACACCGTATGTTGTGTGCGACCATCTGCAAGCACTTCATCGATACGCTGATTTCCCCCCACTTGGGTGACCGTAATGTCTCGGCTCCCACTACCGCCACTCCACAGCTGTTCAATGCGTACCGTGCGGCGATAATCACTGTGACTGAGGGACGCAATAATGTCTTGCACCGTGTCTGTGGTGACGGCCACCGCATTGACGGCATCGTCTGGATTGGTGGTGGTTTGCTCGGCATCAGCGGTATCCGTGGGCAATGTGATATAGGTGGTGCGCTGTAAGCTGTTGGCAATCACCAACCCCACAACCACTACAATCAACACAGCAAAGGCTATGCTAGAGCGCCCAATGTCCAATTTTTTAAACATAAAATGCGCCCTCCTTTGGATGTATCATACGAACGGGAACAGACAGGGGCAAAGTCCTTCACCTTTAGTCGCCCCCGAAGGGTGCAGGTGCTTCCCCTCTGCCAAAGTGCCACAAAATGGCATCGGCAATACGGGCACAAGCGTTGCCATCGCCATATGGGTTCACGGCTTTGGCCATGGTTTCATAGGCGGCTTTGTCTCGAATCAAGCGTGTGGCCATGGTGACAATATCGTCTTGCACCACGCCAGCAAGGCGCACGGTGCCAGCGGCCACCGCTTCGGGACGTTCGGTTTCACGACGCAACACCAGCACAGGTTTGCCCAGCGCTGGGGCTTCTTCTTGCAGGCCACCAGAGTCGGTGAGCACCATGTAACTGCGCGCCATCAGATTGTGCATCTCGTCGGCAGGCAGAGGGGCAATCAAATGGACACGGGGCGCCCCACGGAGATATTTCTCCGCCGCCTCTTGGACAACAGGGCTTAAATGGACAGGGTAGACCAAGTCTACATCTTGGTTTTCCTCGGCAATTTGCCGCAATGCCAACATGATTTGTTCCATGGGCTTGCCGTAATTTTCACGGCGGTGACAGGTGACCAAACAAACCTTACGGTTTACATAATCTAAATCATTCAGTTCTGGGGTGGCAAACACATACTCAGCACGCACCGTGGTTTTCAGGGCATCGATGACGGTGTTGCCAGTGACAAATACCCCTTTTTCAATGGCTTCTCGTGACAAATTGTCACGGTTTGCCACCGTGGGGCAAAAGTACAAATCCGCAATGGAACTGACCAGCTTGCGGTTCATTTCCTCGGGATAGGGGGAGTACTTATCATAGGTGCGCAAGCCAGCTTCCACGTGTCCCACGGGAATTTGATGATAAAACGCCGCCAACGCACCAGCAAAGGTGGTGGAGGTGTCGCCGTGAACCAAAATCATGTCTGGTTCCATGGCTTTGATGGCCTCTTCCATACCCAAAAGACACTTGCTGGTGATGGTGGACAGGGTTTGACGGGGGGTCATAATGTCCAAGTCGTAATCAGGGGTCACGTGAAAGACTTCTAGTACGCTGTCTAGCATTTGGCGGTGTTGAGCCGTGACACAACAAAGGCTGTCGATGCCGTCACGGCGCGCCAATTCCTGCACCAGTGGTGCCATTTTAATGGCCTCTGGTCGGGTGCCGAACACGCTCATAATCCGTAGATTTTTCATATCAATCCTCCGATGATTGGTCAGTTTCTTCTGGCTGTTGGAGTGGCTTTTCAATGTGGAACACCACACGCCACGCCACCAACGCCACCACGCACAGGGCAAGGAAACAGATGATGGCACGGACTTCGCCGCTGGTGGTGAGCACCACGGCAGATAGCCCCAAAATGGCAGAAATGACATACAGGGTTGCCACGGCTTGTTTTTGGTTCAAGCCCATGTCGATAAGGCGATGATGGATGTGACCTCGGTCAGCCACCATGGGGCTTTGGCCTTTCAAAATTCGCCGTGTCATGGCGAAGGCCGTGTCAAAAATGGGCAGACCCAAGATTAAAAAGGGCACGGCAAAGGAAATCACCGCATAGAATTTAAACAGGCCTTGGATGGAGATACAAGCCAGAATAAAGCCCAAAAAGGTAGCCCCTGTGTCCCCCATAAACATTTTGGCTGGGTTTAAGTTGTAGGGCATAAAGCCCACGCAAGCCCCCACCAGTGCCGCCATCAAAATAGCGACTTGTCCTTCGGACACCAGCAGGGCAATCACCAACACTGTGGTGGCAGAAATGGCGCTGACCCCTATGGCTAAACCATCTAGGCCGTCGATTAAGTTCACCGCATTGGTGATGGCCACAATCCAAATCACCGTCATAGGAATGGACAGCCCTCCCAGCACCCAATAGGGGTTGGGGGAGAATAGGTTTGGATTGGTCACCGCCTGCACCACCACGCCGTGGAAGGCAGGAATCAGGGCGGCTAAAATCTGCACGCAGAATTTCAGCTTGGCTGGCAAGGGGGTAATGTCGTCCACAACCCCTAAAATCACAATGACCACAGCCCCTAGCAAAATACCTTTGAGCTGGTCAGTCATGTCGGCAAAGAGCAAAATACTCACCATAAACCCAAGGAAAATCGCCAGACCACCCAACCGCGGGATGGGGGTTTTGTGCATCCGTCGTGCGTCTTTGGGCACATCGATGGCACCCACCTTATAGGCAAAGGATTTCACCAGCGGTGACATGGCAAAGCTAATGACACCAGCCACCACCAACGCCAGCCCTACAATGGAGAGGACACTCAGTTCAAAATTCATCTATGCAGTCTCCTTAGCGGGCCACAAACCCGATTTTACGTTGGACTTTGGACAGGGTTTTGGTGGCCAGATATTGTGCCTTTTGTGCGCCGTCGCGGTAGACAGATTCCAAATAGGCCTTGTCTTTCATCAGACGTTCGCTTTCTTCACGGATGGGGCGTAGGGTTTCCACCACAGCCTCTGCCACGGCAGGCTTGAACACGCCATAGCCTTGGCCTGCAAATTCAGCTTCTGCCGCTTCCAAGGTTTTACCCGTGGCGGCGCAGTAGATGGTCAGTAGGTTACTCACCCCAGCTTTGTTCTCACGGTCGAAGGTGACAGACATATCGCTGTCGGTGACGGCACGTTTGAACTTGCGGCGAATGTCCTCAGGCTTATCCATCAAGAACACGCAACCATCAGGGTCAGACTTGCTCATTTTATTCTCAGGATTGCCCAAAGACATCACTCTTGCCCCCATTTTGGGGATGAAAGGGTCGGGCAAGGTGAAGGTGTCGGAGTAGAGGCCGTTGAAGCGCTGGGCAATGTCACGGGTCAATTCCACGTGTTGCTTTTGGTCGGCACCCACAGGCACCATGTCGGCTTGATACAGCAAAATATCAGCCGCCATCAGCGCTGGGTAGGTGAACAGGCCTGCTGTGATGTTAGACTGGTGTTGTTGGGATTTTTGCTTAAACTGGGTCATACGGCTCAGTTCCCCAAATTGGGTGTAACACCCTAAAATCCAGCCCAGTTCTGCGTGTTGGGGCACATGGCTTTGGATGAACATAATGTTTTTGGCAGGGTCTAAGCCACAGGCGATGTACTGGGCCAATTGGTTGATGCTCCGCTTGCGCAAAAGGGCTGGGTCTTGACGGACGGTGATGGCGTGCATATCCACGATGCAATAAATACATTCGTATTCGTCTTGCAAGTCCACCCAGTTGCGGATGGCGCCCATATAAGAGCCCAGTGTCAGTTCGCCACTGGGTTGAATGCCACTAAAAATACGCTTTTTCTTATCTTGTTGTCCCATGATTTGTCGTACCTCATTTGTATAAAATAGGGGGAACGGGCGACCACAGGTCGCCCCTACGGCTGTCTGTGTAGGGGCGACCTGTGGTCGCCCGTTCCATCGTGATTTCCATAATTCATTATATTGTATCACGCTTCACAAAAAAGTGCAATCTGTTCTTGACATTCTAGCCAGAAAAAGGGATAATGATATTTGTATGATACTGTGCAAATTCATTGCTATTTATCCATAGGAGGATTGATTTTATGTCTATTGACGCTGCATTTTTTGCTGACCTAGAAGCACGCATCCCCACGGGCACTGTCCGTACCCGTTTCGCCCCCTCTCCCACAGGCTATATGCACGTGGGGAACCTGCGTACCGCGCTGTACACTTGGCTCATTGCCCGTAACGCAGGCGGCACCTTTATTCTTCGCATCGAAGACACCGACCAAGTCCGTTTGATTGAAGATGCCACGGCCATCATCTACAAAACCATGGCAGAATGTGGCTTGACTCACGACGAAGGCCCCGATGTGGGTGGCCCTGTTGGCCCTTACGTCCAAACCGATCGCCGCGACCTATATGGCAAATTTGCCGAGCTACTCATCGAACGCGGTCACGCTTACCGCTGTTTCTGCGACAAAGACGATGTGGCAGAAGTGGACTTGGGGGACGGCGTTGCCATCCACAAGTATGACGGCCGCTGTTCTCGTCTCAGCGCTGAAGAAATTCAGGCAAATTTAACCGCTGGCAAGCCCTATGTCATCCGTCAAAAAATCCCCACAGGCACCACCACCTTCCACGACGTCACCTTTGGCGACATCACCGTGGACAACGACACTTTGGACGACCAAGTGCTAATGAAGCGTGACGGGCTGCCCACCTACAACTTCGCCAACGTCATCGATGACCACTTGATGGGCATCACCCATGTTGTCCGTGGCAGTGAATACCTGTCCTCTGCCCCCAAGTACAACCTGCTCTATGAAGCCTACGGCTGGGATATCCCTGCCTATGTCCACTGCTCTCCTGTCATGCGTGATGCCACCCACAAAATGTCCAAGCGTCACGGTGACCCCTCTTACGAAGATTTGATTGCCCAAGGTTATTTGACCGACGCCGTGCTCAACTATGTGGCACTGTTGGGTTGGTCTCCCAAGGGGGATCAGGCAGAGCAAGAAATCTTCTCTCTGGAAGAGCTGGCAAAGGCCTTTGACATTGCTGGCATTTCCAAGTCTCCTGCCATTTTCGACACTGCCAAACTAGACTTCTTCAACGCAACCTATCTGCGCAACATGACGCCAGAGGCCTTTGCCGCCAAGGCAGAGCCCTATATCCGCCAAAGCGTGAAAAACCCTGCCATCTCTGTTGGGGAAATCGCTGCGTTGCTGCAAGCTCGGTGCGAAAAATTAACTGACATTCCCGAAAAAGTGGACTTTTTCGACGCATTGCCAGACTACGGCATCGACTTCTACACCAATAAAAAGTCTAAAACCAACCCCGAAGTCTGCGCCACCATGCTCAAGGCCGCCATTCCTGCCTTGGAAGCCATTGAAACATGGACAAACGAAGCCGTCCATGACACCCTGATGGGTTTGGCCACCACCTTAGAAGTGAAAAACGCAACCCTTCTCTGGCCTGTGCGCATTGCCGCCGCCGGCAAAATGGTCACTCCTGGCGGAGCCACCGAAATCTGCCACATTTTGGGCAAAGAAGAAACCTTGCGCCGTTTGAACGTGGGGTTGGCGATGGTGGAAGCCGCAGAGTAAATGTAATACCCAATTACGAAAAAACGGCGGGGGCGAGCCCCCGCCCTATGGGGTGGTATTATTGTAGGGCGGGGGCTTGCCCCCACCGCTCTCCCCCACGCACCGATATATGAGAAAAGAGAGGTTCCCAATCATGAGTAAACTGATCATTCCTCAAGGGTACAAAATGCCCTTATCCAACTATGAACTCCAGCGTGCCATTGAATTGGTGAAGGCACAATTCCAATCTTCCATCTGCTCTAGCTTAAACCTCCACCGTGCCTCTGCGCCCTTGTTTGTGGACGGTGCCACTGGCCTCAACGATGACTTGAACGGCGTGGAACGTGCCGTGTCCTTCGACATCCCCGACGTAGGCACCCACGGTCAAGTGGTGCATTCTCTGGCCAAGTGGAAACGCCTTGCCTTAAAGCGCTACGAAGTGCCCATGGGCGCAGGCTTGTACACCGACATGAACGCCATTCGCCGTGATGAAGAAGTGGATAACCTCCACTCTGTCTATGTGGATCAATGGGACTGGGAAAAAGCCATTGACCGCAATGACCGCACTATGGAATATTTAAAAGACACCGTCCAAGCCATTGTAGACTGCATTTGGCAGACGGCTCGGTGCCTCCGCATTGCCTTCCCAGCCATCACCTTTTCCCCTTCTAATGCCGTCCATTATATCACCACCCAAGAATTGGAAGACCTGTACCCCACCTTCACCGCCAAGGAACGGGAACACGCCATCTGCAAAGAATACGGCACCGTGTTTGTGATGCAAATCGGCGGTCTTTTGAACTCTGGGGTGAAGCACGACGGACGCGCCCCCGACTATGACGACTGGACATTGAACGGCGACATCCTCATGTGGAACCCTGTGCTGGAGCAAAGCTTTGAGCTGTCCTCCATGGGCATCCGTGTGGACGAAACCGCTTTGGACAAACAATTATCCTTGGCTGGTTGCGACGACCGTCGCACCTTGCCCTTCCACTCCATGCTCTTAAATGGCGACCTGCCCCAATCCATGGGCGGCGGCATCGGCCAATCTCGTCTGTGTATGCTGCTGCTAGGCGCCTGCCACATCGGCGAAGTGCAAGCAAGCCTATGGGACGAAGCCACCCACAAAGGTTGTGAAGAAGCCGGGATTGTATTGCTGTAAAACTAAGAACTAAAAGTGAATAGTGAAAAACTATCCGCCACGGGCGGAGATGGGAACGGCGGGGTGCCCTCACCCCACCGCATTTTCGCCGCAGCGATCGTTCTTCACTGTTAGCTCTTAGCTTGAAAGGAGTCACGCCTATGACACCCCTCGTCCACACCGTTTATGCCGCCATGAACGCCTTGTACGCTGGCGACCCCAAACGGATTCAACACTACACCAAGGTTCATAGCTATGCCGCCTTTTTGGGGCGCGAAGCTGGGCTCAGCGACCCAGAGCAAGAAACACTGGAAATCGCCGCCTTGACCCATGACATCGCCATCCACCACTGCGAGGCATTGTATGGCCACTGCATGGGCAAGTTCCAAGAAAAACACAGCCAAGAGGTGGCAACACCATTTTTGCAAGGATTGGGTGTTGCGCCCCATGTGATTGCACGTGTGTGCTTTTTACTCTCCCACCACCACACCTTTGTGGACGTAGACAGCTTAGACTGGCGAATTTTGCTGGAAGCGGATTTTCTGGTTAACGGCTTTGAGAGTCAATTGCCACCAGAATCTTTGGCACAGGCACATCAAAGCGTATTCCAAACCCCAGCAGGAAAAACCTTATGCGCCCAAATGTTTGGGCTAGATGGATGACAATCAGGAGGCAACACCATGCGATATCAAGAATTTGGAACCACAGGTATGCAGTTTTCAGAGCTGTCACTGGGCACATGGGGCATTGGTGGCGCAGGTTGGGGCGATGTGGATGAAGCCACCCGTCTGGACGCCATCGTGGCCGCCATTGAATGTGGCATCAACACCATCGACACCGCGCCAGCCTACAACGCTGGCGTAGCTGAGTGCTATGTCGGTCGTGCCGTGGAAGCATTGGGGTGCCGTGACAAGGTGCATATCATCACAAAATGCGGCAACACCTTTGTGGATGGTGCCTATGTCCGCGATGGCAGACGAGACGCCATCAAGCGTCAATGCCAGCAGTCCTTAGAGAATTTACGCACCGATTACATCGACTTGTATCTGGTCCATTGGCCTGACCCCAAAGTCCCTCTTGCCGAAACCATCACCACGTTACAAAGCCTGAAAGAAGAAGGCATTGTCCGCCATGTGGGGGTGTCTAACTTCACCCAAGCTCAAATGGAAGAGGCCAGCCAACTTTGCCAACTAGAGGCCTATCAAGGGCAATTTTCCATGGTGCACCCCCAAGAACAGGCCTTGATGCAATGGTGCCAAAGCCAACGCATGGGGGTCATGACCTATGGCTCCATGGGCGCAGGAATTTTAACAGGGGCGCAACGCACCTTGCAACACTATGCCGACAACGATAACCGCTCTCGGTTCTATAAATTCTTCACCGAGCCCATGTTCTCTAAAGTCATGGACTTACTGGGAAAAATGGATGTGATTGCCGCCCAGCGTCAGGTACCACTGTCTCAAATCGCCCTCAACTGGGTGGCACAGAAAGACTTTGTATCCAACACCATCGTCGGGGCACAACACCGCCATAAAATCCAAGAAAACGCCCAAGCCTTCACTTGGACATTAACCCCAGAAGAGCTGGCGATTCTAGATGCAGCCGTGGCCGTGGCAAATAGCCTGTAAAGTTACCATCCTTTTAAAAACCAACAAAAATACTATGTTTTTCATATGAAAAAGACAGCGTTTATACGCTGTCTTTTTTGTCATTTCCCCCAAAAAAGCCAACACATTTCGTACAGATTTTCCCTTGCTTCCCCCGCAAATAAGGCATATACTGGAAATTGCAAAGTCCGAATATAAGGAGGAGTTTCATATGCCCTATTTTGTTACCGACGACCGCTGTAAGCTATATTATGAAGAAAAAGGCCAAGGGGAACCTTTGATTTTTGTCCATGGTTGGACCTGTAGCCGCCGCTACTTTAAAAACCAAGTGGCTGTGTTTGCCCAAAAGTACCGCGTCATCACCTATGACCTACGCGGTCACGGGGATTCTGACCGCAGTGACATCACCGAAACGGGCATGAGTCTTGACCGTTTTGCCATGGATTTGAAGGAATTGATGGACTATTTGAACATCAAAACCGCCAATATTTGTGGCTGGAGCATGGGCACCAGTATTTTGCTCAACTTCGTCCAACTCTATGGCTGTGACCGCCTGAAGAGCCTATGCTTCATCGACATGACCCCCAAACTACTCAACGACGATACATGGGATTTGGGTCAAGGCCGCAATTTGGATATGGCTGGCAACCTTGGCTTTATGGATGTCCTTGCCACCAATTGGCCTCTGGCCTGTGAGTTGTTCATCCCCAATCTGTTCCACGCCGGGGTAGACACCTCCTCCGAGCTGTTCCAATGGTGCATGGGGCAAGCTTTAAGCAACACACCTCACTGTATGCTCAATATGTGGATTGCCATGGCTGTCAAGGATTATCGCGCTGTTCTCCCCACCATCAGCGTGCCTGTGTTCCTTGCCTATAGCGGCGATGGCACCATCTATTTCCCTGCCCACGGCGAATATATGCAGGCCAACATCCCCACCACCACACTGGATATCTTCCCCGGCTGTGGCCATGGTTTATTTATGGAAAACCCCGAAAAGTTCAACGCCGATTACGGCGCTTTCCTTGCCGCTCTGTAAACATATAATGCAAAAAGCCGGCCACCTTGACCATGGTCAAGGTGGCCGGTCAGGCTGTCGAAAAAGTCCTGCGGGACTTTTTTACAGCCTGAAAGCATCGTTGACACGATGCCATTTTGTGTTATTTGCTCGCAAATAACACAAAATGCTGCCGTTGCGACGGCAAATGATTTAAATGTGGGCGGAAACCTACGGTTTCCCCCACTCCCCCTTCCCTTGGAACGGGGTTCTTTGACACGCTGACCGCCCTCCTTGACCTCGGTCAAGGAGGGCGGTTTGATATTGATTTTATCCTTGCAAATCGGCCACCAATGCATCGGCTAGCTCTTCTAGCGCCACACGTTGGGCTTCTTTCACAGAGGATTTTAAGGTGACGGACTGCTCTAGCAGTCTGATGTTTTTCATATGCTCCAACTCAGCACGCATCAGCTTGGCAGCTTGGGGTGCCCAAGAGCCGTTTTCGATGATGGCCACAGTACGATTTTGCACATTGTGTGCCTTCATATCAGAGAGCAAGGTTTCCATCGGCGTGAAAATCCCATTATTATAGGTGGCAGAAGCCAGCACAATATGGCTATATTGGAAGCACAACGACACCAGCTCAGACAGATGGGTCACCGACGCATCGTGGACGGCAATGTTGGTCACCCCACGGCGAGATAAGGCCCCAGCCAACACCAAAGCGGCATTTTCTGTATGCCCATACACGGAACCGTAAATCACCAGCACCGACTTCACCTCTGGGGTATAGGTGCTCCACTTTTGATATTTATCAATATACCACTCCACATTTTCACGCCAGATAGGGCCGTGTAAAGGGCAGATATATTGAATATCCAAATTGGCGGCTTTTTTCAACAATGCCTGCACTTGGGGGCCGTATTTACCCACAATGTTGGTGTAATACCGCCGTGCATCAGACAGCCAATCGTGCTCAAAATCCATTTGGTCGGCAAAGAGATTGCCGCTCAGCGCCCCAAAGGTGCCAAAGGCATCAGCGGAGAAGAGCACTTTATCGCTCATGTCATAGGTGACCATGGCCTCAGGCCAGTGAACCATGGGCGCCATGGCAAAGGTGAAGGTGTGTCGCCCAGTGCACAGGGTATCCCCTTCTTTCACAATCAGGCTTTGCCCTGTCATGTCAAAGTCGAAGAACTGGTCAATCATGGTCATGGTTTTGGCGTTGCCCACCACAGTCACACCGGGGTAGCGCAAAATCACGTCAATCAATGTGGCGCAGTGGTCAGGTTCCATATGGTTGATGACCACATAATCTAGGTTCCGCCCCTTGAGACAGGCTTCCAAATTTTCAAAAAACTGTTCGCCAACAGAACGGTCAACGGTGTCCATCAAGATGGTTTTCTCATCCATCACCAAATAGGCGTTGTAGCTAACGCCACGGGGGATGGGGTACGCATTTTCAAACAGCGCCAAACGGCGGTCTGAGTCGCCCAGCCAGAATAAATCGGGGGTTACAGTGCCATAGCAGTACATAGGGGTGATTCTCCTTTAAATTAAACTAAAAACGAAGGACTAAAAGTGAAAAACTATCCGCTGCGGCGGAGAAACGGGCGACCACAGGTCGCCTCTACAATTGGGCTATGCTGGGGGTGACGGGCGACCGCTGCCCCAGGGCACCCTCTCTTGCCCCTTTGGGGCAATTCACCTTGGGGTCGCCCCTACGTTTTGGATAACAGGACGAAAGAGCCTTGTCCGTTTTCGCAACAGAAAAGGCTCTTATCAGTCTTAATGGTGGTCGTGGCCGTCGTGGAGTTTTGCAAACTTTTCCTTGTCATAAGGGGTGTTGGTACGGATATAGTAATCCTCAATGGCGGCCCAAATGGCTTCTTCTGCCAGCACAGAACAGTGGATTTTATGAGTGGGCAAACCGCCCAGTGCATCCACCACGTCCTTATTGGTGACCGCCATGGCCTCTTCCAATGTTTTGCCCATAATCATCTCGGTGGAGATGGAGCTAGAGGCAATGGCAGAGCCACAGCCAAAGGTTTCAAACTTCACATCTTGAATGCGATTGTCCTCCACTTTCAGGTAAATACGCATGATATCGCCACATTTGGCGTTGCCCACAGAGCCAACGCCATCGGCGTCTTCCATGGTGCCTACATTGCGAGGGTTAGAGAAATGCTCCATAACTTCTTTACTATATAACATGAGGGGTGACTCCTTTATTCAAATCTGTCCACACGGGAGACATACTGCGCAGTAAGGCCACCACATCGCTGGTGGCTTGCACCATGTAATCCACTTCTTCTTGGGTGACGGTATGTCCCATGGTCAAACGCAGTGACCCGTGGGCAACTTCATGGGGGCGACCAATGCCCAAGAGGACGTGACTGGGGTCTAAATCTCCAGAGGTGCACGCAGAGCCAGAGGAGGCTTGAATGCCCTTGGCATCCAATAGCAATAGCAACGATTCCCCTTCAACCGCCTCAAAGCAAACATGGACATTGCCAGGTAGTCGCTTGGTGGCGTGGCCGTTGAGCACACTGTGGGGGATGGTCAAAAGCCCTTCAATGAGCCGATCGCGCATGGGAATCAGGTGCGCTGTGGCTTGTTCCATTTCTTCCAAAGCCACACGGAATGCGACGGCAGCAGAGATGATGGCTGGCAGGTTTTCTGTGCCAGAGCGACGGCTTCGCTCTTGTGCGCCACCGTAAATCAAGGGTTTGAGTAACATACCTTTGCGTGCGTAGAGCACCCCAACGCCTTTGGGTCCACCAAATTTATGGGCGGCAAGGCTCAGCATATCTACGCCCATGGCTTGCACATCCACAGCCACGTGTCCCACAGCTTGTACACCATCGGTGTGGAACAAAACCCCACGCCCTTTACACACAGCACCAATTTCGGCAATGGGGTTGATGGTGCCGATTTCATTGTTGGCGGTCATGATGGTCACAAGGCAGGTGTCTTCTCGTATGGCGGCTTCTACACGCTCTGGGGTCACCATGCCGTATTGGTCGGGGGCCAGCCGTGTGATGGCATAGCCTTGACTTTCCAAATGGTCTAAGGTGTGCAAAATGGCATGGTGTTCAATGGTTGTTGAAATGATGTGGCGCTTGTTTTTCCGTGCGCCCATGGCGGCACCAGAGGTGAGGGCTTGGGTATCCGCCTCACTGCCACCGCTGGTGAAGTAAATTTCTCGGGGGTCACAATTAAGCCCCTTAGCAAAGGTTTCACGGGCTTGATCCAAGGCCTGCTTGGCCTCTTGCCCCAAACTATGGAGGCTTGAGGGATTGCCATAAACCTTGCTCAGCGCCTCGCTCATGGCTTGGATTGCCACAGGGTGCATAGGGGTAGTTGCGGCGTAATCAGCGTATATATTCATAGGCTTGTCTCCTAATTCTAGCTGGCTTTATTCCTATAAAACTTCTAGGTAATACTGGTATATCATATATTTCCTGTAAAGTCAAGGGGAATTTAAAAAAGTTCATATTTTCGTGGGAATTTATCCCTTTTTCAGGTCACACATCCCTGCGCCACCCCGTTCCAACACAGAAACCAACGACACACTTTCTAAATACTCATCAATGATGCGGTCTAGTTCTTGCCACACAGGCAAAGAGGGGCAATGCTCCCCATTTTTGCAGGCACCGGGCTCTGCCAAGCAGGCAACAGGTGCCATGGTGCCTTCGGTGGCCTTAAGAATTTGTCCCAAGGTATAGTCTTCCAACGGCTTGGACAGGCGATAGCCCCCTAGTTTGCCCCGCAAACTCTCCAACAATTCTTGGCGGCACAGTGCAGCCACAATGCTCTCTAAATATTTCATAGAAATTTCTTGTCGCTCTGCCACATCACGCAGAGACAAATATTGACCGTTGCTATAGGTGGCAATGTCCACCATCACCCGTAGGGCATAACGTCCTTTGGTTGAAATCATCATCTGTGGGTGCACCTCACTTTTATTTTAAGGGTATTGTATTCTCTAGTATACTATAAGCGTGTACCCAAAGGCAAGCACAAATTCCCCTATTTAATACAGGAATTAAAAATGATAGGTATAAGCAGAATTAAAGGGTACAAAAAAGGCGCCGTATAAAAACCCGTTCCAAAGGGAAGAGGGTGCGGAGACTGACCTCGCAAGGGCGTTTCGGAGCCCAACCGCCGAAGGCGGCACTTAGGACGGAGACAACCGTAGGTTTCCGCCCGTATTTAAATCATTTGCCGTCGCAACGATGCTAAGAGGGTGTATAAAAAGCGGCGAGCCACTTTTTATACACCCTCTTTTGTACTTATAGGGAAATTTCTGCGCTTTCCCCAACTTCATAGCCTTCTAGCAAGGGGGAAACCTTTGCCAAAAACGCGTCCACTTGGGCGGAGCAACGACCGATGTAGTCGGCTGGGGTCAACAGGTGTTCCATTTCTTCCACAGTCATGGCAAAGCTACCGCTGTTAGCCAGACGCTCCAGCAAATCGCAACCCTTGCCAGCCTTCATTTGAGCCGTGGCTTCCATGGAGCATTCGCGGATGATTTCATGGAGTTCTTGGCGGTCACCACCACGTTTGACCCCTTCCATCATCAGGTTTTCTGTGGCGATGAAGGGCAGGTATTCACGGACAGTGGTTTCCACCACCACGTCGTTGACATGGATGCCGTTGGTGACGTTTTGCATCAAACGCAAGATGGCATCACAGCACAGGAACCCTTCTGGCATGGAAATACGGCGGTTGGCACTGTCGTCCAAGGTGCGTTCCAGCCATTGGGTGGAGGCAGTCATGGCGGCATTGGCGCTGTCGGCCATCAGATAGCGCGCCAGAGAGCAGATGCGTTCGCTGCGCATGGGGTTGCGCTTGTAAGCCATGGCAGAGGAGCCAATTTGGTTCTTTTCAAAAGGTTCTTCCAACTGGCGGTCATGTTGCAACAACCGCATATCATTGGCAAAGCGGTAACAGCTTTGGGCGATGGAGGCCAGCACGTTCAAAATACGGCTGTCCACCTTACGGGGATAGGTTTGACCGCACACGTCATAGCATTTTTCAAAGCCAAAGTCGGCGGCAATCAGACGGTTCATTTCGTCGATTTTCACGCCGTCGCCGTCGAAGAGTTCCACAAAGCTGGCTTCAGTGCCAGTGGTGCCACGGCAACCCAGGAATTTCAGGTTTTCGATGACAAAGTCCAGTTCTTCCAAGTCAGCCACCAAGTCTTGAAGCCAGAGGGTGCCACGCTTGCCAACGGTGACCAGTTGGGCAGGTTGATAGTGGGTGTAACCCAAGGTAGGGGTGGCCTTGTATTGGTCGGCAAATTTAGACAGGTTACTAATCACAGCCAACAATTCGCCACGCAAGTATTCCAAGCCAGAACGGTAAATCACCAAGTCGGCATTGTCGGTGACGTAACAGCTGGTGGCACCCAAGTGGATGATGCCAGCGGCAGAAGGTGCCACTTGACCGTAGGTGTACACGTGAGCCATCACATCGTGGCGCACCAGTGCTTCTCGCTTAGCAGCCATATCGAAGTCGATGTCAGTGAGATGCTGAGACAGTTCGTCCACTTGCTCAGCGGTGACAGGCAAGCCCAGCTTGTGCTCAGCTTTTGCCAAAGAAAGCCACAGTTGACGCCAAGTTTCAATCCGCTTTTGGGAAGAAAACAGGTGCAACATAAATGCAGACGCATAGCGAGAAGATAGGGGGGATTCGTATTTGGTGTGAGACATGGGGAGACCTCCAGTTTTTAGCTAAGAGCTAAGAGTGAATAGTGAAAAACTATCCGCCACACCCTAGGGTGCTTTCTCTTGCCCCGAGGGGCAATTCACCTTGGCGGGCGGGGATAGGAACGGAGAAACGTAGGGGCGACCTGTGGTCGCCCGTCGTTCTCTCTCGCCCGCAGGCGATAGTTTTCACTTTTAGTTTTTAGTTATTAGTTCATTTTGCGGTTTACCGCAAAATGATGGCATCACGTTCGGGGCCTACGGAGACGTAGCCGATGTGACAGCCGATTTTTTCTTCTACGTAGAGCACGTAGTCTTGGGCGGCTTTGGGCAGGTCTTCCCACTTGCGAACGCCAGAAATATCTTCTTTCCAACCTTCTACCATTTCAATGACAGGCTTGGCAGATTCCAGCAAGGCGGGAAATGGGAAGTTGTCGGTTTCCACGCCGTCGATGGTGTAGCGGACGCAGACAGGGATTTGTTCCATGTAGCTCATAACGTCCATTTTGGTGATGGCAATGTTGGTAGCGCCTTGGGTTTCCACACCGTAACGGGTGGCCACAATATCCAGAGGGCCAACACGACGGGGACGACCCGTTTTGGCACCATATTCGCCACCAGCGGCACGGAGTGCTTCGGCTTCGTCGCCAAACCATTCAGCGGTGAAGGGGCCTTCGCCCACGCAGGTGGAGTAAGCCTTCACCACACCGATGACTTCGTCCAAACGAGCACCGGGCAACCCAGAACCCACAGGGGCATAGGCGGCAATGGCGTTGGAGGAAGTGGTGTAGGGGTGAATACCGTAGTCAAGGTCACGCAATGCGCCCAGTTGGGCTTCAAACAAGATGTGTTTGCCCTTCTTTTGTGCGTCTTTTAAGAACAGGCCAGTATCACAGATATAAGGCTTGATTTTTTCGCAGTAGGTGTCCACCCATTCCATGATGGAATCGATGGTGTAAGGCTTGGCGCCGTAGACCTTTTCCAAAGTCAAGTTTTTCCATTCCAGCAGGTCAGCCAAGTGAGCCTTCAGGTGTTCAGGGTACAGCAATTCCCCAGCCAGAACGGTTTTCTTTTGGTATTTATCGCTGTAGAAAGGGGCAATCCCTTGACGGGTAGAGCCAAATTTCTTGTCAGCCAGACGGGCTTCTTCCAAGTTGTCCAAGTCACGGTGCCAAGGCAACAACAGGGAAGCACGGTCACTGATTTTCAAGTTTTCAGGGGTCAAAGCCACGCCTTGGCTCATGACTTCTTCCATTTCAATCCACAGATTCTCGCAGTCAACAGCCACGCCGTTGCCCAAAATATTCACCACGTCAGGACGGAAAATGCCAGAGGGCAACAGGTGCAGTGCGAATTTACCAAATTCATTGATAACGGTGTGACCAGCGTTGCCTCCACCTTGATAGCGCACCACCACATCATAATCGCTGGTGATTAAGTCTACCATGCGGCCTTTGCCTTCATCGCCCCAGTTAATGCCTACGATTGCACAATTGGACATAAAAATCAAACCTCCCGACAAGTTATGTGTCGTTCTTTTCTAAATAATAGGGCATGGATTCAGTCCATACACCACATTATTATACAGAAAAGTCAACCATAAGTAAAGCAGAAAGTTTTAATGTTTACCATTATTTAATATGATATCGATGATCATACCTTGCAAGATATGGTTTGCAAAGGGAAAATTTTATGGTATACTATGGTGAGAAATAATAGCGTAGGGGCGACCTGTGGTCGCCCGCCAACGTTACGAATATCTAAATAAAAAACGAGGGACTGTATATGCACACAATTGGATTTGACAACAACCTATATTTGCAAACCCAATCCCAGCACATCAAAGAGCGCATTTCCACCTTTGGGGGAAACTATATTTGGAGTTCGGTGGGAAACTGTTTGATGATTTCCATGCCTCCCGTGTCCTGCCCGGCTTTGCCCCAGACAGCAAACTACAAATGCTACAACAATTAAAAGAAGACGTGGAAATCGTCATCGCCATCAACGCTGGGGACATTGAAAGCAACAAGCTCCGTGGCGACTTGGGCATCCCTTACGGGGAAGATGTGCTCCGCCTCATTGACAACTTCCGTGGAGAAGGTTTGTACGTGGGCAGTGTGGTGCTGACCCGCTACACAGGACAAGCCGCCGCCGATGGCTTTTTGAAGCGTTTGCAAACCTTGGGCATCCAATGCTACCGCCACTATCCCATCGCTGGCTACCCCTCTGACGTAACCCACATTGTCAGCGATGACGGCTTGGGGAAAAACGAATATATCGAAACCACTCGCTCTTTGGTGGTGGTCACCGCCCCTGGCCCTGGCAGCGGTAAAATGGCCACTTGCCTCTCTCAGCTGTATCACGACCACAAGCGTGGCGTGGGCGCAGGCTATGCCAAATTTGAAACCTTCCCCATTTGGAACCTGCCTTTAAAGCACCCTGTCAACCTTGCTTACGAAGCCGCCACTGCCGATTTGGACGACGTGAACATGATTGACCCCTTCCATTTGGAAGCCTATGAAAAAGTCACCGTCAACTATAACCGCGACATTGAGATTTTCCCTGTGCTCCATGCCATTTTCGAGAAAATCCACGGTGCTTGCCCCTACCAATCTCCCACCGACATGGGGGTCAACATGGCTGGCAACTGCATCGTTGATGACGGCGCTTGCCAAGCCGCCTCTAAAATGGAGATTTTGCGTCGCTATTACGATGCCAAAGTCCAACTTTTACAAGGCAAATGCGAAGAAAAAATGGTGCACACCTTAGAGTTTGTCATGCAACAAGCTGGGGTCACCCCCGACCTGTGCCCAGCCGTGGCTGTGTCTTTGGAAAAAGCAGAATCCACCGCCGCTCCTGCAGGTGCCATGGTGCTCCCTGACGGCACCGTGGTCACAGGCAAAACCTCTGATACCTTGGGTGCATCGGCGGCATTGCTACTGAACGCCCTGAAATCTCTGGGAGGCATCGACCACAGCTTTGAGCTGATTGCAAGCTCTGTGTTGGCACCCGTGTGCCACTTGAAAACAGGGTACATGGGGCATAAAAACCCCAGATTGCACAGTAATGAAGTGCTGATGGCGCTGGCCATTTCCGCCCTGACCAACCCCCTTGCCGCCCATGCACAGGCACAATTGCCCAAGCTGAAAGGCTGTGAGGCTCACTTCTCCGTGGTGCTCCCTGATGTGGACGCCAAACTGTACAAGCAACTAGGGGTTCTGGCCAGCTGCGAAGCACGGTATGAGAGAGCGAAATTGTATCATAAATAATCTGCTGCCGCAGGGGCTTTCTTTAGCTCCGCCCCTTGTCGGGGCGGTCAATCCTTTACCCTGTGGGAGTTTTCTTTTGATAGACTTTTTCTCCACTCCCGTGGGGGCTGCTGCCGCAGGGGCTTTCTTTAGCTCCGCCCCTTGTCGGGGCGGTCAATCCTTTACCCTGTGGGAGTTTTCTTTTGATAGACTTTTCCCACTCCGTGGGGGCTGCTGCCGCAGGGGCTTTCTTCGCCCTTCTCCCTTTGTAGGGGCGCCCATTGGGCGCCCGTGGAAATCAATTGCAATTTGCTTCACCCTGTGGGAATTCTCTTTTGATAGACTTTTTCTCCACTCCCGTGGGGGCTGCTGCCGCAGGGGCTTTCTTTTGTAGAGGGCGAATTGTCAAGTCAAGTGCAACACTTTGTTATAAAAGACTTCGAGAGGAGTTTTCCAACCAAGGCATTTGCGGGGTCTCGTGTTTAGTTTGTAGGCAACGTCTTGAATAAATGCATCGGATAATGGTGCAATGTCGCTGCGCTTGGGAATGTATTCTCGAATGAGGCCGTTGCTATTTTCGTTGGTTCCACGCTCCCACGGGGCATGAGGTTTTGGAAAGTAAAACTCCATGCCCAGCGCTGCTGTCACATCAGCGTGGTCTGTAAACTCCACGCCTCGGTCTGGCGTGATGGTATGGCGCATTTCTGGTGGCAGTTTAGAGAAAATAGCAATCATATTTTCTGCTACCTCAGCAGCAATTTTTCTCTGACATTTGGCTATGAACACAATTCGTGATAATCGGTCATTCAACGTTAACAAGCAGGCACCGCCTTTTTTACCAGCTACAGTATCTGCTTCAAAATCACCCAGTCGTTCTCGCTTGTTGGCCGCATCTGGACGTTGGTCTAAATGGTTTGAAATCACCACTTTTCCTCTTGGTTTTTGCCCTCTCGGCTTTCCTTTGTGTCGAAGATGCCGTTTTGCGCCCTTATTTCCTTTCGATCTCTTCTCTTGTAATGTGTCATATTTCCCACCATAAATAGCCCTGTAAATTGTGGTATAGCTGATTTGAATTGGTGAATTTTCAAAGAATAAACGGTTTTGAATTTCTTCTGGCGACCACTGTTTCTCAATGAATAACTCTTTGATTTTCTTATATACAATTGGGTTGTCTAGCTTCGCGTGGCGGCGACATTTTTTTCGTCGTACATGATATTTTTGCTCAGCTTTTACCGCCGAATACTCTTTTGTATTTTGATTTCTATTTCGTTTTACTTCTCGAGAAATTGTAGATACATTTCGCCCCATCGCTTGGGCTATAAAGCGCAAACTTTTCTTTTCATACAAAAATAATAATAGATTTTCTCTTTCTTCTATGTTAAGATGTTGATAATGATTCATTGAGAGAATCTCCTTTCATGTTGTCCGCTAACACCATGATACATGATTTTTCTCAATGAGTCATTTGTTTTTTTACTGTTGCACTTACAGTGTATATTCGCCAGATACAAAAGAAACAAAAAATCTTGCACGTGGCGGCTGACCACTTGTGGTCAGCCGTCTCACGTGCTCCCATTTTATACGGATGGTGCGTGTGAGTGGGTGCGGTGCTATCGGGTGGGTTTGTCACACCCGTTCGGCTTTTCGTGTGGGATGCGCGAACCAACGCTGATTGCTGCCGCACGTTTGTCGTACGGGGACGTTGTACCACGCATTTGAGGTGCCTAAGATTGTGGACGTCGGTTGGTGCGGTGGCGTTGGGTGGGCGCTGACCTGCGGTCAGCTTGGCTTGTATGCAATGGTGTTTCCTTGTAGGGGCGCGCATTGCGCGCCCGTGTTACCCAGCGCCGCCGCACCTACCCACACCCACACCTTAGGCACCCCCAAGAAACCGCACCATTTTTCTGCAACATCGCAACAGGGCGAAGCCCGAAAGAATACTTCGAGACAAATCAGGCATCTCGGTGCCGCTCAAGAGAGCGTGGCACTCCAGTGATGAACCCCCGTAAAATCCCCTTTTTTCACTCGACCGCAGTCGTCGTGAAAAAATCGTTTTTTGATTCTTTTTTTCGACAAAAAAAGAATGCCCCACCGGCAGGTGATTGCCCCGTAGGGGTAAAATCCAACAATTTAAAGTGAATCTGAAAACGGACGCCCAATGGGCGCCCCTACGATGGAGTGAAGGGGAACACCCCCACCGACAGGTAACCCCACCGGCAGCAGACCGCCCCGTAGAGGCAAAAAACCACCCTGTTAAGGGCGAAAAGGAGACACAACCATGACCCAAATCATCCAACAACTGGCTGAGGAACTGTCCCAGCCCATTCAATACGTTGCCAACGTCATCGCCCTGATGGACGAGGGCAACACCATCCCCTTCATCGCACGCTACCGCAAGGAACAACACGGTGCTATGGACGACACCGTCCTGCGTAACTTGGAAGAACGGCTCACCTATTTAAAAGGACTGTTCGACCGCAAAGACACCGTCCGTGCCAACATTGAAGAACAGGGCAAGCTGACCGAAGAACTGTCCACCGCCATCACCAATGCCAAAACCTTAGCTGAGGTGGAGGATTTGTACCGCCCTTACAAGCAAAAGCGTCGCACCCGTGCCACCATGGCAAAAGAAAAAGGTCTGGAACCACTGGCAGAATTGCTCTTCGCCCAAAAACGAGATTGCCCCTTGCCAGAGGTGGCGGCGGCGGACTATGTAAACCCCGAACTTGGTGTCAACACCGCGGAAGAAGCCTTGGCTGGTACGTCGGACATTATTGCCGAAACCATCAGCGACGATGCGACTTTGCGCAAGCAACTCCGTGAATGGCTCCAAGTCCAAGGGAAGCTGACCTCCACCGCCAACACTGAGGACGACACGGTGTATCGCCTGTATTACGAATTCGCCCAAGGGGTGAGCCGTCTCCAAGGCCATCAAATTATGGCCATGAACCGTGGGGAAAAGGAAGGGATGCTGAAGCTGTCTCTGGACTGCGACCAAGAGCGCGCCATGCAGATGGTGTGTCGCCACGTCATCATGCCCGGCTCTAACGCCATGAACTTTGTGAAAGCCGCCGCCCAAGATGGGTTTGACCGCTTGATCTACCCCTCTTTAGAGCGTGAAATCCGTAGTGATTTAACCGACAAAGCCCACCAAGGCGCCATCGGTCAATTTGCGTTGAACTTAAAGCCCCTTCTCATGCAACCACCCATCAAAGGCAAGGTGACCATGGCACTTGACCCCGGTTTCCGCATGGGTTGCAAGGTGGCAGTCATTGACCCCACTGGTCGGATTTTGGACACCACTGTGGTGTATCCCACCCATGGGGAACGTCAAAAAGAAGAGTGCATCACCAAGCTATCTAGCTTGATTCGCCGCCATAAAGTGGCCCACATTGCCATCGGCAACGGTACCGCCTCTCGCGAAACCGAGCAGATGGCAGTGGAAATGATTTCTCGCATCGGTGGCGACGTGAGCTACATGATGGTCAACGAAGCAGGGGCATCTGTCTATTCTGCGTCCCCTCTGGCGGCCAAAGAAATGCCAGATTTGGACGTGAACCTCCGCTCCGCTGTGTCCATTGCACGGCGATTGCAAGACCCTTTGGCAGAGCTGGTGAAAATCGACCCAAAATCCATCGGTGTGGGGCAATATCAACACGATTGCCCTGCCAAACAAATGGACTTGACCTTAGGCGCCGTGGTGGAAGATTGCGTCAACGCTGTGGGTGTGGACGTGAACACCGCCTCCCCCTCTCTGCTGACCTATGTGGCAGGTTTGAACGGCACCACTGCCAAGAATTTGGTGGCCTACCGTGAAGAAAACGGTGCCTTCACCACCCGCAAACAAGTGCTGAAAGTGCCCAAACTGGGCCCCAAAGCCTTTGAACAATGCGCTGGCTTCCTGCGGATTCCTGAGAGCAAAGATTTGTTAGAGCGCACTGGCGTTCACCCCGAATCCTATGCCGCCGCCAAGACCTTGCTAGAACTGTGTGGTTACACCTTAAAAACTGTCAAGGTAGAAGACTTGCAAAACCTTGCCACCCAAGTGGAAGGCGAAGGCTGGGACAAAGCTGCCCAAGTCTGTGGCGTGGGCGTTCCTACATTAAAAGACATCGTCAAAGAACTGGCCAAACCCGGTCGTGACCCTCGTGACGAGTTGCCCAAGCCTGTTTTGCGCAAAGATGTGCTGGACATGAAGGACTTGAAAGCAGGCATGGTGCTGACAGGCACCGTCCGCAACGTCATCGACTTCGGTGCCTTCGTGGATATCGGTGTCCACCAAGACGGCCTTGTCCATGTGTCTCAAGTGTCCAACCAATTCATCAAGCATCCTTCTCAAGTGGTCAGCGTTGGCGACGTGGTGAAGGTGATTGTGCTAGAAGTAGACGAAAAGAAAAAGCGGATTTCCCTGTCCATGAAACAGGTACCCAAGGAAAGCTAAGAACTAAAAGTGAATAGTGAAAAACTATCGCCTATGGGGGATATCGTAGGGGAGCGCAGTGCGCTCCCGTGTCTCCGCCCGTGGCGGATAGTTTTTCACTTTTAGTCCTTAGTTTTTAGTTAGGAGGAACGACTATGACCCTTCTCACCATTGACGACGTGGAGCAATACCTTGAAACCCTGCTAGACACCTTCCCACCTGCTTTGTTTGAAGAATTAAACGGTGGTGTCACCTTAGAGGAAGCAACCCGTGACGACCCAGAATTTCCAGCTGGGGAAGTGTACATCATGGGTGAGTATATCGTGGATTATTTGGGCAATTCCATCGTGCTGTACTACGGTTCCATGGTGGAAATCGCCAAAAAAGAGCAGTGGGATTTGGCCGATTGGCAGAAAGAATTGAAAGATACTTTTTCCCATGAGTTGACCCACCATATGGAGTGGCGCTCTGGCACCAAGGCGTTAGATGTGAAGGACGCATTGGAACTTGAGGCCATGCGACAGGCCTTTCAGGAGGAACAAGTATGACCATTTGGCAACAATTACACAGTATCCTATCCGCTGGCGAACCTGCCATGCTGGTGTCGGTGGTGTCTGCCACAGGTTCTACCCCACGGGGTGCTGGGGCCTGCATGGTGTTGACCCAAGACGGCAAATCCATAGGCACCATCGGCGGTGGTAACGTGGAATACGATGCCCAGCGCCGTGGGCGCGCCCTGCTCCAAACAGGGGGCAATGACCTCCAATCTTTCCGCTTTATCCAAGGGGAAGCCGCCAGTTTAGGCATGGTCTGTGGCGGTGATTTGACCGTCCATTTTCATACCCTGACCCCTGTCGATTTGCCAAACTTGCAAGGGCTGGAGCAAACCGATGCCACCAGTTTCCTCTGCCGTCAACTGGACGGTAGTGCTGTTGTGGATATGAAAATTACGACCCAACCAGAGTGGTTTGCCGTGCCTGTGGTGGAGGTGCGCCGTGTGTTGGTGTTCGGCGGCGGACACGTTTCCCAAGCACTGGTGCCCATGCTGTCCATGGCTGGCTACACCTCTGTGGTTTACGATGACCGTGCCGAATTTGCGGATAAAACCCTGTTCTCTGGTGTACATGACGTAATATTAGGTGATTTTAATACTATCTGTAATCGAATTGCCGTGAAATCCACTGATGCTGTCATCGTCATGACCCGTGGTCACCAAGCAGATTATGAAGTGTTGACTCAAACCATGGACAAAGGCTGTTGGTACGTGGGGTGCATTGGTTCCAAAACCAAGTTGGCAGTCTGTCGCGGACGGATGCTAGAAGCTGGGTTTAGCCCCACATTGCTAGACACCCTTCACGCCCCCATCGGCTTGCCCCTAGGCGGTCGCACCCCAGCCCAAATTGCCATCGCTGTGGTGGCAGAGTTGATAGCCGTGGAACACGGAACCAGAGCGCTGTTTGGGTAAAAATATTTCCGCAACCTGAAGGGTCACCCTTCGGTCTTCGCAGGGGCACGCACTGTGCGTCTGTAGAACTCAATTGCAATTTGCTTTACCCTGTGAGAGTTCTCTTTTGATAGACTTTTCCCACTCCGTGGGGGCTGCTGCCGCAGGGGCTTTCTTCGCCCTCTCCCCTTGTAGGGGCGCCCATTGGGCGCCCGTGGAAATCAATTGCAATTTGCTTCACCCTGTGGAATTTCTCTTTTGATAGACTTTACCCACTCCCGTGGGGGGGCGCTCGCCGCGCGGGCATTACTTTGCAAAGATGCAAAGTAACCAAAAATCTTGCACGTGGCAGATGACCACTTGTGGTCATCTGTCTCACGTGCTCCCATTTTATACGGATGGTACGAATGAGTGGGTGCGGTGCTATTGGGTGGGTGCTTCACACCCGTTCGGCTTATCGTGTGGGATGCGCGAACCAACGCTGATTGCTGCCGCACATTTCTCGTACGATGACATGGGAACACGCGTGTGAGGTGCCTTACAGGGTGGACGTCGGTTGGTGCGGTGGCACTGGGGGGCGCTGACCTGCGGTCAGCTTGGTTTGTATGCAATGGTGTTCCTTGTAGGGGCGACCTGCGGTCGCCCGTCTTACCCAACACCACCGCACTATACCACACCCACAACCGAGGCACGCCCAAGAAACCGCACCATTTTTCTGCAACATCGCAACAGGGCGAAGCCCGACAGGATACTTCGCGTCAAATCAGGCATCTCGGTGCCGCTCAAGAGAGCGTGGCACCCCAGTGATGGACCCCCGTAAAAAGCCTCTTTTTTCACTCGACCGCAGTCGTCGTGAAAAAATCGTTTTTTGATTCTTTTTGTCGATACAAAAAGAATGCCCCACCGGCAGGTGACCGCCCCGTAGGGGCAAAAAAATAATTCAGAGTGAATCGGAAAACGGACGCCCAATGGGCGCCCCTACGATGGGGTGGGGGGAACGCCCGTCTGGCAAGACACCGCCCCGTAGGGGCAAAGCCGTCCGCAGGACACCTCCCCTGTTGTCCACCCCACGTGTACAAAGATACATAAAAAACTGGGGGTAATACCCAAGTGTATTTTGTATATTTCGTCATTGACAATTCTTCTTTAGAGTGATAAACTTCTGATATACCAAAGAAAACAAAGGTATGACAACTGAAAACAATCAACAACGGCGTTGATGGAGAAAAGTATTGCAAAGGTACTGTCGCAGTGAGCCAAGGAGAGTGGAAACTTGGTACAAGTGGTTGCAAGAAGAACACTCCGTAGCTGCAATCCGAAAGCCATGGCTAGTAGGTGCGTCGACTTGCAATCGTTACATTGCACGGGCTTGGTAGAGCCTTGAAGGTGACTGTTTACACAGTAAATTAGGTGGCACCGCGGATAGCAGCTATTCGTCCTAAAGTTTTTAACTTAAGGAACGTAGTAGCTGCATTTATTTTTTCATTTTATCTGGAGGACAACTAATATGTGTGCAATCATGGGCTTTACAAAGCCAACCATTTCCAAAGAACAAGTGCAAGTTCACTTCGACAAAACCATCGCCCGCGGCCCTGACATGAGTAAAATTGTAGACGCTGGCTCTGGCCTTCTCTGCTTCCATCGTCTGGCCATCATGGGTCTTTCCCCCGAAGGGATGCAACCCTTTGAGCTGGACGGCGACATGGTGGTTTGCAACGGCGAGCTGTACGGCTTCCGCCCCTTGAAACGTCAACTCAGCGAAAAATACACCTTCGTCAGTGGTTCTGACTGTGAAATTTTGCTTCCCCTATATAAAGAACACGGCCTTGATATGTTCGCCATGCTAGACGCTGAATATGCCCTGATTATTTACGATAGCAAGACCGACAGCCTGATTGCCGCCCGTGACCCCATCGGCATTCGCCCCTTGTTCTACGGCTATGACGACGGTGGCAGCATTGTCTTCGCCAGCGAAGCCATCAACTTGGTAGGCCTGTGCGACGAAATCATCGCCTTCCCTCCCGGACATTACTATGCCCACGGCGAATTTGTAAAATATGCAGATTTGACCACCGTGGACGCTTACCACACCGACGATTTGGAAGCCACCTGCAAGCAAATCCGCAATAAATTGGTGGCCGCCGTTGACAAGCGTTTGGATGCTGACGCACCTTTGGGCTTCTTGCTCTCTGGCGGTTTGGACTCCTCTTTGGTCTGCGCCATCAGCGCCATTGTGTTGGGTAAGAAAATTCGCACCTTCGCCGTTGGCATGGATAAAGATGCCATCGATTTGAAATACGCCAAACAAGTGGCTGAGTTCATCGGCTCTGACCACACCGAAATTTACATGACCCGTGATTCTGTCATTGAAAACCTAGAATTTGTCATCAAAACCCTAGGTACTTGGGACATTACCACCATCCGCGCTTCTATGGGTATGTATATGTGCTGTAAGGGTATCCACGAACAAACCGATGTCCGTGTGCTCTTAACTGGCGAAATCTCCGACGAATTGTTCGGCTATAAATACACCGACTTTGCACCCTCTGACGAAGCCTTCCAACAAGAGTCCAAGAAACGTATGGACGAATTGTTCATGTACGATGTGCTCCGTGCTGACCGCACCATCTCTGCCACATCCATCGAAGCCCGTGTACCCTTTGGCGATTTGGACTTCGTGAAATACGTCATGGCCATCAACCCTGCCATGAAGCGCAACTCTTACGACATGGGCAAATATCTCCTGCGTCACGCTTTTGAAGCCGACAAGATGTTGCCTGAAGATATTCTCTGGCGTCAAAAGGCCGCCTTCTCCGATGCTGTGGGTCACTCCATGGTGGACGATTTGAAAGCCTATGCTGAAGAATGCTACACCGACGCAGACTACGAAACCAAGCGCCAACAATACACCTACTGCATGCCTTTCACCAAGGAAAGCCTGCTGTATCGTGAGCTGTTTGAAAAATATTACCCCGGCCAAGCAACCATGATCAAAGATTTCTGGATGCCCAACAAAGAATGGGAAGGTTGCAACGTCAACGACCCCTCCGCCCGTGTCCTAGGCAACTACGGCGCCAGCGGCGTGTAAAAAAGACACACCGTTTTATTTGTAGGGGCGGATATTATCCGCCCGCATCCCAAGTACCCCCTCAAACGGGCGGATGATATCCGCCCCTACATAATTACATTGTAATCCAATCAAATTCACATATATTTAGGAGGAACATCATTATGAGCACTACTTCAAAATTGCCAGAACTGTTTGGCAGCAAGGTCTTCAACGAAGACACTATGAAAGCCCGTCTCTCCAGTATCAGCTACAAAGCTTGGAAAGCTTGCGTCACCGCAGGTGAAACTCTGACCCCTGCCATTGCCGACGAAATTGCTGAATCCATGAAGCAATGGGCCGTGGAGCAAGGTGTGACTCACTTCACCCACTGGTTCCAACCTATGACTGGTGTCACCGCTGAAAAGCACGACAGCTTTATTAACCCCGTGGGTGGCGGCAAAATCATCATGGAATTCTCTGGTTCTGAACTGGTTCGTGGCGAACCCGATGCCTCTTCCTTCCCCTCTGGCGGTCTGCGTGCTACTTTTGAAGCCCGTGGCTACACCGCATGGGACCCCACTTCCTTCGCCTTCATTAAGGACGGTTCTTTGTGCATCCCCACCGTGTTCTGCTCTTACTCTGGTGAAGCTCTGGATAAGAAGACCCCTCTGCTGCGTTCTATGAGCGAAGTGTCTCGCCAAGCTCTGCGTATTTTGAAGCTGTTCGGCGACACCGATGCCAAGCGTGTCACCGCTCAAGTTGGCCCCGAACAAGAATACTTCCTCATTGCTAAGGAAGATTACGCAAAGCGCCCTGACCTGCGTTTCACCGGTCGTACCCTCTTTGGCGCTAAGCCTCCCAAGGGTCAAGAACTGGAAGACCATTACTTTGGCGCTATCCGTCCCCGCGTCACCTCCTTCATGAAGGATTTGGACGAAGCACTGTGGGAACTGGGCGTGCTGAGCAAGACCAAGCACAACGAAGTGGCTCCTGCACAACATGAAATGGCTCCCATCTACTCCGACGCCAACACCTCTTGTGACCACAACCAATTGACCATGGAAATCATGAAAAAGGTTGCTGATAAGCACAATTTGGTTTGCTTGCTTCACGAAAAGCCCTTTGCTGGTGTGAACGGCTCTGGTAAGCATGACAACTGGTCTCTGGGCACCGACACTGGTGAAAACCTGTTCCGTCCCGGTTCTACCCCCAGCCAAAACGCTCGTTTCTTGCTGTTCTTGGCAGCCTTCTTGAAGGGTGTTGACGAATACCAAGACTTCCTGCGTGCCACCGTGGCCTTCGCTGGCAATGACCACCGTTTGGGCGCTCAAGAAGCACCCCCTGCTGTCATCTCCGTGTTCTTGGGCGATGAGCTGAACGCTGTGATGGAATCCATCATCCACGGCACCGAATACACCGACACTGGCAAGCGTACTCTGGAAATCGGCGTGGACGTTCTGCCTGCCATTCCCCAAGATAACACCGACCGTAACCGTACTTCTCCCATGGCCTTCACTGGCAACAAGTTCGAATTCCGTATGCTGGGCTCTTCTCAATCCATTTCTGGCCCCAACATCACTTTGAACACCATGATGGCTGAAGAACTGAGCCAATTCGCTGACATTCTGGAATCTTCTACCGACTTCCAAAAGGATTTGGCTGCTCTGATTAAGAAAACTTTCACCGATCACCAACGCATCGTCTTCAATGGCAACGGCTATGACGACGCTTGGATGGTGGAAGCTGCAAAGCGTGGCCTGTACAACTTGAAGACCACTGCTGACGCTCTGCCTGTCTACATCGCTGACAAGAACGTTGACCTGTTCGTCAAGCACGGCATTTACACCCACGGCGAAGTCCATGCTCGTTACGAAATCCACGTGGAACAATTCGTCACCGTGATTTCCATCGAAGCCACCACCATGATTGACATGATTGGCCGTGAAATCCTGCCTGCAGTGTCCGCTTGCGCTACCGATATGTGCGAACGCGCTGACAGCAAGACCGCTATGGGCGTGTCCTGCCGTTACGAAACTGCCACCGCCACCAAGATGGGTGAATTGACCGACGCATTGATGGATGCTTGCACCAAGCTAGAAGCCGACATGGCTGCTATGCCTGCCGATGCCACCGAAGCAATGCGCTATTGCCAAGACGTAATCATCCCCGACATGGCTGCTGCTCGTGCCGCTACCGATGCAATGGAAGTGATGTGCTCTGGCGATTACTGGCCATACCCCTCTTACAGCGACATGCTGTTCTACGTGTAATAGATTTTATAAAAACCGCTCGTTGCAGTTGCAACGGGCGGTTTTTTCATCCCCTACGGGGCGGTCTGCTAACCCAGTGGCATTCCCCCCAACCCATCTGTAGGGGCGCCCATTGGGCGTCCGTTTTCCGATTCACTTTGAATTGTTGTTTTTGCCCCTACGGGGCGGTCACCTGCCGGTGGGGCATTCCCTTCCACCCCATCGTAGGGGCACCCATTGGGCGTCCGTTTTCCGATTCACTCTGAATTGTTGTTTTTGCCCCTACGGGGCGGTCACCTGCCGGTGGGGCATTTCCCCCCAACCCATCGTAGGGGCGCCCATTGGGCGTCCGTTTTCCGATTCACTTTGAATTGTTGTTTTTGCCCCTACGGGGTAGACCACTGCCGTGGAGGCGTCCTACCGGACGGGTCACCTGCCGGTGGGGCATTCTTTTTTTGTCGAAAAAAGAACCAAAAAACGATTTTTTCACGACGACTGCGGTCGAGTGAAAAAAAGGGCTTTTACGGGGGTCCATCACTGGGATGCCACGCTCTTTTGACCGGCACCGAGTGGCCTGATTTGTCTCGAAGTATTCTGTCGGGCTTCGCCCTGTGGGGGAGTGGCGGTGAGAATGGTGCTATTTCTTTGGCGTGCCTCGGTTGTGGGTATGGGTAGATACTGTGGCGTTGGGAAACACGGGCGACCGCAGGTCGCCCCTACAAGGGAACACCACCGCACCCATCGACGTCCACAATCTTAGGCACCTCACACGCGTGTTCCCATGTCATCGTACGAACACTGTGCGGCAGCAAACAGCGTTGGTTCGCGCATCCCACACGATAAGCCGAACGGATGTGCCCCAGATGCCCCGATAGCACCGCACCCACTCACACGCACCATCCGTATAAAATGGGAGCACGTGAGATATTTCGCCACTGGTGGCGAAATTCCACGTGCAAGATTTTTGGTTACTTTGCATCTTTGCAAAGTAACGCCCGCGCGGCGAGCGCCCCCCACGGCAGTGGAATAAAAAACACCCTCTGTGAAACCAGTGGTCTCACAGAGGGTGCTCACACACACGAAATTATGCTTTGCTTTCGTAGAGTTCAATGATGGCGTCGTCCATAATGACAAAAGCCAAACGGTCAGTTTCACTCAAAACGGTGATGGGGAAAATCACTTGGTCAGCTTTTGCGATATAAGCTTCCAAATCATCAACCTTGTAAGCCACGTGGGGATTGTGATGCAAGATAGCAGGGAAGGGAGTACCAGCTTCAAATTTCAGATATTCAATCTTGAAATCATAATCGTCGGGGTTTGACATCCAAATTTTCATGCCTTCGTTGTAGGTCATGCCTTCCTTCAGGTCGGTGACGGGGATACCGATGTGCATATATTCTGCTGCCATTGTTATGTTCCTCCATATAATAAATTTTGTTTTGGGATTTTTAAGTAATTAGTTCACGTATTTGCCTTCGTACCAGCCACGGAAGGTAACGGTCATCCAACCGCAGATGAGACCCAAGATGCAATACACCAATTCGCCAGTGAATGCAGAGCCGTAAGCGGCACCAGGAACGTAAGACATGATACCGAAGAAGGCGCCAGCACCCACGAACACAGCAGGAACCATGTTGAAATAGTCAGGTGCTTGGTCAAGATACAGGATAATGGGAACCAGAATCACCAGAGTGACAGGCATACACCAGAAGCCCAGTGCGCCCAAGTTGCCGCCCAGCATGAAGATGGCGATGGAGGCCACCATGCCCAGCACGTAGCCAATCAAAGCCTTGATGCCACCCTTGATATTACAGCCAGCCAGGAAGTACATGGCCCAGGCTTGGAAGGCAATCCAGCCACCACCAGCGGAAATAACGAAGCCAGCACAGATGGCTTGGTCCAAAGCTTGCAGCGCAGCTGCTTGTACGCCAATAAAGACGGCGATGGGGAAGTATTTTTTTAATGTCATGATGTTTTCTCCTCAAATTTTTTGTAATAATACCACACATTTCATGACATTTTTTCTTGCATTTTGCATAGCAAAAGCGTATACTAAAAAATGCCATGGACTTGCTCAAACGGTTGCAGCCGTTTGGGACAAACAAGTTTTTGGTTCGGGAGTGGAGGCTGAAGAAATTCAGCCTCCACTTTTTTGTTGCGTTGGGGGACGGGCGACCACAGGTCGCCCCTACATTCAGTATGTACCCTTAGCCGTTTTTCACGGTTTCGTACACTTCAAAGGCTTGGGTTGGGGTATAGCCTTCGTGGACGATTTTGCCGATGGCTTGTGCCATGCCAGCAGGGGAGTCAGATTGGAAAATGTTGCGTCCCATATCCACACCGTGAGCGCCTTCAGCGATGGCACGGTAGGCCATTTCCAAGGCTTCTAGCTCTGGCAATTTCTTGCCACCAGCAATGACGATGGGCACTGGGCAAGCGGCGGCCACACGTTCAAAGCCATCGCAATAATAGCTTTTGACGATGTTAGCGCCATTTTCAGCCACCACACGGGTTGCCAATTGGAAAAATTTCTCGGTGCGAGCCATTTCCTTGCCCACAGCCACCACACCCAAAGTGGGGATGCCGTAACGGCTACCCATATCGGCGGTGCGAGAGAGCAATTCCAAAGAACGAGCTTCACCAGTGCCACCGATGAAGGTTTGGACTGCCATACAGTCTGCGTTCATGGCAATGGCGGTGTTAATATCGCAAGCAAAACCGCCACCGTTGGACATATCATCGTACAAAACGGTGCTGTCATAGGTCATGCGCAAGCAGTTGGCGGCGCCATTGGCAGGAGAAATGCAAGCTTTTAAAGGGCCACGAGAGGCCATCAGCACATCCACATAAGGAATCAGGGGTGGGATGACAATGTCAATGCGTTCCAAGCCAGCGGTGGGGCCCATGATGTAGCCATGGTCGAAGGCCAGCATGACGGTGTTGCCAGATTTGGGGTTAAAAACACGGGACAGACGGCTCTTCATGCCCCAGTCGCAGTGGGCTGCGCCTTTGACGAAAAAGCCTTCTTGTGCCACAGGGGTGCCCAAATGGTACTCGTGTGCGGCCTTATTTCCTACGTTATCAGCCATGATAAAAGTTCCTTTCTGCGGTGCTTATTTCACCAAATATGCGGTGCGGCAGGATTCGTTCCAATAGCCCATCATTTCGTCGTTCATGCGAGCGAAGAACAGTTGGAAGCCAGAGGATTCTTGGACGGTCAAAATTTCATCGACCCATTTTGCCACAATCTTAATGCCCTTTGCTTCCAGATATTTCACCACGGAGCGATAGCAAATCAGTTGTTCCATAACGGTCATGGCGCCAACAGCGTCAACGACGACCATGATTTCTTCGCCAGATTTGATGTCCAAGTCTTCAATCAGACGGTCAGCGGCAATTTGGATGACTTCGTCAGCGGTGCAGATGGGGATTTGATAGCCGCCGCCTTCGCCGTGTTGACCCATGCCGATGCCGATCATATCGTCGGGCAGTTCACCCAGAGGTGCGCCATTGGAAGGATGGGTGCAGGTGCGAGAGGTGATGGAGATAGCAGCCATGTTGTCAGCGAAGAATTGAGCCATTGCAGCCACTTCTTCCAAGGTTTTGCCTTGCTTTGCAGCGCCACCAGCCAGCTTGTACAGAGGGCAGCAACCCACGAAGCCACGGCGGTTGTCAGCATCTTCACGGGGCGCAGCCATAATGTCTTCTTGGGTGACGATTTTGGCCACGTTCAAGCCTTGCTTCTTGCATTCTTTCATGGTCATGTTGCCAGTGAGCATATCGCCAGCATGGTTCAGAACCACCAGCAAAACGCCGTGACCCTTGTCAGCCAATTTGATGGCTTCCACAACAGCGGCAGGTCCAGGAGCAGCAAAGATATCACCGCAAACTGCGATATCCACCATGCCGTCGCCCACATAGCCTTCCAAGGCAGGTTCGTGACCAGAACCACCGAAAGTAACCACGGTGACACGGTCAGCGTCTTTCAAGAATTTGGAAACAACCATGTTGTCGCCTTGAATTTCCAGCACGTCGTCATGTGCCAGAGCCAAACCTTCTAGCAGTTCGGCGGTCAGGTTAGCAGGGTCGTTGATAAACTTCTTCATTTTCATAGTGGGTGTCCTCCATAAAATTTAATGTGACAGTTTTAAAATAGGATGCCGGCCTAATAAGCTAAGAGCTAAGAACTAAGAGTGAACAACTATCCGCTGCGGCGGAGCTAGGAACGATTGCAGGAATATGTTCGTTCTTTCTCGCCCACCAAGGTGAATTGCCCATCGGGCAAGAGAAGGCACCCTGGGGTGCAGGCGATAGTTTTTCACTATTCACTTTTAGTTTTTAGTTTATTGTGCCAAGCCTTTGATGAACAAGGCTGTGGACGCGGCACCAGCGTCTGGGGTGCCGATGGTTTGTTCTTTATAAGAGCGAGCGCGGCCGAACTTGGAGACAAAGCCTTCGCTGGCCTTGCAACCTGCGTCTGCGGCAGCGGTGGCAGCGGCAAAAATGGCGGCAATGTCATCAGGCGCACCTTGTGCAGCTTCCACAGCAGGAATCAAAGAGTCCATCATGGTCTTGTCGCCGACTTTTGCATTGGAGATGAAACCCAGCTCTTCTTGCATACTGGCAAACATGGCCTTCAAAGTGGTGGCGTCAATTTCGGTTTCGTCACCAGTGAGGCATTCTCCCAAGCCGCCAATCATGGTACCGTAGAGAGGGCCAGCGGAGCCACCTTTTACGTTGACGATGGCGGTGCCTAAATCACCAAAGAAATCTTTGATGGACTTATCGCCCACATTTGCAATGTGGGCAGTGATGAGGTCAGCAATTTTGCCAACGGTGATGCCGTGGTCGCCATCGCCGAAACGAGCGTCAATATCACTGAGCTCTTGGATGTTGGCAGTAAACAAGGTTGCCACGTGTGTCATTTTTTGTAGAAAATCTTCTCTTGTTAGCATAGGAACTGTCTCCTTTTAATTTTGTAACATATGTAACCTTCTCGACTGGTGCCATCGGGCTATCTATGGAAATATCTTACAATATATGTTGCAGAATTGCAATACCCATTGTGATTTTCTACATTTTTGTGCATTATAGAGCTTGTCTGTTGGTTAAAAAAACAAAAAACCACCTGTCAATTTCGACAGGTGGTTACATAGGTAACTATTTTAACGCTTCTTTCAATAAAGCTTCCCTCGCCACAAGGTGGGAGAAGAGCCCCGTGTTCAAGGCGGCAGACAAGGCTTTTGCGCTGGTGTTGGCACTGACGATCCCCACCACGTTTTTGCATTGGCGCAGTGTTTCAAGGGGGATTTGCAAGGCAAAATCTTGCTCAGATTGCAGAATTTCCCCACGGGCATTGCAGTAATAGGCCAGCAGGCGACCGCAGGCTTTTTTCTGCTGAAGTAGCATCCCATACCGCGCGCCACTGGCAAAGTCAGGGGTGGAGGGATAGTTGCCGATGTTGACAAACACCGTGTCCATCCGCTCCCATTGACGGGCGATTTGCAAATAGCTTTCAGTGCCGCAGAGCAAATCGTGCTCGGCCACATCTCCCGGCAATGCTGGTAAATTTAAAAAATGAGGGGTAGCTTTCAGCGTTTGGGCAAACACGCGCACCGTTTCTGAAGATTGATAATGGCGCACAGGCACCCCAGCGTTGCCCAGCAAGGGACACACCGACAGCACACGGTAAGAGAGTTCGTCTTGACTTTCCAAATAATTGACCATCTCCCCCATCAAATGCCCCCAGCCCACCCCGAGACGACGGGTTTTCAAGGTATCAAGCAAACCGATGGCTCCTTCAGACAGGGCACGATTTATGAGGTTGGAGTCGGGGTCTTCCGCCACCAGAACCCCACCTTGCAAACCATAGCGTTGTTTGGCCAGTTCTAGCAATTGCCCGTGGGTGGGTTCTGGGCTGTGAATGGTGATTTCCACCACCCCTAGCTCCCGTGCTTGCTTGAGCATACGGCTGACGAAGGGGCGCGACACATCAAATTCCTTGGCAATGTCACTTTGTTTCCAATCTTCTAAGTAGTACAGCTGTGCCACTCTGGCAAGCTTTTCTCGTTTTTCATCTTTGTTTGCCATATGACCCTCCTTAGTGTAAAAACGACAGGGCACAATTACCCTGCCGCTTTTATTATTATAGCCAACTGTGATGAAAATGTAAAGACATTACCGCAAGCTTACAAAATTTCGTGTCACAGAATCACTGCGCTCCAACGCCATCACCAAGGCGGTAGAAGCGGCGATGCCGAATACAGCTTGGATGCCGTTGCTCCCAATGCCCACAAGGCCAGCCAGTAAGTTGCCGCTTAATAATCCGTCAAACAGCCAATAGCCAACAATCATCACCAACTCTGCTGCCACGCCGCAAGTTAAGCGCCCAGACAGCGCCTTGCCAACAACCCCCATCAAAAGCCCTGCCACAACGGCCATCAACCCCTTGATAAGCAGGGTGGCAGGCGCGTAAATGGTGTAACCCAATAAAATATCAGCCAGCGCAGAGCCCACGCCCCCAGCGATGGCGCCATACCATGGCCCCAGTAAATAGGCGCCTAAGAGCACCCCTGTGTCCCCTAAGTTTACATAGCCGCCCCAAGGTGTGGGAATGGCAATGACCATGGTGCACACGCAGGTGATGGCAGTGAATAGGGCAGTCATGACCCAAAGTTTTGTTTGTTTGGATTGCTGTTGCATGGATAAGTCCTCCTAAAAGTTTGCGTTAATAAAAATAGTTCCAGACTTCGAAAATTTCTATAGCCATTTTAGCCCAAATCTGATATGATTGAAATAACCACTTTTGATATATTTTTTAAGGTCAGAGAGCTATAGTATGCATGGGATATGTGGCGAGGGCAAGCCCTCGCCCTACGCAAAACCCTGTAGGGACAACCCTTGCGGTTGTCCGCCCCAAGGGCATATCAACGCTGAAAAATACATCCCAATCCAAAATACGGACAGGGGCGAGCCCTGTCCCTACATAATACGCCATCCGCACCCCACCCCAAGAAGGAGGACGCTATGCTCACTTACAACTTACAACGCCGCCCCTTGTATCTAGCGCTCTACCACGCTTTGCGCCATGACATTACCACCGCCGCCCTTGCCCAAGGGGAAAAATTGCCTGCCAAGCGCCCCTTTGCCGAACATTTGGGCGTGTCGGTGATGACAGTAGAGGGCGCCTATAGTCAGCTGTGCGCCGAAGGATATTTGGAGGCGAGGCCACGACAGGGCTATTTTGTGGCACAAGGACAATTCGGGGTTCCATCTGCCACGAAACCAGCGCCAATGGTGACCCCAGCTGTCGCTCCGACGTGGACATCAGACTTGCACTCTAACCGCATTGATGCCGCCGCCTTCCCATTTGCCACTTGGTCAAAGTTGGTGCGCCAAGTGCTGAGCCAAGAGGGCACCCACCTCCTTGACCCACTGCCAAACCAAGGCCTACCTGCTCTGCGCGAGGCCATTGCCCAAGATTTACACCAATATCGAGGGATGCAGGTGTCACCAGAGCAAATTTTCATAGGTGCTGGGGCTGAATATTGCTATTTGTTGCTGGCACAGCTGTTGCAAGAGGAAGGTGCCATCGCCGTGGAAGACCCATGTTACGGTAAAATCCGCCAAGTATACACCCAGGCTGGGCGAGAAATCCGCCCCATCACGCTAGATGAACACGGCTTGGACATTACCGCGCTGTCCGCCAGTGGCGCACGTATCGCCCACCTCTCCCCATCTCACCAATACCCTTCTGGCGTGGTGATGCCCATCGGTCGGCGGCAGGCCTTGCTTCAATGGGCGGAGCAGGTGGACGGGTATTTGATTGAGGACGACTACGACAGCGAACTGCGGCTGACGGCACGCCCCATCGCCCCTTTGCAAAGCATCGACACCCATGGTCGGGTGATTTATCTCAACACCTTTTCCCAAACCATTGCCCCGTCTATGCGCCTTGGGTTCGTGGTGTTACCCCCTAAATTGCTAGAGCGGTACCGCCAGCGGCTGTATTTTTACGCCAGCACCGTCCCCTCTATGGAACAGCACGTGTTGGCACAATTTTTGTCTCAGGGGTACTACCAGCGCCATCTGTCCCGTATGCGCAAAGAGTATCGCCAGCGGCGATTGGCGGTGCTCCAAGCCTTTGCCGCCGCCCCCTTTGCCGATAAAATCACCATCCACGAAGAAGGGGCCGGGCTTCATTTTTTGATGACCGTGGATACCCCTTATGACGATGAAACTTTGGGTCGACGCAGCCAAGAACTGGGATTGCGCCTTGGGTTTTTATCTGATTACGCCATGGAAAACCCCCACCAATACCAAGGGGTGCTGGTGGTCAACTATGCCTCCTTGGACATTCATCGTCTCCCCCAAGTGGTGGAGGCGCTGGGAAATTTGTTGGCGTAATGGGATTTGTCAACTACGTGATTCCTGCATATATATATAATGCCCGTATTATCCAGTTAGACATATCGTCCTTTTGACGAATGCCACAGTTTGAAAAAGCATTATACAAAGAACCATCTACCGTTAGTAAATGATTTCGTATCCACGTGCCAAGCCCCAAATGGTATCGGAATAACTCTGGATAAGGGCAATCCAAAAAACGAACCATCTCCTTTTTTGAAAAATAGGCTTCTATCAATGGAAAGCAAGCTTTCATTTCTTTGCATATATTCATACAGTCACCTCATAATATGATTTGCTATATCTTATTTATGATGTATAGCATCATTATATCAACATTTGAATTCGTTTACAATATATATGAGGTGATATTTTGAAGGATCAATTTTATGTTGAATATAAAAACTTGGGGCTGTCGGTGGCCTATTTTAGGAAGCGCAGTGGTCTGACCCAGCAACAGGTGGCTGACAAAATAGATGTTAGCTATGAGACCATCAGTCGCATTGAAAATGCCAACACAGGCATCACCTTGGATATGTTGCTTGCCCTATCTGGCGCTATTGGCGTGTCTTTATCCAATTTATTTGCCCATGCGGATTTATAAAAAGCAAAAAATACACCGCCAATCCTATCTAAGATTGGCGGTGTATTTGCATTATTTTACATTTTCTCGGGAGCCTCCACACCGATGAGTGCCAAGCCGTTTCGCAGGACTTGACGGGTGGCATCTGCCAGTTTCAAGCGTGCGCCAGCCACAGCGACGTCTTCACCTTTGATGCGGCAAGCGGAGTAGAAGCGATGGAAACAAGCCGCCACTTCCACCAAGCAACGGTTGATTTGAGAGGGGTCATAATCACGGGCCGCCAAGCGAATGTGCTCACAATACGCAGACAGTTGCTTGATGAGGGCTTGCTCGGCATCCCCACTGAGTAGCGCCATATCCACGTCGGATAGGGCAGGCACAGCCACCCCTTCTTCTGCCAAAGTGCGGAGCAAGGAGCAGATACGGGCGTGGGCGTATTCCACATAGTAAATGGGGTTTTCAGAGTCTTCGCGGACAGCCAGCCCAAGGTCAAATTCCATTTGGGTGTCAGGCTTGGCGTTGAAGAACCAACGAGCCGCATCCACAGGAATTTCTTCTAGCAAATCGCACAGAGAAATGGCCTTGCCAGTCCGCTTGCTCATGCGCACCACTTCCCCGTCGCGGAGCAGTTTCACCAGTTGCATCAGCACAATGTCCAAACGGTCGGTGCCATTTAAGCCCAGCACATCCATAGCGCCCTTGATACGCGCCACGTGACCGTGGTGGTCAGCGCCCCAGATGTTGATAACGCGGTCGTAGCCACGGACGGCAAACTTGTTGCGGTGATAGGCGATGTCGGCGGCAAAATAGGTGTAGAACCCATTGGCACGGCGGAGCACGTCGTCTTTCAGCTCTAGCTTTTCAATGTCTTTTTCCTTTTTGCCAGCCTTGCGGAGATTGTCGGCCACAATTTTGGCGGTGTGGAGCCACAGAGCACCTTCTTGCTCGTAGGTGTAGCCTGCGGCCGTCAATGCTGCCACGGTTTCATCCACGAAGCCGTCGGCATACAATGTGGATTCATAAAACCAGACATCGTAGTTGATTTTATAGTTTTGCAGGTCGGATTTCATCTTTGGCAGGTTGACGCTAAGGCCAAATTCTGCCAGCTTTTCACGGCGTTCTTCTTCGGACACGGTCAACAGGCCATCCCCATTGGCATCGATATAGGCTTGTGCCATATCGCGGATGTCGCCACCTTGGTACCAGTCGGCAGAGAACTCCACAGCGTCTTCCCCTTGGAGGATTTGCAGATAGCGACCTTCCAAAGACTTGGCAAACTTTTCGATTTGGTTACCTGCGTCGTTGACGTAAAACTCGCGGGTCACATCGGCGCCACTGGCACTGAGAACTGCCGCCAAGGTGTCACCCAGCACACCGCCACGGGCGTTGCCCATGTGCATGGGACCAGTGGGGTTGGCGGAGACGAATTCCACCATGATTTTCTCGCCTTTCAAGGTGTCAGAGGTGCCAAAGGTTTCTTTTTCTGTGTCGATGGCAACGAGGACATCAGCATACCAAGTTTGGTTCATTTTGAAATTCAAAAAACCAGGGCCTGCAATGGCGGCGCTGTCAAAATAGGTGCCGTCCAGTTGCAGGTTATCCAATAATGCCTGTGCAATGGCGCGAGGATTTTGCCCCAGAGCCTTGGCGGCGGCAAGGGCAAAGGTGGTGGTGTAGTCGCCGTTGGTGGTGTCCTTGGGGATTTCCACAGGGGCTTGCTTCACGTCGCCTTGGGGTAGGGTGCCAGCGCTGACGGCACGGTGATAGGCGTCCATAGTCAGCTGGGCGGCCTGAGCCTTTGCGTTTTGAATCATGTTAATCATTATAAAAAATCTCTCCTTCGTATATGGGGGAGGACGGCAGGGTCAAGACCCTGCCCTACGCACAACACACCGTAGGGCAGGGTCTTGACCCTGCCGTCCCCGTTTCAAGGATGTGTTGTTTATTTTCCATTTATTTCCGTTTCACTTTAATTTCAAAGCGATTGCGTCCGGTGACGGTATGGTCGACAGCGATGGAATATTGAATGTCCATGGTGCCACCATGCTGGTTCAATCGATAGCGTAGGTGGCTGGTTTGAATGTCCACCGCCAAATCGCCAAAGGGGGTTTCGTATAACGAGGTGTGTTGCACCCCTTCTTGGAACACCATCTGGGAGTTGACCGCCCCAGCGCGGGTCAAGGTAATCACATCCCCGTCCACCTCAAAGGTGGTGGTGGTGCCTTCCATGCCAGTGAGCTCTGTTTCTTCATAGGTCAGGGTGACTTTTTCCCCCTGCATGGTCATGGTGCCCGGTGTCATCAAACGGGTTTGGTCAGGGTCTACCCCTTGAAAATATTGCTCACCTGCAATGGAGAGCATCACGTCTATGGTTTCAATATTGGTCAATGTCAATCCTCCGTACAACTTGGTGCAAGTCCTCTTGCAAAAATAACGATGCGTTGCGTGTGAAGCTTTCTACTTCATCGCTGACATAAAAACTGCGGTGGGAATCACTGGTTTGTGGGGCTTCCATGTGGCTATCTTCGAGCAATGTTTCCACGGCGGTGGCCACGGCGGCTCCTGCGGAAATCAAGGTGACCGACGGGCCCATTTCCTTGCCAATCACATCCCACAACAAAGGATAGTGGGTGCAACCTAGCATCAAGGTGTCAATGCCTTTGGCTTTGAGTGGCGCTAAATACTCTTTAACAAGGGTTTCAATCACAATGTCACCCCTGTGCATCCGTCCGTTTTCCACCATGGGCACCAGCAAGGGGCAGGGGTGGCAAAAGACATCCACATCAGGGTCTAAACGGTGCAACATCCGCTCGTAAGCCCCAGAGCGTACCGACGCTTGGGTGGCAATCATACCGATGCGTCCGTTTTTGGTTGCATGGAGGGCTTGCAGGCAAGTGGGTTCCACCACGCCAATGATGGGCAGACTGTTTTCTTGTTGCAATTGTTCCAAACAGGTGGTGGACACAGTGCCGCAGGCAATGACCAACACCTTGGGTTTAAAAGATTTTAAAAATGCCACATCTTGACGGGCATATTTTAACAGCGTGGCCTCAGAGCGCCCACCATAGGGCACCCGTGCGGTGTCGCCGAAGTAAATAAAGGTTTCGTTGGGGAGGCGCTTGCCCAGTGTGTGCATGGCGGTTAAGCCACCCAACCCTGAATCAAACACGCCGATGGGTCTTGTATTCATCAATGGGTACTTCCTTTCCCAGACAATGGTGTGCATGTTGACATACATATATAGTATACTATACTATAGCATATACCTGCAAGATGAAATTTTCACTTTTCTTTCCTTTTTTCTGTGGCATTTTCCGCTGAAGTTTGCTATACTGTACAAGGAACCTCATTTTTATTTGATTTAGGAGGTGTGTTTCCATGGAATTATCTTTGACTGAAAAGCAGTTTCGATATCTACTGGATTTGGTTTATATTGGCAATTGGGTGATGAATTCCACCCGCGGCGATGATCGTATCGAAGAGTATGATCGGCTGGAGAGTCATGTGTTTTCCCAGTGCGCACCCATGAATATGGGGCAGTTGACCCAAACGTTAGACGGTGAGATTTTGCCGTCGAAAGCCTTTGCCCGCGGCGGCATTCATGAAGTGATTGAACAGTATGAAGATGTGCTGTTTTATGAAATTTTGGCCGAAGAAATGGCCTTGAGAGATATGGATGCCCAAGGCATCACCCCAGAAAACTATCACCAATTGTTAAGCCGTATCGACCGTTATTTGGCTGAATTTCACACCCACGGTACCGACCATGTCCACATCGACATGGACTGATGCAATACGATTACGGATGAAAAAAAGGAGACAATCTCGATGACTTCTAAAGTATATTTCACTGATTTTCGCGCCCCAACGTACCATGAAAACCCCACCCAAAAGCTCCAACGGCTATTGAAAACCGCTGGCATAGGGGACATTGACTTCAACGGCAAATACACCGCCATCAAAATTCACTTTGGTGAGCCGGGCAATCTAGCCTATCTGCGTCCCAACTGGGCAAAAGCAGTGGCGGATGTGATCCGCGAGCTAGGCGGTCGCCCTTTTTTGACCGACTGCAACACCTTGTACATAGGGCGTCGCGCCAATGCCCTTGACCATTTAGAAGCCGCCTATGAAAACGGCTACAACCCCTTTACCACTGGCTGTCACACCATCATTGCCGACGGGCTCAAAGGTGGCGATGAAGTGCTGGTCCCCGTGAATGGGGACTTTGTGAAAGAAGCCAAAATCGGCAAAGCCATTATGGAAGCCGATGTGTTCATCACCCTCAGTCATTTCAAAGGCCACGAAGCCACTGGTTTTGGCGGTACCATCAAAAATATCGGCATGGGCTGTGGGAGCCGTGCTGGCAAAATGGAACAACACAGCGACAGCAAGCCCAAGGTGTCAAAAAGCCGTTGCGTAGGCTGTGGCATTTGCGAAAAATGGTGCGCCCATGATGCCATCCAAGTCAACGCCGAGAAAAAAGCCGTGCTGAACCAAGACAAATGTGTGGGCTGTGGACGCTGTCTTACCCACTGTCCCACCCATGCCGTGTTCGCCGCAGAAGACGCCACCGCCCATAGCTTAAACTGCAAAATGGCAGAGTATACCAAGGCTGTGGTGGATGGACGGCCTTGCTTCCACATCTCCTTGGTGGTAGATGTGTCGCCCTTGTGCGATTGCTATGGCACCAACGATGTGCCCATTGTGCCTGACGTGGGGATGTTTGCCTCTTTTGACCCTGTGGCGCTAGACCAAGCCTGTGCCGATGCGGTCAACGCCCTATGTCCCAATCCCAACTCTCAGCTAGAACCCCACACCTGCGACCATGACCATTTCCATCATCTCCACCCTGACACCGATTGGCAAGACTGTCTTGACCATTGCCAAAAAATCGGTATCGGTTCTCGGGCGTATGAATTGGTCACCATTTAACAAAGGAGAATTTTATGTCAACTGCTCTAATGTTTGACCTGATCATTGTGGTCATTGCCTTGTTTTTCATCATTCAAGGTTGGTACCGTGGATTGGTGTTGTCTTTGGCTAGTTTGGTGGTATTGATTTGCGCAGGCGCAGGCGCCAGCATTGCCGCTGATTTCCTGACCCCATTGGCCACCCCTGTGGTGACGCCATCCCTTGAAAGCTATCTCACAAACCAGATTGCCGAACAGGCCCAAACAGATCCCTCTGCTACCTTGGCCTCTATGTTAGAGGACGGGAAGCTATCCATATTAACCCCCTACTTAGACAATGAAGTCATTGCCACGGCAGAGGCTTCTCTTTCTGAATTTGCCAGCGAAACCATTGCCGATATCTCCAATTTGGTGGCAACTGGTATCATTGGCACCATCATTTGGGTCTTTGCTTTTTTGATTTTGGCATTGCTACTCCATATAATTCTCCATGCAGTGGATTTGGTGGCAAAACTGCCTGTACTCAACACGCTCAATACCATTGGCGGCATCCTTGTAGGGGTGGTGCAAAGTTTGTTGGTGATTTATATCGTCCTCATTGTGGCAGGCTGTTTCAACTGGCTACCCACGGAGGTCGAAGGGGCACAATCCTATGTGTATCACTATTTTGCGGCTTACAATCCCCTGTCGTTGATTGCATAATGTCCCAGTGATAAAATTGCAAATAAATACTAGTCATTTTTGATAAAATATGATACACTACTTGACATAATATCTGATAATTGCAAAGGAGCCTTCTCTATGATTAGAATTACTGCCGATAGCACCTGTGATTTGCCACAAGCCTTGCTTGACCAATATCACATTGCCATCAGTCCTTTGGGTGTGGTAAAAGGCGATGCACTGTTCCGTGATGGCGTGGATATCACCACCCAAGCCATTGTTGCTCATGTGGAAAATGGTGGAGAAATCACCACCACCAATGCTGTGAATATTGCCGACTACTATTTATTTTTCCAAGAGGAAATCAAAGGCTATGATGGCCTCGTCCATATCAACTTGGGCGCTGGATTTTCCAGTTGTTATCAAAATGCTTGCCTTGCTGCCAGCGAATTTGAAAACGTGGTGGCCTTAGACAGCGAAAACCTGTCCATTGGCCATGGTATCGTGGTTTTGACCGCTGCTCGCGTAGCTGCCCAAGGTGGTTCTATCGAAGAAATCACCGCCGCGGTAAAACAAGTGCGAAGCAAGGTGGAAACCAGTTTTGTGTTAGAAACCTTAGACTATATGAAAAAAGGCGGTCGTTGCTCTACAGTTACGGCTTTGGGTGCCAATTTGCTCAAACTCCACCCCTGCATTGAGGTGGTGGATGGAAAAATGACCGTCACCAAAAAGTATCGCGGCTCCATGGAAAAGGTGATGGTCACCTACGTGGAAGAGCGCCTCTCAGGGCGAGAGGATATCGACCCCACCTCTGTCTATTTGGCCGATTCCTGCCATAACCCAGACCATTCCATTGTGGCCGCCGCCCACAAGGCACTCGTAGACAATGGAACCTTCGAACAAATCATCCCCACTGCCATCGGTTGCACCATTTTGTGCCACTGTGGCCCCAACACATTGGGGTTTGTCTTTGTGCGCAAATGATGCCTGATATTTGATTGCGACCAACGTATTTCTGGCTGATATGATAAACATTGCACCCCGTAGGAATGACCATTGGTCGCGCCTACGGGGTGCGTTTTTAAAGAAAGGTGCTTGCCAGCAGGCTTTCTTTTTCCACTCCGTGGAGGCTGCTGCCGCAGGGGCTTTCTTCGCCTCCGCCCCTTGTGGGGGCGGTTAATCCTTCACCCTGCGGGAGTTTTCTTTTGATAAACTTTTCCCACTCCGTGGGGGCGCTTGCCAGCGGGGCTTTCTTTTGTATCTGGCGAATTGTCAAGTCAAGTGCAACACTTTGTTATAAAAGACTTCGAGAGGAGTTTTCCAACCAAGGCATTTGCGGGGTCTCGTGTTTAGTTTGTAGGCGACATCTTGAATAAATGCATCGGATAATGGTGCAATGTCGCTGCGCTTGGGAATGTATTCTCGAATGAGGCCGTTGCTATTTTCGTTGGTTCCACGCTCCCACGGGGCATGCGGTTTTGGAAAGTAAAACTCCATGCCTAGCGCTGCTGTCACATCGGCGTGGTCTGTAAACTCCACGCCTCGGTCTGGCGTGATGGTATGGCGCATTTCTGGTGGCAGCTTAGAGAAAATAGCAATCATATTTTCTGCCACCTCAGCAGCAATTTTTCTCTGACATTTGGCTATGAACACAATTCGTGATAATCGGTCATTCAACGTTAACAAGCAGGCACCGCCTTTTTTGCCAGCTACAGTATCTGCTTCGAAATCACCCAGTCGTTCTCGCTTGTTGGCCGCATCTGGACGTTGGTCTAAATGGTTTGAAATCACCACTTTTCCTCTTGGTTTTTGCCCTCTCGGCTTTCCTTTGTGTCGAAGATGCCGTTTTGCGCCCTTATTTCCTTTCGATCTCTTCTCTTGTAATGTGTCATATTTCCCAGCATAAATAGCCCTGTAAATTGTGGTATAGCTGATTTGAATTGGTGAATTTTCAAAGAATAAACGGTTTTGAATTTCTTCTGGCGACCACTGTTTCTCAATGAATAACTCTTTGATTTTCTTATATACAATTGGGTTGTCTAGCTTCGCGTGGCGGCGACATTTTTTTCGTCGTACATGATATTTTTGCTCAGCTTTTACCGCCGAATACTCTTTTGTATTTTGATTTCTATTTCGTTTTACTTCTCGAGAAATTGTAGATACATTTCGCCCCATCGCTTGGGCTATAAAACGCAAACTTTTCTTTTCATACAAAAATAATAATAGATTTTCTCTTTCTTCTATGTTAAGATGTTGATAATGATTCATTGAGAGAATCTCCTTTCATGTTGTCCGCTAACACCATGATACATGATTTTTCTCAATGAGTCATTTATTTTTTTACTGTTGCACTTACAGTGTATATTCGCCAGATGCAAAGTAACCAAAAATCTTACACGTGGCAGATGACCACGCGTGGTCATCTGTCTCACGTGTTCCCATTTTATACGGATGGTGCGTATGAGTGGGTGCGGTGCTATTGGGTGGGTGCTTCACATCCGTTCGGCTTTTCATGTGGGATGCGCGAACCAACGCTGATTGCTGCCGCACAGTGTTCGTACGATGACATGGGAACACGCGTGTGAGGTGCCTAAGATTGTGGACGTCGATGGGTGCGGTGGCGTTGGGGGGTGCGCTGACCTGCGGTCAGCTTGATGTTGGGTGGTGCTGGCACCCTTGTAGGGGCGACCTGTGGTCGCCCGTCTTACCCAGCGCCACCAATCTATACCCCACATACATCCTAGGCACCCCTAAAAAACCCAAGCACCCCAGTGATGAATCCCCGTAAAATCCCCTTTTTTCACTCGACAGCAGTCGTCGTGAAAAAATCGTTTTTTGATTCTTTTTTTCGACAAAAAAAGAATGCCCCACCGGCAGGTGACCGCCCCGTAGGGGCGAACGAAATCATTCAAAGTGAATCGAAAAACGGACGCCCAATGGGTTCCTCTACCACGGGGTGGCACGCAAAAATCCCCTGTCCGAATGGACAGGGGATTGGATATTGCGCGTATTACAGCCGTGTCACCACAGGGATGACCATGGGGCTACGTTTGGTATTTTTATAGAGGTAATTGCTGACAGCAGTTTTCACTGCATTGCGCAGTTCCCCGTCGTCACGGTTGCGGCGGACAGGGGCGTTTTCAGCCGCTTGGTATGCAATGTTTTGCAACTCGTTCATCATGTCCCCAGATTCCTTCACGTAAATGAAGCCACGGGTGATGATTTCAGGTTGGCTCATCAGCTTGCCATTGTCGGAGGACAGGGGCAGTACCACCACCACCATGCCGTCTTCTGCCAGACGTTTACGGTCACGCATGACCACAGCGCCAACATCGCCAACACCAGAACCGTCCACATAGATTTCGCCACTGGGCACAGAGCCATTGACCTTCAAGGTGCGGGCAGTGATTTCGATGACGTTGCCGTTTTCAGCAATGGCAATGTGGTTGCGATCCATGCCCATATCCTGTGCCAATTGGGCGTGGAGATGGAGCATACGTTGTTCCCCGTGAACAGGGATGAAGAAACGCGGCTTGGTCAAAGCGTGGATAATCTTCAATTCTTCTTGACAGGCATGGCCAGATACGTGCAGCATATCTGCACGGTCATACACGGTTTTCACGCCCTTGCGGAACAGTTCGTTGATGACACGACCCACGGCGGCTTCGTTGCCAGGGATGGCGGAAGCGGAGATGATGACCTTATCGCCAGCACCCAAGTCGATTTGACGGTGGGTGGAGAAGGCCATACGGGTCAGGGCAGCCATTTCTTCCCCTTGAGAGCCAGTGGTGACAATCACTTGCTTGTTTTTAGGGAGAGATTTAATCTTATTGATGTCGCTGAGCACACCCTTGGGCACTTTCATATAGCCCAGTTCAGTGGACACTTTCATCATATTTTCCATGCTGCGACCAGTGACGGCAACCTTGCGACCCACGGCGGCAGCGGCATCTAGCACTTGTTGAATGCGGTGAACGTTGGAGGCGAAGGTGGTGACGATAATACGCTCTTCGCAGTTTTGGAATTGACGCGCAAAAGACTTGCCCACATTCCGTTCGCTGGGGGTGTAGCCGGGGCGTTCCACGTTGGTGGAGTCGGCCAGCAGTGCCAGCACGCCTTCTTTGCCCAGTTGACCAAAGCGCGCCAAATCGATGATGTCACCATCGATGGGGGTGGTGTCGATTTTAAAGTCACCTGTGTGGATGACGGTGCCCAAAGAGGTGGTGACGGCGAAGGCCACAGCATCGGCGATGGAGTGGTTCACGTGGATAAATTCCACGGTGAACTTGCCAGCGCGGACAGATTTACCGGGTTCTACGGTGATCAGCTTGGTTTGCTTGGTGAGGCCGTGTTCATCCAGTTTCAGCTTAATGAGGCCAGCTGCAAAACGGGTGCAGTAAATGGGGATATTCACTTGTTTTAAGATATAGGGGATAGAGCCGATGTGGTCTTCATGTCCATGGGTGATGAACAAACCACGGATACGCGCACGGTTTTTGATGAGATAGGTCACGTCGGGGATGACCAAATCGATGCCGTACATATCGTCGTTGGGGAAGCCCATGCCACAGTCCACAATGAGGATTTCACCACCACATTCGTACACGGTCATGTTCTTGCCAATTTCATCTAAACCGCCAAGGGGGATAATTTTTAGTTTTTCTGCCATATAATTGATAAGTCTCCTTTAAAAATGTTATATAAATACCTTCAAATAGACACACTACGACCTTGGGGATGGGAGTTTTTTGAAAAAATCTCACAAAAAAGGCATAACAGAAAGGGACGTCCACGTCTCTAATCGGCCCCGTATCGCCGTTAGAATGGGTTGCAACGTCATTGTCAGTCTGGTATTTGAAGTTATGATCGGGCGAAGCCCTTTATTAAACCAAGATGCCTGTTGGGTAGACATCGGTGAAATACAAAAGATAAGATGGTGGCGATGAATCTGCCTTCAAAGTGGCGCAGAATACCATGAGCGGTGGAGTATGATACATCGCAAAAGTCCTCTTAGATATCTGTATTGTATCATATTGGAAGAACTTTGTATAGCTTTTTTTGTCGAGTACACAAAAGGTTCACGTTTGGAATTGAAAAACACCTTGGTCTATGATATACTATTTAATATCTACGCCAATAGCTCAGCTGGATAGAGCGTCCCCCTCCTAAGGGGAAGGCCGGGGGTTCGAATCCCTTTTGGCGTGCCACGAAAAAACACCACCCGTTCAGGGCAATGTCATTTAGTTAAGAACTAAATGACAACTAAGAGCTAAAAGTGAAGAGTGAAAAACTATAGAAAACCGATTGCGTTTCCATAGTTTTTCACTCTTAGTCCTTAGTTTTTAGCTGTCATTAAGATAAGCAAAGCTTATCTTAATGACATTGCCGTTCAGGGTGGTGTTTTTTCGTCATTGCCTTGTATTCATTTGATAAATTGCTCAATTGAAAAATCAACCCACTGTGGTGGTGAACAAATCAATCAAAGTTTGAGCGTCTTGCGCTGCTTCTACAGGTAGCACCAGCAACATCACATAGTCCCCAGCGGTGACCACGTGACTATTAGATGCCCAACCTTCAATTTCGGCAGGATAGAATGCACCAGAGGTTTTTTGATATTCAACACGCGCATTGAAGAGCTCAGCAACGGTGGAAGTTCCATCGGTTTTGGCAATGGCAATTTCTGCAGCCACAGCACTCATCATGGGCATATAGACCACAAAATCACTGCTTGCATCTGCCAAGCCAGCATAAGTCATGTCCAAAAATTCCCCTTCCACCAGTGACAAGGCAGGGAATTCAACGCCAGCAGCAGTCAATGTTTCAAACAGGGATTGGGCGGTGACATCAGCAGTGGCAGGGGCTTCTGGTTCGGTGACTTCAGGGGTGACAGGTGTTTCGGGTGCCACTTCAGGGGTCGTGGGCGCAGGGGTCACTTCGGGGTAGTGGTTGCTTCGGGCACAGTTTCAGTCGCGGTAGATTCGGGCGCAGTTTCAGGCTCGCCGACTGTTTCGGGAACAATCACATTTTCAGTGAAATCATCGTCGGGCAAAGATGCCACAGCTTGTTCGCCGTCCAACTCATTCATATTAGGAATTTCGGTGTTGTCAGGGTCAAGAATTTCAGTTTCACCGGTGACGTCTTGCTCCACATCGTCTTGTGTGGAATCAGCATTGGCGCAAGCCACCAAAGACAAAATCATGGTAGCTGCCAGCAACAGGGCAAATAGTTTTTTCATAAAATAAGTACTCCTTGAATCATGTTGTTTGTTGTTCTTTTTGGGTTTGATATGTCTTTAGACGGCGGACACGAAAAAAAGTTCCCTGTTTTTTTAAAAATTTTTTTAGCCTTAGGGATTGCAATTTAACCTTGGATTGCGTATACTATATTTGTTGTCTATGGAGATGTATCGAAGTGGTCATAACGAGAACGACTCGAAATCGTTTGGTCGGTGTTGAGCCGGCCCGTGGGTTCGAATCCCACCATCTCCGCCAGACTTAGTGGCCAAAAAAGATGCGCCACAGAAAACACCATACGAAAGTGTGGTGTTTTCGCATTTCAGCAGAGAAAACTGCGATAAATATATCAAAAAAGTTCAGATGAAATCGTCTGTCTCTCGTGAAAAAAATTTAACGTGAAAATGGATGCAAACAGGCAAAAGACGTAGTTGGTGGGAGTCGAACCCCTCTTTCGCCTCAACAACCATAATAATACCTTGGAATTGCCCTAGATTTTCGGTTTTTACCGAGAATCTAGGGCTTTTTTCGTTCTGTTGGTTCTCCACGAAGTTGGGGGCGGTTCTTTGGTGGTTCTAGTGAATAGCTTTCCATAGACTTTAGGCTTATACTTGCCTTGCGAATCACCAAACAAGGAGGTCAGCCACTATGGAAACCAAAAACCTTTGCGCAGCCATCTCGTTAGAACTGCACGAAAAAATTAGCCAGAACCGAGAGGCCAGCGGCCTCACCACCGCACAGTACATCACTCAGATACTCACCGACTACTACACACAAAAAGAAAATGGAGGTAACAACATGGCAAACACTAGAACGATGGCATTCCAAATCAGCGAGGAGCTATTCCAGAAAATCAAATCCCACCTCGAACTGGAGACCGCACGCACCGGCAAGAAGCTGACCCAGCGAGACTTTGTGCTGGGGCTCATTGAAACCGCACTAGCTGACCCTACTGCAGAACCCACCGCTTAAACACATAACCTCTATAAGCCACGGCTGACACTCCAACAACTTGGACTGTCAGCCGTGGCTTTTTTCATTTCAAGGAGAACTTTCATGCACGACAAATTCACCGAGCAGGAAATGACCATCGCCAAAGACACCGACCTCCCAGACCTTATCGCCAGTCTTGGCTACCACGTCAAGCCCATCGGACGGTACCACACCCTTGCCGAGATGGATAGCATCCGCATTAAAAATCGCAGGACATGGAAACGGTACTCCGAGGGTGTGGGTGGTGACGCCATCACCTTCCTACAACACTTTCAGAACATGACCTTCCCCGATGCCGTCCGCTATCTGCTAGGGTTCAACGGTCATGCGAGAGACAGCCCCCTGTTGCCCCGTGTCAGCCCCAACGTGCCAACCAAAGAGCCACCGAAACCGTTCACCCTGCCAGAAAGAAATGCCGACCATCGCAGGGTATTCGCCTACCTTCGCAAGCGAGGGATCGCCCCTCAAGTCATCCGTGGATTTTTGGAAGCAGGGCTTCTCTACGAGAGTCACCCCCACCACAACTGTGTGTTCGTTGGTCGAGATGGCGCAGGCGAACCATCCTTTGCCACCCAACGTGGCACTTATGATATGGGTAAAAAAGCCTTTCGAGGAGATGTGAGTGGCAGTGATAAAACCGTAGCATTTCCACTGGGTAGCGCCCCAGACAACCCCACTCTTTTTGTCTTTGAAGCCCCCATCGACCTCATGTCCTATCTGACGCTGAATCGCCATATCACTAGCAATGCCCTTGCTCTGTGTGGGCTGTATGATGGGGCTTTGGAGCGATACCTCAAGGAGCATCCTCACATCAAACACATCACCCTCTGTCTCGATGCAGATCACTGGGGGCGCAAGACTGTGGGTGAGCTGACCGCCAAATACGAGGGATTGGGCTACACCGTAGACAGCCAAGAGCCAGCCCACGGAAAAGATTGGAACGAGTGGCTCCAAAAACAACATAAGCCCCAAGAAAGGGGGCGATAACCAAATCAAAGTACAATATTTATAAGGAGAAGAACATCATGAAAAAACTTGCAATCACCCTCTGCGTTGCCACCATGCTGGCAACCACAGCCTTTGCCACCAATGCCATCTACCCCACATCAGTGGAGGAGTTCACTGGGGGCGAGGAGTACCGCATCCACAAAACATATCAGCTATCTCGCACCGATGACCCTGCCCTCATTCCCACCGATGACTTTGAGCGCAATGGTTTGACCTACACTCTGCTAGATGTGACACGCACTGACACCGTGGGCGTGGACGTTATCCAACACACCGAATCGGTGACACAAGCTAGTTCCACCAATAACACCGACACCGTTCTCACGCAACTATCGCCCACTCTGGATGTGACCACGCAGGATGGCTATGTGGGCACCCTTGCTCTGGATGTTGATTCGGTGGAGATTGCCACCGATGGCTATGCCACTGGGAGCCGTGACCACAGCGCCACACGCACCTACCCCAACCTCTCGGACAGCGATTTGAGCCTTATTCCCAAGTCGGTGGAGGAGGACGGCAGAACCCTTGACCTCGCTGACATTCAGTGGGAGGAGAGTTTGCAGAGCGATGGCATTGGTGGCACCGTCACCCGATACACCGCCACGGCGACCTACACAGGCACCTCCACCTACCAGTACGCCACAGGGTATACCGTCACTGCCAATTACACTGGTGAGGTGGCGAAAACCGATGTGGACATCGTAGAATATACCGCCATGTTCGGCGGCACTGTGACCGCTGAAGAAGTGGTGGAACTTCCAGAAATCGTAGCCAGTGATGATGACAGCTCCAACAACATCCTCTACATTGTAGGCGGTGGGGCAACGGTTCTCATTCTGGGCTACGGTGTGTACCTTCTCATCAAACGAAAAAGGGGGACTACATGAGACTAAAAGCATTACTCACGGCGCTGATGCTGTCTGCACTTTTGGTGCTACCGGCCAGCGCCTACGACATGACCATCTCTGGTGCGGATCAAGCAGACTTTGCCAGAGCTACTTCGGATGACACCTTCTATGTCACCGAGAGCAACAACCAAAATTTGAGCAAGGACACTGCGGTGGTACCGCCCAACATGGGTTACACGGCATCTGCCACAGTGGGCACCCTCCTCAATCCCTACGCCGCCACTTGGGATGTGACCAGCACCGTCAGTGGAACGGCAGTCAGCACCACCACCTATGCAACCACCACTTACAGCACTAGCACTTCGCCAGTGTTCACCTCTGTCAGCAGTTGGATGTATGACGCCAACGGCAGTCTTGGCACCCTCACCATTCCCTCCATCGGGCTGAGTGTTCCTATTTACGAGGGCACCGATAGTGACTCCCTCGCCTTGGGCGCAGGGCATTTTGAAACCACCTCCATCTGGAGTGGTAACGTCTGTCTGGCAGGACACAACCGTGGTGTCACCAATCATTTCGGGCTGATTCACACCCTGACCACAGGGAATACAATCACCCTAGAAACCGCCATGGGCAGCCGCACCTATGCCGTCACCAGCGTGGAGAAAGTTCTGGAGACTAACACTTCTATGCTGTCCGCCACCAGTGGCAACCAGATTACATTGGTCACTTGCGTGATGGATGAATCGGAGTACCGCTGGGTAGTGACGGCTGTGGAGGTGTAGCTTTCTGCCCAATTCTATCGCCACAAATTTGTCCATAGTGGTGATAGCTATTGTACCCACCGCTGTGATAGTGTGTTGTGCTAGAAACGAGGTGAGCGACAATGGAAGAAAAAATCATACAGGCACTCTACCACGGCAATCTCGACCCTGCCAATAAATCTGTGGTTCGAGGTAGTGACTACGCAAAACAGTTATCCATATTGGATAGCACCGTAGATACCCTAAGAGAAACCATTAGCCCGGAGGAAAAAGAACTGCTGGATAAAGTTCTGTCTACATGGATGACCATGGAGAGCATCTGGGGTGAAACACGGTTCGTGGAAGGTTATAAACTAGGCGCAAGGTTAATGCTAGAAGTGTTCATGAAAGGCGACAGCCAGTTCGTAGATATTTGGGAGTGAGCGAACTGAAATCACCCCCTAACTGTTCGGGAAAATTCCTCGACAATCCTCCACGGCTGTGATAGTGTTACTGATACCAAGATGAATTTTGAAGGAGGTACACACTATGAAAAAGAAAGATTTCGCAGCAGGACTGGTGCTAGGAGCCGTTATCTTCGGAGCCACCCCAGCCATCGCCAGTGGCATTATCGCAGAACTGTCTAGCCAACCCATCTATGTAGACGGGGTACAGGTGGAAATGACCGCCTACTCAATCAATGGCAACAACTATGTAAAATTGCGTGATATTGGCGAAGCCGTAGGCTTTGACGTATCGTGGAACAGCACCGAACAGAGGGTGGACATCGACAGCACCAGCCCCTACACCGCCGACGATACAGTGGTGGTGGACAGTACACCCCATACGGTGGCAGAAATGGTCAGTGAAACATACCTCTCTAGCAATGATACCAAGACCTCGTACCAAGTCACCGTTACCAACCAGACCATTGACGGTAAGCTGTCCAACGGACAAGACCCCACAGAGGAAAACATCCGAGCCATGTTGGAAGAAATCATAGCAATCTATCCGCAGTACACCTCATGGGGAGCGACCTACAATGATGGCGACCTCCACTGGTACGAGGGGCATACAGCTTGTAATTCCTACGCTTACATGGTGAGAGATATCCTCTACGGCACGGATTGTGAACCTGCAGAGACCCTGACCGACCTATCCCAAGTGCAAACAGGCGACATTGTGTATCTAAAAAACACTAGCACAAACAGAGGGCACTGGATGGTGGTTTCTGGGGTGGGCACCAACTCCCTCGGAATGTATATCAACAGCATGAGTGGCAACTCTAACGCAATGGTCTTTGTTGATGCCCCATATTATCTCAGTGCCGCCCAAGAGGAATACCCCGACTCGGTGATTTACCGATACTATTAAAATTCAATAAATACCCAAAGCCGTCGGTTTCAAATCTGAAATCGACGGCCTTTTCATTTCTAAAATTTAAGGAGGATTTCTTTATGACTATGACCGTATCCAAACGATGGCTGTCTCTCTTTCTCGTTCTGACGCTTGTTCTGGGGCTATTTAGCCCCATGACGGTGGCCTATGCTGCAGAGACCAGTAGCACCGCCCCCACTGATGTGAAGGTGCAATACAACAATGACGATGATTGGCTAGGCAAATATTACTCGGACAATCTCGCAAGCAACGTCAATGTTCGCACCATCCGCAGTACCTATACCTATGGTGGTGAGTCCGTCAGTAGCTATGCATTTTGCCTAGAGCATGGTGACGGACTAGACGAGGACGACACCTATACCTACGTCGAAGAACGCACCAGCTATGCCGCAGCACCATTCATCGCTTTTATGCTTACTGGGGCGAGGGTCAACGGTTGGGACGATGCCACCATTAAGTCTGTGCAGGGTTGGGTTAATGCGGTGGTCTGGTTGACCGAAGCAGGGATGTTTACTGACCCTACCGATCCCGACCAAATTACCATGGCAGCAGAGGAGCGTGTAGCCGCCCTCACTGCTGCATTCCCTAGCACCGAACACACACTAGAGGCATCCGTCGAACTGCTCAATATGATTGTCTCTGGCTACAATAATGGCGATTACGGAAATTGGAGTTTCTATGTGTACGAGACTGACAATGCCGCAAACCAGAACCTAATGATTGCGGACTACACCCTAGATTTAACTGAATATTGGGGCTATGTTCAGCTCAATAAGACAGACGAAAGTGGCAACCCTCTGAGTGGTGCCGAGTTCACCGTATATGAAGGCTCTCTGGTTCGTGGTACGTTAACCACAAATTCTGCTGGCTATGCGGTGTCAGATATGCTTCAACTATCTAGCAGCTCTGCAACCCTGACGGTGGTGGAAACCAAAGCACCATCAGGCTATGTGCTTTCGGGACAGACCTACACAGTGAATGTGGATAGTGTCGCTAACGCTACTGCAGCTACAGCTGCTTGGGTCAATGGCGGCAATGCGATACCCAATACTATTTATGAAATCCCAACTGAGTATGTCATTCTAAAAACCGATGCGGCCACTGGCGAGCCTTTAGCTGGGGCTACATTCCGATTGGAACACGTCACCAACAATACCACCTATGACTTGGTGACTGATAGCAGTGGATCTATTCAACTTCAGTGGCTGGATAGTAGCGCAGATAACTACATCACTCCCGGCACCTATGCCGTCACAGAAACCAGTCCTCCCGTGGGTTACTCTCTGTCTGACGCCAAAGTGGAGACCCTTACATTCGAGCTACTGCCTGTCTATAATGACGATGGAGATTTCGACCACTGGGAGCAAAACGACCCCGGTCAGCTTGTTTACGAAAACCCTGCTGACAATACCATTCGTTTCACCAAAATTGATGCCGACGGCAATGTGCTGGACGGTGGCACCTTCAACGTCTACAAAGACGGCACCCTACTGGGGCAGTACGAGGGTGGCACCATTGTGCTTTCAGATTTGAAAACGGGCTACTACACCTTCGAGGAAGTCAGCCCTCCCTCTGGGTATGTCATGTCCAGCAATCCATACGCCAGCGTGTATGTGGATGTGACGGACACGGCAACTGATACCTACTATCTGTCCATGATTAACTATGACTATCCCGACATTCAGATTAGAAAGTCTGACGCCACTGGACTAGGGCTTGCAAATGCTATATTTGATGTTCAAATTGATGGCACCTCCATCGGTCAAATCACCACCAATTCCATTGGTGTAGCGACTATCAGCTATGCACAGTATGGCGAATTTCTAAGCAGTGCCAACAATAGTTGGACTGTTACTGTGACAGAGGTGCAGGCCCCAGAGGGATATTTGATGAGTGATACCAACGTCATCACCGCCGAGCTTCAAAAGGGACAGAGCCTTGCTACATTGGAATTCACCAACGAGAAAATCCCGGAGATCGAGATCATGAAGGTAGATGCCGCCACCAATCTCCCTCTGGCTGGCGCATCTTTTGAGGTCTATATCGACGGCACTCTGTTGGGTACCTACATCTCCGATGACAGTGGCATCATCACCTTAGATTACAACGATTACGGTAGCAAATTTGATTTGACAGCTGATAGTTGGGTTATCAAAGTAGTCGAGGTGGATGCCCCAGCAGGATACGATTTCAGTAATGTTACTGTGCAGGAGGTTACTGCGGTCAGTGGACAGACAACCATTCCTTTCGTATTTGCCAACTACGAATATGCGCAAATTGAAATCTATAAAGTGGACGAGGACACCAATGAACCTCTTGTGGGCTCCCTGTTCAAAGTGTCCCTTGACACGCAGGTGTTGGGCTTTTTCACCACTGGTAGCGACGGCAAAGTTGTCATCAGTTATGCAGATTACTATGAATTTCTAGGTGTCACAACCGACGACCAGTGGACAGTTGAAGTAGAAGAAATCCGTGCCCCATCGGGCTACTTGCTCAACGCAGATAACATTCAGACAGCGGTGTTAAATCGCAACCAAGGCCTAATTACATTTAGCTTCCAGAATGAAATTTACCCCGAAGTCCACATTTACAAGACTGACAACAATGGCAACCCACTGGCAAACACTCTGTTTTCCGTCAGCATAGACGGCACCGAGTTCGGGCAGTTCTGGACTGACAATAGCGGTATGATTACCCTTACCCATGACACTTACGGTGATTTCCTTGGCGACAGCGGAGCCGACAGCTGGACGGTGACGGTTACAGAAGTCCAACCCACCACAGGTTATTTGCTCAGTGGCACAACCACCTCCACACAGGAGGTCAAGCGTGGACAGGCCGTGGCTGAATTTACCTTCGCAAACTACGAAGTCCCCGAAATCCAAATCCTCAAAACCGATTCCAGCACTGGCGAACCCCTTGCAAATGCGGAGTTCTCCGTCTCTATTGATGGTGTATCCATCGGTAGCTTTTACAGCGACGCAGATGGCCTAGTCCTGCTAGATGAAGCCAATTATGGCACCACTTTTGACCTCTCCGCCGATAGCTGGCTGTTCACCGTGGTGGAGGTCAACCCACCCTCTGGCTATGCGCTCAACTACGAGACCACCCAGAGTGTAACCGTCACCGCAGGGCAACTCACTGTCCCTCTCAATTTTAGCAACTACGAATATCCCGAAATTAAAATCACCAAAACCGACGCTGATACCAATGAGCCTCTGGCTGGTGCCATCTTTGAAGTCGCCATTGATGCTCAGACTTCCGGCACCTTTACCACCGGTGAAAATGGTGAAATTCTCATCACCTATGACCAGTATTATGAGTACCTAGACCGTGATGCAGATAGTTGGACGGTAACCGTCCAAGAGCTGAACGCCCCCGGCGGATACTTGATGGATGGCAACATCCAGAGTGCGGAGTTGAAGCGCAACCAAGGCTTGCTGACATTCAGTTTTACCAATGCCGCCTATCCCTCCATCGTTGTAGAAAAGCGCAGCTCCGTGACCAGTGAACTGTTGGAGGGTGCCACATTTGATGTGACGATTGATGCTACCCACATTGGCAGTTGGACGACCGACGAAAACGGTCAATTCACCATCACTTACGCTGAATATGGTGGCTTCATCGGCAACGACACCAACGATGGATGGACAGTCTATGTCACCGAAACCCAAGCCCCAGACGGGTACCATGATGCGGAGATTGCTACCCAACAAGCCCAAATGTATTACGGGCAGTCTTTGACACCTTTTGTGTTCATCAACGTGCCACGCTCTGACCTGTTAATCACCAAAACCGACAGCCTAGATGGTAGCCCTCTGGAGGGTGTAACCTTTGAAGTCAGCCGAGATACCACCAGTATTGGTACATTCAAAACGGATGCCAACGGTGAAATCTTGATTGAGGACTTAGAGATTGGCACCTACACTGTCACCGAGGTGGACACCATCTACGGCTATGTGTTAAATGACACCCCCCAGACGGTAGAAGTCGCTATGGATGACAACATTTTCCTCTACACCCTCAATTTCGAGAATGACCGCCAGCCCACGTTGACTGTCAATAAAATCGATAGCATTACTGGCGATCCCATTCTTGGGGCACTGTTCTCTGTGACTTACCAGAGTAGCAAGACCAGTACAGGTGAGGAACAAAACCTCGGCACCTACTATACGGATGCAAGCGGACAGTTTTCTCTAATTGCACTGGATGAAGGCTGGTACACCGTGACTGAACTTGAGCCAGCCGATGGTTACTCTCTTGCGGAACCTCTAGTGCAGGAACTCCATCTCAGCGGTAACGAGAATGCCGAGAGGACCTTCGAAAACATCCCTCTCTCTGCTATCGTCATTTGGAAGCGAGATGCGGAGGACTCCTCCATTGTTCTAGCTGGTGCCGAATTTGAAATCAGCTATCTGGAGGGCAACAGTGGTACAGGCGGTACGGTTATCGGTCGCTACACCACCTCCGCCAACGGTTCCGTCACCGTCACAGGACTGGAGCCCGGCACCTATGTCATTGAGGAAGTGGTCGCTCCTACTGGCTATGAGTTGAACACCGCCACCCAGACCGTCTACATCTCTGGCGATGAACAGGCGGTGGTGACGGTGGACTTCCGCAACTATAAAATGGCGGATTTGGTGATTATGAAGCAGGATTCTGTCACAGGAGAAATGCTCTCTGGTGCCAAGTTCAAGATTACCTATTCCGACGGTACTGTAGTGGGCAACTCCAATGGCTACTACACTACGGATGCCAATGGACTCATCACCATCAGCGAACTGGAGCATAACGCAACGGTCATTGTGCAGGAGGTCACTGCCCCCGATGGATACCTTCTTGACGAGACACCCCAGACCATCCAGCTCTCGCAGGGGGAAGCCTATGTGCTGACCTTTGAAAATGACCCCATGGGTGGACTTCGGATCACCAAGACAGACGCTGAAGATGGTGACCGCATCTCTGGTGTGAAGTTTGAAATCAGTCACATGAACGGCGAATTGATTGGCACCTACACCACTGACTCTAACGGCAGAATCTACCTCACAGGGCTAGAGGACGGTTGGTACACTGTGGTGGAAATCCAAGCAGCGGATGGATATATACTCGACGACACCCCCTATAATGCGGAGGTCACCGCAGGAGAAATCGCTACCCTCACCATTGAAAACAGCCAGATGTCCAACATCCTTATCCGCAAAGTGGACAGCGAAACTGGCGAGGGGCTGTACGGTGCGGTGTTCATGGTCTACGACTCCACGGGCAACCCCATCGGCGAGTACACCAGTGACCACAGGGGCTACGTCTACATCGACGACATCCCCGATGGTCGCTATAAAATCCGTGAAATCACCGCCCCAGAGGGGTACCTCCTCGATAGCGAGTACAAAACCGTCACCGTCCGCTATGGGTATAGCCCCGAAATCCTTTGGGAGAACACCCCCATCTTAGGTCAAATTCAAATTATCAAAACCTCCGCAGACTACAACTCCACCAACGGTCTTGCCGCTGGCACCCTCCTAGAAGGTGCAGTGTTCGAGATTTACAACCGCAGTGGCACACTGGTGGACACCATTGTCTCTGGTAGCAACGGTCTGGCGGTGTCCGAACCACTCCCACTGGGTACCTACTATATCCGTGAGATTCAAGCCCCCGACAACTATTCCATCAGCACAGAAACCGTCACCGTCTATCTGGAATACGAGGGGCAGATTGCCCGTGTGTCCATCACCAACGAGAGCCTGACCACTGGGGTGTCCATCGCCAAGACTGGCCCTTACGAAGTGATGGCAGGACAGCCCATCCGCTACACCTTCTCTGGCATCGCCAACACCTCTAGCGTGAGTTTGAATAACTTCTATTGGAGAGATTATCTCCCTTGGGAGTTCGTGTTGGAGACCGTCACCACTGGCACTTACAACTTCACAGGCACCTATAAAATCGTGTACCGTGTCAATGACGGCGATTATCTGGTGTTGGCAGATAACCTGTCCACCCTGCAAAACTATGAATTACTAGCAAGCCCAGAAGCCTTGGGCTTGGGCAGCGACCAGCGAGTGACGGAGATTATGTTTGTCTTCGGACAGGTGCCCACTGGCTTTACCCAGACCACCGCCCCCAGTCTCTACGGCACCGTCAGCAGCGCCGCCACAAGTGGCGCCAGCTTCACCAACGTGGCAGAAGTAGGCGGTCTCTACAATGACCAATGGGTGCAAAACGTCAGCCGCTGGGTGACCTCAGTGTATGGCTTGCCTGTGACGTTGCCTCGTACTGGATATTAAATCATCCAACCCACCGCCCCGTGCTTCCCAGTGAAGCACGGGGCCTTTTTCTATTCTAACAACAAAAAGGAGAACACAATTATGTTAAAAATCACTGCACTGGGCAACCTCACTGGCGACGTTGTCCTCAAGACCAATGAGACCACCGGCAAGCATTACGCCACCCTCCGTATTGCATCGGATCGTCGATACAAGGACAAAGATGGCAACCCCTACACCGATTTTATCTCTGCCAAGGTCTACGGCAGGCTGGCAGAGCTGTGCGCCCAGTATGCGTACAAGGGTTGCAAGCTGTTGGTCGTGGGCGACTTCGAGACCATCCAGATTGAGGATTCTAATGTCCCTGCTTTTCTTGTGAAAGCCAATCAAGTGGAGTTCCTCTCTCGCCGCCCTGTGGAGGAGTCTGCTGAATGAGAAACACTGGAACCGAGTACACCAGCGATCAGCAAACCCCTGTCATTCTGGATGAAATGCGAGACTTTCTCCCTGCGCTGAGTGAAGAATCCCTGTCTGCCCTTACCGCAGATATCCAGCAGAACGGCTGTTACGCCCCCATCATCGTCAACCAAGACATGGTGATTGTGGACGGACACAACCGCCAGCGTATTTGCACCGAACTGGGCATCCCCTACAAGCTGGTGGTGTTTGAGTTTGCCGACTTGCTGGAAGCCAAGGAGTGGGCGTTGGAGACCCAGAAAGGCCGCCGCAATCTGGAGAAGTGGGAACTGGGCAAGATTGCCCTCAAGCTTCGTCCCGACATTGAAGCGAGAGCGCAAGCGAATTTGACGGCAAGTGGAGGTAATCACCAAGAAAAAGCGGGTTTGGCAACATTGCCAAACCCGCTTTCAGCTGTCAATACCAGAAAGGAACTGGCTGATTCCGTAGGCATTGGGGATCGAACAATGGGCAAAGTCATGAAGATTGATGACTCTGCCCCACAGGTCATTCGAGATGCCCTCGACAACAAGGAAATCTCCATCAACCGTGCCTATCAGATGTTGCGTGAGCTGGAAAAACTGCCAGAGGACCAGCGTGAACAGGCTGCGCAGGATTACATGATTTTAGAGCGTGGCAAAGAGGAACTGGCTGAGAGCGACCGCCAGATCAATGAGGCCACAAAAATTGCCAAGATTTTCATCAAAGCCTTTGAAATGGCCATTGACCTAAAGCCCACCGAGCAAACTGTCCGCCATTGGGTGGACTGTTGCCGCATGACCCCCGACGAGATGGAATTGGGCGCAACTGAAGCCGACGAGGTTGCAGAGAAATTCCTCACCATCTCGAAAATTCTCCGTGAAACCATCATCCCAACCGATTGGAGGAACCAATATGATAGAGACAAGACACTATCAGAAACCGAACCTACCCCCAGCTGCTGAGTGCGAAATTTTAGAGCGACTGTCTGAAAATTTCAGCATTAGCTCAGAAGAAATCGCACAAATTCTCAAGCGACATGATGTTTCTGGCGACCCAGAAGCCCTGCAGCACAGCTATCGCAAACGACTAGGCCAACGACTGATGGCAAGCTTCCGTGATGAAGGTGGGAGCAGAGCGCTCCTCTCCTCTGGGCGCACCTATGTGGTGTTGGATTGTTGCAATGACCAGAATGTCCTGCAAAAAATCGATAAGCGACTGAGCGCAGATATGGCAGGACTGGATAATTCCATCTATCAAGTAAAAAAGAGAATGGGTCGCCTAAATCGATTCAAAATGCCAAGATTGGAGGAATTAGCATGAGCGAAGAATATACCGAACTGAAGCTATACAGCCCCCTCACTGGCGACTTCACCCGTGACCAGCCCCTGTTTGAGGAGGACTACGAGGAGAGCTATGACTACGACCAGCCAGAGGATATGGATGCCGAGGATTTGGCAAACTTCCAAGAAGAAATTGAGGCACGCATCGCCAAAGAACCCATGTATGACGACAATGGGCGAGGGTTGATGGCATACTACCACGGACTGGAAAGTGTGGATGACAAAGTCCACTCTGTCCATCCCACAGTGGAGACCATTGACGGCAAGCTCTATGGCGTGACAGTGTGCAAACTGAAAGCAGAGCTGACCAGTGAGGAACTGTCTGCACTGAAAGAATATTGCACTGGACAATATTCGGACGGCTGGGGCGAGGGCTTCGAACAGCGAGACATCGACTGTGGGGATGGCTCCTTCTGTGTGCATTTCTGGCAGTGGAAGGACTTCAAAATCCAGACCAAAGAGGAGTTTGAGGTGGATCGTCTCCCCAAGCGCACCCCACACACCCCCAAGCGAGGAGGGGATGCACGATGAGCGACACCATCACCATTGGCATCGACCACGGCTATGCCGCCATGAAAACCACCCACTGCACCTTCCCTAGTGGCCTTACCGCCTATGACCATGAGCCATACACCCAGAAGGATGTCCTTGAAATCGGTGGCAAATACTATGTGGTGGGCAGTAGCCGAGGTGGACTTCAAAAGGACAAAACAGCCACAGAGGACTACTACCTCCTCACCCTCGCAGCCATCGCCAAGGAACTGTACTTTCGTGGGTGTGACCCCACCGCCACTGTCCATCTCGCCGCAGGACTGCCCCTCACCAGCTTTGGTCGAGATAAGGAGTCCTTCAAACACTATCTGCTACGAGATGGCAAACCTGTCTTTTATCGTTATGAAGGGGTCAGTTATGCCATCACCATCAGCAAGGTGAGCCTGTTTCCGCAGGGCTATTCCGCTATCCTCACCCAGAGCAGTCTGTTGGATGAACCCTCTGTTATTGTTGCCGACATCGGTGGCTGGACGGTGGATCTCATGCGACTGGACAACCGCATCCCCAACGCCGCTACTTGCCGTAGCTTGGAGCTGGGGATGATTTCTTGTCTGGATGAGATTGCCGAACAGGTGCGCCGCAACCTTGGACTGTCTCTCACCACCGCCCAGATGGAGTATGCACTCCGTGGCGAAGGGGGGCATTTGACCCCAGGCACCCAGAAAATCATTCAGACGGAAGCTGGCAAGTACATTCAAAAATTGCTGTCTGCCATTGCAGAGACTGGCTTGGATGCCCGTGCCATGCCCGTCGTATTCCTCGGTGGCGGTGCCAACCTCCTCAAGCGCCACTTGCCCCCAGTGTCGCCCCTGTGTCAGCCCATCATCCTCGATGACGTGGCGTTAAACGCAAAGGGCTATGAACGGCTTGTGGGGCAGATGTCGAGGGCTGTGGGCAATGGCAAATAGACAGCGACTAAACCTCTCCCTCAACCTCCGCAATCCTCGCCACCGCAAGGTATGGGAGACCCTGTCTGCCATTCCCCAAGGTCAGCGCACGGAGCTGGTGTGCTCTTTGATTTTGAAAGAAGAAAGCACCGTTCCAGAGGATTTGTTGCGGAAGATTATCCGTGAGGAGTTGGTAGCACTGCAATACCCAATCAACCAAATACCCGAACCCAAGGCCGAGGACGTCAGCGATGATGTCCTCGGCTTTTTGCGTTCTCTTTAGAAAGGGGGAAATTTATCTGATACGTTATTTTGATATGTTCGCAGGGATAGGCGGCTTTCGCTCTGGCCTAACCCGTGTAGGGGATTTCCAGTGTGTGGGTCACTGCGAAATCGACAAGTACGCCCACGCAAGCTATACCGCAATCCATGACATAAAGGAGGGTGAGCGCTATTACCCAGATGCACGACAAATCGACCCCAATGAACTCCCAGACTTCGACCTACTCTGTGGAGGATTCCCCTGCCAAGCCTTTTCTCAAGCTGGTAAACGACAGGGCTTTGAAGATGCCAGAGGCACTCTGTTCTTTGAAATTGCCCGTGTGGTTGAAGCCAAACGACCTCCATTTCTGCTGCTCGAAAATGTTCCCGGTCTCCTGTCGCATGACCAAGGCCGCACGTTTACTACCATCCTCAATGCGCTATCGGACTTGGGGTATCATGTGGAATGGACAGTGCTTAACAGCAAACATTTTGGAGTGCCCCAGTCAAGAAAGCGGGTGTTCCTTATCTGCTATCTTGATTCCCGATGCGCCGGAAAAATACTTCCTGTCTTCGGCACAGGTGGCAAAGCTCTTGTACAACTCGTCGCAGGTCGGCAGGGCAACCGAGTCTACGACCCCGACGGCGTAGCCTGTACCCAGACTTGTAGCTCTGGTGGTATGGGTGGAAAAACTGGCTTTTATCTGGTGGGCATTAACCGCCGTGAGGGATTGACCCAGCCCAAAGACACCGCTACCACCCTCACCACCAAGGCGTTCCGTGGCATCAACCGCAACGCTACCCAGAACGCTGTGTTGGTAGAACCACTACCCATCAAAGAAGCCACCAAGAAAGGCTATAAAAACGCTCTGCCCGGTGACTCGGTGAATCTGGGCTACGCAGGAAGCAACACCCGACGTGGCAGAGTGGGCAAGGACATTGCCCATACCCTCGACACTGGTAGTAGCACCCAAGGGGTGGTGCAGGGCGGTGGTCGTATCCGCCGTCTGATGCCCCGTGAATGTCTGCGACTGCAAGGGTTTGAGGAAAGTCAGATTGACAAAATCCTCGCCATCCAGTCGGACACACAGGTCTACAAGCAAGCTGGTAACAGCGTGACAGTGAACGTGATTGAAGCCATTGGGCGCAACATCCGCACCACTTGGGAGGAAATCTATGATAGGAATTAAAGACCAGTGCTTCGGCGTGGAAGTGGAGCTGACAGGGATTACCCGTGAGCGAGCAGCCAAAACGTTGGGAGAATACTTCGGCACCACGCCCATCCATGTGGGTGGTGTGTATGACAAGTGGGAAATCCCCGATGAGCATGGGGAGAAATGGACCATCATGTACGACAGCAGCATCCGTGCTGAACGTAAGACTGAGACTGGCTATGTAGCCACGGATGTCAATGCGTTCAAAGTGGAATTTGTTACCCCCAAGCTGACCTACGACAAACTGCCCATCATGCAGGAGTGTGTCCGACAACTCCGCAGAGTTGGTGGCAAAGTAAATTCTTCCTGTGGCATCCATGTCCATGTGGACGGTGCCAACCACAACCGCCAGTCCCTCAAAAACCTCATTGGGCTGATGTACTCCAAGGAGGATATTCTCTTCAAAGCCTTGCAGGTCAACGAGGGGCGTGCCCAACGCTGGTGCCAGAAGGTGCGAGAACCCATGCTGGTGCAGGCTCGCAAGCTGTCCTCAGACGAGACCAAGAACCTCACCCAGCTAGAAAGTGTGTGGTACGAGGGCAACAACGGAAGTCGTGAGCATTACAACCACACTCGTTACCATGCGTTAAATTTACACTCTATCTTCTTTCGTGGCACGGTGGAGTGGCGGTGTTTCAACTCCACCCTCCACGCTGGCAAGGTGGCGGCCTACGTCAATCTTTGCCTCGCCATCTCCGCCCAAGCCATCGCCCAGCGGTCTACCGTCATGCGGAAAACCCAGAGCGAAAACGAAGCCTTCACCTTCCGAGTCTGGTTGGTACGACTGGGGCTGAACGGTGATGAATTTAAGAACACACGCAACCACCTTCTGGAACACCTCGACGGCGACAGGGCGTGGCGATACGACAAGAGCAATTACGATGCAAATAAAAAGAAACCTAAAAATAGATCGGAGGCAAGATAATGAAAAAATCCATGCACATTCAAGTTGACAACAACCACTTCTACGGCACCGCCGTGGAGATTTTGGGGCAGATGCGAGGGTTGCAGTTTGACCCCACAGAGTACCCCGACGATGAAACCTACCTCTGGCAGCTGCAAGCCAATTACATCCGCTTTGTGGGCAAGGAATGCCCCATTCCCAAAGGCGATTTGGAGACACAGGCTGCTGCCATGTTTCGTCGTTTAGAGGGCATCGGTGCCCTGCGGTTTGTGGAGGATGCAGATGAAATTCAGTGATGTCCTTTATGGCATCCGTCATTGCACTCGACTCCGTGGCGTGGACAATGAGATGAAAAACCTACAGGCGGAAGTGTCCTATGCCATGGAAAAGATTGAGCAGATGAAGAATGCAGAGTGGGATTTGACTATCAAACTAGAGGATGCACTGACCCACCTAGAACGTGATAGTCAGCAACTCGCTCTGTGTGGTGAAGCCCTCAAAGATGTCTGCGATTCTAGCAAGGTGGACGCTGAACCCCTCTATGATTTAGTAGCGCCATACCTCGACCCAGAGGGGTGGACACGCTATCAAATTGCAAAGGAACTCACTGGTGTTAATGTCTATTCTGACTTTTACACGGAAGATAATCTCGGCTATTTTGAGGGCGACACCGCCACCGTTCATATGCGATATTTAGAAGCTTCTGCGTTCAGAGCAGTGGAATATGAAATCATGCCCAACACTTGCTATGAACGTGCTGTGCTGGGTGAGGTAGACTGCAACGCCCCATCCTATCTGGAATACCGAGAAAAACTCCACCAACGCACCTTGGAGAAGTTGGGCTGTGTCAAAGAAAAACAACCGCAAGACAGAGCAGAACCGCCCACTCCCACCAAAACGAAAAAGAACACCAAGGAGGTTCGATGATGAATCCCAAATCCCAATCTAATATCTACTACTTCGCCTATGGTAGCAACATCAACCTAGACCAGATGGCGTACCGTTGCCCCAATGCTGAGCCACGGATGGCGGTGACGCTGGATGGCTATGAGCTACTGTTCCGCAGAGGTGGCTTCGCTACCATTGCCCCTAAAGAGGGTGGACAGGTGCAGGGTCTTATCTGGAAGTTGACCCCTCAGTGTGTGGCATCGCTGGATGGCTACGAGGGCTACCCTCGTTTCTACGACAAGCAAGCTGTCTGGGTGAAAAGCCTGTCTGGGGCGAAAGTCCCCGTGATGACATACGTCATGACAGAGGAACATACCAAAGTCCCCACCATGCCCACCGCCCACTACTATGACGGCATCCTGCAGGGATATCTGGCAAATGAAATGCCCATCGAATCCCTAAACTCCGCAGTGGAGCATTGCAGAAAAGAGGTGGCTGAGATGGAGCGTAATGTGCCTATTCAAAAGAAAAAAGGAGGACAAAATCATGAGCGATAAAATGACGGTACTGGTGGTAGAGCCACTAGCCAAACCCTACACCAAGGAAATCGACACCGACTACAAGGCCATGCAGAAAGAGGTGGGTGGAACATTCCAAGCTGTCTACCCCTATGAGGACATGGTTGCGCTGATTTGTCACGACGAGGGCAAGCTGATTGGCTTACCCCCAACCGCTTTTTGCACGACGAGTCTGGCAATGCCTATGACATGATTTGTGGCACTTTCTTGGTGGTGGGACTAGGCGAGGAGGACTTTGTGTCCCTCACCCCAGAACAGCAGGAGAAGTTCTTCAACCACTTTGCCAAGGGGTGGATCGTTGCTATCCCAAAAGAACCCAAAACCAATCACAAAGGAGCAAAACATCATGAGAGATAACTACATTTTGACCGCCGAATCGGTCACAGAAGGACACCCCGACAAGCTGTGCGACACCATTTCGGACAGCGTACTGGATGCCTGTCTACAGAGCGACCCCCACGCACGAGTGGCCTGTGAAACCCTTGCCACCGCTGGAAAAATCGTGGTTGCTGGTGAGATTACCACCAAGGAACTGCCCGATATCCCTGCCATCATCTCCAAAACTGTCTGCGAAGCTGGGTATGGTGCTGTGCAGTATGAGATTGAGGTACTGACCCACAATCAGAGCCGAGACATCGCAGGTGCTGTCTCCAAGCGAAATGAGACAGGCGCAGGAGATCAGGGCATTATGTACGGCTACGCTTGCAATGAGACTGCCGAGCTGTTGCCCCTGCCTGTGGTGCTGGCCCACCGTCTTGCCAAGGCACTGACGCTGAGCCGTGTCCATGGCTACATTGATGGTCTGCGACCCGATGGCAAGGCACAGGTGTCTGTGGAGTATCATGGCGACCAGCCTGTGCGAGTGTCTGCTGTTGTCCTTTCCTGCCAGCACGATGAGGATGTGGACTTCTATGAGCTGTGCAACACCCTCCGTGAAGATGTGATTGAACCCTCCATCTGGGAGGTGCCTTTGGACGGGCGAACCCAAATTCTCATCAACCCCTCTGGGCGATTTGTGGAGGGTGGCTTTGAAGCGGACACTGGTCTCACTGGTCGTAAGCTGATGGTGGACACCTACGGCGGTCTTGCCCCTCACGGTGGCGGTGCCCTGTCTGGCAAGGACGGTACCAAGGTTGACCGCAGTGGTGCATACATGGCACGATACATCGCCAAAAATCTGGTGGCAGGGCGGCTGGCAGATCGTTGCACTGTCACGCTGGCCTACGCCATCGGCAAGGCAGAGCCTGTGGCAGTGGACATCGACACTCACGGCACTGGCAAGTATGACGAGTATCTGCTGGAGTGCGCTGTCCGTGCGCTCTTTGACCTGACTCCCGACGGCATGATGGAAACCCTCAAGCTGGATCACCCCATCTTTGCCCAGTTCTGTAATTACGGTCACTTCACCCACAAGAATGCCCCTTGGGAGCAGACCGACTTGGGGGATATTGTGGCTGAATATTGCTTCAAAAAAGAGCGTGGCACCTCTGGACGATAAGGGGGCGTGTGCATGAAAAGTTACTATGAAGATGAACTGCGAAGCATCTTTGAGGGCAACCCCTATTTCACCGATGTACGATTTGAGGGGCATAAATGCCGAGCAAAGGTGACCCCAGAGGTTGAGATTGTGGCTGAATTTTTGTTGGACGTCAACCAACAGCTTGCCTACGGATTAAAGGCACAGGTCATTCGCAAGGGCTTCCGACTGCCCCAAGAAGCACAGCTTCAGTTTTCCGAAGTCCCCACATTAAAGGACACCTTCGGCGCAGGAAAGATTGGCTTTCCTCTTTCTGGGAAGCCACTTCCCAACTGGCCTCGTCGGTCACCCACGCCAGAGCAGTACCAGAGCATCGCCCAAGAACTACAGGAGAAGGTGCAAGATGTCTATGCACCGCCCACCCTGCACAAAGTCACCTTTGATGACCTTGCCCCTGCCTCGGAGGTGTTCAACTTCGCTGATGAGCTACTCCAAGGTCGTCCATCCCACAATCATATCAAGTTGACCGCCCACAAGGATGGCAGATATACCGTGGAATTTCAGACCGAGCCTAGCCATGTGATGGCACTGGTGGGAATGTTGGCAGAGAAATATCCCCACACCCATATCCGCTACCGCTGGGGTACTGCCCCTCATCTGCGAGACCAGCAGGAGTGCAACTACCACGGCAGCCGATTGCCCATCGAAGAACACCATGTCAAAGATGGCGCACCAAAAAAGAAGAAAGGGCAGGAACGCTAATCCTGCCAAAATCAAAATGAGGAGGTACTCATGCCAAATCACATCACAAACCAAATTATGTTCGAGAATACCGCCACCCTCTATGCCGTGGCACAGTCCATGCGGCAGGATGGTGCGGTGCTTGGTAGTTTCGACTTTCACAAGCTAGAACCTATGCCACTTTCCCTTGAAATCCAAGAAAGCTCCAAAACAAAAGAAGGGCTTACGCTGTACACCAAATTTATGAAGGAAAGCGCCAAAAGTCGTGATCTGTCTACGGCACAGCGAATGGCGCACGTTGATAAGTGGCGCGCCGTGCAAAATCGGCTCCCTGCTGTTTGGGAACTGGGCAAACGGGCCTATGAAAATCAGCAGAATCATGGGCACGCCACATGGTATAACTGGGCGCTTGCCAACTGGGGCACCAAGTGGAATGCCTATTATCCTGTCCCTTTGGTGGAGGGTTCCAAGAAGATTGAGTTTTCCACTGCTTGGTCTACCCCCATTCCAATTATAAAAAGACTATCTGAAGTCTATCCAGACCAGAAGATTACCCACCGCTGGGCAGATGAGAACATCGGCTACAACGTGGGCACCTGTGTCTACGAAAACGGTGAAATGATTGATATCGACGTCCCCGAAGGGGGCACCAAGGAAGCCTATGAAATGGCGGCTGATATCCGTGGCTTTGACCTTGCGGACTATGGGCTGTCCCTGTCTAAAGATGGACGTACCTATGAATATCACGAGCCTAGCGAACCGGTGGCACCGCCCAAAAAGAAGAAAGGGCAGGAGCGATGACAAACTTTTTTCAAGAAGAACTGCGCAAGATGTTTGGGGATGGAAAAATCATCCCCAAACCACACTTTACAGGTCGCTCCTGTCTGGGGCGACTGGATGACAAGCTGCGTGTCAAAGTGGAGTTTCGCACTTCTGAAATTTCCACCCAATATGACACCCTTCATGTGGAAATTCTCAGTCCTAGCGAGGGGAAAGTAGACCTCATCCGATTGAGTTTGAAGGAGTTGTTGGGGCAAAAGAAAACCTCTGCCTACCCCAACGGCATCACCCCTCATATTTGGGATAAGGATGGTAAACCAAGCTGGTATTCCTACAAGCCAACCTCCGATGACTACCGAACCATGGGTGAAGCGGTTGGCACTTTTGTGTCTGTATGGAGACCCAAGGAGCAGGAGCTGAACGCTCCCAAGCTGGTGTACATCTGCGCACCCCTCCGTGGCGATGTGGAGAAGAACATCGCCTTTGCCACGGAAAAAGCCAAAGAGGTATTCCTCGATGGTGATATTCCTGTCTGTCCTCACCTTATGTTCCCACCCATCGCAGACCCCGAAAATGAGATTGAGGATGAACAGGCTCGCCACTTAGGACTAAAGCTGGTGGAGTCCTGCCAAGCAATTCATGTCTATGGCACGGAGTGGACGGACGGGATGTGGGCTGAAATCCACCATGCGGAAAAGCGTGGCATTCCCATCTACACTGACCAGACGGAGGTGCCAAGGAGCAGACCTGTTCACCCTCGGCAACCTAGCCGATAAAGGAGGGATTTTGTGAGCGAAAAACCAAAAATGAACCTCATTGGAGAGGATGGAAACATCTTCTTCATCTTGGGGCGAGCAGGGCAAGCACTGCGACAGGCAGGGCTAGGGCACCAAGTGTCCGAGATGCATGAGCGTGTCAAAGCCAGTGGCGATTACTACAAAGCCCTTGGCATCATCAGCGAGTACGTTGAAACCGAGCTAACCCCAAAATCTAAACCAAAGAAAGCGAGAAATACACATGAGCGATAAGAACTGGAACATCCTGCAGGGCGATGCCCTCACCATTTTGCAGTCCTTCCCCAATGGCACCTTTGATGCCGTCATCACCGACCCTCCCTACGCATCGGGTGGTCGCACCCAGAGTGAGAAGAACCGTTCTACGGCTTCTAAATACTCCAACATGGGCAACAATGCCCCTCCTGCCTTTGATGGCGACGCCAAGGATCAGCGGTCTTGGACTCGCTGGTGTGCCGAGTGGCTTGCGGAGGCTCGTCGAGCATCCAAGCCCGGTGCGCCTGTTTGTATGTTCATCGACTGGCGACAGCTTCCTGCTGCCACCGATGCCCTCCAGTGGGCAGGGTGGATTTGGCGTGGCACCGCTGTGTGGGATAAGGGTAACAGCCGTCCACAAAAGGGGCGGTTCCGCCAGCAGAGCGAGTACATTGTCTGGGGTTCCAACGGTGATATGCCCATCAGCCGCCCTGTGCCTTGTCTGCCCGGTGTGTTCAAATATGGCAACCCTCAGAAGCGCATTCACCTGACCGAAAAGCCCCTGCAGCTCATGCGTGACGTGGTGAAAATCACCGAAGCTGGCGGCCATATCCTCGACCCCTTTGCAGGTTCTGGCACCACCATCCTCGGTGCTGTGCTTGAGGGCTATGAAGCCACGGGCATCGAACTGTCCGAAACCTACGCCCAGATTGCTAGGGATCGGATTGAGCAGGGATTGAGTGAGGAAAGTTAAGGTTTACTTTCCTTGAAAAATCGGATATACTAAAGGAAAATAAGTACAAAACACATGAAAGGGGGCAGTCACATGACCTTTGACCCAAACACAGGGAAACCTACAGATAGAACCTATTTAGAATGCGGCTTACCTCCCTATTTAGCGGAAAGTCTCCATGCTATGAAAGCTTGTTGGGAACGACTGGATAACAACATTGAAGATTTGCGATGGGATTGTTATTACTGTAGCCTGCAAGCGGATATCAACTCCGCAGAGGTAAACCAAACCATTAGCACTGAGCAAGCATGGTATCTGCGTGAGACCTATTTGCGGATAGAGCGTGAGGTGTTTGTCGTACCAGATAGCTACTATCTCCGTATTTTTGATACAGACCTTATTCGCTTTACTTTGGAGGATGGCGGTCTCGCAGGATTAAAAGCTACGATACTATCTGTCAATGAACTGCAACGCCACCGTCTCCCACTGGATTTACAGTTAGAGAAAGATGGCGGCCTCGTCCGCTGGCTAGAGCGACGTGTCATTCCCAAAAACCGTGCTTTTGTGACGGAAATTCTCAAATCCTTGGGGCTGGCTCAAGGAGACACCCGTGGCATCATTGATGTGTGCAAGGGGCTGTCCCTCAACGACAGCTATTGGGTGGTGCCTGATGGTTTCGAGGGTAAGTTTGCCAACTACAATTTATATGAAAACCACTTCTCCGAAATTCTGTCTCTGGTGGCTTATACAGGTGCGCAACAGAGCGACACCGCCTTCACCACCTCCCCAGAGCTGACCACCAACGGAATGCTTCCTAAGGCGTGGCGGCACACGAAAGATGGCATTTACCTCTACAAAGGCGGCACCTCTGGTGCATCCAATACAGGGCGTGAGCCATACAGCGAATACTATGCCTGCCAAATTGGCAAGGCTATGGGGCTCAATGCAATCCAGTACGGACTGGAGCAGTGGAAGGGCATTCTGGCCTCCACCTGTGAACTGTTTACCAGTAAAGATGTATCCTTCATTCCTATTGGCAGATTGGTAAAGGGTGGCGGTTTGCCCGCTGTGTTAAGTTGGTACGAATCCTTCAGCCCCGAAGCCTTTGAGCAAGTGAAAAGTATGTTGGTCTTTGATGCCCTCATTTATAATGAGGATCGTCACTTTGGAAACTTTGGTGTTCTCCGTGACAACCACACTGGTAATATTCTGGGTATGGCTCCTATCTTCGACCACGGCCTGTCCCTCTTTAACTACGCCACCCAGAGCGACTATGCTGACTTGGGTGAGTACGCTAAAACTCGCACCTCTGCTTACAACATCCCCTTTGATACCATTTGCAAAGAGGTGATGGGCACCGTTCAGAAAGCCCAGATGAGAAAACTGATTGGCTTCACATTTGACCGCCATCCACGGCTGAACTTGCCAGAGGAAGCCCTACAAGCCATTGAGACACAGGTGCAAAACCGTGCCCGTGAACTGCTAGAGCTGACCCCAGAGCGCACCAAACCCATCAAGAAACACCGTGACGTCAGATAAGAGGTCTGTATCATAGTATGATACAGACCAAAACAAGGGGTTCAATGTGACACCCTTGTTCCCTCGAACCCACACGCAAGGGGTTCAATGTGACACCTAGTATAGAACGCCAGATTTCTTCTTTTTAGAAGGAGTCTGGCGTTCTTTTTCTTTGGAAGCCCATAGGAAATGGCAATCAATCAACCGCTTATCGTCCCCCAAAAACGCACCGCCCGTGGGCGGTTTCTTTGCAAGCATCGCAAAAAGATATCTTTTTGCAACTTGCTGGGGAACCCCCAGTCCCCTATGCCGCCATCGGGCGGAAAACCTTGGATAGAGAGGAGTACCCGTGAGAAAAAAATACGAATTTTGTATCCGTCTGTCCCCCAGCGAGCAAGAACAGCTTGTGCGGAATGCAACGCTGGCAGGGCTGAGTAAGACAGCCTATCTGCGACGGCTTATTATGGGGCATGAAATCAAAGGACGACCATCTGGAGAAATCAAAGCCCTCCGCACCGAAGTTCACAAAATCGGCAACAACATCAACCAAATCGCCCGTGGGGTGAACACCAACACGGCAACTGCGGAGGACATTGCTCAGAGTCGCTATCTGATGGAACAGGTCTACCGCCTTATGTATGAAATCGGGAAACCATAATGGCAATCACCAAGATTAAATCTCGTAATAGCAATTTGAAACAAGCCATCGACTATGCCCTCAACGGTGATAAAACTGACGATTGTATTCTCACCTACAGGCACAACTGCGACCCAGACTTTGAGCATCAGCAGATGATGGATATCAAGGCGCAATTCAACAAAACCAAGGGTCGCCAGTGTTATCACATCATCCAATCCTTTGCCGTGGGCGAGGTCACACCAGAACTGGCATTGGAGATTGCCAAAGAATTTGTGCAGGAGCATTTGCCCGACTACCAAGCGGTCATTGGTACCCATGTGGACAAGGGGCATATCCATTCCCACATTGTGTTCAACTCGGTGAACATGGAGACTGGGGAGAAATACCACAGCTCCTACCGAAATTATTATCGTCAAATCCGCACCATCTCTGACCGCCTTTGCCGTGAACATGGTCTATCCGTTATTGTGAACGGAACCCCTACCAAGACCATGTCCTACATCGAGTGGCTTCGTCTATCAAAAAAACAACCCACTTTCCGCTCTATGTTAGAAGCAGACCTACAAACTGCCATGACAGATGCCGTGGACTTTGGTAACTTTCTCATGCTCATGGAGCATATGGGCTATGAGGTGAAGCATGGGCAGAACATCGGGTTCCGTCTCCGTGGGCAGGAGCGATTTCAAAAGCTAGGACGGCGCAATCCCCAGTACACCGAAGATGGCATCCGTGCCACCATTGAGGGCAACTGGGTGGAGGTGGAGCAGGGGCGAAAGTCTGTCACCATTCAACGTCCGCCCTATGTACCCTATCAGAAACGCCCCAAATACAAGGGCTTTCTTGCCCTCTACGTCCACTATCTCTATGTGCTGGGCAAGATTGAAAAGCAACAGTATCCACCCAAGATGACACCAACGCTGAAAGCATCCATCATGGAGTTTGAACGCTATCGGGATCAGTTCGCCTTCCTCCGTGACCACAACATCACCACCAAGGAGGAGATGGGTGTGTTCATGGTAAGCACTGAGGAAACCCTCGCCAAGCAGATCAAACACCGCACCATCCTCAATGTGCAAAAGAAGGGACGAGCAGGTCTATTCGCCGCCCTTGCCGATGTGGAATCCCTAGCCCCTGCTCAAACCTTGCAGGGCATGGAACAGGAAGCGGAGCGATACCGCCAAGCGGTGGCATTGCTGGAGTCTAGCGGTATTCCCACCGAGCAACTCACCCAAGAAAAACAATCCCTATACAGCCAGCTTGCGGACATCAACCGAGACATCCGTGAGACCAGAAAAACCCTTGCCATGTGCAAGGCCATCGAAGAAAACACCCCTCGCATTCAGCGAGAACTACAACAGATTGAAACCGAAAGAGAGGTGAAGAACCATGACAACAGGAGGCGGTGAAGCAGCCGACCAGATGGTGCGCATGATGCTCACAGGCAGTGAAGTCACCATCCGACTGGGGGCATCTGCCCTCAAAAATTTAATCGCATTGTCCGTGGCACTGGCGAAGCAAAATAAAACCCTCCATGGCAAAGTGAACATGGCGAAGATACTTCGCCAGACCCGTGACATTCGGGTGTTCCCCATGGATGCCCAGCAGTATAAGCAGTTTCAGCGACAAGCCAAAGGCCAGAAAATCCTCTACTCAGCCATTAAAGACAAGGCGACAGGTGCGGTAGATTTGGTGATGCCGGTGACTGAGCTGGACAGAGCCAACCACATTTTCAATCGCATCCAATATCACGACGTGAAGGACAATCCCTTGGTGCAGGAGGAACCTGCGGCACCCACCCATCAGCGTTCCAATCCAGAGCGTGACGAAACTTTTACCCAAGGCCGCCCAGAGGGAGAGCATCCGCCCTCACCCGACTCAGCCGATACCAGAGTCAACTCAAATACCTCAACCAAAGGCAAGGCGGCCCAACAGACCCAGACGACCCATGAATGTCCATCGTTACTGGAACGCTTGAAATCTTTGCGTGACCAACAGCGCAAAACCAAACGTAGTCAACGTCAGCGAACGACCACCAAAACAAAGCCAAAGGATAGGTGATGTATGAACCCTCAGACAGAGTTAAGCCCTGCCCTCAAATGGGCAATGACCATCCCTGTGATTTGGCTGTCCCTGCTGGTGGCGCAGTCGCTGGGTGGAAACCTCCTAGACATCATGGTCGCCCTCACAGCCAATCTGCAAAATCCCTTTGCCATCCAATGGACAGACAACAGCTTCATCACAATGGTGGTGGGGCTGTTTTGCTATTTTGTAGGGCTGACACTGTACGAGGACAGCCAGCGACGAAAGCGACTGGGCGCAGAGCATGGCTCTGCCACTTGGGGCATCCCTAAACAGGTGAATGCCATGTTCGCTCAGAAGAAAAACAAACTGCTGACCCAGAACGTCTCATTGGGGCTAGACCCCTACAAGCATCGTCGCAGTCTCAATGTACTGGTGATTGGCGGTTCTGGCGCATCCAAAACCCGTGGCTATGTGTTGCCCAACATCCTAGAAGCCAACACCAACTTCGTCATTACCGACCCCAAAGCGGAGGTGCTTTTGAAAACTGGTGGCTACCTTAAATCTCAGGGCTATGACATCCGAGTGCTAAACCTTGTGAACCTCGCCCAGTCCGATGGGTACAATCCCTTCTGCTATCTGCGAGACGAGAAGGATGCCCTCCAGCTGGTGAACAACCTCATCCACGCCACTACTCCAAAGGGAAGTCGTGACTCCGACCCCTTCTGGACGAAAGCGGAAACAGCACTGCTTCAAGCCATCATCCTCCTGCTATTTGAGGAAGCCCCACCCAGTGAGCAGAACTTCTCCACCGTCCTTCGCATCTTAGAATTTGCCGAGGTGAAGGAGGACGACGAGGAACACGTCTCGCCATTGGACTTGCTCTTTGACTCCATCGCCAAGGAGCGCCCCAACAGCGTGGCATTGCGGCAATACCGAGTGTTCACCCTAGCCGCTGGCAAGACGGCGAAATCCATTCTGGTCAGCGCCGCTGTGCGTTTGGCCCCCTTCAATCTACCCCAAATTCAAGCCATTACCGACCACGATGACATGGATTTGAATACCTTGGGCGAGCGAAAATGCGCCCTCTATGCCGTCATTCCAGACAACAGCGACACCTATAATTTTCTAGTGTCGCTACTCTATTCCCAAGCATTCCAGACCCTCTACTACTCAGCGGATCAAGTCCATCACGGGCCTTTACCCTGTCATGTTCACTTTGTGCTAGACGAGTTCGCCGCTATGCCTTTGCCCGGCTTCACCCGTGAACTTGCCACCATGCGCAGTCGAAATATTTCTGCCAGCACCATAATTCAGAACATGGCGCAGATTAAGGAATTGTACAAGGATAGTTGGGAGACCATTCCCGGCAACTCGGACACCCTGCTGTACCTCGGTGGCAATGAAGCCAGCACCCACAAATACATCTCCGAGTCCTTGGGTAAGTCCACCATCGACACCAAGACCCACGGTGAGAGCAAGGGGAAGTCTGGCTCGTGGTCAACCAACTTCCAAATCTCAGGGCGAGAACTGCTCACCCCAGACGAGGTGCGTATGCTGGATAACCGCTACGCCATTCTCTTCATCCGTGGTGCCAAACCTGTTCTGGATTTGAAGTATGACCTGATGCGCCACCCTGCCATCGCCCAAACAGTAGACGGTGGTGGCAAACCCTACATCCACAAGGAAACTCAAATCGAGGAACGACAGGAGGGTACTCCTCTGTTCCAATCAATCTAAACAAGAAATGGAGACAATCAACATGAAAAATTCCCTCAATCAGCCCAAATTCAATGCCAAGCGACTGCTGTCTATCATCATCACCGTGATGCTCATTGTGGCAGTCACCACCGTCCCTGCCTTCGCCACGGAAACTGACCCTCTCACGGTCATTGACAACCTCTCAGACTTTATCTTTTCCCTCATCCGTGCCATCGGTCTTATCCTGCTGGCCTTCGGTATCCTGCAGGTGGGCTTGTCCTTCAAGTCCCACGACCCCAGTCAGAAAGCCAATGGTATGCTGACCTTGGTGGGTGGTATCATCATCACATTCACCGAGGAAATCCTCACCCTCATCACTGGTTGAACCATTGATGAACACGAAAATAAGGGGCGAGCCTATTTGTGGCTCGCCCCAGAGAGGAGAAATAGCGTATGGGTTCTGGAAACTGGGTGGTAGACAATCTCAACTCTGCCCTAGAGACATGGAATGACCGCATGAGCGAGGTGTGGACGTTGGTGTCCACCTCACCAACCGAGTTCAAAGACGGCGACATCTGGGATGTGATGCTGAACATCCACGAAGCACTCCAAGCCATTGCCTACGGCTTATTGGTGCTATTTTTCGTTATGGGCGTGGTGAAAACCTGTGGCAACTTTGCAGATGTAAAACGCCCAGAGGTGGCGGTGAAGGTGTTGGTACGCTTCGTATTGGCACAGGCCGCCGTCAGCTGGGGGCTTGAAATCTTGATGGCGATTATCTCCATCGTTCAAGGTGCGGTGTCCACCATCATGTCGGCATCTGGCATGACCTCCATGACCGCCACCACCTTGCCCGATGAAATGGTCACCGCCATTGAGAGCGTAGGATTGCTAGAGAGCATCCCACTATGGCTGGTGACCTTGCTGGGCTCGGTGTTTATCTGGGTCATGTCTATGATACTCATTCTCACCGTGTATTCTCGATTTTTCAAGCTCTATATGGCAACGGCAATCGCACCCTTGCCACTAGCCAGCTTCGCAGGACAGCCCTCCAGCAGTATGGGTGTTTCCACTAAAATAAAAGTACCGAAAAAGGGCGCGAAAAGTGCATAGGTTGGGCTCGTAAAAAAAGAGCCATTGTCAGCACCTCAAAAAAGAGCTACCATTAGTTTGTCTAGAACTAAGGAGGTAGCGGAAAGGTGATAAGAATGGCTCAAAAGAATTATATCAAAGATTTGTACGAAAACCAAGAGAAAAGTCTCAATGAAATCGCAAAAATCACAGGACTCAATTATCGCACGGTGCGCAAGTACGCCCATAAAGACGACTGGAACGATGAGCATCTACCCAACATTCAAGCAGAAAGCTATCCAATTTTAGGGGATTTCATCCCTATCATAGACCAATGGTTAGAGGATGACACCAAAATTCCACGCAAGCAACGACACACAATTTGGCGAATCTATTGCCGTTTACGAGATGAAGAAAAATTCCTCGGTAGCTACTCCAGCGTAAAGCGTTATGTGCGCAAGAAGAAATTCGCCATGAGCAGCCAAACCGATGGTTATCTGCCTCTGGCGCATCCCCACGGCAGTGGGCAAGTGGATTTTGGCGAGCACATCTACAACGACGCCTCATCCAAAGTGCGGACAGGCTACGCCCTAACCCTGTCCTTCCCCAATTCCAACAAGGGATACACCCAATATTTCCCAGCCCAAAACCAAGAATGCTTGCTAGAAGGCATGAAGCAGATTTTTGAGCACATGGGTGGCGTGCCACCCGTCATCCGCTTCGACAATATGTCTACCGCCGTGGTGAAGGTCCTAGACCATGGTGAACGAGTGCTGACCGATGGATTCACCCGATTCATGCTGCATTACCGATTTAAGGCTGAATTCTGCAATCCTGCCGCTGGCAACGAGAAAGGCAACGTGGAGAATAAAGTGGGATATAGCCGCAGAAACGCCTTTGTTCCTGTGCCGACCATTACCTCCTTCGATACCTTCAACGAACAGCTTTTCGACTGGTGCGAGCAGGATGCACAGCGTCTCCATTACAAGCATCAGATTGAGATACAGGAACTGTGGGAAGCAGATCGTGAGGCGCTACTACCCCTGCCAGAGCACCCTTTTTCGGTGTTCCGTTACGAAAGCTTGGCGGTGAATAAATATGGCTTTGTCACCATTGACACCAATAAGTATGGTCTGTCACCAGCGCTGAGTCGAGAGATTGTGCAAGCGAAAATTTATTATGACTGCATTGAATTTTACCATGACCATACCTTAGTTGGAAGTTATAAAAGAAGTTATGAAACACACCAAGAGTACTATGATTGGAAACAGTATGTTGGCGTTTTATGCAGAAAGCCTGGCGGGGTATCTCACACTCGATTCTTCAACCAAATGCCACCTCTTTGGCAACAGCATCTCCACCAAGCCCAAGGACAGGCACGAAAAAGTGCGCTACAATTACTGGATGAAATCGTCCAAGATGGCAACGCCACCTTTTGCGACGAAGTGCTAGAGTTGGCGCATGAGAATGGCCGCACCGATGCGGATAGTGTCCGCCAATGCTACTACATGATTGCCAAAAAGGAACACCGACCAGAGCCGTTGACTTTGGATATTACCACGCCTGACCTACATTACACGCCAAATTTGAGCGCTTACGACGGATTGATAGGAGGTGATTTACATGGTTGAGCAATACATGAAAACCTTGAAATTAGGTGGTTTGGCAAAAGAGTGGACAAGTGTGGAATACCGAAATAATGAGCAATATCTAACCGATTTATTACAACTGGAGTTGCGAGAACGAGAAATAAACCGCATTAACCGCATGGTAAAAAGTGCAGGATTTGGGGTGCTAAAAACCTTGGATGACTTCACTTGGCGCAATGAAATAGCACTGCCAGTTGGACTAACACGAGAGTATATGGAAGATTTGCAATTTTTGGCACCCAAGGAAAACCTTATTTTTATGGGCGCCGTTGGGACAGGCAAGACCCATCTTGCCACAGCTCTGGCGTTGAACGCCTGCCAAGAAGGACGGCCTGTTCGCTTCTTTACAGCTGCATCTCTTGCCAATATTTTATTGGAAAAGAACAACAAGGGCACCTTGAACAGTTTCTTATCTACGCTAAAAAAGGTGCAGTTAATGGTCATTGATGAAATTGGTTTTGTACCGTTGCACAAAGCGGCAGCAGAGCTGTTATTCCAAGTGATTGCCGACTGTTATGAGCGGAAAAGCCTCATCATTACATCCAATCTGGAATTCTCTCAATGGAATACAGTCTTTGGGGATAACCGCTTGACGGCAGCTCTCATTGACCGCTTGGTACACCATTCGCACATAGTCATCTTCTCTGGGGAGAGCTACCGCTTGACACAATCCATGTCCAGGCAACGTGAGCGTTGAGGCTAGAAGGGACAAAAAAGCACCATTCCTAGGTTTTTTCTCCATAGGATGGTGCGCCATCTGCTCTAACAAAATTCGATTGTGTATCCAAATAAGCTCTGTGATTGTGCGAATGTTGCGCTCAACGCATTGCCAAGTGGTTTTATAGTGTTTGGCTACCTCTGGGTACAGCCACTTGGTGATGAGGAGCAGCCTTTCTGGATTTTGTATGACGAGATAGACGGCGTAGCTGGTATGGAAAAAACCTCGATAGTTGGCGGTGATGCCTAAGGAGTAAAGCAGGCTGTAAATTTCTGCAATGTCTACGCTACCCATTGCAACTCACCCCTCTCCATCTGAAAGGTTTTTGGGTAAAACCCCAGTTCCATGCCATATACATTGCCCAATGTTTGAAGTGTACTCATTTTTGTATCTTTGCTTCCTCGCTCTGCATCCCGAATTGTTCTAACAGAAATTCCACTGCGACCCTCTACCATTTCCTGCGTCATCCCTTGTTCTATACGGAACCCTTTTAAAGCAACGCCAAGTTCATTTCTAGCCATTGTGCACACCTCCTTCTTGTTTTCATTATACAAGAAGAATTTAGCAAATAACAGGAAGCCCACTTCCGTTTTCGACATTTTTCAGCAATTTTTTAAGTTTTTTCTCGCTAATGTTATTCCCCAACGCTGACCCTATGCACTTTTACGCGCCCTTTTTGTGTATTTTTAAGTTGACAAAGACAAGTATGGGCGTAGCTTTTTTAAAAAGCTATGCCGCCATCTGTCTGGAGGGCTGTATTATTGTGCTGGCCTGTATCATTTTTTCCGCATTTGCATCCACTACCCCAGCCTTGGCAGACAGCAGCTATGCCGTCGCAACCATCGTCTGGCTCTACATCGGGGAGCTGATTTTTAATATGCTGGTGCTAGTGGGTTGCGTGAAAATGAGCGATAGGATTGTGAAGGAATTACTGGGGCTTTAATCGTACAGTCCATAGGTGGACACCAGATAACTACCGTTCGCCTTGGACTCACGGACTCGTTGCAGAAAGATGGCTTCGGCACGTCGGTCTGCCCGATAGGACAGTACCTTGCCAGCGATGGTGCCAAGCACCAACAGTCCAATCACACCCATTAAAATCATAGTCATAGCGAATACCTCCTAGTTAAGATTTTCGCTATGTTACCATACAATACTAGACATTGCAAGGCTCTGTCTGGGGAAATAAAACGAGGTGATTTTCATAGAAATTCGTATCAACAAAGAAGTCCGCAACTACCAAGAGGGCATCTTTTTCGGGCTATCCCTGCGCCAGTGTATTTTCTCTGCCTTGGCAATTTTGGTGGCGGTGGGCGTCTATTTCACCGTGGGCCAGTGGCTAGGCACAAGCGAGGTGGGATGGGTCTGTGTCCTGTGTGCCTTTCCCTTTGCGCTGGGTGGATTTTTCCAATATAACTGTATGACACTGGAGCAATTTGTGGTGGCAGTCATTCGCTCGGAACTGCTCCTGCCCAGTCGTCTCACATTCAAGAGCGACAATCTCTATGCCCAGCTATTAAAAAATTCTAACATGAAGGAGGTGTTGACACTTGATTAGAACCTTACAAACCGCACTGAAGCAGGACAGGGAATCCACCCCCATCCCCAAGTCCGTTCAAGAGGCCATCCCCATCAGTCGTATCTGGCCCGATGGGATGTTTCAGTTTGGAAGCAAATACTCCAAGACCATTCGCTTCACCGACATCAACTACGCCATCGCTTCCAAAGAGGACAAAACCGCCATGTTCCTCGGTTATTCAGAACTGCTCAACGCCCTCGACACTGGCTCAGCCACCAAAATTACCATCGTCAATCGCAAGGTGAGCCGTCAGCAGTTTGGCGAAGGTGTCCTCCTGCCCGACAAGGGGGATGGTCTGGACTACCTCCGCAACGAATACAACCACATCCTCACCGACAAGGTGGTGGGCGGTGACGGGCTGGTGGTACAGGATCGGTACATCACCCTATCTGCCCACCGGCGTAGCACCGAGGAGGCTCGCACCTTCTTTGACCGAGTGAACCAAGAGGTGCTGTCTCGACTGAACCAACTTGACTCCCGTGGCACCGAACTGGATGCCGTGGAGCGGTTGGAAATTCTCCACAATTTTTACCGCACTGGGGAAACAGAACCCTTCACCTTCGACTTGAAAACCAGTATGAAGAAGGGGTGCTCCTTCAAAGATACCATCTGCCCCAGCTCCTTGGAGTTTAAGAAGGATCACTTTGTGATGGGAGATAAATTCGGGCGTGTGCTGTTCCTCCGTGAGTATGCCAGCTACATCAAAGACAGCATGATTCAAGAACTCACTTCGCTGAACCGCACCATGGCGCTGTCCATGGACATCATCCCTGTTCCCACCGACGAAGCGGTGCGAGAGATGCAAAACCGTCTACTAGGCGTGGAAACCAACGTGACCAACTGGCAACGCAAACAGAACCAGAACAACAATTTTTCCGCCGTTGTCCCCTATGACATGGAGCAGCAGCGGAAAGAAACCCGTGAGATGCTGGACGACCTTACCACCCGTGACCAGCGGATGCTGTTCGGACTGGTGACCCTCGTCCACCTTGCCGACACCAAGGAAGAATTGGACAGCGACACCGAAGCCCTTCACTCATTGGCTCGAAAGCATCTGTGCCAGCTCTCCGCCCTCAACTGGCAGCAGCATGAGGGGCTGACCACCGTCCTGCCCTTGGGACTGCGGAAAATTGATGCCCTCCGCACCCTCACCACTGAAGCCACTGCCGTCCTCACGCCATTTAAGGCACAGGAGGTTCATCACCAAAACGGCATCTACTATGGGCAAAACGTAATTTCCAAGAATCTCATTCTCGCCAATCGCCGTGAGCTGCTCAACGGCAACGGCTTTGTGCTTGGTGTCTCTGGTTCGGGCAAAAGCTTCACCGCCAAGCGTGAGTTGGCAAGTCTGGCACTGTCCACCGAGGATGACATCATCGTCCTCGACCCCGAAGCCGAATACCGCCCCATCGTGGAGGGACTGGGTGGCGAGGTGGTGCATATCTCCGCCACGTCCAGCAACCACATCAATGCCATGGACATGGAGCAGGGCTACGGCGATGGAGAAAATCCCGTGGTGCTAAAGTCTGAATTTCTCCTGTCTCTGTGCGAGCAGTTGGTGGGGGCTGGCAAGCTGTCTGCCAAGGAAAAATCCATCATTGACCGCTGTACCGCCAAGGTTTACCACGACTACATCAAGGGCGGTTACACTGGTAACGTCCCCACGTTGCAGGACTTCCACGCAGAACTACTCTTGCAGGAGGAGGTCGAAGCGAGGGACGTTGCTCTTGCCATCGAGCTGTTCACCCAAGGCAGTCTCAACACCTTCGCCCAGCCTACCAACGTGGATGTCCAGTCACGGATTTTGTGCTATGACATTCGGGATTTGGGCAAACAGTTGCTCCCAGTGGGAATGCTGGTGGTGATGGATGCCATCTTCAACCGCATCCTCCGCAACCGTGCCTTGGGGCGCAATACTTGGGTGTACATCGACGAAATCTATTTGATGTTCCAGCACGAATTTAGTGCCAACTTCTTGTTCACCCTGTGGAAACGTGTCCGCAAATATGGCGCTTGCTGTACAGGGCTGACCCAGAACGTGGGCGACCTCCTCCAGTCCCACACCGCCAGAGCAATGCTGGCAAACTCTGAATTTCTGGTCATGCTGAACCAAGCTTCCACCGATAGAGCGGAACTGTCCAAGCTACTGAATATTTCAGACAACCAGCTTTCCTACATCACCAATGTAGACGCAGGACGAGGGCTCATCAAATGTGGCAGCGCCATTGTGCCGTTCGTGGATAGTTTCCCCAAGGGGGCGTTGTACCAGCTGATGACTTCAAAATTATCCGAAATCGTAGGGGAGTAAGAAAAAGAGCGACTAAGCTACGTGGCTTGGTCGCTCCAGATAAATACAAATCAGACTGAACTAGCTGTAATAGCGAGGTGGGACAGCACACAGCGATAGGCAAACTGTAAATTAACTTCTTCTACTTCGTAACTCTTTGCGATATCCCTCTATTTCGTTCTGGATAGCTTCTCTTCGCTGGGCGTTTTTTTCGTAAATCAATGTTGCTTCAAGATCCTCAATTTTGCTTTCAATTCGGTAAATATCCGCATTGTATTTGCCATTTTTGTCTAAACCACTTGGCATAACGACACCCCTTTCAGATTTATGCCTTGAGTGTATCACTCTATGTGTAATTTGTCAAGATTAGATTTTCTTGTCAATCAGTTCAAAGGAGGTCATCCCCATCAAATCCATCAAAGAAAAACCAACACTACCCACAGCTCTCAAAGAAAAAGCCACCGCCGCCCCCAAGGAACTCTCCCGACAAGGGCGTGACCTCGCCATAAGTAAGCTGCGCAGTAATCTCCGTGACTCTGCTCAGCAGGGCGATGAACAGGACAGTGCAGTGGAGATCGTTGCCGATGATGTTACCGACAAGGCGATACACCAAGGGGATCGCCTTGTCCAACGTGGTGTGGACAAGCTAAAGCCCAAAGGAAAATCAGCACAGCCCAAGGACTCACCTACGGCACAATCTACCCCAAATACAGCACCTAACAGCCCCAACCAGCCAACAACAAAACCATTGGCAGAAGGAACGCAAACCCCTTCTGCCAATGGTTCTTTTTCTGTTCATGAGCCTGTATCCACCACAGCCCAGACCCAAGGCAAATCCTTGGCGCAAAGTCGTGCCATGGCGAAGAACCACCCCGTAGAGTCTGGGCAAAGGATGACACACCACCGTGCCGACACCACCGCACCTTCTCGCCCTGTGGGGCGAACGTCGCCCCAGCGTGGGGATTTGCCAAAGACGAGGGGTGCCAATGCCACCGCCAGCCCAAGGGCAACCGTGGGGCAACGTGGGGCAAGTGTTGGGCGAACAGCCTCCAACACTACCGCCACCACCAAAGAGGTCGCCAAGCGAACCGCCGAAGGTGGCAAACGGTTGGCACAGACCAAACAGTCCGCCAAGGCCGCAGCCAAGGGCATCAAGCAAGCAACCATTGCCATTAAAGAAGCTGCCATAGCCGTAGCGACAGCCGCGAAAAGCACCGTCGCCCTGCTGGTGGCCGGTGGGAGCGTGACCCTCGTTGCCCTTCTGCTCATTTGCGTGGTGGGCATTATCATCGTGTCCCCCTTGGGTTTCTTTTTCGCAGAACCCAGTGCGCAGGAGGAAACGGTCTCGCCATCTGTTGCAGTGGGCACCGTTATACAAGAATTTTCCGATGAATTAGAGCAACTGCAAACAGGCTATGACACCTTCAACTTTTCGGGCAGTCCCCCTGCGTGGGAGGATGTATTGGCAGTGTTTTGTGCCTACGCAACCACAGGGGATGATGCCATGACCCTCGCCACCATAGGCGCAGATCAGATAGATTTGCTGTCCACGGTCTTCTGGGATATGACCAAAATTGAAACCGCCAGCGAAACCATCAGCCATGAGGCCACCGACACCACGGAAGCGTGGACGGAGTCAATTCTAACCCTCACCATTACCCCTAGAATCCCTAGCGATATGAGTGCCTACTACGACTTCGACGAGGAGCAAAATACAGTGTTGGCTGAGATGATGGGATACGGCGATTTGTTATTGGAGACCACCCAGAGCCTGTCCATCGGCACTGCCGAGGCACAAGAAATCCTCGCCAATCTGCCAGACAACCTAGACCCAGAACAACAGGCCATCATAGAACAAGCATTGTCACTGGTTGGCAAGGTGACCTACTTCTGGGGCGGTAAAAGTTTGGTGTTAGGGTGGGATGATAACTGGGGTGAACTCCGTGAAGTGACCGCTGATGGTAACTCCACCAGTGATATGTATCTGCCCTACGGACTGGACTGTTCGGGGTTTGTAGATTGGGTGTTTTATATCGTCACCGACGGCGAATACATCATAGGCCACGGCGGTGGAGTTATCATGCAGCACACCTACTGCACCGACACCACATGGGACGAGGCCACCCCTGGCGACTTGGTATTCTATCCCGATTTTAGTCACGTTGGCATCTATGCAGGGGAGGACGAAGCAGGCGAGCCTATCATCATCCACTGTTCTATGGGCTACAACAACGTGGTCATCACAGGGCAAGAGGGCTTCACTCTGGTAGGCCGTCCCGATATTTATGGATAATGCAAAAAATAGCGAAAAATGCGTCTCACGGTGAGACGCATTTTTCACTACTTATTCATGTGTTCAATGACAGAAGCGATGCTATCAAACTGTTCATCACTCAATGCTTCTAGTTGTTCCATGGTGGCAACAACTCTAGCAGAATGAGACTTGCCGTAATCAAAAAAGTCCTTGGGGGAAATCCCCATGAACTCACAGATATAAAAGAAATTCAGCATGGTTGGAAAATTTCTGCCTACTTCAATATTGTGGATGAAGTTGTGGCTTTGACCCAGCGAGATGCTCATATCTCGTGCCGACACATTCCGTTCTTGCCGTAGCTTATTCAATCTCGAAGCAAAATCGCCAATAAAAATATTTTCTTCCATTGCGAGACACCTCCCTTCATGTAATATTCTACATTATAGGGGAGTCTATTCCGTAATCACCATGCTACTATTTATATTGACTTTGACAACATAATGATTATATAATAAGAGAAGATATAAGCTACATACTTATACACAGAGGAACGAGGTAAGGGGCGATGCTAGTAACTTTTTGCGGACACAGCCGTGTGGCTCATGCCAAGGAGGTGGAAACTTGGCTGACAGAGGTGGTCGGCGATTTAATTAACGAGGGGGCTACCCACTTTTATCTGGGCGGCTACGGCGACTTTGACAGCATGGCATTCAAAGTGGTGCGGTCATTTAAGAAAACCCACCCCAACATTGAAACCACCTATGTGAAAGCCTATCTGGATCGTGACCCATGGAATGTGGACTGGTACGACGGCACCACCTATCCGCCCATCGAGATTGGCCCAGCACGATTTGCCATTGTGCGTAGAAATAGGTGGCTTGCAGAGACGGCCGACGTGGTGGTTTCCTACCTCCGCTACGAAGATTCTGGCGGTGCCGCCGCCATGTGGAAGCACGCCAAGCGACACAACAAACGTATCATCCGATGCCCATTTGCAACCTAGACGAAAAAAATGCGTCTCACTGTGAGACGCATTTTCGGCACCTAATTTAATTACTCTGCAGAGAAACAATGTGCAAATATCCCAAATGAAAGCTCTTTTTATGTTATCCCTAGAATTTTTCCTTCTAACCTGTTAAAAATAGAGACACAGCGAAGGAGGAAATTCCCATGACAACATTTACACTTGAAACATTGAAACAATATGAAATCTATCTCCACGAGGAAGAGCGAAGCCAAAATACAATCCAAAAATATTTGCGAGACCTTCGTTTATTTTTAGTCTTCATTGACGGGCAGGAATTAAGCAAAATGATGGTGCTATCTTTTAAGGAACAACTTATCAACACCTATGCACCTGCCAGTGTCAACTCTATGCTGGCGGCAGTGAATGGATTTATGGTGTGGCTCGGTTTGCCACAATACAAAGTCAAACCATTGAAAATTCAACGAGAGATATTCTCGCAACCAGAAAAAGAATTATCACAACGTGAATATCAGCGACTTATCCAAGCGGCAGAGCAAAAACAAAATCATAAGTTGGCACTTCTCATCCAGACCATTTGTGCTACTGGTATCCGAGTCTCTGAGCTGCGCCATATCACCGTATCTGCCCTGCACACAGGGCGCACCACAGTGTCGTGCAAAGGGAAAAATCGCACTATTTTTCTACCGAAGGAACTGTGCCGCAACCTAAAGCGTTTCTGCAAAGAACAAGGCATACAATCTGGTCTCATTTTTCTGTCCAAAACAGGTAGACCACTGGATCGTTCGAACATCTGGCGGATGATGAAAAATATCTGCAAGGATGCCAACGTAGCACCTAGCAAGGTGTTCCCACACAACCTTCGCCACCTGTTTGCACGAACTTATTACAAAGTCAAAACCACCAGCTGAGCTGGTGGCTTGGGATAGCCCTAGAAGGGCATGGTACTGACACACCCCTAAAGGGGTCCCGAATGGTCTGCCACGTGCATTACTGTTTCGGGCTACCCCTAAAGGGGTTTTTCTTATGCCTTGGTATTCTTGCTACCCGTGAACGGGTCTGTATACTCTTTCAGGCTCATTTGGTCTGCCATTTCATCTTCTTGCAGTTGCTTCTTTATGTACTCTTGTATTTGCTTTTTATTTCGCCCCACCGTGTCCACGTAATAGCCTCTCGCCCAAAAATGTCGGTTCCCATATTTGTACTTTAAATTTGCGTGCCTGTCAAATATCATTAAGCTACTTTTTCCCTTTAAAAAGCCCATTATTTGCGCTATACTGTATTTTGGCGGCACACTTATCAGCATGTGGATGTGGTCTGGGCAAGCTTCTGCTTCTATAATTTCTACCCCTTTTTGTTCGCATAATTTCCGCAGTATAAAACCTATGTCTTGCTTTATTTCACCGTAAATTGCTTGTCGCCGATATTTGGGCGCAAATACGATGTGGTATTGACAACGCCACTTAGTATGCGTTAGACTGTTAATGTCTTTCATGTGAAGACCTCCTCGATATTGTAAGTTAGGTTGGCAGACCTTGACTTTACTATATCGGGGAGCTTTTATTTTGTCCATAGCTATAAGCTTTTTATCCACTGGCAGAGCCAGTGGTTGTTGTATGAATAGAAAAAGATATCAGCCGTCTGGCTGACATCTTAGGTCACAGTAGTATCAACACTACTCGTATTTATACGATTGAATCTGGCACGAAGCACGCACGGCAGATGGACAGAATGCCACTGGCATATGGTTTGACGTAATACCACATAACTTTTCTTATGTGATACTTAGGACGAAAATTTAGTTGAAGTACGGTTTAGCATGATGGAACGGGAATGTTTTTACTGATTTGAACTTGTTAAAACAGGCATGATGACTAGACCGATTAAAAATTTTTTAATCGGTCTAGTGGTGTTTAATTCCATAGAAAAAATAACCAATTCTTTTGTGATATCCCTTGAATTTTTCAATCTATCGTGATAGAATATAATCTAAGTGTTGGCATTTGTTAGATAAGCGTATCACATAAGAAAAGTTATGTGGCAACCCCCAAACAATCTACATTAAGACCCGAGCGTTCCGCCTGGATATCTGGTGATAACAAAATTTGAAACATTAGGGAGCAATGAAGAATGAAAAAAGATTATTAGGACTAACTCTCGCCTTTATTTACATCAAATTTGCATAAAAAAACGGAGGAAACAACATGAAAAATGCAAAAAAGCGACTACTCAGTACATTCATGGCCTTGACCATGGTCTTTGGGATGATTCCAGCCATGACCATCACAGCGGCGGCAGCGGACTTGTCGGCATCTGGGGGAACTCTGTCTGATGGCAGCACCTATGAGTTGACTTCTAATGTCGATATTACAGGTGTCTTTACAGTCACAGGTACAGTGACTGTTACCCTGAATGCCACCTTAGATGCAGGCAATACTGAAGCTGATTCAGGGGAAGCTTCAAGCGGAGAACCTGTATTCACTGTGCAAAATGGTGGTACCTTGACGCTGACATCCACCACAAGTAGTGGTGAAATCAGTGATGCATGGTATGGTGGCGTTGTGGTTGAAGGTGGCGGTAAACTCATTGTAGAGTCTGGCGTTACCTTTGATAGCTGCAACATGCTATTCTCAGCAGATGACGCAGGCGGCGGTGGTGCTGTGCAGGTACAGCAGGGTGGCGAATTCGAAATGCAGGGTGGCACCATTCAAAACTGCTCTACAGCCCCTGCAAGCGCAGCTGCAGCCAACGGTACTAGCGGTAATCCCAATGCTGGCGGTGGCGGTGTGTTCAATGCTGGCACCTTTACCATGAGCGGTGGTACCATTGAAAACTGCGGTACTACTTATAACATGTTTAGTAGCAACACCTACGGCTGTATGGGTGGCGGTGGCGTGTTCAATGCCACTACAGGTGTCTTTACCATGAGTGGCGAAGATGCCCTCATTACAGACTGCTACAATTACAATGCGTCGTATAATAGTAATGCCAATGGCGGCAATGCTGGCGAGTATGGCGGCGGTGTGTATAATGCCGGCACCTTTAACATGTCCGCTGGCTCCATTGAGGATAATGATGAATCTGATACCGTGAAGGGTACCTCCCATGGTGGCGGTGTGTATAACAAGGGCATCATGAACCTCTCTGGTGGTAGCATCACTGGCAACGTTTCCACTTACCAGAGTGGTATCTCTAACGCATCTGGTGCTGAAATAAACATCAGTGGCAACCCTTATGTTGCTGAGAACAATGGCGAGGGCTTGTATCTGCTCGCTTCTACCGATATGATTAACATTGATGGAGCTATGACAGAGGGTGCAAAAATCTACGTCACCTATGCTAGTAGCAGCAATGGCGTTTTCGCCACCAGCAGTGAAAAATATACCAACCTCTCTAAATTCTTTACCACCGATAGCTCTATCTATGTGAGCTATGCCGAAGAAGAGGGTGACTATACATACACTGCTAATGAAATTGATGATTACACTTGCGACTGCGGTTGCGGTGCTGACGGTACAGACGACAACACTGTCTGGACACCTATCATGGAGGCACAGGACATAGATATTAGCGGTAATTATTATCTGTACAATGACATCAGTGGGGAATTGCGAATTAACAATACTGAAGAAGTAGTCAATCTTTGCCTTAACGGCAAAACTGTGACTGGAAAGATTAATGTCACTACATCGGTTGACTTGATGAATCTTTATGGCGCTGATGGCAAGGTGGTTGGTACCGTCTATGCAGGAAAGGCCAGCGGCTTCACCATGACAGGTGGCACAGTTACTGAGCTGCTCTCGGGCACTGGCAATATTAGCCTTGCTGGCAAAGTGATTGCTCCTGTGACTTTGAGCAACGGCCAGACCATCACCAATGCTGGCCTCACCACTGGTGCACAGCTGACTGTAACTACAACAGTGGTGGTAACAAGTAGCACCAACCAAGCGGTGGCAACAAATTGTGATGAAGATGATTTGGGTTATTTCATCATTGGTGATACCACCTTAACCACCAGTGCAATTACATTTAATAGCACAGATAGCAAAATCTACATCTCCGACACAGCTTCTCCCAGCATCACTCCATCTACTTCGGGTGAAAGCACGACCGCTCTGTCTTTGATGGAAGATGATTTTACAAGTCAATATTTCAAGGCAGAAGCTTCTTTGACAAACCCACAGGACTACTTCTCCACTACTTATAAGTGGTACAAAGATACTGACACAACCAGCCTTAGTACATCAGAAACGTACACCATTCCAACAGATGCAGATACAGATGCCAGCGGCACCTACTACTGCGAAGTCTCTGTGACCAACAGCGAAACAGGCAATGTGGAGACTGATACCCAAGCCTTCACCCTCTCTATCACGGATATTGCATTTACAGGCGCAGACACTGTGGTTTCTACTATTGAAGATGCCGAATATGGCGACACCTTGGCAGATATTTTCACATATTCCACCGCTGGTGTGACCGCTTCTAATGGCAGTAGCGATATCGACGGCTCCTACACACTGACTATCAACGAAACTGTGTATAGCAACACTACCAAAGACACCATTCTGGACGCTGACGAAGATTACACCTACGCTGTCACCTTCACCTCCACGGATTCCACCTATGAAGACATCCTTGTCACCAGTGGAACCTTCGATGTGGCACAGCGTGAAGTGACCTATAACAGTAGCGATTTGGAGCTGGTCTACACAGGCTCAGCACAAGTGCCAATCGTCACCATCAACAACATAGTTGGTACAGATGATGTGAGCATCACCATTGATGATTCTTACAAAGAAACTGTAGCTGGCACTAATTACAATGCCGTGTTGACATTGAACGACACCTCTGGTAACTACAACTTGACAACTACGGATGTTGCCTTCTCCATTGTCCAGTCTGGCAGCACCACTGATGCTAGCGATAGTGATACTACCGTGGTTTACGGCCAAAGCATCGACTTGGTGGCGGATGTGACCGTGGGTGCGACAACTAGAGCAGCTGCCTCTGGCACTACCAACTATGTGGATTTCTATTTGGATGCAGATACCGACGTTCTCTTGGGTTCCGTGGAAGTCACCTATGGTGCCGACGGCTCTGGCTCTGCAACTTTAAGCTATAACACCAGTGACCGAGCCCTGTCCGTCGGGGATAACACGATCTATGCAACCTATAATGGTAGCGTGAATCTCAATAGCTCCGATAGCGATACCATCACCGTAAAACTCACCGCAAAGCAAGTCACCGCCGCAGTGACCACTGATACCATCACCAAAACCTACGACGGTGGTACCACCGCAACCGTGGCATGGGAAGTAGCTACTGATGATATTGTGAAGACTGGCGATGCAGTCACCGTCTCTGCAACGGCAACCTATGCAAGCGCAAATGTGGCAGAGAGCATTACCATCAGCTTTGGAACGCCTGTTGTAGGCGGCGCACAAGCAAGCTATTACGATGTGACACTGGCTGATAATATCACTGGTGCCATCACCGCCAAAACCATCACCAGCGAAATGATTACCGACATCGACGACCAAGTGTACACAGGCAGTGCAATTACACCAATCGTCACTGTCACCGATGGTAGCATCATGACAAGTGACGATTGGAGCTATGAATACTCCGACAACACCGATGTTGGCGAAGCAACCGTTACCATCACTGCTGAGACCGATGGCAACTACACGGATGCTGACCCCAAGGCAAGCACCACCTTCGACATCATCCAATCTGGCACTGATTTTGGTGACGACGATTTGACCGTGGATGATGCTGACAGCACCTATATCTACGGCGAAACCGTGACCATCACCGTCACCCCAGAAGCAACAGGTGATGCGGCGACAGCTGTTGCGGCGGTCAACGCATTGTATCCCACAGAGCCCACCGCAGGCCAAATGGCACTGTTCGATGAAAACGATGTACAGCTGTGCGCTGCTGTCTCCGCTGATGCTTCTGGCTCTTACACCTTGACCTACAAAACCACCGACAAGCTCCTTGCCATCGGCGACCACACCATCACTGCAAAATACGTGGGCACCGACAACATGGCAGATTACAGCGAAGACTTCACTATTACCATTGAGAAAAAGGCCATCACCACTGCGACAATCGCCACTGGTGTAACCAAGGAATACGATGGCAATGCTACTTTCTCTGCTATCGACCTCGTGTTGGGTAACGATATTGAAACTGGCGACGAAGTCACCGCCACCGCAACCCTCACCCGTACCACCGCCAACGTGGTAGATGCTGACACCTTCACCGTCACCAGTGTGTCCGCCCTCTCTGGCGATCACGCTGGGTACTATACCTTGGTATATACCGCTGTGGATGATGACACCAACTCTGTGGATGTGACCGCAAAAACCATCACCAGTGAGATGATTACCGCCATTGGCTCTCAGGTCTACACTGGCTCTGATATTGAGCCCACTGTCACTGTTACCGATGGCAACATCATGACGGATGACGATTGGAGCTACGAATACTCCGACAACACCGATGTTGGCGAAGCAACCGTTACCATCACTGCTGAGACCGATGGCAACTACACGGATGCTGACCCCAAGGCAAGCACCACCTTCGACATCATCCAATCTGGCACCGAATTTGGCGACGACGTGTTTGACGGGGTAGACGGAGAGACCTACACCTACGGCGAAACCATGACTATCACCGTCACCCCAGAAGCAACAGGTGTTGCGGCGGCAGCTGTTGCAGCGGTCAACGCATTGTATCCCACAGAGCCCACTGAAGGTCAAATGGCACTGTTTGCCGCTGACGGCACCCAACTGTGCGAAGCCGTGTCCGCTGATGCTTCTGGCGATTATGTGTTGACCTACGACACCACCGACAAACTGCTATCCATCGACACCCACACCATCACCGCAAAATACGTGGGCACCGACAACATGGCAGATTACAGCGAAACCTTTGACATTAAGATTGAAGCAAAGGCCATCACCACCGCCACCATTACCACTGGTGTGACCAAGGAATACGATGGCAACGCTACGTTCTCTGCTATCGACCTCGTGTTGGGTAACGATATTGAAACTGGCGACGAAGTCACCGCCACCGCAACCTTGACCCGTACCACCGCCAACGTGGTAGATGCTGACACCTTCACCGTCTACAGCGTGTCTGACCTCTCTGGCGCACAAGCAGGGTACTATACCTTGGTATATACCGCTGTTGCCACCACTGGCGATGTGGCAATCACCGCCAAAGCCTTGACCATCACCACCTTGCCACAAGAAGTGACCTACGGCACTGCCATTTCTTCTGAAACTACAGACGTCACCGTGGTTGGTTTAATTACCGACGAAGAACTTACCGCCATCACTCTTGAAGAGAGTGATTTGAATGTGGAAACTTCTGACAAAACCGTTGATGTGGCTAGCTTTGTGATTCAAAACGGCGAAACCACCATTGACAACGACAACTATGACATCACTTATGAGAATGGCGCACTGACCATCACCACAAAACCCATTATCGCTGTGTGGACTGACACCACCACCGAGTATGACGGTACTGCCCAAGCACCAAGCGTCTCCTTTGTGGGTGCATTGGAGGTCGATACCATTTATACCTCCATGGACAGCTACACAGCCGCTGGCAGTTACACCGTGACCCTGTCTGGTGTTAACACCAACTACACCGTCACAAACCCCTCCACCAGCTTCACCATCTCCAAGGCTCCTGTGAGCTTCACAGTGAGCAATAACGTGGTGGAATACACTGGTAGCGCTATCTATGCAACCGTGAGCAATGACAAGGGTATCTCTGCCACCATCACATACACCAACAGCAGTGGCACAGAGGTCACCGACCCCACTAGCGTTGGCACCTACAGCATTTATGCAGAATTTACCGACACCAACTATCGCCACGCAAGCACCACCGATGGTGCCGCCATTCAAGTGGGCGTGCTGACCATTTACACCACAGCACCAGCTACCTATGATGTGACCTTTGACGATGGCACACCCGCCATCAACCATAGCATCGCTGGCACCATCCACACCCTGCCTGTTGGTGCAGATAAATCTGAAACAGAAGTATTTGCTGGCTGGACATACAACAGTGTGACCTACAAAGCAGGCGACTCCTTCACACAGCCTTCTAAGGATGTTGCATTTGAAGCGGTCTATTCAGAAGTTCATGACATTCATGGTTATGTGTATGCCTATGACACTGAAACGGGTATAGAGGGTGTTGTGGTAACCCTGATGAAGGGTAGCACCCAAGAGGCTTATGCCGTCACAGGCGAGAATGGTTCCTATACATTTGACAACTACTCCGCTGGCGTGTACAACGTGGTGGCATCTTACGACAGCACCACCAAAACCGAGTTGGCTGATATTTCTTTGGATGATGCCGATGTAATCATCACCATGCCACAGTACAAAACAAGCTCTGTCCTAGAAGTCGCTGCTGGCACTCCCGATATCGTTGTGGGTGGCTTGGATGACATCGCAGCTGCCCTGGTTAATGAAAACAACTCTACGGACGTGGCAAAAATCATATTGACCGTAGAGCAGACCTCCGTGACTGTGGATGCCATCGAAGAAGCCGCATCCAACGTTGGACTATATTTGAACATTGACGTGACCCAAACTGTGAATGACGAAACCAGCGATGTGACCGATACTGGCACCCAACTGATTGAATTCATTATTCCAATCCCAGCCGACTATCAGAACAAGGCCAGCTACACCATCTACCGTGAGCACGAGGGCGACATCCATGAAATCACCACCACTGCAAATAGCGATGGCGAATATCTGGAAGTCAGCGAGGATAAGACGTCTCTGACCTTGCACGTTTGCAAATTCTCCACTTATGCACTGGCTTACACCGAGTATAGCACCAGCTCTGGCACCGCTACCTATTCCTCTAGTGTAGCCTCTGCCGACAACGGCGATGTGAGCATCAGCGCTAGCAAGAGCAAGATGAACGCAACCGTCACCATCACCACCGACCCCGATGCTGGCTACGAAGTGGGCGATGTCACTGTCACCTACTCCTCTGGACGTGAAGTGACCGTCACCGACAACGGCGACGGCACCTACAGCTACAAGCAACCCGGTGCAAGCGTGACTGTTACCGTCACCTTTGTGGAATCTGACGGCGCTGATTCTGATTTCTTCACCGACGTGGACGAAGATGCGTATTACTACGATGCCATCAAGTGGGCAGTGGAGAACGACATCACCAACGGCACCACGGACACCACCTTTAGTCCCGACGCAACCTGTACCCGTGCCCAAGCTGTGACCCTGCTGTGGAAGGCCTACGGCAGTCCCGTGGTAGATTACGTCAACCCATTCACCGATGTAGATGCCGATAGCTACTACTACGAAGCAGTCCTCTGGGCAGTGTCCGAGGGCATCACATCTGGCACCAGCGACACCACCTTCAGCCCCAACGCAGATTGTACCCGTGGGCAGATTGTGACCTTCCTCTACCGTGCCGCAGGGGAGCCAGAAGTCTCCTCTGATAGCACCTTCGCCGATGTGAATAATGACAGCTATTGCTACGATGCAGTGCTGTGGGCTGTATCCGAGGGCATTACCAACGGCACCAGCGACACCACCTTCAGCCCCAATACAAATTGTACTAGAGGTCAGATTGTGACCTTCCTGTATCGCAATATGGGTGAGTAAAAAAGACCGACCTTCTACCCTCGTGGAGGGGACAACGCAAACCAAATAATTCCAGCTCAAGCGGCGGTGGCATTCAAGCTACCGCCGCTTTTATTTGCGAAAAATGTAGAAAAAGGCACAACCTTGACAAATTTTGTCGAGGTTGTGCCTTTTTCTTTGCTTTTCATCCCCTGCAAGTCGGATTTTGTCACGATTGGCAGTGCTGTATAGCGAAATATCCGTAGTCTCCGAATTTTTGACTTTACATCAAAAATTCAATTTACAGGAGATTACGGTGATGAAAACACCCGATGAATTTGATTATGACCTCTGGACCACCGAGGACGGTAAATGCTATATGCGAGTAAAACGTACTGGCGAGCAGTGCGAAATCAATAGAGAGACCATGCGACTACTCCGTAGCGAAGCTAAGAAGATGCAACGAGAGCAGGAGGGCATCCCTGTGTATGGGGTGCGAAATGGTAAGAGCGTGGTGGTGGAGCGAACCACCATGCTGTCTCTGGACTATGTGTCCGCCGGTGAGGACATGGATTCCGCATGGGCAGTAGATACCAATCAGACAGAACACTCTCACATGATATTTACCTTGGAGCAAGAACTCCAATCTGTACTTACACCAAAACAGTTAGACGTTTACTTACATTGTCTACTGGGTGGGATGACACTTCGAGATTATGGTGAGCAAAACAACATTAATGTCAGCAGTGTGCGAGACCTTGTCACAGGAATTCGAAAAAAAGCAAAAATTATTTTTGGGTGATACCCCACAAACGGTCATGTTTTGTACGTTGTAGGGTGAAAAGGACTTGAACCCTTTTCCTCGCACCTTGAAAACTTGACAGGGGCATACGGTTCTGATGTGCAAGATGTGCCACAGGGCTTCCGCCAGACAAGCAAAAAATCTAAGGCAATACTTGTCGTATTAACTGGATTTTTTGCACAGTATGGTGGGAGTCATGGGGTGCAGATTGTGCATCAAGAATCGTATGTCTCTGTCACTATACCAGCAGTACGGGAACCGCCCCCATCTAAGAGCACTCGACCAGTGTGCGCCAAGACCCCTGCAAGTGGTGACAGCCTTGCAGGGCGAGCGATTTTACCTCGTTGACTGTGGCAAGGCACGCCACAGCGCATTGACGATTTGGGAGCAGACAATGAGACACCACGCACGGCCTACGCATGAGATAGGTGGTGCTGACTTTGGGTTGAAAGCAGTAGAGACCCTCAGAAAGCCCGTGATACTTCTGCCAGAAGTTAACCGTACTGTTCCCCATCCATCGGGTGCGAGTTGCAAATAGATGGAACCCCTTTTTATATATTTTACGATTGGAGATATACCATGAACATCATGGAACAACAAAAAATTGCTCACGATGAAATCGACTACATCTTTGAAACATTACTTCCACGTGTGGGGCTGGCATTACGTCCTGCACAAGTGCTTCTAAGCCATACTATGCTTGGGGCTATGCTGGGAGATGAAATTGCACTGTGCGACGCAGGTACTGGAAGCGGAAAAACCTACGCCTACTTGGTGGCTGGCATCGCTTTCCATCGCTATCGCAAAGCATTGCAGTTACCCCAGTTGCCCATTGTTATTTCAACCGCCAGCATCGCCCTACAAACTGCCATCGCCCAAGATTATCTACCCTTGTTATCCCAAGTCTTAATTGCAGATGGCTTAGAACAAGCACCATTAGAATCCATCATCCGCAAAGGAAAGAGTCATTACGTCTGCGATGAGCGACTGGAAAATCGACTGGCTTTCCTCAATCACAAAAAGAAACATCCTGCTACACTGGAGACCCTTCAAACCCTAGAACATAATCTGGATATGAGTAGCCTCCCCACACTCCCTGCCTTTGAACGAGCGCAGATTGGCGTACCGAAAGAATGTCACTGCGACAAGCAAATCTGTCGCTATCGTCTGTTCTTGGAGCGGGCGCAATCTAATGACTTCCACTTCCAAATCTGCAACCATAATTTATTGCTGGCAGACGGACTCCATCACAGCTGGGGTCGTCGTCCCATCCTTCCTCGATACTGTACCGCCATTTTGGACGAAGCCCACAAACTCCCCGAAACAGCACGGCAGATGCTTCGAGTACAACTATCTGGTAGCGACATTAGAGCATTGGTACGCACCCTGCGGTATGACCGCTGTGTCCGTTGGGCAGATGAAATCAACCGCTTATTCACCCCTCTGCTGGATTTACTGGATCAGACGGGATTATTTGAATTTGAGGTCTACCAAACCATGCTCATTCGTCCCCACCGTGTTCTCAACCACTGCGAGGGAGAGATGAAGCGCACCACCTCAGTCACCACTGCACGAAAGATTTCTTTTCTTTTGGAAGCAGTGTCTCTGCTTGTGCGCAACTCGGACAACATTCTCTACTACAGCACCAAGGAGGAGGGCATCACCGTCCTCTGTGCCACTTCGCTGAATCTGGGTGACCAGTTAGACGATATTTTCTGGCAACGCTATCAACCTATGGTTTTGACCTCTGGCACACTGGCTGTGGGTGACGATTTTTCTCACTTTCAGAGCCTTGTCGGATTGACCGACAATCAGCGTGTGGTGGAGTCCATTTCTCCTTCCCCCTTCGACTACGGTGAAAACTGTATGCTGTACATTTCAGAGGAGCCTATCAGTTTAATTGCCAAAGACTACATCACCCAGCTCAGTGACCAGATTGAGGAGCTGATACAGCTTAGTCATGGTCATGCTCTGGTGCTGTTTACATCTTACTCCGCTATGGCTGGCACATACCACGCCCTCAAAGCAAAAAAGCCCCCTTATCCATTGTTTGCACTGGGTCGAAATGGTGGGCACACCTTGGATCAATTCCGAGCCACCCCCGGTGCTGTCCTATTTGCCACTGGCTCTGCATGGGAGGGGATGGATTTCCCCGGTGACTGCGTGTCACTGCTCATTATCCCACGGCTACCGTTCCCATTCCCAGATGCCCTCAAGGAGCGTGAGAAGGAGCAGTACCCCACCTTGCAGGAGTTCATCCAATCAGCAGTGATTCCCGAAATGCAGATGAAACTGCGCCAAGGATTTGGACGAGCCATCCGCACCGAGTCGGACACCTGTGTAGTGGCTATCTTGGATGAACGAGCCACCGCAGAAGGACGATACCATCACGAGGTATTGACCGCCCTGCCAGACATCCCAGTCACCGACCAAGATTGGCAAATCGAAGCCTTTCTTCGTCGCACCAAGGAGGACGGCTACTTCGAGGAGGAACGGCTATGAGCGAAACCAACCGCAAACTACAATGCCAGATAGCCCTGCAAATCCTAGCCAAATTGCAGGACGCAGGGCTACTGAGCGAGGAGGAGGTGGACAAGGTTTCCACCCTCACCAGAAGCCACTATGCCATCCGAAGTGTCTGGGAATTGTCATAGCTATTCCATCACTTCTGTGGTAGTGTTGTGGTCAGAAATTAGGAAGGAGGAGCGACCATGTTGCAGAAAACCGTCACCAAAATTGACGCCATCAAAACAAATCGAGACAAGCTACGAGTGGCGGCCTACTGCCGTGTTAGCTCCGACTCTGCTGACCAACTTAACTCCTATGCCACCCAGATTAAAGCCTACACCCAGATTATCACCAGTCAAGCCGATTGGGAACTGGTGGACATCTATGCCGACGAAGGCATCACTGGCACCAAGCTAGAAGGACGAGAAGAATTTCAGAGGATGATGTCCGACTGCCGAAAGGGTCGGGTGGATCGACTTCTGGTAAAATCCCTCTCTCGCTTCGCACGAAATACCAAGGACTGCCTGTCCGCCCTCCGAGAGCTGGCGACACTGGGTGTCACAGTTAAATTTGAAAAAGAGAATATCGACACTGGAACGCTCACCACAGAACTGATGGTGAGCGTTTCTGGCGCTCTGGCACAGCAGGAGTCAGTGTCCATCTCGCAAAATCAACGACTGAGCTACCGCCGACGGATGGAGCGTGGGGAGTTTATCACTTGCAAGGCACCCTTTGGGTATCGGCTGATAGGATGTAGCCAGATGGAGATTGTTCCAGAACAGGCTGTGCTGGTGCAAGGGATGTTTAAAAAATATCTTGATGGAATTAGCCTAGAAGATATTGCTACTTGGATGTCTGCACTGGGTGTAGCAACGATGGACGGAAACTATCGGTGGCAAATCTCTACCATTCAGCTCATTCTAAGTAACGAAAAATACGTTGGAGATGCTCTGTGTCAAAAACGATATACCACAGATTTTCCCTTTGTAAAAAAACGAAACAGTGGGGAAGTTGCGCAATACTACATCGAGGACACCCATCCAGCCATCATTGACCGAGAGACCTTCGAGAAGGTGCAGGCACTGATAAAACGAAAAGGACAACGTACCTCCACCGCACACGCCAAAACCCTGCTGTCCTTAAAAGTTAGATGCGCACACTGCGGAACATTGTTCAAACGTAGGGTCTCCCCAAAGGGAGATACCTACTGGGTGTGTCGCACTCACGACCAAAAGGCAGCCAACTGCCCCGTAGGGCGCACCCCAGAGCCAGAGATTTTCCGTACCTTCATCACCTTGTACAACAAGCTAAAATCCAACCATGCAGACATCTTCCCACCAGCCCTGCGACAACTGGAGGAACTACAAACTGCCCTACAGCGGAACAATCCACAACTCCTCGAAATCAACACCGCCATCGCCCAGACTGCCGAGCAACAGCATAAAATCCAAAAGCTACAGACGGCAGGGCTCCTCGATGCAGAAGCTACCCTCGCCAAACGCACCGCCCTCCAAGCCCAAATGACCACCCTGCGCCATCAACGGAGACGAGTTATTGAGAATGAGGATATCGAGGAACGAGTGGACGCCATTCAGCAAACCATCGCCATCCTAGAGCAAGGGCCAGACCACATGGAAGAACTGGACGAACCACTCTTCGAGGAACTGGTGGAGCAAATCACCATTGACCAACATGGCAACATGACTTTCCACCTCTACGGTGGCATCATACTGGCTGAGGAGGTAGCGCCATGAGCAATCGGAAAACCCTGTACGGCTACACCATCCAGAACGGCACCTTCACAACTGTAGCCTCCGAATCAGAAACGGTGAAGAACATATACGATTGGTACTGCGAGGGTAGTTCCTATCTGACCATTACCAATCGGCTCAACAGCGAGGGCATCTCCTACTGGATGGACAACCCCCTCTGGAACAAGCACAAGGTAAAACGACTGCTTGAAAACCCACGGTACACTGGGCAGGACGGCTACCCTCCCATCATCCCAGAGAAAACCTTCCGCATGGTGCAGTGCATCATTGGTGGCAAAGGGAGCAAGGGCGCCAGCGCTGAAAAGTCCAGCCCCACAAAACTGCCCATAACACCATCAACCTACACTTACACCCCCACAGCAACAGTCCTCCGCAACAACAATCAAATCAATCACGGACTGGATCACCCAGACAACCCCAATGAGGTAATCGACCTCATATTGCAGGGGATTTCCATCCGATACCAATGCTTAAATAGACAGGAGTGAGAACATGATGCAGACCACGGAGCGCCGAGTGCGGATGATACCAGCCGCCCAACAGACTGCCACAGGCACCACCCAAACCAAAAAGCTACGAGTGGCGGCCTACTGCCGAGTGTCCACCGACAGCGACGAGCAACTTACTAGCTACGAAGCCCAAAAGAGCTACTACACTGAGAAAATTGAAGCCAACCCAGACTGGGAGATGGCTGGCATTTACGCCGATGAAGGTATCTCTGGCACTGGGCTGAAAAAGCGAAAAGAGTTCAACCGCATGATTGCCGCTTGCAAGCGTGGTCGTATCAATCTCATTCTCACAAAATCCCTCTCCCGATTTGCCCGTAATACGGTGGACTGTCTGGCGACAGTGCGCACACTGAAAGCCAACAGCATCGGGGTTATCTTTGAAAAGGAAAATATCAATACGCTGACCGAGAGTAGCGAGTTCCTCATCACCCTGTTCAGTGGCTTCGCCCAAGCGGAAAGCGAGTCCCTCAGTCAGAATGTCCTCTGGGGTAAGCGGAAACGGATGGAATCGGGAGAGTTTACCTTCCCCAAGCTACTGGGCTATCAAAAAAATGACGACGGCACCATCGAAATCATCCCAGAGGAAGCGGAGACCGTTCGCTACATCTACCGCCGTTACCTCGAAGGAGCCAGTATCGCCACACTAAAAACTGAGCTAATAGCAACAGAACGCCCTACCAAAAAGGGTACCCTCAACTGGGGACATCAAGCCATCCAGAACATCCTCGCCAACGAAAAATACATCGGTGATGCCCTCCTGCAAAAGACCTTCACCCAAGACCCTATCAGCAAGAAGGTCATAAAAAATCAAGGGGAGCGACCCATGTACTACGTGGAGAATCATCACGCCGCCATCGTGCCACGGGACATCTATGCCAGAGTGCAGGAGGAACTGGCACGGCGGAACTCCAAGCGAAAAACCATGGAGAACACCATCACCGAGCAGGGGAAATATTCAAGCAAATATGCCCTATCTGAACTGCTAGTCTGTGGTGAGTGTGGTTCGCCCTACCGCAGAGTGACATGGAGCAGAAATGGTACCAAACGCATCGTCTGGCGATGCACCTCTCGACTAGAAAACGGAACGAAATTCTGTCAGCACTCGCCCACCATGGAGGAGGAGAAACTCCACAGCCTCATCATGGAACAGCTTCACGACTTCGCCAGCACACAACAAGAAGTCCTGCCGACCCTGCTGGATCACATCACCCAAGTGGTGAGTGGGCAGGGGGATGACGGCTGTGAGCAGCTACAAGATAGACTGCTGGAGATTACCAACCGACAGGCAATCCTGCTGGAGATGGTGCTAGAGGACATGGACAACCCCGACCTGTCCGCCCAAATGCAGAGCCTTGCAGAGGAGAAAAAAGTCCTCCAGACACAGCTGGACAGCCTAGCCCCCAAACGCCACACACAGCCCAGCGTAGAGAGCCGTGTGGCGCAGATTGCCCACTGGGTGCAATCCCTACAACCCGAAACCCAGTACAGCGACGATCTCATCCGTCAAGCCATCCAGCAGATCACAGTGCAGGACAGCGAGACGGTGAGAATAAAATTCAAAGGAGCAACCTAACTATGTATAATGTACCATCCAGAGAAGAAGTGAAGTATTACAAAGACACCTACCCAGCCGGCACCAGAGTCCGACTCCTCTCCATGAGCGACCCTCAAGCTGTGCCATCTGGCACCATGGGAACCATTGTTTTTGTTGATGACTTGGCACAGGCCGTGATGAAATGGGATAACGGACGAACCTTGTCGTTGGTTCTGAATGTGGATCGCTTCGAGGTGTGTCGAGAGGAACCTATCCAGAAGTCCAAGCCCCAGAAGAAAAATATGGCTCGGTAAATAGCAATAGGCTAGACCACCAGTACGGATAACGTGCTGGTGGCCTAGCCCTTTTTTACGTATTCAATTATCTTTTGAGTGAATGCCAGCCGCAGGAAACTTACCATATATCGAATTGGGGGTCTTCCTCCACATCCGCTTCTTTCCCAGAATTTATAAGTTTATACATCCACTTGTAGAGGGATTTTTGTCCAGCAGAATTGACTTTTATGAGTTCCTTATAGCAACGCAATAGATAGTTTTTTTCTGCTACTTCTGGGCTCTCTATCTCTAAGAAAAGAAGTGCAATGCTTATATTAAGGGCTGTTGAAAACTTGGATAATAGCGCAACGGTGATGGCAGTTTCACCTCGCTCAATGTGTTCCACGTAGGTTGCAGACTCCCCGATGAGTGTGCCAATTTCTTCCGCAGATAATCCCTGCTCCAAACGATGCTTTTGCAGACACATCCCTGTAGCAACTGTTAACTTATCCATATCGTCAGCCCTCCCATATAATTTTAGCACAATTCGTTTTGTAACTTTAACTATATCAGTAATTCTATAAACTGTAAATAAACTGTAGGTCAATTTTTGTGACTCACAGTAACAAAGTGAAAATTTTCAAGCAATTACCAGAGCGCAAGATTGAAAAATGAGTGCATCTTTTTTGGCCACTCTATCCAAAAAATCCGAAGTAGATTTATCTACTTCGGATTTTTTACTTATTACTTTTTCACTCTTCACTTTTCACTACGTTGTACAGGATTTTTTGAACGTAATAAGTAATAGTGAAGAGTGAAAAGGTATGGGACGGAGAACGGTTGCGATTTCGGTGAGGACAAATTGATTTTATTCGAGGGGTGTAACCCCTCGAGCTCCCCCAGATATTGCAGACTTGAAGATTGTGCATCTTTTTTGGCCACTATATCCATGAAAAAAGAGACTGCTTAGGCAGTCTCTTTTTTTAATGAACTCCCCCTTCGGGGAAGTGAATTGTCTGCGGACAATGGGGGAGTTTATTTCATGTGGCAAAGCCACATTTCATTGTGCGTAGCACTATTTCATTGCCCATAGGGCAATTTCATTTCCACCCCTCCAGCTCCATTTTCCATTTAATTTATGCTGGATAGCGCTCTTTCAGCCGTGCCACCACTTGGGCAATGGCGCCATCTTTGGCGTGGCACACTGGCACCACATCTAGCGCTTTCACTGCTGGAATGGCGTTTTCTGGTGCAAAGCCTTGGGCGGCAATTTGCAGCATAGACATATCGTTGGCCTCATCGCCAGCACAGTACACATGGGCCATATCAATGCCCAAATAGTCTGCCAAACGGGTGACCATAGCCCCTTTGCTGGCTTCTTTGCTGGTCATTTCCAGCAAATGTTCCCCAGAGAAAATCAATTCATACTCCTCAGCCCATGGTTTTGTGGTCAAAAAGTCCTTGATGGCCAGCAAATCTTCATGAAACCCTGTAAACAACAGTTTTGCCAAAGGTTGTGGCACTTGAGACAGGTCGGGTTCATCGATGCACTTGACCTGCGTCAGCACCTCATGTTGGTCGGTAACATGGTTGCGCTGCACCACATAAATATGCTGAGAATTGGGGTAGGCTTCCACCGCCACACGGGGGAACGCATCGATAATCTCCTGCCCATGAACCGCGGCAATCTCTGGCAAGGTCACAGCATAAAGGTATTGCTGGGTTTTAAAATCATACAGCCCACCACCATTGGCCGTGACACAAGGCACATTGATGGGCAAGTCTGAAACATAGCACATAAAAGCAGCCAACGCGCGCCCTGTGGCAACGCCAAACTGTCCACCCTCTGCCACAAACTCTGCCAAGGCAGCTTGGTTTTTGGGGTGCAGAGGTGGCACATCCTTACCAGCTGTCAGTGCATCGGCCGTAAAGACCAAGGTATTATCAAAATCGCTCATCAAGAGCACGCCATCAAATCGTCCCATAGGAATCTCCTTTTAGGTAGCTGGTGTGGAAGGGTTTTTCGGTTTACGAGGCCCGCGGTACCGTGGGCGACGGTTGGTTTTGGGTTTGGCCACATCCCCTTCAGTCTTGGGCTGGGTTTGGGGCTTGGTGTCCACTTTATCCACCTTATCCGTCTTGGGTGCACCATCGCTCTTTGGTCCTTGTGGACGGTTGCGGTTACGGTTACGGTTGCGGTTTTGGTTTTGGTTCTGGTTTTGGTTGGGCTTTTGGTTCTGGTTTGGCTTTTGACCAGCGGCTTGTTTTTGCCCTTGTTGGGGCTTGTCTCCTTGTGGCTTTTTATCAGCTGGTTTTTTATCCGCCGACTTCTTGTCCACAGGCTTGGCTGGCTTTTTATCCCCTTGCAGTTGACGATTGGGATCTTTACGACGACGATTGCCATCCCCACGGTTACGGTTGCGACGGGGACGATCATCCTCTTGATCTTGGGCAGCAAAGCCAGATTCCAAGGCAGTCATGGGTTGGTTCATATAGAATGGGCGACCCAAGGTGCCCACTTCACGGCCACCAAAAGAATTCTCTTCCACATAGCGTTCAGGGCGTTTGGTGGGGATTTCAATGCCATCACGGCTCCCCTTGCCATTGCGAAGCACTTCGATTTCACTGTTGCGATAGGGGCGAGGGGCTTCTTTCACTTGGTCAAGGGACACCTTCACCTTTTCGCGAAGCAAATCCACGGATTTCACATTGCCTGTCCCATCGGGGGTCATGACAAAGGATTCCGCCTTGGGCATCCGCTTCATGGCGTCTTCATAGGCGTTTTGTTCGTATTTCAAACAGCACATCAGCCGCCCACAGGTGCCAGAAATTTTGGCAGGGTTCAGGCTGAGGCTTTGGGTTTTTGCCATTTTAATGGACACAGGCACAAAGCCTTCCAAGAAGGTGGAACAGCAGAAAGGACGACCGCAAATGCCCAAACCGCCAATCATTTTGGCCTCATCACGGACACCAATTTGACGCAGTTCAATGCGGGCGCGGAACACGCTTGCCAAATCACGCACCAATTCACGGAAGTCTACACGCCCGTCTGCGGTGAAGAAGAAAATCACTTTGCTACCGTCAAAACTGGCAGACACGTTCACCAGTTTCATATCCAGCTTATGTTGCAAAATTTTCTTCTCGCAGATGTCAAAGGCTTCGCTTTCTTTTTTGCGGTTGGCCTCTACCACTTTACGGTCTTGTTCGTTGGCCATCCGTAGCACAGGGGACAGTTCTTTGACGATGGCCGTCTCTGGCACGTCATGGTTGCCTTGGGTACAGGTGGCAAACTCCAGCCCTTGGGCTGTTTGCACCACCACGTTGTCCCCCATTTGGGCTTGGATGCCTTGGGGGTCGAAATAATAGGTTTTGCATCCGCCTCTAAAACGGACGCTGATGACTTCAATCACGGATTTTCCTCCAGTTCAATGGCCAATGCACCTAACGTATGGCTTACGCCGATGTTATAGGCGCATTGGTTGTAATACAGTTGTAGGGTATGAATATGCTTGCTTAAACGCTGGGCACCGAGCCCTTGCGCCATGGCTTGCGCCACAGGGTTGGACGCACTTCGTTGGGTCTGCACTGCCGCCAAGGCTTGGATGCACAGTTGTCGTCCATCTTGCAAAATCTGCTCTAACTCTTGGCGCGAGGGCTTTTGCCCTTCGGCTTTCACAGCCCAAGTAGTAATGGCTCCTTTTTTGCCAAGCAGGGCTTGACAAAGCGCCACCCCCATGTCACAGGGGGGCACCTGCGCCACATCATCTTGCCCAGCGTATAGGCTAACACAGCGAGAGCGCAAGGTTTGGAGCACTTGGCTGGCGTTTTCTACGCAGAACACAAAGGCGCAATAACGGGGGCCTTCTTCCACCAGCTTTAAAAGCACATTTTGGTCTTGTGGTGTCAAAAGAGATGCGTCTGGAAAGATGTACACTTTTCGTTGACCCTCATTGGGCATCACAAAGGCACTTTGGCGCAGTTGACGCACCACGTCCACGGCAATCATTTTATGGGCGCTGTCTTCCACCACCATCACATCTGGATGAATGCCATTTTCCATTTTTTGGCAAGGATTGCACTTGCCGCAAGGCCTTGGCGTGCCTTCACATTGATAAGCCGCCGCGGCAAATTGGGCGATGGTGCGCAAATCCCCCTGTCCCCAAAGCAACAAACTATGGGGCAAGGTGCCTCCGTGGGCACTGTGGACAATCCACTGCTGGGCAGCGTTGAGTTGGGCTTGAGGAAACAACGACATGGGCACTCCCTTTCGCAAAGCTAATAATCCTATCTATAATACCACTTTTCACTACAAAAGGAAAGAAAAATCCTATGGTTTTTTAAAATTCCTCTACGCCTTCTTTATTTCTGGTAAAATTATACAGCATTCAGGCAAAATGCCAAAAAATCACAGGGATTCTTATCCAATTTTCACATTGTTTTTTGATTTTTTTCGCGTATAATATAAGTGTTAAGCTTTTTCCCTCGCCAAGTCTGTGAATCTTTACTAAATTTTCACCGTCATGGCAGCAAGAGCAAAAAAATGTGTGAACAATTTACGGAGGATTCTTATGAGCAACAAATTTGTCTATCTCTTTAGCGAAGGCAACGGTTCCATGAAGGAACTGCTAGGCGGTAAAGGCGCCAACTTGGCTGAAATGACCAACCTGGGTATGCCTGTGCCCCAAGGCTTCACCATCACCACTGAAGCTTGTACCCAATACTATGCTGACGGCGAAATGATTAACGACAGCATCCAAGCTGAAATTATGGAATATATCGTCAAAATGGAAGAAATCACTGGCAAGAAATTTGGCGACCAAGAAAACCCCTTGCTGGTTTCCGTCCGCTCTGGCTCTCGTGCTTCCATGCCTGGCATGATGGACACCATCTTGAATCTGGGCTTGAACGAAGAAGTGGTGGACGTCATCGCCGCCAAGTCTGGCAACGCTCGCTGGGCTTACGACTGCTATCGCCGTTTCATTCAAATGTACTCTGACGTGGTTATGGAAGTGGGCAAGAAGTATTTCGAAGTCCTCATCGACGCCATGAAGGAAGAAAAAGGCATCCACTTGGATACCGATTTGACTGCCGACGACCTAAAGACCTTGGCCACCCAATTCAAGGCTGAATACAAGAAAATGCTGGGCGAAGAATTCCCCACCGATCCCAAAGAACAACTCATGGGCGCCATCAAGGCTGTGTTCCGCTCTTGGGACAACCCCCGCGCTGTTATCTATCGCCGTATGAACGACATCCCCGGCTCTTGGGGCACTGCTGTTAACGTGCAAGAAATGGTGTTTGGTAACTTGGGCGACACCTCTGGTACTGGCGTGGCCTTCACCCGTAACCCTGCCACTGGCGAGAAGAAGCTGTTTGGCGAATTCTTGATGAACGCCCAAGGCGAAGACGTGGTGGCTGGTGTACGTACCCCTCAAACCATCGACCAATTGAAAGACGTGATGCCTTCTGCATACGACGAATTTGTGGCCATCTGCGACAAGCTGGAACACCACTATCGCGATATGCAAGACATGGAATTCACCATCGAAAATAAGAAGCTCTACATGCTGCAAACCCGTAACGGCAAGCGTACTGCCGCCGCCGCTTTGCAAATTTCCTGCGACATGGTTGACGAAGGCATGCTCTCCGACAAGGAAGCCATGGCTATGATCGACCCCAAGCAATTGGATGCTCTGCTTCACCCCCAATTCAACCCCGCCGCTTTGAAAGCCGCTACTCCCGTGGCAACTGCTTTGGCAGCATCTCCCGGCGCCGCTTGTGGTCGCGTGGTGTTCACCGCTGAAGATGCCAAGGAATGGGCAGCTAAGGGCGAAAAAGTTGTGTTGGTTCGCTTGGAAACCTCTCCCGAAGACATCGAAGGCATGGCAGCCGCTCAAGGCGTGTTGACCGTCCGTGGCGGCATGACCTCTCACGCAGCTGTTGTGGCTCGTGGTATGGGTACCTGCTGTGTTTCTGGCTGTGGCGAAATCAAGATGAATGAAGAAGCCAAGCAATTCACCCTGGCTGGTCGCACCTATTCTGAAGGCGACTGGATGAGCTTGGACGGCTCTACTGGTAACATCTATGGCGAAGCCATTGCCACTGAAGAAGCCGCCATGACTGGCAACTTCGGTCGTTTGATGGGCTGGGCTGACAAGTATCGTCAACTGAAAGTCCGCACCAACGCTGATAACCCCCGTGATACCAAGCAAGCTCGTAGCTTTGGCGCTGAAGGCATTGGCCTGTGCCGTACCGAGCATATGTTCTTTGAAGCTGACCGCATCCCTGCCATCCGTGAAATGATTTGCTCTGACACTGTGGAAGGCCGCGAAAAAGCTCTGGCTAAACTGGAACCCATGCAACAAGGCGACTTTGAAGCCATGTACGAAGCTCTGGACGGCTATCCCATGACCGTTCGCTTCTTGGATCCCCCTCTGCATGAGTTTGTTCCCACCGCTGAAGACGACATTGCCAAGTTGGCAGAAGACACTGGCAAGTCTCTGGCAGACGTGAAGGCCATCATCGATGGTTTGCACGAATTCAACCCCATGATGGGTCACCGCGGTTGCCGTTTGACCGTCACCTATCCTGAAATTGCTGTCATGCAAACCAAGGCTGTCATCAAGGCTGCTTTGAACATCAACAAAAAACACCCCGACTGGAAAATCGTGCCAGAAATCATGATTCCTCTGGTTGGCGAAGTGAAGGAATTGGCCTATGTGAAGGCTGTTGTGGTGAAAACCGCTGATGCTATTATCGCAGAAGCTGGCTCTGACATGGCTTACATGGTGGGTACCATGATCGAAATCCCCCGTGCCGCTCTGACCGCTGATGAAGTGGCCACCGAAGCACAATTCTTCTCCTTCGGCACCAACGACTTGACCCAAATGACCTTCGGCTTCAGCCGTGACGATGCTGGCAAGTTCTTGGATGCATACTACACCTCTAAGATTTACGAATCTGACCCATTTGCTCGTTTGGATCAAAACGGGGTGGGCAAGCTGGTGCAAATGGCTGCAAAGCTGGGTCGTCAAACCCGTCCCGAATTGAAGCTGGGCATCTGCGGCGAACACGGCGGCGACCCCTCCAGCGTGGAATTCTGCCACAACACTGGTCTGGATTACGTCTCCTGCTCTCCCTACCGTGTACCCATCGCACGCCTAGCAGCCGCTCAAGCTGCTCTGAAAAATCCTAGGAATTAAAATTAGGCAATCTCTAAAAACCCGCTATCAATTTGGCAAAATCTGTAGTATAATGGACATAAGAAAAAAGGGCGGTGACGAACATGCAAATTGGATTTTTTAGTGAAGAAAACAGATTGGAAAAGTTGAGCAAACTGGGCGATTCGTTGGTTCGATTGAACACAGTTATCAACTGGGAGCAGTTTCGCCCAATTTTGAAAAAAGCTACCAAAAAAGAACACAAAGGACTTGGTGGGCGTCCGCCCTATGACCTGATTTTGATGCTTAAAATATTGATTTTGCAACGTCTTTACAATCTCAGCGATGACCAAATGGAGTTTCAAATCAATGACCGCATGAGTTTTATGCGCTTTTTGGGCTTGGGGCTGGGGGACAGAGTGCCCGATTCCAAAACCATTTGGCTGTTTCGTGACACGCTGATGAAGGCTAACGTAATGGATAAATTGTTCCATCATTTCAATAAAATGCTGTTAGATGCAGGCATTATCACTCGTGAAGGTACGATTGTAGACGCAACTTTCGTGGATGCACCTCGCCAAAGAAATCATCGAGATGAGAATGCAACCATCAAAGAGGGCAAGGTACCAGAAGAATGGGAAAAGCCTGAAAATGCTCACAAATTGAGCCAAAAAGATACGGATGCCCGCTGGACAAAGAAAAATAACGAGCGGCATTATGGCTATAAAGACCACGTAAAAGTGGATGCCGACAGCAAAATCATTACCGGCTACACCGTCACCAGCGCCAACGTCCACGATAGTCAAGCCCTCGCCGAGTTAATCACAGAAGAAGATGCTGTTTTATACGCAGATAGTGCCTATACAGGGGAAGAATTGCTAGCAAATCTTCCTGAAACAGTAGAAACTCGAATCAATGAAAAAGGCTATCGCAATCACCCACTGACCCCAGAGCAAAAGGAAAACAACCGCCAAAAATCCAAAATTAGAGCCAGGGTAGAACACGTTTTTGGATTTATGACAGGCTCCATGAAGGGCATCACTGTGCGTTCCATCGGCATAGACCGTGCGATATTCAATATAGGGCTGACAAATCTGGTGTATAACATTTGTCGGTATGAAATTTTAAAGCGAGGTGAGTTTGCCAAGGGGTAAGTCTGCCCTTTTGGGGGAAATATCCCCCAAAAAAGCAAGATACAGTGGTTATTTTGGTCTTTGTGCGTTCACCAAGATAAAAACTGTGGATTTTCCGAAAAAATCATAGAAACGCAAAATGAAACGGGCAAAACCTCAGTTATTAGAGGTTGCCTTATGAGTTAAAATTAAGGAGACTTTCAAAGTATGGATTACGCAAAAGAATCACTCAAACTCCATGGTGAATGGAAAGGCAAAATCGAAGTGGTGGCCACGGTGCCTGTGAGCACCAAGGACGACCTGTCCCTGGCTTATACCCCTGGCGTGGCAGAACCCTGCTTGGCCATTCAAGCTGATATTTCTAAGTCCTATGAATACACCCGTCGCCACAATCTCTGCGCCGTCATCACCGATGGGTCTGCAGTGCTGGGGCTGGGTGACATTGGCCCCGAAGCTGGCATGCCTGTCATGGAAGGCAAATGTGTGCTTTTTAAGGCCTTTGCCAATGTGGATGCATTCCCCCTTTGCATCAAGAGCAAAGATGTGGACGAAATCGTCAACACTGTATACCTGCTCTCTGGTAGCTTTGGTGGCGTGAACCTGGAAGACATTGCCGCACCCCGCTGCTTTGAAATTGAACGCAAACTCAAAGAAAAGTGCGATATCCCCATCTTCCACGATGACCAACACGGTACCGCTGTCATCACCTTGGCTGGCATGAACAATGCCCTCAAAGTGGTTGGCAAGAAGAAAGAAGATGTGAAAATTGTGGTGTCTGGCGCAGGTGCCGCCGCCATTTCCATCATCAAACTCCTCCTCTCCGCTGGCTACAAGCACATCACCATGTGTGATCGCACTGGCGCTGTGTATGCAGGCCGTGAAAAGCTGAACTGGATCAAAGAAGAGATGGCACAAGTCACCAACCTGGAGAAAAAAGCTGGTTCTGTGGCTGATATGCTGGTGGGTGCTGATGTGTTCGTGGGTGTGTCTGCGCCCAACACCGTTACCACTGAAATGGTGAAAACCATGGCCAAAGACCCCATTTTGTTTGCATGCGCCAACCCCACCCCTGAAATCTTCCCCGAAGATGCCAAGGCTGGCGGTGCCGCTGTCATGGCCACTGGTCGCTCTGACTATCCCAACCAAATCAACAACGTGCTGGCTTTCCCCGGTATTTTCCGTGGCACCTTCGATGTCCGTGCCAGCGACATCAACGAAGAGATGAAAATCGCCGCCGCTTCTGCTTTGGCAGAGCTGATTTCTGACGACGAACTCTCCGCTGAGTACATCATTCCCAAGGCATTTGATCCCCGTGTGGGTCCTGCTGTGGCAAAAGCCGTGGCTGCTGCCGCCATCGCTTCTGGCGTGGCACGGATCTAATAGGGCACCTTTAAAATTTGCGAGTCTTGAAACGTGTGTGTTTCAAAAAATTTTTTTAGGAGGAATTGATTATGTCTAAAAATCCCCAAACCCTGGAAAAGACTCCCTACAAGCTGTTCAACATGCCCTGGCAATATTTTGCCATCTTCTCTGCTGTGGTGCTGGCCGCCACATTTCTTGGTGTTCTGCCCTCTGGTATGACTGGTTGCTTCGCATTCATGATTGTTCTGGGCACCATTTTCCAAGAAATCGGTGACCGCACCCCCTTCATCAAGTCTTATCTGGGCGGTGGCGCCATCGTGGTCATCTTCGGCTCTGCTCTGCTGGAATACTTTAACGTCTTCCCCGAAGAAGTGGTTGGTAGTCTGATGGCCAACATCGAAACCTTCTTCAAACCCACGGGTGCCTTCTTGGACTTCTACATCGCCGCTTTGATCACTGGTTCCATCCTGGGTATGAACCGCAACCTGTTGGTGAAAGCTGCCGCTCGTTACTTCCCTGCCATTTTTGGTGCATTGATTGTCTCCTTTGGCTTGGCTGCTCTGGGCGGTGTCATCACTGGCTTTGGTGCCATCAAGGCTCTGCTCCTCATCGCTCTGCCCATCATGGGTGGTGGTATGGGCGCTGGCGCTGTGCCCCTGTCTAAGATTTTCGAATCCACTGGCACCATGAGCGCAGAAGAGGCCATCTCCATCATGAACCCTGCGGTGGCCATCGGTAATGCAACTTCCATCATCATCGCTGGCTTGCTGGTCAAACTGATTGTTGACAAAAATTGGAATGGTCAAGGTCAACTGATGGTCGCAGGTAGCAATGATACCTCCGACTTGGAAATCAGCCCTGAAATGCAAGCAAAGCGTGATAAAATCGATGTCACTAACCTGGGTATCGGCATGTTCACTGCCTGCACCTTCTTCGCTTGGGGCTATATCCTGGCCATGGTGTGGGACTTCCTGGTGCCCGCTGTCAGCATCCATGCTTACGCTTGGATGATTATCTCTGTGGCTGTTTGCAAAATTTTCAACCTCCTGCCTGAATTCGTGGAAATCGCCTGCTTCCAATGGTTCCAATTTGTCATGAAGAACCTCACTGGCGCACTGATGGTTGGCATCGGTTTCTGCTACCTGAGCTTGGATGTGGTGGTCGCATCCTTCAGCCTGACCTATTTGCTACTGTGCTTCCTGACCTGCATCGGCGCTGTCATCGGCGCTGGTGTGGTGGGCAAGTTCGTGGGCTTCTACCCTGTGGAAGCGGCCATCACTGCTGGTCTTTGCATGGCCAACATGGGTGGTACTGGCGACGTGGCCGTGCTGTCTGCTGGCGACCGCATGGAGCTCATGCCCTTCGCACAAATCTCCTCCCGTCTGGGCGGTGCTGTGATTCTGGTCATCGGTAGCTTGATGCTCTCCTTCATGGGTGGCTTGCTCTAATCTCAAATTCTTGAAAAGGCGCCACCAAAACTGGTGGCGCCTTTTCAAACATCTTAAAAGGAGAACTCTCACCATGGCAAATTGTGCCCATTGTAAACAATCCACCAAGGATTACACCTTCCGTGCCCTCACGGTGCAAACTTTGATTCTGCGTGATATCGGTCAAGGTCAGCGAATTCAAACCCTGCGTGAGTTTGAAACTATTTCCATCTGCCAGACTTGTGCCCAAGAAAAGCTTACCTCTTTGCTTCATCCCAGTGCCAGATTGCGTAAATTGTTGGTGATTTTTGGTGCCATGCTGGTGGTGGGGGCTTTGGTCTGTGCCCTGCTGTGGGACAATGGCTCCATGCGCATGTTCGGTTTGGGGGCAATGGGCGCTGGACTCATGGGGATTTTGGCCAGCATCAGCAAGGTCAACGATGTGAAAAAGGAATATACTGCCCTGTCTCCAAAAGAAGCCCTGGATGCGGCGGCCTGGGCTTGCGCCGTGGATGAACTCCCCAAAAAATGGGAGGACACCGACCTGACCTATATCCCAGTCACACCCAAAACCCTGGCCATGAAAAATGGGGACTTGATGCTTGTTTACAGCTTGGTGCCTGACATCGCCCGACAGGCCTACGCATTGATTCATGACCCCAAAAGTAGCGAACAATAATGGCAGCTGGAAAAGTGGCAAAATATTACCCATAGAGATGGGAATTATCCCTTTTCAAAATAAGATTTATATGTTACAATACTGTTAACGACATATAAACTCATTGGGAAGTAAGGAAGTGCGGTGCAAATCCGTCGCAGTCTTACCTCTACTGTAAGTGGGTGCAAACCCACAAGCCAGATACTTGTTCCCAATGGCGGCCTTAAGTCTAGGTGGGACATGGGGATGGATTCTGCACTGGAAAAACCTTCCCACCGGGGAAGGTTTTTTGCGTTTTTTGGGGGGTGAATGAGTGCAATTGGAACACTATATCCATGTGGGGCGCAACCGATTGCGCTGTGGGTACACCACAGGCACCTGCGCCGCCGCCGCCAGTCGAGGTGCGGCAGAATTTTTGGTCACAGGCACCTGGCCAGGTGCCATTACCTTAGAGACCCCTGCTGGCATTGTGGTTACACTGGAACTGCTTCACTGCACCCATGGTGTGGGTTGGGCCAGTTGCGCCGTGGTAAAAGATGGGGGTGATGACCCCGATGTGACCCATGGCACCTTGATTTTCGCCAGGGTGGAAGTGTTGGATGCACCTGATATTGTCATTGATGGCGGATTTGGTGTGGGGCGCATCACCAGGGCAGGGCTTGACCAAGATATCGGGCAGGCCGCCATCAACTCTGTGCCACGGCGGATGATTGGCCAGCAACTGGAATGGGCACTTGAAAAAACAAACACCATCCAGGGGTTGAAAACGGTGATTTCTGTGCCAGAAGGGGAAAAATTGGCAAAAAAGACCTTCAATCCTCGTTTGGGCATTGTGGGGGGTATCTCCATTTTAGGCACCAGTGGCATTGTCCGTCCCATGAGTGAAGAGGCGCTGATTGCGTCACAAAATATCGAATTGGACATGCTGTATGCCACGGGGGCACGGCACATTGTGCTCACACCAGGTAACTATGGTGCCAATTTCTGTAATATGACATTGGGGCTAGACATGACCCATGGTGCCAGTTGTAGCAACTTTCTGGGTGTCACCTTGGATTATTGCGCCATGGTTGGCTTCGAATCGGTGCTTCTGGTGGGACATTTGGGAAAGCTCATCAAAGTGGCGGCTGGGATTTTCAACACCCATTCCAAAGTGGCTGATGGGCGCAGGGAAGTGCTGGTGACCCACGGTGCCCTCTGTGGAGGCGATGGTGCGTTGTTGCAGGCACTGTTTCATGCCATCACCACCGATGAAGCGGTGGAATTATTGGAAAAAGCTGGCATTTTGCAACCAGTTGTAAATGGAATTGTCCACGAGATAGAGACAAATTTAAAGCGGAGAGCAGGCGATGATTTGGCCATAGAAGTGGTGGTGTTCTCCAATCAGCATGGGATTTTAGGAAAAAGTGAAGGGGCGGATGGGTTGATTGTCCGCCACCAGAAAGAGGAGCGTATATGATTCATTTTATTGGTGCAGGTCCTGGGGCCGTGGATTTGATTACGGTGCGAGGTGCCAAATTGTTGGGAGAAGCCGACGTGATTATTTATGCTGGTTCCCTGGTGAACCCTGATGTGTTGGGGTACAAAAAAGCCGATTGTCTTGTTTATGACAGTGCTGGCATGACCATGGAAGATGTGATTCACGTCATGGCCAATACAGAGGCCAAGGGGCAAACCACCGTCCGTTTGCACACTGGCGACCCTGCTTTGTTCGGTGCCATTCGTGAGCAAATGGACGAATTGGACAAGCTGGAACTGCCTTACAGCGTCACCCCTGGGGTGTCTGCCTTCTCTGGTGCCGCCGCTGCCCTCAACGCAGAGTATACTTTGCCCCAGGTATCACAATCCGTAATCATCACCCGCATGGCAGGGCGCACCCCTGTCCCTGCTGGGGAAGAATTGCGTAAAATGGCATCCCATGGATGTACCATGGTGCTGTTTTTGTCCACAGGATTGCTGGAACAGGTGGAACAAGAGCTGATGGCAGGGGCATATAATGCAAATACCCCAGCCGCCATTGTCTATAAAGCCACCTGGCCAGAGGAAAAAGTCTTCCGCTGCACCGTGGGCACTTTGGCCAAAACTGCCAAGGAAAATCACATTACCAAGACAGCTTTGATTACAGTGGGTAATTTTTTGGGCAATGATTACGAACGGTCTAAATTATACGACCCCACATTCACCCATGGTTACCGTGAGGCCAGCAAATGACCACAGCCATCATCGCCTTCACCGCCAAAGGTGCCCTGTTAGGGCGCAAATTGGCGGATGGATTGGAAGGCACCACCTTGCATGTGCCACCACGCTTGGCAGATGATTTGGGTGAAGCACCCTATTCACGGCTGGAAAAATGGGTCGGCACGCACTGGGAAGAAGCGGATTATTTGATTTTTGTGGGCGCCACAGGCATTGCAGTTCGTGCCATCGCACCCCATGTGAAAGATAAATTTCTGGATCCCGCTGTGCTGTCTCTAGACGAACAAGGACGCTTTGTCATCTCCCTTCTTTCAGGTCATGTGGGGGGTGGCAATGAGCTGGCGGTGCAAGTGGCGTCCATAGTGGGTGGACAGGCAGTGATTTCCACCGCCACTGATGTCAATGGGCTGTTTGCTGTAGATGTGTGGGCGAAAAAACAGGGCTTGGTCATTGGCGATCGCACCATGGCCAAGGTGGTGTCCGCAACCTTATTAGAGGGAAATCCAGTGGGTTTTGCCACCGATTGTGGTGTGGATTGCCCCGTTGGTTTGACGGAAAAACAAGAACCGATTGGGATCTGGGTCAGTGCCAAACCTGGCGCATCCCCCTTTCCCCAGACACTGCCACTGCTGCCCAAATCCTTGACCTTGGGCATCGGTTGTCGCCGTGACACCTCCAAAGAAGCCATTGTCCAAGCGGTGAAAGAAGCCTTGGGCGACTGGGATTTGCGAGGGGTTTTTCAGGTGGCATCCATCGATTTGAAAGCAAAAGAACCAGGTCTTCTGGCTTTTTGTGAAGAACTTGATGTGAAGTTTATGACCTTTACAGCGGAGCAATTGCAAGCTGTTCCAGGAGACTTTACCCCCTCGGCCTTTGTGGCATCGGTGACAGGGGTTGACAATGTGTGTGAACGTGCCGCCGTGTTGGCTGGGGGCACGCTGGTGCGATCCAAATGGGCGAAAAACGGTGTCACCGTGGCGGTGGCAGAGAGGATGATACCATGAAATTGACTGTGGTTGGCCTGGGGCCTGGTGCAGGGCTGGATTTGACAGGCCATGCCCGCCAGGCACTGGAAGATTGTGATATGATTGTGGGCTATACTGCCTATATTGACTTAATTCGAGGGGAATTTTCCCACAAAGAGTTGGGGAGCACGCCCATGCGCCGTGAGGTGGATCGCTGTCGTTGGGCGGTGGAAGAAACCCTCAAAGGCAAGTCCGTGGCGGTGGTTTGCTCTGGGGATTCTGGGGTTTACGGCATGGCGGCATTGGTTTACGAAGTGGCGCAGGAATATGACCCCATCGAAATTGAAGTGGTGGCTGGCATCACGGCGGCCTGTGGCGGTGCGGCGGTGCTAGGTGCGCCCTTGACCCATGATTTTGCCGTGATTTCCTTGTCCGATTTGCTCACGCCCTGGGAGTTGATTGTCCGTCGTTTGGACTGTGCCGCCAAGGGAGATTTTTCCATTGCGCTGTATAATCCTTCCAGTAAAAGCCGTGGCGATTATTTGCAAAAAGCCTGCGATGTGCTCTTGCAAACCAAATCTGGTGACACGGTGTGTGGCATTGTACGCAATATTGGTCGTGAAGGGGAAAATGGCATTGTGACCACCCTCTCTGCCTTGCGAGACACCCAAGTGGATATGTTCACCACCGTGTTCATTGGCAATCGTTCCACGGTGAATTTGGGTGGCAAAATGGTCACCCCACGTGGCTACATGCAACGAGGGACTTGAGATGAAGGTGCTCTTGTTTGGTGGCACCACAGAGGGTCGGTTGTTCGGGGAATGGCTGGCATCACGTGGCATTGCAACCACCATTTGCGTGGCCACGCAATACGGTGGCTCCCTCTTGTCGCAAGAGGTGGATGTCCGTGTAGGACGGATGAACCGTCAGGAAATGGAAGCGCTCATGTCCCAAGGATACACCCATGTGGTGGATGCCACCCACCCCTATGCAGTGGTGGTGACAGCGTGCATCCAAGAGGCCGTTGCAACCATGAAGTTGCCCTATTTTCGCTTGTTACGAGACGGTGCGCCAGAAGGAGATTGGATTCACACCAATAGCATTGCCCAGGCAGCGCAAGTGTGCGCTGGCCTTTCTGGTAGCATTTTGCTCACCACAGGTAGCAAAGAATTGGAACCTTTTTCTGTGGAAGGACTGGTGGAGCGGACATATCCACGTGTATTGCCCACCATGGACTCTTTGGAGCGGTGTTTGTCTTTTGGCTTTCCTGTTGGCCATATTTTGTGCATGACAGGCCCCTTTTCCCAGCAGTTGAATGAAGCTTTGCTGACCCAATATGATGCCAAATTGCTGGTGACCAAGGTCAGCGGTGGAGTAGGTGGGTTCTGGGAAAAGGTGCAAGCCGCCAAAGCTTGCCATGCAACCTTAGTGGTCATTGACCGCCCTGTTGCAGAAACCGGATATTCCCTCAAAGAGTTACAATCTCTAGGCAATCTCTAAAAACCCGCTATCAATTTGGCAAAATCTGTAGTATAATGGACATAAGAAAAAAGGGCGGTGACGAACATGCAAATTGGATTTTTTAGTGAAGAAAACAGATTGGAAAAGTTGAGCAAACTGGGCGATTCGTTGGTTCGATTGAACACAGTTATCAACTGGGAGCAGTTTCGCCCAATTTTGAAAAAAGCTACCAAAAAAGAACACAAAGGACTTGGTGGGCGTCCGCCCTATGACCTGATTTTGATGCTTAAAATATTGATTTTGCAACGTCTTTACAATCTCAGCGATGACCAAATGGAGTTTCAAATCAATGACCGCATGAGTTTTATGCGCTTTTTGGGCTTGGGGCTGGGGGACAGAGTGCCCGATTCCAAAACCATTTGGCTGTTTCGTGACACGCTGATGAAGGCTAACGTAATGGATAAATTGTTCCATCATTTCAATAAAATGCTGTTAGATGCAGGCATTATCACTCGTGAAGGTACGATTGTAGACGCAACTTTCGTGGATGCACCTCGCCAAAGAAATCATCGAGATGAGAATGCAACCATCAAAGAGGGCAAGGTACCAGAAGAATGGGAAAAGCCTGAAAATGCTCACAAATTGAGCCAAAAAGATACGGATGCCCGCTGGACAAAGAAAAATAACGAGCGGCATTATGGCTATAAAGACCACGTAAAAGTGGATGCCGACAGCAAAATCATTACCGGCTACACCGTCACCAGCGCCAACGTCCACGATAGTCAAGCCCTCGCCGAGTTAATCACAGAAGAAGATGCTGTTTTATACGCAGATAGTGCCTATACAGGGGAAGAATTGCTAGCAAATCTTCCTGAAACAGTAGAAACTCGAATCAATGAAAAAGGCTATCGCAATCACCCACTGACCCCAGAGCAAAAGGAAAACAACCGCCAAAAATCCAAAATTAGAGCCAGGGTAGAACACGTTTTTGGATTTATGACAGGCTCCATGAAGGGCATCACTGTGCGTTCCATCGGCATAGACCGTGCGATATTCAATATAGGGCTGACAAATCTGGTGTATAACATTTGTCGGTATGAAATTTTAAAGCGAGGTGAGTTTGCCAAGGGGTAAGTCTGCCCTTTTGGGGGAAATATCCCCAAAAAAGCAAGATACAGTGGTTATTTTGGTCTTTGTGCGTTCACCAAGATAAAAACTGTGGATTTTCCGAAAAAATCATAGAAACGCAAAATGAAACGGGCAAAACCTCAGTTATTAGAGGTTGCCATTATATAAGCAGACACTGATTATATGTAACGAAAAGTCCCTAGACTTAACTACTAAGGTTAAATCTAGGGACTTTTTTGTTGAATTGAAAACTGTTAGATGGAGTCGTAGAGTTGGTCGATTCTATCTAATTCTACTTTTAAATCAGCATCTATCTGAGTTTTTATATACAGCCTCTATATTGTAGAGATAATATGCACCCAATCCCCCTGGCTTCTCAGCCACATATCAATCCCATCGCCGTACACTTCAGCCCGTACCACATAGCTGCCATCGCTCTGTGACACCACTTCTGCGGTGGGGAGTCTATCTAGGACGGCTTCGATGGAGGGGCCTGTGTAGGTGAACTGGACTGTGTGTAGAGGGCCTGAGAACATAAATTGTACTCGCTTGCGGAAGTCGCCGTCGCTGAACCGTTCTCGGTAGGGCACGGAGAAATGTTGTCCTGTGCCGTGGAAGCTTGCAATGCGGTCGATGCGGAACACAGTAGGGTAGTCCTTGCTGTCGTCTGCCATGTAGCAGATTAAGTAGAAATAATATTCTGAAAACAGTACCGCCACAGGCTTCACCTGATGAGTGCGGTTGACGCCGTCTTTGCGGGTATAGGCCAGCTCCACAATTTCCTGCTTGGCGATGTATTGGGACAGTTGTGCCACTGGGGTAATCAGCGCCTTCCCATGGTGGAGTGGCACATAGTGGAACCGTTCGCTTTGCAGGATGGATGCCACTTCTTTTTGGCTATCTGGCGCCACCTGCATCAGCAGCTTGGAGAGAATTTGCTCCAACTCGTCCTTGCAAAAGGCACGGCTTTCCAATAGCACTTTCGATAGCGCCAACACTTCCTCATCGGATAGCCATTCCCGCGCCATACGCACCAAGTGATAGGCGTTTTGTCGCTTGTCATAGGCGATGGTGGTGTCACGCTCAAAGAGGTGGGTTTCTGCCATATAAGCACGCAGATCATCGATGTCACGCTGGATGGTTTTCTCACTGACGCCGTATACCACCGCCAACTGGCCTTTGTGTAAATAGTCTCCCTTGTTCAGTCGCTCTGACATCTCAAGCAAGCGAAAGCCCTTGTTTTCTTTGTAGTTTAAGTCCATATTCATCCACCGCCTATTGTTATTTCACCGCGATATACAGAAATTGAAAAGGAAGTTTTGCTGGTTTTGCTGATTCTGTAAGTTTATAGGATTAGTATAGCAAAAGAGGTGGACGGATACTGCCCACCTCTTTGCTTGTGTTGGTATAAATGTAAGTTAGCTATTTTCAATGGAGCGCAACAGCACTCTGGCATTTTCTTCGCTTGTGTTCAGGTCGACGCTATTGATGATGGCTGGAGAGCCTTCTTTTTCAGGTGCCAACAATACGGGAATTTGGCACATTTTGTACAGCAAGGACACCAACAAAACGGTGTTTTCCAACAGCATTTTTTCTGCGTCGGTGAACTCGTTCCAATCCATGCGCTTGGCGCTGTTCACTTGATATTCTAATGTAGTCAAATGCTTTTGGTACATGGCTTGTACCCGTTCCATCACAGCTTTATAAGAAGCGGCAGCAATGTCAAGGCGGTTGAAATACACGCAAATATCATCGATTTCTTTTTGGGCAGCTTGCATTTGCTGAGAGGCTTCTTCTGCTTTGTTGGACAAGCTTTTGCTGGCAAAGGCAAACACCACGCCACCTACCAGAACACCAGCGCCCAGAGTAGCGGCACTCAACGCAGCCGCACCAGCCACCATACCACCGCCGCCAGCGGCCAAAGCGCCACCGCCTAAAAATGCCAGAGTTGCATTGGTCAAGGCCACGCCGCTCAAGGTGCTAATGGCAGTGCCAGTAGAGGCGGTGCCGATGGCGGTGACAATGGCCGTGGTAGCACCAGCTGCGGCAAAGCCACCGGCTGTACCAAGTGCTGCACCACCCAAGCCACTGAGCAATGTGCCAGCCATGGCATACACTTTTTTCAATTCTTCGGGATTATAAGCTGGCAGGTCAATGTCGTGCTTGTTATAAGCAGCAAATTCAGGGGCATTTTGGATTTGCTCCATCAAATTGGAAAACGTCTCGAAGCTTTGGATGACTTCCAATTCCAATTTGCCCAATTGATCCATGGTGGTTTGGGTTTGTGCGCTGTCACGGTCAAAACGGTCCAGATTCTTCTGGTGCATGGCGTTGATAGCCTTGATGTCTTTGGTGGCATCATAGGATTTCTTGGCGCCTACAGCGCCTGCGCCCACGCCCACAGCACCTGCCGCAATGGCGGCACCTTTCAAGATAACGGGGACTAATAACAGTGGTAATGCCATAATATTCGCTCCTTTTTCTTTATTATAGTATATTTATTCAAACACTAGGCGATTGCTTCCATCGCCCATAAATGAATTAAAGTCGCCCACCCATGGGGTTTTGATATTGAGGGTTTCCATAAGATTGTGCAAAATTGCATTCAACTCAGTCGAGGAGGTATCGGTGCTAATGGCTTTGACAGCGGTTTCATAAAGCGCCACTTCTGCGGTGAAGGCATCTATGTCCATCTCCTGCATTTGCGCCGCATAGGCCATGAATTTTTGGGCTTCTTGACGGTAATAATGGGTGACGGTGGAGATGGTGGGCACATGGTTCAACGTGGCAACCAAGGCTTTGATTTCTTTGCTACGGTCTAAGTAGATTAAAAAGGTACAGCTCAGCAGGCCAGACACCAAGACACTACAAAAGGTGGGTACCAATTCACCCACAATGGGGATGGCACCTAGACCTGTCTTCTCCAATGCTTCTTGGAGCAATACCCCTGCCACGATACTAGATCCCACTGCCACAATTTTTGCTGCCGCTTGAATCCGTTCACCAAATAGGTAATCATCTGGGTTAAGAAACAGCACCTTGGTAGCATCTACTAGATAGACCCAAGACTGACGGATGAGACGGACGGTGTTTTTGGCGGTGGTGAAAAAGATGTTGCACAGAGTGGTGGTAACGCTGGCCAAGGCCCCTGCAATGCCGCCAGAGAGAGTGGTGTCGAACAGTTCTTTATACTTGACTTTCGACTGCTCAAACCCACGGTGAATACCCCGTCCGATGGCTTCAAATGTGGCGGATAAATTGAAAGAGTCGTCGATTAAATCCAGTTCATCTTTCACAGCAAACCAAATTTCGGTAAACACAAAACCCAATGCTTGGCGCACTGCCATTTTGCCACCTGTTTTGGCGGCGGCAGTGCCTAAATCTTTGGCAAATTTGGCGCTAGTGTAGTAGGCGGTGTTGACCTTGCGGTCAAGTTCCTTGCGTGCTTTTTCGTCCGCTTCTTTCAGCCGCTGTGTATCGGTTTTTTGCAAGCTTTGCAGTTTGTTTAGTTCTTTGCGTTGGGCATCGTTCAGGGTATCCATCGCTTGTAACTTGTCGATTTTAGCTTGTCTATCTGCCTGTGTTGCTTTTAATTTGGCGATAAATTCATCAGCAGATAACTGTTTTTTTGAACGATTGATACTCATATGGGTTGCATTGAGATTTTCGGGGGAATTTGCCAAAGCTGGACCGTTTACCCCAGCCAAAACACGCCCTCGGTCATCGTGGATTTCTTTGGCAGACACGGTGTGGTCAAGGTCTACTTTCTCATTTGGCGAAAGCGTTTTGCCTGAGTAAACGTCTTGCAATGTGCCATCTTTTTTGGCGGCAGAGACTTGAGCATTCTTATCTTTGTATCCTTGGGCACCATGATAAGCAGCAGAATCATATTCTCCACGATTGTCATAGGCTGCTTGGTTTTGGGCGTTTTTGTAAGTCATCAGGGGATCTTTATCTATTTGCCGCACGTTGTGGACGGTGTCCACATCGCCGCCATGTTGGTCTTTGATAATGAAATCAAGACCAAAGGTGGTGATGAGACTACTGACCAACACACGTTCATATTCAGAAATCATCACCTGAAATAAATTATCCTCTGGCTGGGCATGAACCTCCACAGCGCCAGCGAAGGCAAGATTTTTCTCCATATCACAGCATCCTTTCCTGTTTGTATTTTCAGTATAGCATTCTAGATGGACATCAACTGTCCTTGTTTGAATCTTTTTGATGAAATTTGATTGCTATAGAGTATCTATTTATAATATCCTATGTCATATTTTAACATATCTACTTTCTGTTTACAATAGTAAAAAAGAGGTGGTACAAGATAATGGAGAAAACGCAATTAACTGAAATTGGGCATCGCCTGCGACAACGGCGGACAGAATTGGGCTTGACCCGTGATAAAATGTCAGAGCTGGCTGACATCGGCAGCGGCTATTATGGACAACTAGAGGTAGGCACATCTCAAATGTCTATCGACACGCTGATTAAATTATCGAACTCCATGCACTTATCCATGGAGTATATCATTTTTGGAGAAGATAAAAAAACAGGCGATGCCTCGCCTGTTTTGGAACTGTTGAAGGATTGCACACCAAGGGAGCTAAAACTGGCCGAGGATGTGCTGAAACTGTTTTTGATGAAAAATTGACAAAAGGCACCTGATGAAAATCAGGTGCCTTTTTTTGCGTTACCACATAACCTCCAAAGGTGCAACAAGGGAATAAGACTTTGGAAGGAGAATTGACGTTATGGATTACTATAAACACGAAATTATGGAAGAACGAAAGCAGGCTGTTATGGAGGGCTGTGTGGTTTTAACCCCAGCGGACGTGATGGCTACGCTGAACATCGGCAAAAATGCCGTCTATGAATTGCTCAATTCTGGAGCCCTCACAGGCTTTCGGATTGGAAGAAGCTGGCGTATTTCAGGTGAAGAATTGGAGAAATATGTGCTGCAAAATCAAAATTATTAAATCGCTAAATCGACAGTAAAAAATCAATAATTTATATTAAGCAAAATACACTAGTAAATTAACATTTGAAAATCAAGATTTATCCTAATAAAAAATAATTACGAGGGCAACAATATCCATTGATATTGTTGCCCTCGTAAGGCGTGATTTAAAATTTTAATAGCGGTATTACATAGTATTAGATGGCGTTCGATATGGACTCTTATCAGCCTCCATCATAGCAATAGCCTGCGCTACAACTGGGGATTTCATAAAGGTATCGGACAATTTATTCCCATCAACAATTACGATAGATGTTTTCTTCCCATCGGTTCTTAGCCGAATCTCTTGTGTGTAACGAGCACGATTGCACTTTACCAATAGATCGCCCAATGTTTGCGTCGCATCTTTGCGACTTGGAAAAGGCTTCATGTCAGGGAAGAACGCAGCTATGTATTGATCGGCTGGCACATAGAATTGCTTTTTCTCAGGATGATACCAAATTTTAATATGCGCATCATCGCAGTGTATACCACGTATGCGTGCGTATCTCTCCTGGGAGATACACGCAGATAAATACGATTCTACCCGCTGCAATGGCGATTGGCACGCGGGTATCCATTGCCGTGCCATTGCTTCATATAGTGCAGGAATATACTCTGGAGGTAAACCGCACAATTGCACCATACTTGCAAATGCGGCAAGTAGGATGGCGGCTTTTGGCCTGAGTGATGGAGGCAAGTTTTTGCAAAAGTGCTCTTCTGCGGCTTTATAGTGTTTTTTGAACTGTTTGTCAAATGCATCGCTTTGAAATTCTAATTCGCAGAGTTCCTGTTTTGCTTTATTGCATTTATCTTTCACGTTCTTCCATATACGGAGATCTCTCTCGTGTGCACGTTGCTCTTGTTCTATCGAATCAGCATATCGCATGTAATATGCGATACTTTTGGGTTGGTAGCGACCTTCGCGCCGATCTTGCGCATACATTTTATCTTGCGCAGTGAGGAATCTTTTGGAGTAAACCCAAAGGTGTTCTACATAAAGTTTTGCCTCACTTAAGACTAGGTATCCATTCTGCCTGAGTTTGGAATCATCTTCGGCGGTTAAACCAGGGTTACATTTAGGGAAAAGCGTATGAAATAGGTCAGTGACAATTTCGGTTGCTTTTATTGTTTGTGATTGTAAGTTGGGATGTGATTTTTTGGCAATATATAATTCAACTTGCTTCGAAAACCCAACAAATAGTGGTTGGAAAATAGGCTCCATTGAGGAAAAATCCAAGGTAGCTTCAAGGCGTATTGGTAAAATATCGAAAGAAATCACCTGCTTTGCCAGGGGGGTACTACGCACCCACAACACATTGTTGCCACTTAGGACGGCTTTTTCATATTGCTGTTGCGATACCTTTGGTACGCATGTATCTTTTGCTAAATCAGGAGCATAAATACCGAGGGGGGACACAGGGGCATCCTTCGTCACACCACAGCATAGTGCGGCCAATGCTTGCAAGGACGATTGATGTGATTCGTTGCCTTCTTGTGGGATTAAAGATAGCACAATCTGCTTTTCTAGCGCTTTGATAGAGTTGGAGATTCCAGATTGATGGGAAAATGGTTTGTAGTCACTTAAAAGGGGACGCACAACAGCAAGTGCACTATAGGCCAACAAAATATAGGCTGCATCTTTTGCCTCTGAATGAAGTAGCTGATCAATGGTACCAAGCGTTTGGGTCGAAAGCTGCGCTGGAACAGTATTTGCATCAAGTAACCCCATATAATAAGAGCTTCCGCCTTTGTTATGATACCATTGTGGTGTGTTGCCACCTTTCCAACCGTCGACAAATAAGTCGTCATTTAAAATAGTGGCCATATAGCGGAGGTAGGGGCGAAATGCGATAGGTAAACGTAATTGCTTATCAGGCGGCATAGCTGTCGGAGTGTAAAAAGGCATTGACTCAAATGGGAAAGAAGGCCTGCGGTGTGCTCGGTGGGCACATAGATGCTGTTTAATACGCCCGCTAGTATCTGTTTCTATGACCCAACTGCGGTCTAACATTCTATCGTATGGAGTGGACTGCAGTTCAACATAAAAAGAAATCCGCAAATCCTTCTTGCAAATATCGTCTGAAAGGGACGTGATGGCAAATGGCACTATATTTGTGAATACAGATGTCTTTTCGATAAAACGTCGTTGAAAGACTGATAGGTCTCGGTTAAGAATATCTCTTGTTCCTATCTGCAAGTTTGAGTTTTTCTCTATTGCAACCGTATAAAACCAGTGAGAGAAATTAAGGGGCCCTGTAGGTTGATAATCTATTGCGATAGGAGCATTGGCTAAACGGTTCATTAACATTCTATAAAAACCAGAGCGCTCTATCTCTAGACACATAGAGCGAATGTCAGCCCGATTCTGTCCACGGTACGTCCATTCTTTATTTTGAGCCATGGTATCCCATCCTTTCTCCCCCTATCCTCTTGGGGTTTATAAATAATTATTTTAACACAACACTATGTGTAATGGGACCCCCGAGAATGCGAAATTATACAGTTATAGTAAAGATTGTATGACAACGTATTCCCCCCTGCTACGTTGTCTATGGGGAATATGTCATTCTGCTGATATTACGTTAATAGTATACCATATATATAACCATTAAAATATAAGATACTATAGTTTTTTAATACTATATGAATATAGATATAATGATTCATTTATCAGAATCAAAATTAGTATAGACAAGGAGTGAATTATATGACTCATAATCCCGCTAAATCAAAATCTGCAACTATATCTATCCGTGTAAGTCAAGGAGAATACGATTATATTAATCAATTGGCGCAAGAAAATAACCAAACGATTTCTCGATATATTCGTGGACAAGCCTTGCAAGATGCAAGTGCCGCTAAACGAGCGGTAGCACGAAAAATCTTCGCCCCTTTATCTCAAATGGCAGAAATCATTCAACATATACAAGATCCTGTAATTCGACATGGATTGGTAAAAAAGGAGGAAGAAATATGGAAAATTATAAAATCGTCAACAACGCAGAATATTATCGTTCACCAGAAGATGTGACTGCCCTCATTGGGTATGTAATTAACCCACTAAAAACCCAGCCAGATGGTGTTTTCGGTGGTGCGGTAGATCCAACATTTGCCGCAGAAGCCATGAATTGTGTAATAGATTCTTATGAACAACATGATGGACTACGGATGCGACACTCCGTGCTTTCATTTGATGACAACGAATCCGCTACCTGCTCTATAGCAAAAGCCATCGCACCAGAATTAATCTCATATTATAGCTCGCAATACCAAATCGTTGCAGGCGTCCACCAAGATACCGACCACCTGCACATCCATTTCGCTATGAATACCACTGCCTACACAGACGGGCATAAATACCGTGGCACACGAAAAGATTATTATGATTTCTTCAATCATATCAATGCTGTTTTAAAGCCCTATAAAATTTGCGTTCGTTTACGCAAATCTAATGACGATGCTAATACCAACAACCATACCGAATCCCAAGATACTGACACAATATATCATTTCTATGATGAAGACGACGAAACTTAATAATAGAAAGAAGGTATTATCTATGCTAGATACAATGAAGACTCAAGAAGTCGCGCTAAAACTCATCAACGCCCTGTATGAACAAGGGCTCATCAACAATGCTACATACGCTGGCATCCTGCAAAAATACGGCGCACTCTAAAAACCAAGTTAGAAAGGAGGTGATTTCGTGCCAAACGGGGCATACTCAACAACACAACTACGTCGTGTGGCTATCTACGGACGGGTTTCCACCCAACACGAAGCCCAGCTCTCGGCCTTTGAGAATCAGCAACAATGGTATGAACAGTTGGTGGAGCAACACCCAGATTGGCTGGTGGTTGATCGATATTATGATGAAGGCATCACTGGCACCGCCACCAAAAAGCGACCTGCATTCACACGCATGATGGAAGATGCCAAAAAGGGATTGTTTACCCTTGTGGTGACACGGGAGGTGTGCCGATTTGCACGAAATACGATAGATGCCCTCTCTGCAACACGGGAGTTGACGGCCTTGGGGGTGGCTGTATTCTTCGTTCAAGATAATATTTGGACCAGCGATGGCATATCTCCTGAAAGTAGCGATGGTGAATTACGACTTTCTCTAATGGCAACTCTCGCCCAAGATGAGAGTCGGAAAATCTCGCAACGTGTACGTGCTGGCCAAGAAATGAGCCGAAAAAATAAGGTTCTATATGGAAATGGCAATATACTCGGATATGACCGCCAAGGCAAATCCTATGCCATCAACCCACAGCAAGCTTACATTGTAGAAAAAGTATTTACCCTCTATGCTTCTGGGATTGGATATAAAGGCATTTGCTCAGAGCTGACACGGTTGGGGTGTAAAAATGCCCACGATGAGGTGAATTGGAAGGTGGAACGCATCGGTCGCATTCTTCGCAACGCCACCTATATGGGCTATATTGTCTACAACAAATCCCACAGTAATGGATTTCTGACACAAAAACGTGTAACCCATCGTGAAAAAGAGTTTGTGTATATCAAAGGAGAATTCCCACCCATTGTCAGTGAGGAACTGTGGCACCAATGCGAACGTATTCGCAAGAAAAGAAGTGTCGCCCACTGTGACGAAAACGGAGAAGGGCGAAAATTTGGCAGAAAAGAGCCTCTATCAGTATGGAGTACCAAACTGCGCTGCCAATGCGGTTCAGCTTTCCGCAAATTCCTTTGGCACAAAAATGCTGATGGAATCAAAACATATGGCTATGAATGCTATCGTAAAAAGCGTGAAGTCAGTGCGCAATATTTAGAGGCTCATGGCCTAGATACCACCGCCGCCTGCAAACGCAAAAGCATTCCCTACTGGCATATTGATTTAATGGCACGCATGGTGTTCTTATCCGTTTGGAAAGAACGGAAGGATTCGGTGCTATTGGCCTGTCAAATGATTGAAACTTGTGCCGTTCAAGATGAGGAAAAATCCAAGACCTACCAAGATGAGTTGAAACAAAAAATGGAGCAGTTGAAAAAATCACAAAAAGGGTTGCGTAAAATGTGTTCCGACGGGGATATTACACGAGAAGAATTCCGTGAAGATAATCAGGCGATTAACGATGATTTGGTCGCCCTACAACTGCAACTCGACGAGATAGCCCAGCAGGCCAATCAGCCTATATCCCCAGCCTTTGACCTGACCGCCATTCGGAAAACCTTAGACCAATGGGTAGACTTGTCCGCCACGGTGATTCCTGATGCTGTCATTGACCAATTTGTATTACAAGTGCTTGCGGTGGATGACAACACCTATCACTGGACGATGAATTTGACCCAAAAAGCCAACCCCATCACCCCTGAAAACAAACCACAGCCTATTGAAACCCTTGTTATCACCAAAGAGGATGCCGCCGCTTATTGTAAAACCATCGGCATGAAATTCTTCGGCAAAAAATGGGTTGATAAAACCGCTGTCATTTGCATTTGATCGCCCCTGTTCCTGCACTACGCAGAACAAGGGGCTTTTGTTATGTCCAAACGCATTTGCCCATCCCTTGCCCATATATCATTTGAATGAGGAACGTCACACATCATCGAAAGAGGATGTGTGACGTTTCACGTATTTATACAGAAAGGATTTCACTCTATGCTACGCTCAATTTTATCCCTCATCCGCACCATTCTCGCCCAATTTATTTCACGCATGGTTTCCAACATGGTGTTTTCGTAAACGCCAAATTTTCCAAAGGAGGTAAGTCCCAATGATAAATTAACCTTTGATACCAGCGACTTGATTGGTATCTTGCTCACCGCTACCGCCGCCATACTTTGTGTGGCGATTGACACAATTTTGAAGGAGGAACCCGACCCATGACCGAAACTTTTATCTGCGCCCACTGCGGAGGCACCCGTCCCCAATCTGCCCTAGAAATCTTCGACGAAACCGCCATTTGCCACGATTGTTTCATGTCCGAAACCACCATTTGTGCCCATTGCGGAGAACGCATTTGGAACCGTGACAACGCTGCCACCGAATACACTCCCATCTGCCAGACCTGTTGCGAGTCCCACTACAGCGTCTGCGAGGACTGCGGTGCACTTGTCCACAACGACAGTTGCTGTTACGTTAGCGACGAGGACGACAATCCTTACTGCCACCGTTGCATCGAAAACCACCGCACCGACTGCGGTATTCAAAGCTATTACTACCGCCCAGAGCCCATCTTCCACGGAGATGGCAATCGCTATTTCGGCGTGGAGTTGGAGATTGACAATGGTGGCGAGTCTGACTCTGTAGCCGACTTGCTCCTGGGCATCGGCAACCGTGAAGATGATTACATCTACATCAAGCACGATGGTTCTTTGGATGATGGCATGGAGATCGTCACCCATCCCATGACGCTGGAGTTCCACCGTGACATCATGCCTTGGGAGGAACTGACCCACACTGCTCTGCGCCAAGGCTACTACTCTCACCGTGCCCAGACCTGTGGACTGCACGTTCATGTGAACCGCAACAGTTTGGGTGACACTTGCGCCATCCAAGAGGATGTGATTGCACGGATTTTGTACTTTGTGGAAGCCCACTGGAATGAGCTGTTGTGCTTCAGCCGTCGAACCCAGCGGCAACTGAACAAGTGGGCGGCTCGCTATGGACGCAAGGACAGCCCTAAAGAAGTGCTAGACATCGCCAAGCACAGCGGTGGCAGTCGCTATACCTGCGTCAATCTCACCAACGCCGACACCATCGAGTTCCGCATCTTCCGTGGGACGCTGAAACCCAATACCATCCTCGCCACGCTTGAGCTTGTTGACCAGCTCTGTAGCGTGGCTTTGTCTTACTCTGACACCCAGATGCAAGAGCTGACTTGGACGGCTTTCGTCCGTGATTTAGATGGAGAGAAATACGAGGAATTGATTCAATATTTGAAGGAACGGCGGCTGTATGTCAGTGAGCCTGTGGAAGTGGAGGACGAAACATAATGTGCTGTTTATTCGGATTTGTAGACTATAAAAACTGCCTGTCATCAGGGCAGAAGCACCATCTTTTGAAAGTTTTGGGCACCGCCTGTGAAGCACGAGGCACCGATGCCACCGGCATCGCCTACAACACAGAAGGACAGTTGCGGATTTACAAGAAAGCCGTCCCAGCCCACAAACTGCGGATGCGGTTGCCCCACGATGTGCAGGTGGTCATGGGGCACACTCGCTTCACTACCCAAGGCAGCGAAAAGAAAAACCATAACAACCATCCCTTCCGTGGCACGCTCCCAGACCAATGCTTTGCTTTGGCTCACAACGGTGTGCTCCACAACGATCACTTCCTGCGACAAACCCTTGATTTACCAGATACCCCCATCGAAACAGACAGCTATATCGCCGTCCAGCTGATCGAAAAAGAAAAATCCCTCCACTTGCAAAGTCTGCGCACCATGGCAGAGCAAGTGGAGGGTTCTTTTGTATTTACGGCACTGGATGCTCAGGATTCATTGTACTTCGTCCGTGGGGATAACCCCTTGTGCATTTACCACTATCCATCTTTGGGACTGTACATCTATGCGTCCACAGAAGGCATTTTGCAGACAGCGCTGTCACGGCTGAAATTCCGTTTGCCAAAGCCTGTGACCATCGACACAGATTGCGGTGATATTCTGGAAATTGACCGCCACGGCCATCTCTCCATGACCACCTTCGACTGTGGGCACCTCTACCAGTTTTACCCTCGCTATTACGGTTGTTTTCCTATGACATACAGCGCAAAGGACACCAGCTATCTGCAAGAGCTAAAAAACATCGCCACCGCATTTGGCTACACCCCAGAGGATATTGATGACCTGGCAAAAAGTGGCATTAGCCCCGAAGAAATCGAGGACTATTTCTACTGCGGCGCAGAATTATGACCCAATAGACTACACCCTAATGACACAGCAAAAAACCGTCCCACTAGGGTTCGTTTCCGCCTTTTGGCATATGCCATCAGCAACAGGAACCCTAGTGGGACAGAAAGGAAAATCTTATGAAAATCGGCTACATCCGTGTGTCTACCCAGGAGCAAAATACCATCCGGCAGGAAGCCCTCATGGAAGCCCTTGGCGTGGATGAAGTCTACATCGACCGCATCAGCGGTAAAAACACCAATCGCCCAGAGCTACGAAAGATGATGGACTACGTCCGCCAAGGAGACACGGTCATCGTGGAATCCATCAGCCGTTTTGCCCGCAACACCCGTGACCTACTGGACTTGGTGGAACAGCTATCGTCTAAAAACGTAGAGTTCATCTCCCAAAAAGAAGCCATCGACACCGCCACACCAACAGGGAAATTCATGCTCACCATCTTCGGTGCCGTAGCAGAACTAGAGCGTGCCTATATCCTCCAACGTCAACAAGAAGGCATCGACATCGCCAAAACACAAGGAAAGTACAAAGGCAGAAAACCCATCCAGCACCCAGATTTTGACCGTGTGGTAACCAAGTGGCGATCTGGCGACATCACGGCGGCGGAGGCGATGAAGCGGCTGGATATGAGTAGCAGTACGTTTTATCGAAGGGTGAGGGGGTAACTCAAGAAACCATATTTCCAGATTCTAACAATTTGGAAATATGGTTTCTTTTTTGCATTGTGCCTCCCAGTCGAATTATGGTATAATTAGGAATATAAAATTTCGAGTAAAGGGGATATATCATGGAGTCTACTACAAACAAACCGCCACTGGATGTTCTTGATCGGCAGAGATTATTAAAGCAAGTCATGGATTTAATGCACCTCATTTCCCAAAATAACGGCTCCTACACCTTTTCCCTCAATGGTGAATGGGGTGCTGGGAAATCTTTTTTCTTAGATATGTTAGAAACTGACCTGCGAAACTACCAAGCCGGCAAACAATATTTGGTATGCCACTATAACTGCTGGCAGTATGATTATTACGAAGAACCTTTGGTTGCTATCGTTGCGGCCATTATGGACGACATCAATGCTCAAACAGAATTATTATCCCCCGAGGTACAAAAAGCCATGAAAGCGGTTTTGGCGCAACTGAAGCATGTGGCGAAAACAGTGGCGCTTGATGTCTTTAAAAATAAAACTGGGTTTAATCTTGAAGACTACTTAACTGAAACGGAAGCTCAATCCAATTTTGACGTACACCTTGATTTTAAAAAAGCGATTCAAGAAACCCGTGCCAAGCTAGAAGCCTTATCTAAACAGCAAACCTTGGTAATCGTTGTGGACGAACTAGACCGTTGCCTGCCTAACTATGCCATCCAAGTGTTAGAGCGACTGCATCATCTGTTTTTCGGTTTGGAAAATTGTATTGTGATACTGGCGGTAGATCAAAAGCAACTAAATCATACCGTTGCACAGATTTTCGGTGAAGATGTAGATACAGAGGCATATTTGAAAAAGTTTGTCAATTTTGAAATCATGTTGAATAAGGGTGCTGTAAATCAAAGCGCACTCGAAAAATATAGCACCTATTTGGATTTGTTCGATGCTTCGTTGATTCCAGAATCCAAGTTTTCCATTGAGGAATTTTTCAACTGTGTATTTAGTGGAATTGACATTCGCACCCAAGAACGCATCATAGAACGCCTTCAACTCGTCCACACTATGCTATTCCCCGAGGAAAAGAAAGACTATTCATTTATGTGCTTTGAAGTTTTATGGATTGTGTTATCTGAAGTGCATGGGTATACGAATAATCCTCCTTTCCACATAGGCCGAACATTTCGGATGGGCATTCTTTCCCATCCGAAGAAACAAGTTTCTGACAAACTAACAAAACATATATCTGCTTATGTGAAATTGAAAGAAATCCAAGGATATTTGATTCCAGATCCTATAGAAGGTAATGAAATACCAGAACTTATAGTATCTTATTACTCTGGAATAGTCACTAATTTCAGCAAATTCAAAATAAATCATCCGATTACAAGCGAGAGCGGCACAGAATTAAACGTCGATGAAAACATTGCACAATTGCAAAAATTCATAAAGCTTCTCTCAATCATCAAATAACACCCCACACACCAACAAGGCGGCCGCTGAGCAAGCGGCCGCCTTGTTTCAATAGATAGTAGCCCCCACACCCCTTTTACCAAGCCTCACAAACAAAAAACCTTGTAGAAAATAGGTGTTTGTGATATTCTATAATTGGAAAAATATAGACTTTTACCCAAACCAACCAAAACGGAGGATTGCAACCATGGCTAAGGAAAAAACCACCGCCAATATTGGATTTGAAAAGCAAATCTGGGATACTGCCTGCATTTTGCGGGGCAATATGGACGCTGGCGAGTATAAACATATCATTTTGGGGCTCATCTTCCTAAAATATATTTCGGACAAATTCGAGGAAAAATACAACGCTCTGGTGGACGAAGGCGAAGGCTTCGAAGATGACATGGACGAGTACACGGCGGAGAACATTTTCTTTGTGCCAGCGTCTGCACGCTGGGACGTGATTTCTCAGGCGGCCCATACCCCAGAAATCGGCATGGTCATTGACAATGCCATGGGGGAAATCGAAAAAACCAACCCAAAACAGCTCAAAGATGTGCTACCCAAAAACTTCGCTCGCCCTGAGCTAGACAAGCGGAGACTGGGTGACATTGTGGACATCTTCACCAATATTAAAATGATTGACCACCACGACGAAAAAGACGTGCTGGGGCGCACCTATGAATATTGCCTGTCCCAATTTGCCGCCCAAGAAGGCAAGAACGCTGGGGAATTTTACACCCCCTCTTGCGTGGTGCGCACCATTGTGGAGGTGCTCCAGCCCTTTGATGGCATTGTGTATGACCCTTGCTGTGGGTCTGGCGGTATGTTTGTCCAGTCCTTTGATTTCATCCGTCAACATAGCGGCAACATCAACCAAGTGTCCATTTATGGGCAAGATGCCAACCCTACCACACGAAAACTGGCTCGGATGAACCTTGCCATCCGTGGCATTGAAGCCAACTTGGGTAAGTACGCTGCCGACACCTTTTTTGATGACCAACACCCCCAACTCAAAGCTGGCTATATCATGGCCAACCCACCCTTTAACCTGTCCAACTGGGGCGCTGGCAAGCTGATGGATGACGTGCGGTTCCAGTATGGTTTGCCCCCAGAAGGCAACGCCAACTACGCTTGGATCCAGCACATGATTCACCATTTGGCACCCCATGGTAAAATGGGCATGGTGCTGGCCAACGGGTCGTTGTCCTCCCAAACTGGCGGTGAAGGTGAGATTCGCAAAAATCTAGTCAATGCAGATTTGATTGACTGCATCATCGCCATGCCCACCCAACTGTTCTACTCTACCCAGATTCCCGTGTCCCTGTGGTTCATCACCAAGGGGAAGAAGCAGGCAGGGAAAAGTTTGTTCATCGACGCACGGAACATGGGCGCTATGATTGACCGTCGCAACCGTGAGCTGACAGAGGCAGACATTGAAAAAATCGCCCAAACTGTGAGCCAGTTTGAGCAAGGAGTCTTGGAAGATGTAAAGGGCTATTGCGCCGTGGTGGACACGGCAGACATCGCCAAGCAGGATTATATTCTCACCCCCGGTCGCTATGTGGGCATCGAAGAACAAGCCGACGACGGCGAACCCTTTGACGAGAAAATGAAACGGCTGACGGGGGAGCTGGGGGAATTGTTTGAGCAGAGTCATGGGTTGGAGCAAGAGATTCGCAAGAATTTGGAGGCCATTGGGTATGGGGTATGAACAGTGGAAAACAGTGCCTGCCAGTGAATTTTGCACTGTAGTTACAGATGGGACACATGATTCTCCTAAACAAGTTGAAGATGGCTATTATCTTATTACATCAAAGCATTTGAATGAGTTTTCCTTGAATTTCAAGGATGCTTACAAAATTAGCGAATCAGATTATAAACAAATTATCGTTCGTAGTGGTGTAGAATACGGTGATATATTATTTAGTATGATAGGAACCATTGGACGAATTTACCTTGAACGTGGTGCTCCAGATTATGCAATAAAAAATGTAGGGCTATTCAAGCTAGGAAGCGATATGCAAAAGAGCCTCTGGTTATATTATTGGCTGAAAAGTCCTGCTACACGAGCGTATATTGAAAGCAGAAAGAGAGGGTCAACACAGGGATATGTTCCTTTAGGTGCATTAAGAGAGTTGCCCGTTGCTGTTCCACCCCTCCCCACTCAACAAAAAATTGCAAAAATTCTTTCTTCGCTGGATGATAAAATCGAGCTAAACAATCGGATGAATGCCAATTTGGAAGCACAGGCGCAGGCGATATATCGTGAAATGTTTTGTTCTGAAGGTTGCTGCGAGGATATTGGGATATTATCACAATTGATTTCTATTAAATACGGCAAAGACCACAAGAAACTGGATGATGGTATATTTCCTGTGTATGGTTCTGGTGGTATCATGCGTTATGCAGAGCGCTTTTTATATGATGGTGAAACAGTTCTAGTACCGAGAAAGGGTACGCTTAATAATGTAATATACTTAAATGAGCCATTTTGGTCAGTAGACACTATGTTTTATACGGAAATGAAACAGCCAAATTCAGCCAAATTTGTGTATCATTTTTTAAAAGGAAAAGATTTGTCATCTATGAATGCAGGAACCGCTGTTCCTAGCATGACAACTGAGATACTAAACGGTATCCAGTTATATATTCCTGCTCAAGAAAAACTTGATGAATTTGAGACGATAGCCTCACCGATTTATCGTATATTGAAAAGGAATGCCGTTGAAAACCAACATCTCGCCCAACTCCGTGACACCCTTCTGCCACGGCTGATGAGTGGGGAGATTGACGTTGAGAGCGTGGAGGGATTATAATGGACTTATTTATTTTATGGTGCAATAATAATTCGGGATATAATGGTCCCCCTGTCAAGACCACTTCCTCAAAATTTATCGTGAACACAACAACCTATTTTGCTTCCTGAGCCAAGCCTGGTTGGAGTCACCTCCGGGGTAGCCGCCCGAAGGGTTGCCTTGACCGTCTGGGTCAGGCTGGTACAATGGGCAAGGCGAGGGGAACGGCCTCCTCCTACAACCCACGACCTCCCGTCGCCACCATCTCTCAACCAGCCTGAGCCAGACTGTCAAGGTGGTTGGTTGGCGTTGCGAAGGCTGCCCCATACACAGCCTCTGGGGTCTGATTTTCCAGTGCTTGGTGGGGCCTGACGGTGTTGTATTGCTTGATATAATTGGCGATTCCACGGCGCAACGCCCTGGGATTATGATATTCGTTGAGGTAAATTTCCTCCGTTTTCAGGCTGCGGAACCACCGTTCAATCATGATATTATCCGCCCAACGGGACTTGCCGTCCATGCTTTGAGTGATGTGATTTTGCTTCAAATATTCCTTATATTGGGAGCTCGTAAACTGACAGCCCTGGTCAGAATTGAGAAAAGCGGGGGTGCCGTGGCTAGAAATTGCGTCGCTGACAGCCTGGATGACGTTGTTGGCGTCCAGCGTGTCGGACAGATTCCAGCCCACAATCAGGCGGCTATACCAGTCAATAATCGCCGTCAAATACATGTGCCCGTGGTGCATTTTGATATAAGTGATGTCGATTGACCACACTTGGTTTGGGAATAAAACAGCCTTATTTCTCAGCAAATATGGCACAATAGACTCTTTAAAGTTACGTTTCGAAAGATTTGCCTTGGGATAGAGAGCATGGATTCCCATCTCACACATCAGTCGCCTAACCAGCTTGCGACCCACAAAAATCTGGTCGCTGGCCAGCTTGGTCACCAGCTTTCGAGAGCCGATGTAGGGCATTTGGGTGTGCCAGTAGTCGATGCGTGCCATGATGTGCTCCCGCCAGCGCTTGGCCTCCTGGTCGACCTCCACAGGCTGGTAGTAGACCTGCCCTCGGGGCAGTCCCAGCAACTCGCATTGGCGGCGGATGGACAGGTCTGCGTCAGTCCTGAGGGAACTTGGGGACGGGGATGCCGCAGTCCCGAAAGGCGCCCTGAATAAAGTCTCGCTCCAGCGTCAATTGGCCGATGGTTCGGAGCATCTGCTCCTTCTCTTTCTTCAGGGCAACCTCCTTCCGATGTGCTTCTTTGACCTGTTTTTTCTCGTCAAACACCTGACTGGCATTGGATATAAATTCCTTCTTCCAGTTGCGAATCATGTTGGGATTGATCCCCTGCTCGGCGGCGATCACGTTTAATTCCTTCTCTCCTTGGAGGACTTCTAGGACGATCTTGGCCTTATATTCGGCGCTGTAACTGCTTCGTGGCATGATATGTTCTCCTCTCGTTTATCGTTTTTGATATTGTATCACGTTCACGATAATTTTTCGAGTGGTGGTTTGGTTTCTAGGGTCCATTATAGGATTCGTGAGTACTGTAGTTTCGGGGGCAACTCTTGCTGTTACAATAGTGTATGTTGTTGCCACGTGTTTCATTTTATGTGCAAACAAGAAATCAGCAGAATTAGCGCAAAAACAACTCAAGGCATCAGAGCAAGCACTACAAAAAACAATTGATTTACAATTATATGAGCATAGGTTGCAAATTGCCAATAAAATTGAAAGAGATGACTATTCAAGCACTGTAGTAGAGTTTGCTCTGTTATTCAATAAGAAAATTTATATGCAGCAAGATAAGATCCAGACATTGATGTCAGATATGGAGATTTTGCAAAAAAAGAAAAAAGAATATTGGGAAATCGCTGAAAGTCAAGGATATGATCATGACCTCGCCCATGAAGCAACACAGGCGGGCGCATCAAATGAAACAATTGCACTCGCTAAACTTCAAGATGAAAAATTTTCAGTTGTTGTAGATGGAGCTTGGGACGAAGAAGGTAGTTTACTCGAATATAATGGACCTGAGATACAAAGTCATATTGAATCTTTGAGAAATGAAATTAAAAATCTAAAAGTGGAGCTGAGAAAGAATGTTGTTTCCTATATCAAGGAAACAACAACTTTCGCACAGGAGTAAACGTATGAAAATGTTATTCAATAAAAATCAATGTGCGCTCCTTGAGCACGATAATCATATTTATGGATTTAGCTATAATGATATGATTCTTGAGTTCGACGTAGCGAGCTCCCATATGCAAACTTATGATATAAAGAGTATAACAAGCGAAAAGCACTTGGCCGCTCTAAAGAACATACTAAACTCTTTAGATTCTAATTTACAGTAAAAGGGGTCAGTTATGCCGCCATTTAAACTATCCTGCAAAAGCATGTTTTCGATTGTGCTAATTATCTTGATATTACTCCTACTGGCATTCATCATTATCCCTCTTGCCTGTGGATACACTATAGGCTTTCTGGATTCGTGGAAAGTTACACTTGAAAATGTGTATTACATATTTTCAATACTGGGTGTGTTTGCAACAGTCAGTGCAGTATATGTGGCTATTAAAATACCGCAGAAAATTGCAGATAGACAAGAGAAAATTGCTTTGTTTGAAAAAAGACGCGCTGTGTATGAAGATATAGAACATTTTCTTTTTGTTTCTGATATTTTACGGTTTGCTTCATATGAGAAACAGTTTGGAAATATTAAACCAATGATTTTTTCACATATTCAAAGCAAGTATGGCGCACAACTAAATTGTATGCATATCGATTCTGATTGCAAAAATATAGAAGAAATATCAACAATATATACATCACTCTTTTTTTCATACAGCGGTATTATGACTAGCGAGAGTATGTCTATAGAGGTTTTATTTGGAGACAAAGCGATTGCTGATAGTTTTATTGAAATAGTTTTTCTAGGCAATAGAGTTGCTCTATGTCAAGAAGGTCATCCAGAATGCACGGATGCTATATCAATTTTTTGCTCAGCATGTACAAAGTTCAAGCGTTCTTATATGCCTGCAATCAAATCCCAACTCAACCTAAACTAAAGGAGGCACACTCCATGAACCATTTCACCGAAGCCCACTATGAAAACGCCATCCTTGACCTGTTCCAGACCATGGGGTACACCTATGTCCATGGGCCTGATGTGACCCGGGACTACACCAGTCCTTTGTATGAGGCGGTGCTCCGTGATGCCCTTGTGAAGCTCAACCCCAGTCTGCCTATGGCGGCCATTGAGGATGGGCTCTATCGCTTGCGCCATTTGGATGGTGGGTCTTTGGTGGCGAAAAACGCCCTCTTTATGGACTATCTCCAAAATGGGGTGACGGTGAAGTACGCAGAGGGTGGACAGGAGCGGTCTGGTATTGTGTATCTGATGGACTATCAACGGATAGAGCGGAACTCCTTTCTAGCTATCAACCAATGGACATTTGTTGAACACAGCGAGAAACGCCCCGATGTGATTCTCTTTATCAATGGGTTACCCTTGGTAGTGGTGGAGCTGAAATCTCCCTCCCGTGAGGAGACCGACGCATCGGAGGCCTATCGCCAGCTCCGCAATTATATGCAGGAAATTCCCTCCCTCTTTACATACAACGCCATCTGCGTCATGAGCGACCAAGCCATCTCCAAGGCTGGCACCATCACCTCTGGCGAAGACCGTTTCATGGAGTGGAAAACCACAGACGGCAGTTATGAAAACACCCAATTTGCCAGTTTTGACACCTTTTTTGAAGGGCTATTCCAACCAGAGCGGTTGTTGGATATTTTGAAAAACTACATCTGCTTCTCCAACGAAGGGGTGCAATCCTTCAAGATTTTAGCAGGCTATCACCAATATTTCGCTGTGAACAAAGCAGTGGCCACCACCCAAGCCGCCACGGAAACTGACGGCAAAGGCGGTGTGTTTTGGCATACCCAAGGGAGTGGTAAATCCCTATCTATGGTGTTTTATGCCCATCGCTTGCAAGAGGCGCTACAAAGCCCCACCATTGTGGTCATCACCGACCGCAACGATTTGGACGACCAACTCTACGGTCAGTTTGCCAAGTGCGCCCAATTCTTGCGCCAAAGCCCCAAGCAGGCCACCAGTCGTGCCCATTTGAAGGAACTGCTCTCTGGCATTCAAGCCAACGGTATCATCTTCACCACCATGCAAAAGTTTGAGGAGTCGGACGAGGCCTTGTCTGACCACCACAACATTGTGGTGATGGCAGACGAAGCCCACCGTGGGCAATATGGATTGGAAGAAAAGGTCAACGCTGAGACAGGCAAAATCTCGGTGGGTGCAGCACGCATCATCCGTGATAGCCTGCCCAACGCCACTTACATCGGCTTCACTGGAACGCCCATTTCCTCCAAGGATAGAAGTACCCGTGAAGTGTTTGGCGATTACATCGACGTGTACGACATGACCCAAGCGGTGGAGGATGGGGCCACCCGTCCTGTGTACTACGAAAGCCGTGTCATTCAGCTAAAGCTAGACCAATCAGCCTTGCAGCTCATCGACGATGAGTATGACGCCATGGCCGCCTGCGCCGATGCAGAAGTCATCGAAAAGAGCAAGCGTGAGCTGGGCAAAATGGATGCTGTGCTGGGGGCGGACCAGACCATTGATTCCTTGGTGCAAGATATTTTATCCCACTATGAAACCCATCGCCAATATGAGCAGACGGGCAAGGCCATGATTGTGGCTTACTCTCGCCCCATCGCCATGAAGATTTACAACCGCATTCTAGAACTGCGCCCTGATTACACGGAAAAGGTAGCCGTGGTGATGACCAGTGGCAACGACGACCCAGAGCAATGGCGAGAAATCATTGGCAACAAGCACCACAAAGACCAAATGGCAAAAGCCTTTAAAGACAACGAAAACCCCTTGAAAATCGCCATTGTGGTGGATATGTGGCTGACAGGCTTTGATGTGCCGTCTTTGGCCACCATGTACGTTTACAAGCCCATGGCTGGACATAATTTGATGCAAGCCATCGCACGGGTCAACCGTGTATTTGGGGACAAAGAAGGCGGCTTGGTGGTGGATTATGTGGGCATTGCGTCTGCGTTGAAGCAAGCCATGAACGACTACACCGCACGAGATAAAAAGCGGTTTGGCGATACGGATGTAAGCAAGGCGGCCTATCCCAAGTTCTTGCAAAAGCTGTCAGTTTGTCAAGATTTCTTTCATGGTTATGATTACAAATCCTTCGCCAGTGGCACCGATTTGGTCCGTGCCAAGCTGATTAGCGGTGGCGTGAACTTTATTTTGGGCAAAGATGTTGCCGATGGACACCTTCCCGAAAAAGAACGGACAGGGTATATTTTCTGCAAAGAAGCCTTGATGTTGAAGCAATCCCTTTCTTTGTGTAGTAGCTTGGTGCCCAGTGACTTGCGGTTTGAAGCCGCCTTTTTCGAGGCAGTACGGACGTTGGTTGTGCGCATTACAGCAGGTGGCAACGGTGGTAAACTGTCCTTGCCAGAACTAAATGCGAAAATCAACGAGCTACTCAAGGCCACCATCCAAAGCACTGGCGTTATCAATCTATTTTCCGATGTGCAACAGGAATTTTCCCTGTTTGACCCGAATTTCTTAGCTGAGATTGCCAATATGAAGGAAAAGAATTTGGCGGTGGAGTTGCTGAAAAAGCTGATTGCCGAGCAAGTGTCGGTGTATCGCAGAACCAACGTGGTGAAGTCGGAGAAATTCAGCGACTTACTGCAAGAGAAAATCAATTCTTACCTCAACGGCATGCTCACCAATGAAGAAGTGATTGCCGAGCTGTTGAAAATGGCAGAGGCCATGGTGATTGCCCATACCGAAGGGGAATCGTTGGGGCTAAGTGTGGAAGAATTGGCATTCTACGATGCCTTGACCAAGCCACAAGCCATCAAGGATTTCTACGAAAACACCGAACTGGTTGCCATTACCAAAGAGCTTGCCGACACCTTGCGTAATAATAAGGCTGTGGACTGGCAAAATAAAGAATCTGCCCGTGCCGGTATGCGCCGCATGATTAAGCGACTTTTGAAAAAGCACCGCTACCCACCAGAAGGTATGGAAGACGCCGTGTCCATCGTTATGCTCCAATGTGAGCTATGGACGGATAAGGTGATGGTGGTGTAAACTAAATAAACTCCCACTTGTATTATTCCTAAAACTGGCATATAATAGGATATAAATGCTAATATAAAAGTGAGCCACCTAGCCCCCTTTCGCTCATGAAAATTTGAGCCACTTGAAATAACCCTGTATACTAGCAGTAAGCTAGGAACGGGGGAAAATAAAGGTGGTAATCACAGTGAACATTTACAAAGAAGTGCGACAATTACGCCAGCAGGGGCGTAGCCAGCGGAGCATTGCAGTCCAACTGGGCATCTCTCGCAATACGGTGAAAAAGTACTGGGAGGGTGAAGCCGTGCCGTGGGTGCGCAAGGAGTATCAGCGCCCAACCAGCGTGCTCACGGAGGGCGTAAAGAACTTCATCCAGCAATGCTTGGATGAGGATGAGGAAAATCGTCTCAAGAAGCAATCTCACACCGCCAAGCGGATCTACGACCGTCTAGTGGAAGAGCAGAGTTTTACAGGTGGCGAATCCACCGTGCGACGCTATGTCCAAGAACTGCGTGGCAGTACGCCTGAGGCCTTCGTGCCACTGGCCTTTGACCCTGGGGATGCAGTGCAAGTGGACTGGGGTGAGGCAACCATTCGGTTGGCTGATGTGAAAACGAAAGTCAATATTTTCTGCGCACGCCTTTGCTACAGCGACGCCCCATTTGTGGTGGCCTACCGCAGACAAAACAGCGAGAGCTTTTTAGAGGCACAGGTGCGCACCTTTGACTACTTCGGCGGCGCGCCACGGCGTGTCATCTTTGACAACGCCAAAATTGCCGTAAAAGACGGATTTGGCGCCCACGCCAAAACGCAGGACAGCTATGCTATGTTGGCAGCGCACTACGGTTTTGAGACTGTATTCTGCAATCCTGCCTCTGGCAATGAAAAAGGGCTAGTAGAGGGTTTGGTAGGCTTCTCACGACGCAATTTCTGCGTGCCACTACCCAAAGTGGACAGCATGGACGAGCTGAACGATTTGCTACAAAAGCGTTGTGAACAGTACCTAAAACACACCATTCGTGGCAAAAACGGCACTGTTAGGGAAGAATTCGAAGTGGAAAAAGCTGCACTCAATCCCTTGCCCATCTACCGTTTTGACCCTGCCAAACGTGCCCACGGGCGAGTAGACCGATTTAGTACCGTGCGCTTCGACACCAATAACTATTCCGTGCCTGTGACCTATTGTGGCAAAGAAGTGACGGTAAAAGCACTGCCTGAACAGGTGGAAATCTACAGCCAAAACAAGCTGATTGCCACCCATCCACGCTGCCTTGGGCACAAGCAAAACGTGTATGATTTACAGCATTACTTGCCGCTTTTGGAACGAAAAGGCCGTGCTATCTTCCAAGCAAAGCCAGTGCGTGACACCGTTCCACCAGTGTTTTTAGCGTGGTTGCAGAAGCAAAATTTGAAGCCAAAACAGATTGTGGAATTGCTATATCGCTGTCTTGATGAGGGGTTTGACACCGTGATGCAAGGCGTCTCCGTGGTCACGCCACCGCCCCCTAAAATTGCAGACACTGTGGTTGTCCAAAACGTGAATTTGGCAGGCTATGACGTTCTTTTTGGAGGTGTGAGAGTATGAATGTGACGGAGGAACAGGTGAAATTATACGCAAAGCAGCTGCGTCTGCCTATGTTTGCTGACTACCAGCAAGTGCTCAGACAGGTGGATTCCAGTGCCACTTTTGCTGATTTACTATTGGAATTGATGCAGGCCGAATTGGCTTCTAGGCAAGAAAATCAAATGAAAAAGCGGCTTAAAGCGGCAAATTTTCCGTATTTGAAAACATTGGACGAGTTTGATATGACCCAACTCAACGAAGCGGTTTCGCCAATATTTTTGCAGGAACTAGCCTCCTGTGATTTTGTGAACAGACGGCAAAACGTGGTGATGATTGGCAATCCCGGCCGAGGCAAGACCCACTTGTCCATTGCACTGGGGCTGAAGGCCTGCTACGCGGGCCACAGCGTTCTGTTTAAGAACGCCGCAACACTCTCTACGGAGCTGTGTGAGGCCCGAGACAACTACTCTTTGGGCAAGTTGGAGCGCAATCTAGCCCGTGCTGATTTGCTCATCTTGGACGAGCTGAGTTACCTCAGCTTTAACCGCCACCAATCTGAACTGCTGTTTAAAGTCATCTCTGACCGTAGCGAGAAACGCAGTACCATTGTGACAACGAATCTGCCGTTCTCCAGATGGCCAGAGCTATTTGAAAACACCACCATGGTGGCGGCTCTCATTGACAGGCTGACCTTCCAGTCCCATGTGCTTGATATGAATGGTGATTCTTTTCGTTTGAAGCAGACCCTGGCAATGGCTGAATATTCGTGAGCGAGTGGCTCACTTTTTCATGAGCGCAAGTGGCTCACTTTTTCATGAGCGAGCGGCTCACTTTTTGGTTGACGTTTATATAGGAATAATACAACCGCTAGGAGGTGTGGCTATGACATATATCAAAGTTTCTCAAGCTGCTCAGAAGTGGGGAATCACCCCTCGTCGGGTGCGGATTCTTTGTGCTGAGGGGAAAATTGAGGGGGTTACCCGCCAAGGGAAGCTATATATGATTCCCGAAACTGCACCTAAGCCTGCTGATGGGCGGCGGAGGGCGGTATCATTCCTGAAACAGCCTTATGGCAGTTTACTCCAATCCATTGATGCAAAAAAGGAACAGCTAGACAGCCGTCGTCCTTTGACCCAAGGGGAGCTACTGCGCTTGCGAGACGACTTCCTCATTGACTTCACCTACAATTCCAACGCCATCGAGGGCAACACCCTCACCTTGCAGGAAACGGCGCTGGTGCTGGAGGGCATTACCATTGACCGCAAGCCTCTGAAAGACCATTTGGAGGCGGTGGGCCATCGAGATGCCTACCTCTACATGGAGGACTTGGCCAAAGGGCACGGCGATTTGACCCCTATGGAAATCAAGAGCATCCATGCTCTGGTGCTAATGCATCGCCCAGAGGATAAAGGCGTGTATCGGAAAATCCCTGTGTCTATTTTGGGTGCTTTCGTCCAACCTGTGGAGCCTTTTTTGATTGCTGAAAAAATGGATGACTTGCTGGCAATGGAACAGCAGAGAAAAAACACCCTTCATGTCATCGAGCGCATCGCACGGTTTCATCTGGAGTTTGAGGGTATCCATCCCTTCATCGACGGCAACGGTCGTTGTGGGCGGTTGCTGATGAACTTTGCGCTGATTCGTAACGGCTACCCCCCGGTGAACATCAAGTTCACCCACCGCAAGCGGTACTACGATGCCTTCGATGCCTATTACCGTGACGGCGATGCTGGCGCTATGGTCACCATGCTGGCTGAGTATGTAAATCAGCGGTTAGACGGCTATCTGCAAATGTTAGACTAGCTATTTTGACAGGTGTGTGTTATACTATCTATACTATATAAAAAGATAGAATTCCATTTCCCCACAACATCCACAGCCGCTCAAGCTGCTCTGAAAAATCCCCGCGCATAATTGATATAAAAAGATGCAGACCTTGCGGTCTGCATCTTTTTTGCCCTTTTACATACAAAATTTGCAAAAACCCATTGACAATGGGCGGTTTTCTTTGTATGATACAGGTAATCGAATATTTGGCGACGATAAGGACGAGTAACTGAATGTTTGTTGGCAAAGAGAGCCGTTGGTTGGTGTAAAACGGTGCAACACATTGAGTGAATATCCCCTTGGAGCCTCCCACTGAAAGACGACGCGAGTAAGTGACGACGGGTGACCACCGTTACAGGGTCAGTCTGTGTTGGCAGATAGAGCGGTTTGCAAGGTGACTTGCAAGCAACGAGAGTGGTACCGCAGAAGTAGTTTTTACAAACGCTTTTGTCTCTTACAAATGTAGGAGACAAAAGCGTTTTTTTGTGTTTTACAGCCGTGAAAACCGTGGTAGGGTAGGGGTTCCACCCCCTCCCGTCCCCCAGCGATTTCGCAAACCCCACAGGAGGGGATGGAACCCCTCCCCTACAAAATTATGGATTTCAACCATCTAACAAAAGGAGAACACCCATGGATTACAACAAAACCATCCAACTGCCCAAAACCGACTTCCCCATGCGTGCTGGTCTGCCCAAGCGTGAACCAGAAATGCTGAAACGTTGGCAAGGTGCCGACCTGTACAATCGTATGCTGAAAAAGCGTGAAGGCAAGCCCCTGTTCCACCTCCACGATGGCCCTCCCTTCTCCAACGGCAACATCCACATGGGTACTGCCATGAACAAGGCCATCAAGGACATCATCACCCGTTCTTACGCCATGCGTGGGTACTACACCCCCTATGTCCCCGGTTGGGACAACCACGGTATGCCCATCGAATCCGCCATCATCAAGCAAAACAAGCTGAACCACAAAGCTATGTCCATCCCCGAATTCCGCTCCGCTTGCCACGAGTTTGCAGAGCACTATGTGGGCGTGCAAATGGAATCCTTCAAGCGCATGGGCGTGGTGGGCGACTGGGAAAACCCCTATCTGACCATGAACCCCGGCTTTGAAGGCGACGAAGTCCGTGTGTTCGGCATGATGTATGAAAAGGGCTTTATTTACAAGGGTTTGAAGCCTGTGTACTGGTGCCCCAACGATGAAACCGCACTGGCCGAAGCTGAAATCGAATACAAAGATGACCCCTGTACCACTGTGTTTGTCAAGTTCTCCATGAACGACGACCAAGGCAAGCTGTCCGCTTATGACCACGAAAAACTGTTCTTTGTCATCTGGACCACCACCATCTGGACCCTGCCTGGCAACTTGGCCATCTCTGTCCATCCCCGTGAGATGTACGCCATTGTCAAAGCTTCTAACGGGGAACACTATATCATGGCGGAGTCTCTGGTGGAAACCGTTATGGCCAAGGGTGGCATCACCGAGTATGAAATCGTGGAAACCCACAAGGGTGAATTCTTCGAGAATATGCTCTCCAACCATCCCTTCCTGCCCAAGACTTCTCGTCTGCTGTGCGCTGATTACGTCACCATGGACTCTGGTTCTGGTTGCGTTCACACCGCACCCGGCTTCGGCGCAGATGACTACCAAACCTGCCGTCGTTATGGCATGGAAATGGTGGTGCCTGTGGATGACCAAGGCCGCCACACCGACTATGCTGGCAAGTATGAAGGCATGAAAACCGAAGCGTCTAACCCTGTGATTTTGGCTGACATGAAGGAATCTGGGGCACTGTTTGCCCAAGAGGACATCGTCCACAGCTATCCCCACTGCTGGCGTTGCAAAGGCGCCATCATCTTCCGTGCCACCCCCCAATGGTTCTGCTCTGTGGACTCCTTTAAAGACGAAGCTTGCGATGCCTGCGACGATGTGCGTTGGGTGCCCGAATGGGGCAAAGACCGCATGAAGTCTATGGTGCGTGAACGTGCTGACTGGTGTATTTCTCGTCAACGTCGCTGGGGTCTGCCCATTCCTGTGGTGTACTGTGCCGATTGTGGCAAGCCTGTCTGCACCCCCGAAACCATCGAAACCATTGCCAAATTGTTTGAAACCGAAGGCTCCAACGCTTGGTTTGAAAAGTCCGTGGAAGAAATCTTTGGCGCTGACTTGACCTGCAACCACTGCGGTGGCAAGTCTGGCTTCACCAAGGAAGAAGACACCTTGGACGGCTGGTTCGACTCTGGTTCCACCCACTATGCCGCCATGAAGCGTGACTCTGGCATCTGGCCTGCCACCATGTATTTGGAAGGCCTTGACCAATACCGTGGCTGGTTCCAAGCCGCACTGCTCACCGCCATGGGTGCCTTCGGCGATGGCGCTCCCTTTAAGGAATGCGTCACCCACGGTTGGACCGTGGCTGGTGACGGTCGTGCCATGCACAAATCCTTGGGCAACGGCATGGACCCCAACGACATCATCAACAAGTACGGCGCGGACCTGCTCCGTTTGTGGGCGGCTTCTGCTGATTACCACGCTGACGTCCGTTGCTCTGACGAAATCTTCAAGCAACTGAGCCAAAACTACCTGAAATTCCGCAACACTGCCCGTTACTGCTTGGGCAACTTGAACGGCTTTGACCCCAACAATCTGGTGGCTCCTGAAGACATGGAAGAACTGGATCGCTGGGCGATTACCCGCTTGAATGCCCTGATTGAAAAGTGCTTCAAGGCCTATGGCGAATACGAATTCTTGGTGGTCACCCATGCCATCAACGATTTCTGCGTGGTGGAACTGTCTAACTTCTATCTGGACATCATCAAAGACCGTCTGTACTGCGATGATGTGAACGGTATCAAGCGTCGTAGCGCCCAAACCGCTCTGTTCTTGATTTTGGACACCCTCACTAAGATTTTTGCACCTGTGTTGGCCTTCACCGCCGATGAAATCTGGCAAGTGATGACCCATCGTGACAGTGACGACACCGAAAACGTGCTGTTTAACGACATGAACCAAGTGTTCACCGACTACGCCCTCACCGACGATGCCATGGGCAAGTGGGACACCGTGATGAAACTCCGTGGCGATGTGAATGCCGTGCTGGAAGCCGCCCGTGCCGACAAGAAAATCGGCAAGGCACTGGAAGCACATGTGGCCCTGTACGCTGGTGACGACGATGCTTCTGCCGCAGTGGCAGACGTGGCTGGTTTGAATCTGGCAGAACTGTTCATCGTCTCTGACTGTGAAATTGCCACTGGCGAAGCGGACGCTTCTGCCATCGTGGGCAAGGGTTCCGCATTCGAAGGTTTGACCATCGAAGTCAGCGAAGCCAAGGGTTGCAAGTGCGACCGTTGCTGGATGCACAGCCCTTCTGTTGGTGCTGATTTGACTCATCCCACTCTGTGTGGCCGTTGCGCCGCCGTGGTGGCTAAGATGGATATTGCTGAATAACTGCTTTTTTAAAAGCCCATTGTGCTTGGCACAATGGGCTTTTAATCTTATTCTTGTCCCAATTGCACCGCTATTGTTTGATTTTGCCCCTACGGGGCGGTCACCTGCCGGTGGGGCATTCGCCCCCACCCCATGGTAGGGGCGCCCATTGGGCGTCCGTTTTCTGGTTCACTCTAAATTGTTGTTTTTGCCCCTACGGGGTAGACCACTGCCGTGGAGGCGTCCTACCGGACGGGTCACCTGCCGGTGGGGCATTCTTTTTGTATCGACAAAAAGAATCAAAAAACGATTTTTTCACGGCGCTTGCGAGCGAGTGAAAAAAGGGGCTTTTACGGGGGTTCATCGCTGGAGTGCGTCGAGCTTTTTGAACGGCACCGAGTGGCCTGATTTGACGCGAAGTATCCTTTCGGGCTTCGCCCTGTTTTGGGAGATGCGGTGGAAAGGGTGCGGTTTTTTGGGGGTGCCTAGGATGTATGTGGGGTATAGATTGGTGGCGTTGGGTAAGACGGGCGACCACAGGTCGCCCCTACAAGGGAACACCATTGCACCTAATACCAAGCTGGCCGCAGGTCAGCGCCCCCCAGCGCCACCGTACCAACCGACGTCCACAATCTAAGGCACCTCAAATGCGTGTTCCCATGTCATCGCACGAGTTGCGTGCGGCAGCAATCAGCGTTGGTTCGCGCATCCCACACGATAAGCCGAACGGGTGTGACAAACCCACCCGTTAGCACCACACCCACTCATACCCACCATCCGTATACAATGGGAGCACGTGAGACAGATGACCACGCGTGGTCATCTGCCACGTGCAAGATTTTTGGTTACTTTGCATCTTTGCAAAGTAATGCCCGCGCGGCGAGCGCGCCCCCACGGGAGTGGGAAAACTATGTCAGGCAAAAACCCTCAGGGTATGATACCCCTGCGCCAGCAGACACTCTCCCATAAAATACACCACTTTTCCCTTGCTTCTCATCAGGAAAAATGGTATACTATAGTGTAACTCAGTCTACCCTAGATTGGGCAATTTGAGGAGGTTTCCCTATGAATAAAAAACTCTCCCGTATGCTGGAATCCAACTTACGTTTTTACTTTTTGTGCCTACTGGCCTTTTCCATAGCCGCGTTCCCCTTTAACCCCATGTTAGCGCTGACAGAAGGGTGCATCACCATCTTGCTTTTCCTTTGGAATCGTAACTCCAGCCAAAAACGGAAAAAAAGCATCCTCCAATACATCGACAACCTCACTGGTTCTGTAGACTCAGCCAATAAATCCACCTTGGCCAATTCTCCATTGCCCATGATGGTTTTCCGCCCAGAATCAGGGGAAGTGGTATGGAGCAACGAGCATTTCATGGCTCTATCTGGGGTAAAAGAACAGCTTTTTGATATGCGTGTGGACGATGCGGCTCCTGATTTTTCTGCCCAATGGCTGTTAGAAGGTAAATCCGTGTCGCCCAACCGTGTCACTATGAATGGGCGACAATACCAAGTATACGGCAACCTTGTCCGCACCAAAGACCGACAATCCCACATGGTTGCCACCACGTATTGGGTGGATACCACCGACGGCGACCAAGCCTTATCCCAGTACCAAATGAGCCGTCCTGTTATATGTATTTTGATGCTGGATAACTATGATGAGCTGATGAAAACCATTCCCGACGCCCAGCACAGCGCTTTGCTTGCCCAAATTGATGAAAAGGTCAATGCTTGGGTCTCTGGCACCAATGGGATGCTGTTGAAAATCACCCGTGATAAGCAACTCTTCCTGTTTGAAGAGCAACAGTATGAAGCCTTTGTACAGGAGAAATTCTCATTGCTAGATGCCATTCGCGACATCAAGTCCTTTGAGGGCGTGGCACCCACTATATCCATCGGCATCGGCAAAGACTTTGCCACCATGGCAGAGCTGTACCGCCACGCAACCCTTTCTTTGGAAATGGCACTGTCTCGTGGGGGCGACCAAGCCGTGGTGCGCAACAAAGTGGACTTCGCCTTCTATGGTGGCCGCGCCAAGGCCACCGAAAAACGCACCAAGGTGAAATCTCGAGTCATGGCCAATGCCTTGAGCGAGTTGATCGTGGATGCCAAGCAAGTCTACGTCATGGGTCACGCCTTCGCCGATATGGACGCATTGGGCGCCGCCGCTGGGATTTGCTGTGCCGCACGCAAGCGCAACAAAGCAGCTTTCATCGTGATGGACCCAGAGCGCAACGCCTGCAAAGAGCTGATTGAACGGCTCAAAGAGTGCCCAGAATACGAAAATGTGTTCATCGGCGCCCACGATGCCTTCTTGCGGATTCAGCCCAATTCTCTGGTGGTGGTGGTAGACACTAGCCGCCCAGATATGGTCGAAAACCCCGATTTGCTAGGCTGTGCTGGTCGCATTGCCGTCATTGACCACCATCGCCGTGGGGCGCTATACATTGACAATGCGGCGCTGAATTTCCACGAACCCTACGCATCCTCTGCCGCTGAATTGGTGACAGAATTGCTTCAATATCTGGTGGAACCCTCCGATGTGCTCCGCGCTGAGTCTGAGGCGCTGTTGGCTGGCATTGTGCTAGACACCAAAAAATTCACCCTTCGCACAGGTGGGCGCACCTTTGATGCCGCCGCTTTCTTGCGCCGTGCTGGCGCTGACACCACAGAAGTGCAACGCTTTTTCCAAAGCGAATTGGACGAAATGGTCAACCGCTATGGCATCATCCGTGAAGCAGAGCTCTACCGTGGCGACATCGCCATGGCCGTTATCGAAGAAGCTGGCGTCGACCGCATCACTGCCGCCAAGGCCGCTGATGAAATGCTGTCTTTACGCGGTGTGCGCGCCGCCTTTGTGGCCTATCCCATGGAGCAAAGCATTTTGATTTCCGCCCGTTCTTTGGGGGAAGTCAATGTGCAAGTGGTGTTAGAGGTCTTAGGTGGTGGCGGCAACTCCACCACAGCAGGTGCCAAAATTGACGATATGGGCATTTTGCAAGTCAAACAAGAGCTGATGGACGCTGTGGACCGTTATTTAGAAAACTAAAGCCCAACCAATCAATCCCTGTGGGGGCGGACAGGGGTAAGCCCTGTCCCTACGAAATTCTCCGTAGGGACAGCCCTTGCGGCTGTCCGTTACCTGCTTCCATTTTCAACAAGGAGAAACAACAATGAAAGTTATTTTACAACAAGACGTACGTGGCCAAGGTAAAAAGGGCCAAATGATTGAGGCCTCTGAAGGCTATGCTCGCAACTTCCTCATCCCTCGCAAGCTGGCGATTTTGGCCACCACCGATGCCATCAACACCATGAATCTAAAGGAAAAAGCCCACAAGGCAGAGCAAGCTCGCCTGAAGGCAGAAGCCCAAGACATTGCCGAAAAGTTGAAGGCTGCCCCTGTGAAAATCACTGCCAAGGCTGGCAACGGCGGTCGTTTGTTCGGCGCTGTCACCACCAAGGAAATCTCTGACGAACTCAAAGCCCAACATGGCTTGGATGTGCCCAAGCAAAAATTGGTGCTAGAAGACGCCATCAAATCCTTCGGCACCTACGAAGTGAAGGCAAAGCTAGGCCACGAAGTCAGCGGCACCGTCACCGTTGTGGTGGCGGAAGCATAAAACGCATTCCTAATTACGGATGCCTTACGGACGGCGGGGTCAAGACCCCGCCCTACGGAGTAATGGGGGAATGCGTAGGGCGGGGTCTTGACCCCGCCGTCCCCTGTTGTTGATTCACCCAAGGAGGTCGCCCTATGGCTCTTGACGATTTATTATTGCGCCAGCTTCCCCACAGTGTAGAAGGGGAGCAGGCGGTGTTGGGCTCTATGCTCATCGCCCCCGATTGCATCAAAGATGTGATGGATAAACTGCGCCCTAACGACTTCTATCTCACCCACAACCGTGAGATTTTTGAAACCATCTATGCCATGTTCACCTATGCCCGTCCCATCGATGGGCTGACCGTGGCGGCAGAAATGGAGCGGACAGGGGTGTTCCAAGAAAACGTCACCCGTGGCTATTTGGCGCAGTTGATGGAAACCACCCCCACCGCCGCAAACGTGATGGCCTACGTGGGGATTGTCCGTGACAAAGCCCTGCTCCGTGGTGTGGCAGAAGCCGCAGGCGATATCACCGCCATGGTGCAAGAGGGCATTGGGGAATCCAGTGAAATTCTGGAAGCCGCCGAGCAAAAAATCTACGCCATTCGCCGCGGACAAAGCGCCCAAGACATGGTCACCGTCCGTCAGGTTCTCCCAGAGGTGCTAGATCGCTTGTCTGAAATGAGCGAGCAGGACAGCCACCTCCCCGGTTTATCTTGTGGGCTGTCTGCTGTGGACAACAAGATTTCTGGCCTGAACAAGTCTGACTTGCTATTACTGGCCGCCCGTCCCGGTATGGGGAAAACCTCGTTTGCCTTGAACGTGGCGCTGAATGTGGCAAAAAGTGCAGAGAAAACTGTGGCGGTATTTTCCTTGGAAATGTCCAGCGAACAACTGGTGACACGGCTTCTCTCCACCGAAGCTTTGGTGGAAAATTTCCGCTTGAAAACGGGCACCCTCCGTGAATCGGACTGGGTGAAAATTGCCGATGCCGCCACCAATTTAAACCGCATGGATATCCGCATTGACGACAATCCCATGCTATCGGTTGCCGACATGAACGCCAAATGCCGCCGTTTGGATAATCTGGGGCTGGTGGTCATTGACTACCTGCAATTGATGACCTCCGCTGGTGGCAAAAAAGGGGGCGGTGAAAACCGCCAACAAGTAGTGTCGGATATGTCTCGTATGCTAAAAATCATGGCAAAAGAACTGGATGTGCCCGTGATTTGTTTGAGCCAGCTGTCTCGTGCCAATGAAAAGCGGGACGACAAACGGCCCATGCTGTCGGACTTGCGTGAATCTGGTTCCATCGAACAAGATGCTGACATCGTTATGTTTTTATATCGTGACGATTACTATAATGAGGACTCGGAAAAGCGAAATATTGCCGAGTGTATCATCGCTAAAAACCGCCATGGCGAAACGGGGAAGGTGGAGCTAAAGTGGCTCCCAGAATACACCGCCTTCGCCACCTTGGAACACCATTATGACGACGACGATTGACCCTGCCATTGACTGGCTTCGCACCCATGTAACCCCCACCGATGCCATTCTCTGTGCCACCTCTGGGGGATTGGACTCCATGTGCCTTGCGCACCTACTCCATCAGTTGGGTTATCCCATCACCGTGGCCCATTATCACCACGGTTTGCGTGACGAAGCGGATAGCGACGCTACGTTTGTGGAACAGTGGTGCCGTGCCCACGCGGTTCCTTTTGTGCTAGAACGCGGAGACGTCCGCGGCTATGCCGCCGTCCATGGGTTGGGCATTGAAGAAGCGGGGCGCACCTTGCGCTACAACTTTTTAAACCGCACCGCCACCGCCTATGGTTGCCAATGGATTGCCACCGCCCACCACGGGGATGACAATGTGGAAACCATGTTGCTAAACCTCTGCCGTGGCACGGGACTGGCTGGCCTTTGTGGCATTCCTGCCATCTCTGGCAAGGTGATTCGTCCTTTTTTGGGGGTGAGTCGAGCTGATTTAGAAGGCTATTCCGTGGCAGAACACATCTCCCACATCACCGACCATACCAACGCCGACATCACCTTTGCACGGAACCGTTTGCGCCATCAGGTGTTGCCCATTTTAGAAACCATCAACCCCCAATTCGTGGCACATTTTAATCAAACTGCCACGATTTTGACCCAAGAGCAAGAATTTTTAACCACCCAAGCCAGCGCCATTGCCCGTTTGGAAACAGACCAGACCATCACCTTCCGATGGGCTGATTTAGACCCTAGTTTACCGTTGGCGCATCGCGCCGTCCACCAAGCCATTTGCCGTTTGGCTGGCAAAAGCCGAGACATCACCGCCCAACATATCACCAGCGCGTTGTCCTTGCCACGGACTGGCACGCAGGTGTCATTGCCCTACGGTTTGGTGGCAACAGCCACATCGTCCACCTTGGTTGTGGAACCGTCCGCTCCACTGCCCACATCTGCGCCGCTGATTGTGGAAAAACCTATGGACTTTGGGGCTTGGCAAGTGGTCATCAGCCGCCAAAACCACCCCCTCAGCCAAGCCATCTATTTGCCAGAAGGGTCATATACCGTCACCACATGGCAGTCTCAAGACCGCTTGGGTCAACGCACCGTAAAACGGCTCTTTTTAGACCGTGGCATTGGCTTTCAGGAGCGAGACACCTTGCCTGTGGTGCGTTTGAACGGGCAAGTTGTGGCAGTTTGCAAGGTGGGTGTCCACCCTGATTTTGTAACTACTAGGGAAGGAACTTCCCCATTTTATATTAGGTTTATAAACAAAGGAGAACATAACCATGGCTAATAGCGAAATGAATCAAGACATTTTAAAGGTGTTGGTCACCGAGGAAGAACTCCAAGCACGCGTCCAAGCAATGGGCGATGAGCTGTATGAAAAATTTGCAGGCAAAAACCCACTATTTCTCAGCGTTTTGAAAGGTTCCTTCATCTTTATGGCCGATTTGGTCCGTGCTTGCCAAGTGAAAAGTGATGTGGAATTTATCGCCGTGTCCTCCTATGAAAATGCCACCTCCTCCTCTGGTCGTGTGAAAATCACCCGCGACCTGCAAGAAGACATCACAGGCCGCCATATCATCGTGGTAGAAGATATTTTAGACTCTGGCAACACGCTTGCCTTCTTGGTGAACTATTTGAAGGCTCGCGGCGCAGAATCTGTCACCATTGTCACCTTGCTTGACAAGCCTGCACGCCGCGAAAAAGCAGTCCATGCAGACCTTGCTGGCTTCACCATTCCCGACGAATTTGTGGTGGGCTATGGCTTAGACTTTGCCCAACGCTATCGCAATGTACCCTACATCGGCGTTCTACGCCCCGAAGCTTATGCTTAAAATTATGTAATAAGTAAAAAGTAAGAGTGAATAAGTGCGGTGTGGCTTCGCCACGATTTTAATTTATCGCCTATGGCGACACCTTACCTATTACTTCTTACTTACTCACTCTTACTTCAACTAACCCTAGGAGGTCACTAGATTGACAAAACGTAAGTCCTCATTTAATATCGGCTTTTTCATTGTGATGTTGCTGATTTGTGCCTATTATCTGTTCCAAATGAACAGCCAAACCAGTCGTCTTAGCTATGCCCAAGTGCGCCAATTATTCACCCAAGAGCAGGTGGAAAGCTTTGTGATTTACGACAACACCTTGCAAATGACCCTCCGTGGGGAAGGGGTTGACGGCACCACTGTATACCACGAGCTGTACGATTTCGACTTGTTCTACGACGATCTCAATACGTTGGTTTTACAGCAAGAATCTACGGGCATCATCACCAGTTATGATTATTACGCCGACCATTCCACCAATTGGTTTGAGCTGTTGGCGCCCTATCTGTTGCTAGGGCTGATTCTTTTCGGCCTGTGGTATTTGATGGCGCTCAAAGCCCAAGGTGGCGGAGGCGGTGGCATGAGTGGCATGAACAAGTTTGGCTCCGCCACCACCAAGTCTCTCAGCGACAAAGACAAAGAAATCACCTTTGACGATGTGGCAGGGGCAGACGAAGAAAAAGAAGAGCTGGAGGAAATTGTAGAATTCCTCAAAAACCCTGACAAATTCTCCGCACTGGGCGCGCGCATTCCCAAGGGTGTGCTGTTAGTGGGCCCTCCCGGCACTGGTAAAACCTTGCTGGCCAAGGCCGTGGCTGGGGAAGCCGGGGTGGGCTTTTTGTCCATCTCTGGTTCTGACTTTGTGGAGCTATATGTGGGTGTGGGCGCAAGCCGTGTCCGTGACCTGTTCAAAGAAGCGGTGAAGCAAGCACCTTGCATCATCTTCATCGACGAAATCGACGCTGTGGGTCGCCAACGTGGTACTGGTGTGGGTGGCGGTCACGATGAACGCGAACAAACCTTGAACCAATTGCTTGTTGAAATGGACGGCTTTGCCGCCAACGTGGGTGTGGCAGTCCTTGCCGCCACCAACCGTGCCGACGTGCTAGACCCTGCCTTGCTCCGTCCCGGTCGATTTGACCGCCAAGTGTATGTGGGCTTGCCCGATATCAAAGGCCGTGAAGAAATTCTGGGCATCCACACCCGTAACAAGCCTTTGGCTGACGATGTGGTGCTAGGTGATTTGGCGAAAGCCACCGCAGGCTTCACGGGTGCCGATTTGGAGAACTTGGTCAACGAAGGCGCCTTGCTGGCCGCACGGAAAAACCGCCCCTTCATCACCATGGAAGATTTGCTCTCTGCCCAAATCAAGGTCATCGCTGGCCCTGAGAAAAAGAGCCGCGTTGTCCCCGAACACGAGCGTCGCCTGACCGCCTTCCACGAAGCAGGTCACGCCGTGGTAATGCACTGCCTACCTGACCAAGACCCTGTCAGCCAGATTACCATTGTCCCCCGTGGCATGGCTGGTGGCATGACCATTTCCCTGCCCCAAGAGGATCGTTCCTACCTTTCTAAACGATACATGGAACACCAAATTGTGGGTCTTTTAGGCGGTCGCGTGGCAGAAGCTTTGTGCCTTGGCGATATCTCCACTGGGGCATCTAACGATATTCAGCGTGCCAGTCGGATTGCCCACAAAATGGTCACCGAATACGGCATGAGCGAGAAAATCGGCACTGTCTCCTTTGAAAGTGGCAGTGAGGTGTTCATCGGTCGCACCATGAGCCAAGGTCGCAGTTATTCTGAAGCTATGGCGGCAGAAATCGACCAAGAAGTCCGCGCCATTGTAGACACTGGCTATACCCATTGCCAAGAGATTTTGACCCAAAATCGAGAAAAACTGGAACAAGTGGCAGGGTATTTGTTAGAACACGAAACCATGGAAAAAGAAGCCTTCATCCAAGTGATGAAAGGGTAAGAATAGAATAAAAGAACGGACGACCACAGGTCGTCCCTACGGATGATATGTAGGGGCGACCTGTGGTCGCCCGTTTTTACGGAAATTTGCTATATCATCGTTCCCACGGCTAAAAATCCCACTATCAATACAGCATATCCCAACACCAATTTCCAGACAAATTGCACCCATTTGTCGTAGGGTACCTTGCCGAATGCTAGCGCGCCCATGACCACGGCGGCTGTGGGGGTGATTAAATTCACCAAGCCAGATGCCGATTGAAACGCCGTGACAATCAGCGCCCCACCCACCCCAGAAAAAGCGCCGATGGGTGCCAAAATAGGGATGGACAAGGTGGCTAGCCCAGACGAGGAGGGAATCAGCACCGACAGAGGCAGGTAAATGGCAAACACCAACAGCACAAACGTGATAGAGCTGGCGCCAGAGAGGGCTTCCTCCCCCCAATGGAGAACGGTGTCGGTGATGTTGCCGTCACGCATCAACACCGTGATACCACGGCTGATGCCGATGATGAAGGCCACCCCCAGCATCTCGCAACTGCCGTCTACGAACGTTTTGGTCAGCTGTTCCTCTTTCAGTCCAGACACCAGCCCCACCACCGTGCCCATCACCAGATATAGCGCCGCCAAATCGGGGAACCACCAGTGGAGCGTGGGCAGCGGTACACCCAAATCTTCAAAAGGGATGACCCCGTAAACCATGGTGGCAAAGGTCAGGCCAAACAGCGCCAACACAAAGGTTTGTTTGTGGGTGAGTGGTGGTGGGGTGTCGGTGGTTTTCGCCACAGGTGCCATGGATTTACACAGGGAAGCCACAGGATTTTTGTACACCTTATTGGCATAAGACATAACGTACCAAATGGCGATGGCTTCCAACACCACAAAGATGGCAAGTCGCAACATCAGTCCGTCACCTAGCGACACCCCAGCAAAGCCAGAACCAATCCCTGTGGCAAATGGGTTCACCGTGGAACCAATAACCCCAGCCCCAGCCCCTAGTAAAATCACGCCAATCCCTACCAGTGCATCGTAACCCGTGGCAATGAACACAGGGATTAAAAGGGGATAAAAAGCCATAGTCTCTTCCCACATCCCGTAACAGGTTCCACCAAGACCGAAGAAAATCATCAAAATAGGAATGAGAAACCGCTGTTTATCCCCTAATTTTGCAATCAATGTGGCAACACCAGCATCAATGGCACCTGTGTGCATCACCACCCCTAAAAAGCCACCCACCATGAGAATGAACACGCAGATGTCCACCGCATCCCCAAAGCCAGCGAACGGCGCTTTGAGCACATCGCCAATGCCTTGAGGCTGTGGCTCCACGCTGTGATAGGAGCCAGAAATGGGCACCCCATCTTCATACGTGTACGCCCCTGATGGAATGACCCATGTGCTCAGCGCCACCAAAACAAGTAATGCAAAGAGAATGGTGTAAGCTGTGGGCATAGAAAAAGCAGGTTTTTGCAAACAGTATCGCCTCCTTGGTAGTCGTTTTTGGGGAACGGGCGACCACAGGTCGCCCCTACAAAAGTGCAGTTTAACTCCCCATGGTTGCCACCAAAATGGCTTTGATGGAGTGCATACGGTTTTCCGCCTCATCGAACACCACGCTGTGGCGAGAACGGAACACCCCATCGGTGACCTCTTGAATATCCACCCCTTTGTCTGCCCACTCTTTTGCCATTTTTGTCTCCAAATCGTGGAAGGAGGGCAGACAGTGCATATACAATACTTCAGGATTTTGGGTGGCACGAAGGGTATCCATGGTGACACGGTAAGGGGAAAGCAACTTGGCGCGGGCGGGAATCAAATCTTCTTCCCCCATAGACGCCCAGATGTCGCCGTAAATCACATCTGCGTCTTTCAAGCAGTCCATATTGTCAGTGAGCTCAATGATGGCACCTGTCCGCTCTGCTGTTTTTTGGCATTGCTGTAACACAGTTTGGTCGGCTTCGCCCACCAAGGATTTTGGTCCCAAGCCCACAAAGTGCATTCCCATTTTAGCCGCACCCATCATCCAAGCATAGCACATATTGTTGCGCACATCTCCGGGGAACACCACCTTCACCTTGGCAAGGGGCTTGGCGCAATGCTCTTCAATGGTCATCATATCCGCTAGGATTTGGGTGGGGTGGTCGGCATCGGTGAGTCCGTTCCACACAGGCACCCCAGCGTGTTGGGCAAGGGTTTCCACCACGGATTGGTGGTAGCCACGATACTCAATGCCGTCGAAAAATCGCCCCAACACTTTGGCAGTGTCTTCAAGGCTTTCCTTTTTCCCCATTTGTGAGCTGGCGGCGTCTAAAAAGGTAACGTGAGCCCCTTCTTGGCTGGCGGCTACCTCGAAAGAACACCGTGTCCGTGTGGAGGTTTTTTCAAACAAAAGCACAATGTGCTTGCCTTCCAACGTTGGACGGTGGATGCCAGCACGGCGCTTGGATTTCAAATCATGACCTAAATCTAAAAGATAGCGGATTTCGCTGGTGGAAAAATCCTGTAAAGTGAGAAAAGAACGACCGTGTAGGTTAGTTGACATAATATTTCCTCCTAGTAAATAACTAAAAACTAAAAGTGAATAGTGAAAAACTATCGCCCACGGGGCGAGAAAGGGCACGCTCCGCCGCAGCGGATAGTTTTTCACTCTTAGTTCTTAGTTCTTAGTTCTTAGTTCGTAACATCCTCACGCACCAAGGGCATGGACATACACCGCGGACCACCGCGACCTCGGGACAATTCCGCACTGGGAATCACATGAATCTTCACGCCAGCGTCTTCTAGTGAACGATTGGTCACATGGTTGCGAGAGTAAACCACAACCTCACCGGGGGCGATGGCAAGGGTGTTACTCCCATCACTCCACTGCTCACGGGCGGCATCGATTTCACTCCCTTGGCCACAAGGGATGAGGGTCACGTTGTCCAATTCTAAATGCTCTTTTAAAATATCCTCCAAGCGCCCATCTTCTTGGGTGATGGTCATAGCACCATCTTTCCCCAGTTCCATGACAAAGACGGTGATACTGGATAAAATGTTGGGATGGACGGTAAATTTATCCCTGTCCACCATGGTGAACACCGTGTCAAGGTGCATAAATGACCGTGTTTTGGGGATATTAAAGGCCAAAACCTTTTTGAAGGTTTTACTTTTGGCGAGAATGGTTTCTGCCAGCTGATCGATGGAATCCTCTTGTGTTCGCTGGGAAATCCCCACCGCCAACACCTGTGGCGACAGCACCAAAATATCCCCACCCTCTAGGGAAGAACGCTCCCCACGGTCATACCATTTGGGGGCATTGCGATAGGTGGGATGATGCTCAAAAATAAACTTGCCGAACAACGTTTCACGGTTTCGAGTGGTGGTGTGCATTTTGTGGAGGGACACCCCAATGCCGATGGTGGCGAAGGGGTCTCGGGTGAAATAAAGGTTTGGCAGAGGATCGATGGCAAAGGGATAATCGGTTTCCACGGCGCTGAGATAGTCCCCAAGTTTGGCGCCGCCAGCGCTGTTTAAGGACGATTTGCGCACCCCAGCCATCATGGTTTCCACCAGTTGGCGGTCATCCATATCGCCCAAATACCGCTCTAAACTCTCTCGCAGACGTGGCTCTTGGATGTTGGCTTCTGTGAGAAATTGAAACATCAGCTCCTGCCGCACAGCATCGTCGGTGATGGACTGGAGCACCAAATCCGTCAGATACACCACCTCCACCCCTTGGCTACGCAAACAATCGGCAAAGGCATCGTGCTCACGTTGCGCCTCTTTCAAATAGGGGATGTCGTCAAAGAGCAACCGCTCTAAATACTCTGGCATGAGATTTTCCAGCTCGGCCCCTGGTCGGTGGAGCATGACCTTTTGTAACCGTCCAATTTCAGACGTATTGTGAATACCTGTATGCAATATGGCTCACTCCTTTATTCGTTTTCACAGGTAGTGTGCCTCTGGGTTCGGCATTTTATACAACGAAAAATGTGCAGATTTTCCCCAACACTCACAAAAAAAGCAGTCAAATTTAACAATGCTTTCTTGAGATTTTTTAAGAAATATACAAAAGTTTAGCATAAAACTAAAAAACTACGGCAAAATTTTAACAATGTGTCATTGAATTTGTAGCCTTTACCAAAAATGGAAAAACCAGTCAGGTTAGTATTGAAAAATTCATATTGTTTTTATATAATAAACACTGTCAGCGTGTACTATCTCCCACTGGGAGACATTTGAAATAAAACGGAGGAAACAAGTGTGAGAGGTGTTCACAGTGCCGTGGATGATATCCGCCGCAACGTATTTACCGAGGTAGCCAAAATGGCCTATGAAGGCGATGACTACTCCAAGGTCAACCATATTCCCTATAATATTATCAAAGGGGACGTGGCACAGCACAGAAGCAACGTGTTTTTGGAACGTGCCATTGTCAAAGAACGGGTTCGTCTAGCCTGTGGTCTGCCTGTGCGTACCATGGACGATGCCAACCCCACCAGCGAAGGCATTGAGCGTGCAATCGAATCCAACGACCGCTATTTCCAAGAGCCACTGGTCAACATCATTCCCTTTGCTTGCAATGCCTGCCCCACCAAGCGCATCCAAATTACCGACGGGTGCCAAGGTTGCCTCTCTCACCCTTGTATGGCCGTATGTCCCAAGGACGCCATTTATTTGGACGAAAACAAGCGCTGTCACATTGACCAAGACAAATGTATCAAATGTGGCAAATGCGTGACCCAATGTCCTTATCATGCCGTCCATAAAATCGAACGCCCCTGCGCCGCCGCCTGCGGCATGGACGCCATTGAAACAGACGAACTAGGGCGTGCAGTGATCAACCAAAATAAGTGCGTGTCCTGCGGTATGTGCTTGGTCAACTGTCCCTTTGCTGCCATTGCCGACAAGAGCCAAATTTTGCAGGTCATCACCTCTATTAAAAAAGGCGAAAAAGTGTTTGCCTGTGTGGCACCTGCCTTTGTTGGGCAATTCAAGGCCCGTTCCTCTCAACTCCGCCAAGCTGTGAAACTGTTGGGCTTTGAAGATGTGGTGGAAGTGGCCATCGGTGCCGACCTATGTACCAAAGAAGAAGCCCATGACTTCTTGGAAAAAGTCCCCAACGAACAACCTTTCATGGCAACCTCTTGTTGCCCTGCATGGTCGATGATGGCGAAAAAGCTGTTCCCCGACATGAAAGACTATATCTCCATGGCACTGACCCCCATGGTCATCACCGCCCGTATGGTCAAGCAACAGCACCCCGACGCAAAGGTCTGTTTCATTGGGCCTTGCGCTGCGAAAAAGCTGGAGGCCAACCGCCGCTCTGTCCGCTCTGATGTAGACTTTGTGCTGACCTTTGAAGAGCTACAAGGGATGTTTGACGGCAAGGGTGTGAACCCTGACGAGATGGAACTCATCGAAGAAGAAAGCCTCCACGAAGGCACCGCCATGGGTCGTGGCTTTGCCGTGGGTGGTGGTGTAGCCGCCGCCGTGGTGGAAGCCATTGGTCACATTGACCCTGATATCCAAGTCATGACCGACTATGGTGATGGCTTGCGTGAATGTAAAAAAATGCTGATGCTGGCCAAGGCTGGCAAGCGCAACGGCTACTTGCTAGAAGGCATGGGTTGCCCCGGCGGCTGTGTGGCTGGTGCTGGCACCATCCGCCCCGTCCGTGAAACCGCTGCTGAAATTGAACGCTTTAAAAAGAGAGCCGACAAAGTCAGCTCCCTAGACAGTGAATATCAAGATTGGTTGCACAAAGTAACTGAATAAGAACAAAAACCGTCGTTTACCTATGGTAAACGACGGTTTCAGGCTGTCAAAAAAGACGCCTTTTGGGCGTCTTTTTTGACAGCCTGAAAATCGCCCAAATGCAAAGTTTGAAAATGACGAAATTTCATTGCATTTTTTAAATTTTTAGATGTTAAAAATTTCGGTTTGGGGCGATTGATTTAACGCGAAGGGGCTCTGCCCCCTCGCACTCCCCCGTTTTTAGTTATTTGACACGCTGAAACCGTCGTTTACCTATGGTAAACGACGGTTTTTATTGTCCTATCTCAAGCAAACAACCCTGTTTGGAAGAAGGTGGGGAAGGACACATCCACGCAGTGGGCGTCTTGGATGGCGGTTTCCCCCTCTGCCACCAGCCCTGCAATGGCGAAGGCCATGGCAATGCGATGGTCTAAATGGCTTTGGATCGTAGCGCCGTGGAGCTTACCAGTGCCATGAATAATCATGCCGTCGTCGGTGGCGGTGATGTCTGCACCCATGGCCTTCAAATTGGAGACCACAGTGTCAATGCGGTTGGTTTCCTTCACCTTCAACTCGGCGGCATCTTTGATGATGGTGGTACCCTCTGCCATGGCCGCCATGACGGCGATGACAGGGATTTCGTCAATCAAGGTGGGAATCAAATCTCCACCGATGGTGATGCCATAGAGCTTACTGGTAGATACTTGGATGTCGGCAATGGGCTCCCCACCTGCAAGGCGGGGATTTCGCAATTCCACGTTGCCTCCCATTTGTTGGCACACAGCAATCATCCCAGCACGGGTGGGGTTGGTGCCTACATTTTGGATGGTGAGGCAACTATCTTTTGCCAGCAAACCTGCTGCCATGAAATAGGCCGCAGAGGAAATGTCACTGGGGACTTGAATGTCTTGGGCGTACAGCTCAGCGCAAGGTTGCACCGTGGCGCAGGGTAGGCCTGTTTCAGCGTCCACCCCAGCGGCGATGTCAGCCCCGAAGGCTTTGAGCATCAACTCGGTGTGGTTGCGAGACAAGGTGGGTTCCACCACTGTGGTTTCCCCTTGGGCATACAGCCCAGCCAACAACACCGCAGACTTCACCTGTGCAGAAGCCACAGGTGACACATAGCGGATACCCGTCAGGGGATGGGGGTTCACCTGCAACGGCGCACAGCCAGCAGTTTCAAGAGACACCAACTCTGCGCCCATTTGTGCCAATGGCACTTGCACCCGACCCATGGGACGGGAGTTGAGGGAGTCGTCCCCCGACATGGTAGCAGAAAAATCTTGCCCAGAGAGCAGACCACATAAAAGTCGCGTGGTGGTGCCACTGTTACCCACGTCCAAGATGGTTTCTGGCTTGCTCAGGCCACGGAGCCCTTTGCCATGGATGGTGATTTCATTGCCATTTTCTTCAATTGCAATGCCCATTTTGCGGAAGCAATCAATGGTAGACAGGCAGTCTGCCCCAGTTAAAAAGTTGGTGACATGGGTGGTGCCCTTGGCAAGGGCGCCAAACATCACCGACCGATGGGACACAGATTTATCACCGGGGACGCTATAAATGCCACGCAGGTGGCCATTGGGACGAACAATCATCAGATAATCCTCGTTTTTGCGGTTTTTTTACAGTTTGCAGGTGAACGCGCACCAACCCTCTCGCTGTTGACGCTCTACAATGTGCCAGCCGTCGGCTTTCAAGCCAGCTTCCACTTCGTCGCCACGGTCATCGATGATGCCTGAGCAAAGGAAGGTGCCGCCCTCAGCAATCAAACCTTGGCAGGGCTTGGAAATGGCCAAAATCACATCAGCCACAATGTTGGCAACCACCAAATCATAGCCAGTACCGATGGCAGTTTGCAAGGTTTTGTCGGTGAGAATATCCCCAGATAAAACCGTATAGGTGGCAGGGGTGATGCCGTTCAAGGCGGCATTTTCATAAGCAACCTTATGGCACAGAGGGTCAATATCGCAACCCACGGCAGACTTTGCCCCTAATTTCAACCCTGCAATAGACAAAATACCACTGCCACAGCCCAAATCCAGCACTTTTTGCCCCTGTTGCACCAGTCGTTCCATGGCGGTGAGACACAGCCGTGTGGTGGTGTGGGAACCAGTACCAAAGGTGAGACCGGGGTTTAAAATCAGAGAAACCCGACCATCCATGGTGGTTTGTTCCCATTCAGGGACAACCAAAAGGCGGTCGCCAATTTCCATAGGTCTGTAGTATTTTTGCCAGCTGTATGCCCAGTCCTCTTCTTCCAAGTTTTCCAGTGTCATCAGCAGAGAACCCCAATCCTCTTGGGATTTCTTCACCGTTTCCAGTGCCAGACGCACCAGTGCAATGGTGGAAAAGCCAGTTTCATCGGCTTCCACGTAGAAAGTGATGCGAGATTTGCCAGCCATGTCTCGGCTTAAATCCTCGTCCACATAGTCCCAGCATTGGCGATTTTCTTCTAAAAAGGTTTCAAATTCTTGTTCATCTTCAATGACCAGACCGTCGATGCCCATGGTGGACAGCAGAGTTTCAAGCCCCTCTAACCCATGGTGGACGGTGTCAATTTTCACCCCAATCCAACTCATCGGCTTGCCTTGCCTTCAAAGAACACAGCCATAGTACCAGGGCCAACATGGCTCCCAATCACAGCGCCAATGCAGTGCACAACGATATTGTCATCGCTGACGCCTAATTTTTCTTTCAGCTGATTGGCAATCACAAAGGCCTCCTCTTCACAGTCGGCATGACCAATCATAATCAAGGACTCCTTGGGATTTTCCCACAAAGTGACTGCTTTTTTCACCAATGTATTGATGGCCGCCTTGCGACCACGTTCTTTGCCAACCGCTTCCAATTTCCCTTCTGCGTTGATGGTCAAAATTGGCTTAACCGCCAACATAGACCCCACCACAGCAGAGGTCGCGCTGATACGGCCACCGCGCTTGAGATGGTTCAAATCATCCACAGTGAACCAATGGTCGATGTACAAACGCTTTTCCAATGCAAAGTCACGGACTTGCTCCAGCGTTGCGCCCTTTTGTTGTTCTTGGGCGCACAACAATAGCAACAGCCCTTGTCCCAAAGACACGTCGCAAGAGTCAATCACCTCGATGATGCGCTCGGGGAATTCATCTCGCAATTCCGTGGCGGCAATGACTGCCGATTGATAGGTGGTGGACAGGACACCCGAAAAGTTGATGCACAAAATGTCGTCCCCTGCTTGCAAGCGTTCGCGCATGGCCTCTTCATAATTGCCCACGCTGACCGCATTGGTAGAGGGCATAGCCCCCTCACGAATCCGTGCGTACAGCGCTTGAGACGTTAGCTCACGACCGTCTAAGTAGTTGGCAAAGCTTTCTTCCCCAATGATGACCCCAAGGGGCAGGGCAGTGATATCATATTGTTCTGCCAAGGCGGCAGGTAAATCGCAACAGCTGTCGGTAAATAAGGCAAATTTCGCCATAAATCTCTTTTCCTCCGTTATTTCTTATCAGTCACGTCGCCAGCTTGGCGGCCTAATTGGTTTACATAATATTGCGTTGCCACACTGGCCGCATAACTCAGCAGGGCAAAGTGAATGGCACTGTCGGCAAGGGTGCCCTTGTCGGCGTAAGATTCCATCTCATGGGTGGTGGTCGTGATGGCGGTGTCTAGGCTTTTGCAAAATTCTTCATAGCCTGCTTGCACATTGTTACGCTGGTGCAACTCATCGCGAATCACCGTATCGATGTCCTTGGTGGCCATCACCCGTTTGAGCACGCAAACCGCCGTCAAATAGGCGATGTGCTCGCGGTTATATTTCTTCCCTTCAGCACGGGGCACCAAACCGCTTTTGGTGTAATTGTTCACCATGGCGGCCGTTAAACTGTCTTGCCCGTCGCCCAAAATCAGTTGTCGCTCCATGTAGCTGAGCACCTGATCCATATACAAGGAAAAATCAGGCAAGTGATTCCACTCCACAGGCCGTTGGTGTTTCATTTGCTCTATAAACTTGGTAAAGTCCTCTGTCATGATATAGCCCTCCCATGGTGTGATTTTCATAATTACTCATTAAAATGATACCACAACATCAGATATTTGTAAACGCATTTTCCGTCACACTCATACTATTTTTACTCATTTACCCACACAGAACCGTTCAAACAGCCGCCCCACAATGTCATCACTGGCAGTTTTGCCAGTAAGATTGCCCATAGCAGTGAGGGCTTCTTCCATATCGGTTAAAATGGCGTCAGGTGTCAAGCCCATGGCAAGTCCCTCTTGCCCACGAGAAATGGCGTCATATGCCTGTTGCACCGCTTCTTGTTGGCGCAAGTCGGTAATCATTTGCCCAGCTGGCACGTCTCCAGTGGGATAGCACATTGCCACGGCAGACTCCAGTTCGCCTAAGCCCAAACCTTCTTTGGCGCAAAGGCTAACCACCGAGCAAGGCAGCTCAGGCAGGGAAATAGCTTGTTGCAAATCGGTTTTGTTCACCACAACCAAGGTGTGGGGGGCTTGCAATGCCAAATCGATGGCCTCTTGGTCGGCAGAGGTGAAAGACTGAGATCCATCTAGCACCACCAATGCCAAATCCGCTTGAGAAACCGCTTCTTTTGACCGCTCCACCCCCATGGCTTCGATGGGGTCAAGGGTATCACGGATGCCAGCGGTGTCGATGAGCCGCAACAACACACCACCGCAAACCACACGCTCTTCCAGCGTGTCTCGTGTGGTGCCAGCCACATGGGTGACAATGGCGCGGTCATAGCCCAACAGGGCATTCAAAAGGGAGGATTTCCCCACATTGGGTCGCCCCACAATGGCAGTGGGCACCCCAGATTTGAGGATTTGCCCACGGTTGCAGGTCTGGAGCAAACGGCGAAGGGTTTGGGCAGAGGTGTCTAAGGTGCGCTGAATATCGGTGATGTTCAAATCCTCGATGTCTTCGTCGGGATAATCCACAACGGCATAAAATTGTGAGGAAATATCCAACAATCCGTCGTAAATTGTGGAAAAGTCACGACGCAAAGTGCCACTGACCTGTGCCACGGCGTGCTTGGCGGCCTCCACTGTTTCAGAGTGAATGAGGTCAATGACCCCTTGGGCTTGGGTCAAGTCCAGCTGTCCGTTTAAAAAGGCACGCTGGGTAAATTCCCCTGCCTTGGCCTGCTGTGCCCCTTGGGCAAACAGGCCGCGGAGCAAAGCTTGCATCACCACAGGGGACCCATGACAGAAAAATTCCACGCTGTCCTCCCCTGTATAGCTATGGGGTGCCACAAAGCGCACCGCCAATCCACGGTCGATGACTTGCCCCAATTCATCTAACATATCCCCATAGACCATAGTTCGTGGGGTGGCCTGAGACAGGGGATGTTTCCCTTGAAACACAGCGTCGCACAGGGCAAAGCACCCTGCCCCAGACACACGGACGATGCCGATGGCGGTGGGGTTATTTCCTGTTGCAATGGCGGCAATGATAGACATAGTGTTGTCTCCTTTTGGTTATGAATGGGGGCATGGTTGCCCCTAGCAATGGGCATTGTGGCGTTATTTTTCTGGCAAATCCGTTGCCAATCGCGAGGCCACCAATGCCACAATTAATATAATCGTACCACCAATCAGCTGGCGCACTGTGGGGATTTGCCCCAATAACACCAGCGCAAAAACGATGCTATACGGGGTTTCCAAGCTGGAGACTAGCCCCAAGGTTTGGGCGCTGACCCCTTGCTGGGCGCGGACGAATAGGGAATAGCCCAAGGCGGTGCAAATCAGCCCCAACCCTGCCACGTAGACCCAGTCCATGCCCTGTAAAAAGGTCCCTTCTTGCCACACCAAGGGCAAAGCCACCGCCACCACAATGGCATGGTGCCAAAAGCTTAGCTGTACGCCGTGATAATGAGGGGCGATTTTGCGGTTCACCAATGCCAGCAAGGCATAGGTCAAGGCACCACCCATGCCCCACAACGTGCCCACTGCGGCTTGGTTTGACAGGGTGTATTCTGGCACCGTAATCACCACGCCACAGAGCACCAACAGCGCCAGTGGCAAGCTGTATTTCCGTGGTGATTCTCCAAAGAGTAGCGGTTCTAGCACCGATAAAAAGAGGGGTGCCGTGGCAAAGGTGATGGTGGCAATGGCCACGGAGCCAATTTGCACCGACAACACAAAGAAAATCCAATGGCACGCCAACAGCAAGCCACCCAGTAAAATCAAAGGCAAATGAGACGTTTCTGGCACCATGGACTTGCCCATAAGCTTCAATGTGATGCCCAAGGCCACGCAGGAAAAGCCCACCCGACCCAGCACCACCGCAAAGGCTGACGCCTCCACCGAGGCAATGAAAATGCCAGATAAGCCGAAAAACAGCACCGATAAATGGAGCGCCACCAAGGTAGCACGATGGGGTTTGGTCATAGGGTGGAGTTCCTTTCTGTGTGGGGGTGCGTTATGCGTACAACGCTGACAACGCTTGCAAAGCGGTTAGATAGCGGTTTTCAATATCCGCCATAACAGCTGTGGCTTGGCGGTCGTCATAGATGTGAGAGGTGGTGTTTCGTGCGGTGAGCATATCAATCCAAACCGTTTGGTCGTCAATCAATTTGGTGGCATAGGCTTCTTTCAGCACCTGACGAGGGAACTGCAAATCAGCCCCCACACCTTGGTCTTGCAGGTAAACCTTCAAGGATTTCCACGCCAATTCAAAGGTAAATTCAAACCGCTGAATCACCCCATCACGGGCGGTGGTGGAGGGATGGGCATGGTATTCGTCAAGCCCTTCAGCCAAACGAAGCACCGCTTTTTGAAAGTTTTCAAGTTTCATCTGTTTCATAAATCGTCACTCCATCTGTTTTGATTTGTGCCACCAGGGCGGCGTCTGTGTGGTCATCCACCAGCACCACGTCAAACTTCAGCAAGGTGGGCAGTTCTTCCAATTGGAAGGCAAACTGCCCTTTGTTGGCTGTTGGTAATCCATACACCGCCAAGTCGATGTCACTGCGCTGGTGGTGATCACCTCTGGCACGAGAGCCAAAGAGTACAATTTTCTGGGCACCAAAGGTGGCACCTAATGTGGCAATTTGAGATAAAATAGGGGTGATATTATCCATAGGGGTACCTCCTTTTGGTGTTGCGTGTTTAAATGTGGAGACGGGACGTCGAGGACGCCGTCCCCTACGATGGGTAGGGCGGAGAAACAAACAGTGGGTGGGCGAAAGCCCACCCACTGTTTTAATTGTATCACTTATTTAATGATTTCGCCAGCGGCTTTTTTTGCTTCCACTTCACGAACAGCGTCTTTGTGAGACAGGTTCACACGACCCTTTTCGTCGATTTCCATGACCTTGACCCACATCATGTCGCCAACCTTGCAAGCGTCTTCCACTTTTTCAATGCGGCGTTCAGCCAGCTTAGAAATGTGAACCAGACCGTCCTTACCGGGAGCCAGTTCCACGAAGGCGCCGAATGCCATCAAGCGGACAACACGGCCGTAGTACAAAGTACCGACCTTGGGCACGAACACGATGTCTTCAATGCACTTTTGAGCGGCATCGCAGGATGCGCCGTCCACACCAGAGATGAAGATGGTGCCGTCGTCGTTGATGTCGATTTTAGCCCCAGTGTCAGCCACGATTTTTTGGATGACCTTACCGCCAGAACCGATGACTTCACGGATTTTGGAGGGGTCAATGTGGATGGTCAACATTTTGGGAGCGTATTGAGACACTTCGGTACGAGCCTCTGCAATGCAGGGGTTCATGATTTGATCCAGAATTTCGCAACGGGCATCATAGGTGGTGTCCAGTGCTTCACGGATGATTTCCATGGTCAAACCGTCGTTTTTCAAGTCCATTTGGATGGCAGTGATACCCTTTTTGGTACCGCCAACCTTAAAGTCCATTTCGCCGTGGAAATCTTCCACGCCTTGGATGTCGATGAAGGTGGTGAAGCCACCGTTGTCGTCTTGAATCAGACCGCAGGAGATGCCAGCCACAGGTGCCTTGATGGGCACACCAGCGTCCATCAGAGCCAGAGAAGAACCGCAGATGGAGCCTTGAGAGGTGGAACCGTTAGAGGAAACCACTTCGCTGACCACACGGATGGCATAGGGGAAGTCTTCCACAGAGGGAAGCACAGGCAACAGAGCACGTTCAGCCAGAGCACCGTGACCAATTTCACGACGACCGGGGCTACGAGCGCCACGGGCTTCACCCACAGAGTAAGAGGGGAAGTTGTAGTGGTGCATATAACGCTTTTCGGTTTCTTCCCAGATGGAGTCCAGACGTTGGTTTGCGCTCAGGGTGTCCAGAGTACAGCAAGCCAACACTTGGGTTTGACCACGGGTGAACAAGCCAGTGCCGTGGACGCGGGGCAGAACGCCCACTTCTGCGCTCAAAGCACGGATTTCGTTCTTTTGGCGACCGTCAACACGGTGACCTTCCAAGAGCCAAGCCTTGACAATCTTCTTTTGGAACTTATAGGTAAATTCTTCCAGATAGTTGTCCATGTCGGGGTATTCAGCCAAGAACAGTTCGTGCCATTTGGCAATGAGCAGGTTCCAGCGAGCTTCACGGACGTTCTTGTCGTCGGTGTCCATGGCTGCCTTAGCGTCTTCCATGGTAGCTGCCACGATTTTGTCGAACAGCTCTTGGTTGAACTCAGCATGGGGGTATTCGAACTTGGGCTTGCCAATTTCTTCCACCATGGAGTTGATCAGAGCGATGATGGTTTGGTTTGCATTGTGAGCCATTTCGATGGCCTTATACATGGTGTCGTTGTCCACTTCGTTGGCGCCAGCTTCAATCATAACAACCTTTTTGCCAGTGGAAACCACGGTGACGTCCAAGTCGGACACCTTGTTTTGTTCGCTGGTGGGGTTAAAGACCAATTCGCCTTCCACCAGACCCACCTTCAATGCGCCCACAGGGCCGTTGAAGGGAATGTCGGAGATGGACAGAGCGGCAGAAGCGCCAATCAGGGCGGCGATTTCGGGAGAGCAATCGTGGTCGGTGCTCATGACGGTAGCCATGATGGACACATCGTTGCGGAAATCATAGGGGAACAGGGGGCGCAGAGGACGGTCGATGACACGGCCAGTCAGCACACCTTTTTCGCCGGGACGGCCTTCACGACGGTTGAAAGAACCGGGAATGCGACCCACGGAGTACATTTTTTCTTCAAAGTCCACGCTGAGGGGGAAGAAATCGATGCCGTCACGAGGACGAGCAGAAGCAGTGACGCACACCAGCACACGGGTGTCGCCATAGCCCACCATGACAGAAGCGTTGGCCAATTCAGCCAGCTTGCCCACTTCCAGAGTGAGGGGACGACCAGCCAAGTCCATGGTGAAGGTCTTATGTTGAGGGTATTGACGTTGGTTAATAATGGTTGACATAATAATTCTCCTTTGTTGATTTTGGGGTTTTGTTGGGAATGTTGTGTCAACCGTTTAGCACTTGGATACATCTTCGACCCATAGGTCGAAAACAAATTCAACTGCTAAAATGAATTGACACGGTACACGGTTGGTTATTGAAAAAGGGCGATGTGGAACCCCACACCACCCTTGATTCCAATCTTACTTACGGATACCCAGCTTGGCAATCAGGGCACGATAGCGTTCGATGTCCTTCTTCATGAGGTAATCCAGCAAGCGACGACGCTTACCAACCATTTGCAGCAGGCCACGGTTGGAGTGCTTGTCTTGCTTGTTGGCACGCATGTGCACAGTCAAGTCGTTGATACGGGCAGTCAGAATTGCAATTTGCACTTCGGGAGAGCCTGTGTCGGTAGCATGGGTACGGTTGCCGTCAATAATGGCGGTCTTTTCTTCTTTACGCATCATAATGGATAAATCCACCTTTCAAAAATGTCCCCATATCACTGGGTTAAGGGTCGGTGAAGTCCGCAAAACCAGGCGATAGGGCGATTGTCGCTCTATCTGAGCGTACTGTAGTAGTGTATCACAGGTTTTGGGGTTTGTAAAGGGGAAATTTTGAATTTTTTAGGAATTTTGCATCACCCAATGGGCACCAAAGGATATTCCCTTACCGCACCCAACGACTCCACCGCCTCGATGGTATAGGTCATGGCTGGGTGCAACGGCACATGGCGCCAAGTGCCGTAGGTTGCGGTTTTTTCCACATTGCCATCAAAATAGACTTCCTCACTGAACACTTCCATAGACAGGTCGTTGTAATACCCATCGTCCTGCCATTGGGGGTCTAAAATCATGCCAGAGAGATTGCCTGCCAAAGCATCTTGTTTCAAGGCGGCGAACACGGTTTCCGCTTCTCCCTCGGTCATGCCATAGGTGTATTGATAGTCGCCGTTGGTACCGTAGAGATCCAGCTCCATGCTACCCACGTCGTCGGTCATGTCCTCCGTTTGCCAAATGCCAGCGTATTGCATTTGTGGCAAGTCCAACACGGCTTGGATGCTGTTCATCAACAGAGAACCGTCCGTCAGCTCTGCACCGTCATATTCCACGGCATAGGTGCGGTAGCACAGGGCGAAGGCGTCGTCGGCATTTTCATAATAATAGAGTTGCACGAACACATAGCCATCCACGTCATTGGTGAAGGCAATGTCTTGTTGGCGGTCTTTGTCGTCCACAATGGCTTGGTGCATGGCTAGGATGATGGCAATGTCGGCTGGGTCATCGAAGGTGCAACTGGGGCTCAGTGTGTCGCCATACATCTGCACCTTCACCGACCCCACGTCCTCCACGTCAGGCACGTAGCCTTCAATGCCCATCACATCAAAGTGCATCCCCAGACCCAGCGCCACAAACAGCGCCGTCAACACACCGCCTGCTTTCAGCCAACGCCAGCCGATGCGCATGGTTTTTTCCATTAGCATTTCGGCAATCACCAGACCAATCAGACTCACCACCGCCATGCAGGCAATGGCGATTGCCAGTTTGGTGTCAGTGCTGATGGTGTCAAAGTTATCCCACACGATTAAATAGAGGCCAAAGCCGAGGATGAGCCCAGAGCACAGCCCCATGGCGAAACGGAACAAGGGCTTCGCCCACCCAATGGCCACCACATCGCTGGCGCTTTCACTGGGGCGACGACGGTAGACCGCCAAGGACGCAAACACGAAGGCCACAGCGGCAAGACCGTACATCCCCACGGTATATTGACCGTAAATGATGTAATCAGTCAGGTTGACTGGCTCATCACCCACCCATGTCCAATCCCACCACAGGTTCAAACTGCTTTGCAGTTGCATCACTGGGGTGCACCAGTTCACCCAATCGGGCAGGGTCATGAAACTGGAGCCATAGTAAAAGATTTCTTGCAGGCCTTGCATCATGGAGTACAGAGTTGCCGCCACCGCATTGAAAATGGCGTAATAGGCCACGCCCATCCAAGTGACACCAGCGAACATCATGCAAAAGATGGCAAAGGAGAAGAAGAACAGAGTGCTTAAACTCGCCATCCACAGCCAAGTGAAAATCAGTTCCCAACAAATCATGCCACTACTGGCTTGCAAGCCAATGACGGATAGAGCCGTGATGGTCATGGTCACCACAATGTGGGTCACACCCACCGCATATTGGGTCAGGAACAACCCTTCACGGCGGAGGGGCAAAGCATGGAACATGTTCACGCTACGAGAGGTATTCATATAATAATATAGTGTCGCCGCCAACAAAATACCGAAAATGGCACCTGTCACAGGGATGGTTTGCAAGGCATCTTCACTGCTGTTCCACAGCATCCACTGTAATTCATCGGCGGTTTTCCAGCTGTTATAACTGCCATACAAATCGTCAAAAAGGGGCATGGTGTAGCTCAAAAGCCAGGTCACCACCATGGCGATGCCCACTGGCAGAGACAACCGCAAACTTTGGCGGTACAGGGTTTTATTAAAGAATGATGTCTTTGACTGCATAATCAGCACCTCCCAATTCGTAGACAAAAATTTCTTCCAAGGTCAGGGGAATGGCATCCACCAGCAAGGGCTGATAGGGTGCCAACCGCTCGGTGGCGGTTTTGGCGTCGGTGCGCATAATCAAGGTGTGCATCCGTCCAATTTTGGTGGCATGGACAATGTCCAAGTCGGCTGGCACAACCGTCATGCCATCAGGGAACACCACTTGCAATTTCACCATATTGTCTTGCAATTGGGCCAAACTACGCTCTAAGAGCACCTTGCCGTGGTCTAAAATCCCCACATGGTCGCAGACATCCTCTAGCTCACGCAAATTGTGGGACGACACTAGCACGGTGGTGCCACGCTCGGCAACATCGCCCAGTAACAGGCTCCACACTTGACGGCGCATGACGGGGTCAAGGCCGTCCACTGGTTCGTCTAAGAGCAAATAGTCGGGGCAAGCGGACAGGGACAGCCAGAAGGCCACCTGCTTTTGCATCCCTTTGGAAAGTCTCCGAATGGCACGTTTTTCGTCCATTTGGAACACTTCTTTTAGCTTTTCGTACCGTTCCATGGAGAAACCAGGGTACATCCCACGGTAAAACTTCATCATGTCACGGATGTTGGCTTGGAGGAAATAGTGCCAGTCGTCAGGGATGGTGACCACACGCTGTTTCAGGGTTTCATTTTCCCAGATGGGTTGGTTGTCGATGGACACGACACCCTTGTCTGGGCTGTAGACCCCACACAGATGGCGCAATAGGGTAGACTTTCCAGCGCCGTTGGGGCCAACGAGGCCGTACACACTGCCTTGTGGCACGGTGAGGGTGGCATTGTCTAAGGCGGTGAAGCCGTCGAAGGTTTTGGTGAGATTGTTGACACGAATCATAAGGCAGTGCCTCCTTTGAGATGTTCTAGTAATTGGTCATCGGTGACCCCCATTTGATGCAACTCGCCAACAATTTGGTGGAACTGTTGCCATAACTCCTCTTTGCGTTGGAGATGGGCGGTCAAATCCCCAGAGACGAAGCTACCCTTGCCAGCGATGGAGTAAATGTAGCCGTCGTGCTCTAGCTGGGTGTAGGCACGTTGCATGGTGTTGGGGTTGATGGCCAGTTGGGTGGCAAGGCTACGGACACTGGGGAGTTTTTCATCTGGTGCCAGAATGCCTGTCACCATCAAGCGCCGCAGTTGGTCGTAGACCTGTTGGTAAATGGGTCGTGGGTCACGGTGGTTCAGCTCAATCATAAGCTTCCCTCCTCTGTATTAACTGTACTATATCGATTAGTACAGTTAGGATAGCATGATAGAGTTGTGATGTCAAGGGAAATTTTTGAATTTGTTTCACAAAGGTGTCCTGCGGATGGTTTGTTTGCCCCTACGGGGCGGTGTCTTGCCAGACGGGCACCCCCCCAATGGTAGGGGCGACCTGTGGTCGCCCGTCTCCTGTGCGGAACTGGTTTGTTGTTTTACCCCTACGGGGCGGTCTGCTCGCCGCAGGGGCGTTCTTTTTTTATCGAAAAAAAGAACCAAAAAACGATTTTTTCACGACGACTGCGGTCGAGTGAAAAAAGGAGTTTTTACGGGGGTTCATCTCTGGAGTGCTTGGGCTTTTTGAACGGCACCGAATAGCCTGATTTGTCTCGAAGTATTCTGTCGGGCTTCGCCCTGTTGCGATGTTACAGAAAAATGGTGCCATTTCTTGGGCGTGCCTAAGGTGTGATGGGTGGTGTGGTACGGTGGCGCTGAGCGCCACCGTACCACACCACCCATCACACCGCACCAACCGACATCCACAATCGTAGGCACCTTCCATGCGTGTTCCCATGTCATCGTACGAGTTGCGTGCGGCAGCAATCAGCGTTGGTTCGCGCATCCCACATGATAAGCCGAACGGGTGTGAGCCAGATGCCCCAATAGCACCGCACCCACTCATACCTGTAATCCGTATAAAATGGGAGCACGTGAGACAGATGACCACAAGTGGTCATCTGCCACGTGCAAGATTTTTGGTTACTTTGCATCTTTGCAAAGTAACGCCCGCGCGGCGAGCGCCCTCCACGGCAGTGGCGCCCCTGCGGCAGCAGCCCCCACGGGAGTGGAGAAAAATTTATCAAAAGAGAAGTCCCACAGGGTGAAGGATTAACCGCCCCAACAAGGGGCGGAGGTAAAGAAAGCGCCCCTGCGCCAGCAGCGCCCACACAGGAATGGGAAAGCAATTCAAGGCTGTGACATTGAATTCAAAAAAACACGGAAACGACAAGTCGTTTCCGTGTTCAAATCAGGATTATTCTTCTTTTTGAAGCCATTTTTGATAGGTGACTTCCATGCCCAGTGCACCCAGCGGTGCGGTGATTAAAATGGCCACCACTGCCACTGTCAACACCAATTCTCCACAGCCCAAACCCATGGCCAATGGCACACCGCCGATGGCGGCTTGCACCGTGGCTTTGGGTAGGTAGGCGATGACGCAGAACAAACGCTCTTTCATCTTCAATGTGGTGCCCAGCACACACAGCCAGACCCCACAGGCGCGGATGGCAAGGGACAGGGCAATCATGGCGATGACACCAACCCCTGCGTTCATGGCATAGGGCAAGTCCACCGCCGCCCCCACCAAGACAAACAGCAATACCTGCGCCCCTTCCCACAAGCCGCCAAAACTTTTAGACAAATTTGCACCTTGGGGATGCTTTGCACCCAGCACACAGCCCATGGACATTACCGCCAGCAAGCCTGACATTGCCACCACATCACTGAGCAAATCCTCCAACGTCACCAAGCCACAGCCCATGGCGATTAAACTCACCACCTGCACTGGCACAGTGACGGTAATGCATTTCCATAGCCAACACAGCCCAACACCGCACAAAATGCCAATGCCGACCCCCAACACAATGGACACAGGGATGGCGCCAAAGGCAGCCACGTTCAGACCGCCACCTTGGAGCATGGAAAGCACAGACGTGAACACCACAATGGTGTACACATCGTCTAAACTGGCACCAGCCAGTATCATTTGGGGGATGGATTGCCCTGTGCCGTAGCGATTTTCCATCAGTTCCACCATTTTGGGCACCACCACAGCAGGGGACACCGCCCCCAAAACCGCACCCATCAGCGCCCCTTCCAAGGGGGTAATCCCCAATATCATGGGGGCAAAGAGGGCATAGGCCAGCACTTCAAAGGTGGCAGGCAGAAAGCTCATCAAGGCGGCAGACCGCCCCACTTTTCGCAAATCGCCTAAATTGAGAGACAATCCAGCTTTGAGCAAAATCAGCGCCAACGCCAACGTGCGCACCTCGCTGGAAATGGAGAGCATGGTATCGCTGAGCAGGTCAAAACCACAATTGCCCAACACCATACCAGCAATCAGCATCCCCACCAAGCGAGGAAGTCCCAGCCGTCCGCAGACCCATGCAAAACACAAACCCACCAACCAAATCAGCGCCAAAGATTCTAACATTGTATCACACTTTCATTCTTATAAAACTCAGCCTTGAATCCAACTAGGTAGATAAGGCTTAATCAAACCAATGACCCAGCCAGTGCCCACTGCCAGCACCAAGGTGCCTTCTCGCACGGCAAGGATTTCACCACACACCAGCCAAGACCCTGCCAACACAAGCACCACCAACGCGCAATCGTTGATGATGCGGCAAATATGAAATGGGATGCCTGTTTTGGCGGCAATCACAAGCACCAAGCCTTCTAAGGGCATAGGCACCAAGCTCACGCCCACGAAAAACGCCACACCCACTGCCAAAACCACCACGGACACCGCCAAAATCACCAGACTTTGGAGATAGCTAGTGGGGGTATAATCAGGGATGCACCACGCCACCAGATTGACAAATTTCCCATAGATAATGGCAAAGGGCATTTGGGCCAAGTTGATGAGTTTAAACGCTTTGCCCAACAGGAGCATTTGCCCCAACAGCAAAATGCCGTAGAAAATAATCAAGCAATCGCCCATTTCCAAGCCAGATAAATAGCTGGAAACCACACCCACAGAGTTGGCAGGGGTGTTGCCAATGCCAGCCATAACGGCCAATGATGCCGACACAGCGCACAAAAATAACCCTATAATATAGGTGACAACCCGTAGCAGAAAATGCCCTTCAACCTTAGTTGGTGTTCGTTGTCGGTCTTTCATGGGTCTCTCCTTCTTTTAACTCAAATGCCAGTTTTGAATCCACCGTGGCAGATAAGGCTTGATTTTGCCCATCATCCAGCCTGTGGAGATGGCGAGAAAAACAGTGGCGATGCCAACACCCACCAGCTCCCCAAAAAAGAGAATAGAGGAAATCAGCGCAACGCCTGCACACGTGCAATCTATCAGTATCTTACTTTGATGGAATTGCAAATGGGTTTTCATACTGATGGCCAGCGCCAACCCTTCTAAGGGCATGGGCACCAGCTCTGTGCCCACAAACATCAATATCCCCACAGCTATAATCACCAGACCTGCCACCAGCAACAAACATTGGGCAATGAGATTGCTCGGTGTAATCACTGGCATATAGGCTGCCACCAAGTCTACCGATTTGCCATAAAAAATGGCAAAGGGCACTTGCCAGAGGTTAATCCACTGGAACGCGCGCCCAAACAGAATCAACTGTCCCACCACCATGCCAGTGTACATAATCAGCGAGCAGGTGCCAAGGGGCAAGTCGAAACGGGCGCTATACACCACGCCCACCGTGGTGGCGGCTGAATTGCCTAAATCCGCGTAGACAAACAAATTGATTGCAATGGAAATTAAAAATAATCCTGCGACATAGGTGAGCACACGGCGCACCAAGTGACGCTTTACCCGCTCAGGGGAATAAATGCCTTGTTTCATGGGAAGGGGTCTCCTTATAATACTAGGTCAATGCCTTAGTGAAGTTGCCAGTTTTGCATCTGTTTAGGCAGGTGGGGTTTGATTTTCCCCATCATCCAACCAGTGCCAACGGCCAAAACGATTGTACCGACGCCAACGCCCTCCAACTGCCCAAACAGCAACAAAGAGGACACAATGGCTAAACCAGCAAAGGTGCAGTCAATGCAGGTCTTCCACTTGTGGAAGGGGGTATTGGTCACTTGGGACATGGTGATTAAAAAGCCCTCCACAGGCAGGGGTACCAACTCGGTGCCAACAAAGGACAATGTGCCCACAGACACCAGCACCATGCCAAGCAGTTGCACCAGCCACCGCGCCAGCATACTCTCCACAGCAAAGGCAGGCATGGCCGCGCCCACCAAGTCCACAAAGGCGCTAAAAATCATGGCGAAGGGCACTTGCCCCAAGTTTATCCACTGAAATTTACGGCGCAAAATCACAATCTGTGCCACCAAAAACAAGCAATAGAGCCCCAAGGTACACGTGCCCAAGGAAAGGCCCTGCCACTGGCTAAACACCACCGCCGACGTAGAGACAGCAGAGTTGCCCAAATCGGCACGGACAAACAAGTTCATTGCAAGGGCAGAACAGAATAGGCCGAAAATATAGGTGACAATCCGCTGAGGAATGCGTCGCTCTCGCAACTGTTGAGATGTGACCATGTCATCGCCTTCTTTCTTGATTGATGCAATCAAATCTTACGCACTTTCACCGTAAATCACGGGCAGATAATAGGCCAGCAGTAAATCCACCACCATGCCATAGGATTGAATGCCATCGGTTTGCCCATAGTTTTTCAAAAAGGCATCGTAAGTCCCTTGGCTGACGGTGGCCACTGGGGTGGTTTTATATTGGCTCCAATAGTCGGTGTTGTCGTTCAAATCCACCGTCACCTCATAGGGCAATTGGGAGGCGATGGCGTACCACAGCTCATAATTGCGACTGTAAAGGGCGTTTGACAAGTAAATATATCCCGAGAGATAGCCTGAGTATTCATACACGGGATTGCCACTGGTCACCGAGGCCAACACCCCAAGGAAATTGCATTCGTCCTCTGGGGCAATGCCACGCAAATGTCCCAATTCATGGGCAATGGTGGCAGGCAGCAAGCAACTTGGACTGGCTACATTCAAATGGGCTTCCCCTGTGAACGGCGAGTAGACACCTGTGAAGTTCATTTCGCTCATCGTCTGAGAAAACGCCATGGAACGAGGCACTGCATCGTCGTGTTCTAAGAAGGGATACTGGCTTTCCACCCAGTCATACACGTAAGGTGCGTCTGCCAAAATCTCCTCTTGGCTCACGGCGAAAAGGCCGTTTTCATCCCGTTCCACTTGGTCGTAGGTTTGGTGCAATTGCCACACAAAGTAGTACATCACATAGGCCAATTCCTCTGTGGTGCCACCTACAGGCTCTAAACCAGACAGCTCTGAAAACCCGTCACCGTAGTATTGTACACCCCAAAGGCCACAAAAGCCAGCATAGATTGATAAACCCAAATTACAAACCACTAAAAAACCGCATAAAAGCCGTTTTAAACGCTGTGGTTTGCTCACCAAGTCCACCACAAACCGCGCCAGCACAATCATGCCCACCCCAGCGGCGGTGACATACAAGGTTTCCATCACAGAAGATGGGAACAAATAGCTGACAGAGCCAATGGCCTTGCCAACGGGGGTGGAGATTTCTTGGGTGAAGAAATTCATCAAGGTACGGTTGGTTTTGGCAATTTCAAAAACGGCAATGAGCACAAGGTTCACCACCAACCACCAACATAGCTTAGATTTACAAAGGGCTTTCCATCGTTTCATATGATCACTCCACCGCCAATAATTGTTTGGTATAGGGATGCTGGGGATGGTCAAAAACTTGCGCCACCGTCCCTTGCTCCACAATGTGTCCATGCTCCATCACCAACACACGGTGACACAGCTGACTCACCACGTTTAAGTCGTGGGAGATGAACAAAATGGACAGGTTCAATTCTTCCCCCAAGTCCTCTAATAGCTTTAAAATCTGGGCTTGGATGGTCACATCCAATGCTGAGACAGGCTCGTCTGCCAAGATAAATTGAGGCCGTTGCATCAGCGCCGCACCGATGGACACACGCTGACGCTGACCGCCAGATAAGGTGTCAGGCTTGCGGTCTAAAATGTCCTCTGTCAGTTCAATTTTCTCCAACATTTCCAGCACACGAGTCTCACGTTCTGCCTTGGGGATGCCCTGCACACGCAGAGGTTCTTCCAACGTCCAACGGATGGTGTGGGCTGGATTTAAAGCGGTAAATGGGTCTTGAAACACCATTTGAGGGGCAGTTGTATGGTGAATAACTTCCCCACTTTGGGGCGTTACCATACCAAAAATGCACTTAGCCAGCGTGGATTTACCACAGCCTGATTCCCCCACCAAACCCACGCGTTCCCCAGCGTGAATGATGAAATCCACCCCGTTGAGCACGCCCATTTTGGCGGTTTTGCCACGGCGTTTTTCCTCATAGCCTGCAAACAGTTGGCGCACTTCTAGCACCAAGTTTTGTTCCATCTCGTCCATCTCTTAGCCCTCCTGTTTCCGCCGTGGAATGGCATCAATCAGCGCCTTTGTATAGGGGTGGGTGGGGTTGTGGAAGACTTGCTCCGTGTCCCCTTGCTCCACCACATGACCCCGTTGCATCACCGCCACACAGTGGCACAGCTTATTGACCACCGCCAAGTTGTGGGAGATAAAAAGCATGGAAATGCCACGCTCTTGATTGAGCCGCTTGAGCAATTGCAAAATCTGAGCTTGGATGGTCACATCCAGCGCCGTGGTGGGCTCGTCTAAAAGCAATAGCTTGGGGTTGGAGACGATGGCCGCGGCAATCATGGCACGCTGAAGCATCCCCCCAGACAGTTCATGGGGATAGCTATTGTACACACGCTCTGGGTCGGGTAAATCCACCGCCGCCAAGGCTTCTAACGCTTTGGCCTTGCGCGCTTTGGCGGTGAGCTTGGTGTGGATGACCAGCACCTCTTCCACCTGTTTGCCGATTTTGAACAACGGGTTCACCGCACTGGTAGGGGATTGGAACACCACCCCCAAATCACGGCCTAAAACGGTGCGTAATTGCTCACGGTTGGTTTGCAGCAGTTCTTCGCCGCCGATGGCAATGCTGCCTGTGGCGGTGCATCGTCTACGGGGCAACAGCCCAGCAATGGACATGGCGGTCACTGACTTACCCGAGCCAGATTCCCCCACCAAGCCTACAATTTCCCCTTTGCCGATGGTCAAATTTAGCCCATCTACCGCACGGCGGTCACTGTCATGAAACTGCACCGTTAAGTCTGAAATCAAAATCATCGTTCCGCCTCCTTTTGCAGACCTTCGCCCCACAAGCCCACGGCGAAAATCATCACCACAATGGTCATGCCCACAGACAGGGCATACCAAGGGGCGGTCACCAGCATCCCTTGGGCTTCAGAGAGCATATACCCCAAAGACGGGTCGGTGGGGGAGACGCCAACACCCAGATAGCTCATAGACGCCTCTGCCAGCACGGCATTGTTAAAGCCAATGGTGAGGCAAGGGGTCAGGACGCTCCAAATATTGGGCAGAAGATGCACCGTGACAATCCGCCACGTGGGCACCCCCATCAGCCGTGCGCTTTGGATGAAGTTTTGGGTGCGCAAGGTGGCAAAGGTGGAACGGGTCACCCGTGCAAAACTGGGGGTAAAGACAATGCCCAGCACCAAAATCACATTGGTCGTCCCACTGCCCACCACGCTGATGAGCACCAGTGCCAACAGCACACTGGGGAAGGCGGTAATCACGTCTAACACGTGCATACAAAGGCTGTCTACCCAGCCTCCCAAATACCCTGTGATGGCACCAATCAAAGTGCCTACTACGGCGCCCATCACCACAGTCAAAAGACCGATGGTAACCGTGGTGCCTGCCCCTTGGAGGACACGGCTGAAAATGTCGCGACCAAAATGATCAGTGCCCATCAAATGGGTCAAAGACAGCCCTTGTAACTTGTCCAAACTGTTCATGGCAGAGGGGTCGTACGGTGTCCAGAAAAAGCCCATAACAACCAGCACCAACAGCGCTAGACTGGCAATGCGCCCAATTTTTAAATACCAATTTTGTGTACTCATTTGCCACCTCCCATCCGCAGACGAGGGTCAAGGGCGGTGTTAAACAGGTCAGCCATGCCGTTGACAGCCACCACCCACAGCGCCAGCATCACCACAATGGCTTGCACCACAGCGTAGTCACGGTTGCCGATAGAGGAGATGAGCATCCGCCCCAGCCCCGGCAAGGAAAACACCTGCTCCACCACAATGGCGGCGGCCACCAGTTCCGCTAACGTTTGCGCCAAAAAGCTCACCACAGGTGCCAACGCATTTTTCAGCACATGGCAATAGAGCACACGGCTTCGGTTTGCACCACGGGCAATGGCGGTGCGGACGTAGTCTTGGCGCATTTGATGCACCACCGTGGCACGGAGCATCCGCACCGTCTTGGCGATGCGTGGCACCGCCAAGGTGATGGCTGGGAACAGCAGGTACGTCCAGTGACCCACAGGGTCGGTGGCGATGTCAGGCAGACTGCCCACCACAAACCATTTGAGTACCACAGAAAACACCCATGTGATGACCACCCCTAAGAAAAAGGGAGGCAGTGACATGGAAAATTGGGTGGCGGTCACATCCCACCCACGGAGCAAGCGCCACCGCAGTTCTGGCCGCTCTTCATAGCGCACAGAAAATAGCGCCACAGGGGTGGCCAGCACCACAATGATGACAAAGGCCAAGCCGCACAGGCGCAGACTAAGACCCACCTTACCAGCAAGCAAGGTGGTGACACTTTGGTTATAGATGTAAGACGTCCCAAAATCACCGACGAAAAAGGCGGTGAGCCAATTCCAATACTGGACGAGGAAGGGGGCATTGAGCCCCAACTCTTCTCGCAGTGCCGCCACCGCTTCAGGGGTGGCTTGGGTGCCTAATAAAATGGTGGCAGGGTCGCCACCAATGACAGTGAACGCAGTGAAGGCCAAAAACGACACCGTCACCATGGTCACCAATAACATCAACAAACGTTTCAGCAAATGCAACGCTCCCTTCATGCACCCGTTGGGCGCAAACTAAAAGCTAAGGACGCATCCTTCTCAAAAGCATCCGTAACACTGGGGGACGGCGGGGGCTTGCCCCCGCCGCTTATCTGATTGCTCTTAGTTTGTAAAATACAGCCCAGACAGGTCTAGGGCGTAGAGGGGATAGAATTGGAAGCCATCCAAATCGGTGCGGTGCACCACTAGGTCTGCCATGTCTTGGATATAGACGTTGGCGGCAGTTTGGGTCAGTTCCAGTTGCATTTGTTTGAAAATTTGCACTTGCTCGGCATCGTCTCGGCTATCTTGCGCCTTTTGATACAGAGCGTCGTATTCAGCGTTATCATAGTTGATGAAGTTATTGTCAGCTGTGGACACAAAGCGAGAGAGCATGGCGCTGGCGGTCAAAGACGAGGCATCCACTCCGATGACGGTGGTTTCATAATTGCGGCCTACGTACACATCTTCCACCCAAGTGGCCCATTCTACAGGCTCGATGGTGGCAGTGATGCCGATGAGCTTGAGCTGTTCCACCATGACCAAGGCGGCATCCATGTGAGGGGTGTAGTTAGACGGAACGGTGATGGTCAAGTCAAACCCATCTGCATAGCCAGCTTGGCTCAGCAAATCTTTGGCTTTTTCCACGTCATAGTCGTAGTAATCAGCAAGGTCAGCATCGTAATACTTTTCAAAAGCTGGGTACATACTCGAGCCCACGATGGTGCCGAGGCCGTCAGAGGTAAAGTCTAGAATCTCTTGGCGGTTGATGGCATAGCTCATGGCTTGTCGCACCAACTCATTGTTCAGTGGCTCCACGGCGTTGTTGATATAGAGCGCTTGCACCAAGTTCATGGTGCCTTCGGTGACGGTGTAATCGTCGCCCAATTGGGCAGCTTGGGTGGCAGTCAAGTGCATACTCATATCCACGGCGCCACTTTGCAGGCTCAGCACCAGTGCGTCGGCATTTTCAAAAACCTGCAGTTCCACCGTTTCAATTTCAGCCACGTCACCCCAATAGCCATCATAACGGCTGAGCACCACCGATTCTTGGGCGGTGCGAGAGTCAAACGCAAAAGGACCAGTGCCAACGGGGGCTGTGTCCTGCTCGGTATAATCGGCAGGGATAATCGCCACAGTCAAGTAGGCGAGAAATTCGTTACTAGGTTGGGTCAAGATGACCACAACAGTGGCATCGTCGGTGGCTTCCACGCTGGCAACGCCAGAGAGTGCATTGATGCCAGCTTCTTCTGGGTCAATGCAACGGGTGAGGGAATAGACCACGTCGTCCACGGTGACCGCTTGTCCATTGTGGAAGGTGATGCCGTCGCGAAGGGTGAACGTATACACGGTGGCACTGTCGTCGATGGTGTAGTCTTGTGCCACGGCACAGGACATATCCCCTGTGGCGGTGGGCTTCACCAGCCCTTCAAACACATTGAACATCACTTCACGGGTGCCAGCGGAAACGGTTTTATGCGGGTCGAGAGAGCTGTCTAAATCTTGGGAAATACCCACCACTAAGGACGTGGTATCTGCTTTGGGTGTGGTGGTGGTTTCTGGGGTTTCTTGGCTGCTGTCTCCACAAGCTGAGAGTACAGTGCCGATGAGGGTTGCCGCCATCAAAACGGCTAGGATGCGCTTTTTCATGGGTTTCTCCTTTTCATCACCGCCACCAAGGGTCGGTGTGGGGCATTTCGCCCAAATAATATTGCTTGTTTTTGCGGTTATATACAAAAACAGCGTTGTGCCCATTTCGTTCCATAGGGTCACAACGCTGTATTTTACACCACTAAATAGGACATTGCAAGGGATTTTCAAATATTTACAGAAAATTTGTCAAATTTTTATCAAAGTCCACCACACTGCACCCTCATTTCTGTCCTTCTGTACCATTGGGCTGGGGCGGACGGCAGGTTTGGGTGGTGTAAGAGGCCGTATCTGTGGGGAGATTTTTCTTCTCCAAGCGGTACTCCAACCAGAAGCGAATGCCACTATAAATACAGGCCGCCACAGGCACACCCAAAAACATCCCCAAAACTCCAAAGAAGCCACCGCCAATGAGCACCGCCGCAATGACAACAAAGCCGGGCAGACCTGTTTTATCACCCAATAACATGGGACCAATCACATTGCCATCTAACTGTTGCAATGCAAAGATAAACGCGGCAAAATAAAGGGATTGAACAGGGGAGACCAGCAAAATCAAGAAAAAGCAGGGAATCCCCCGATAAAGGGGCCAAAAAAGGGAATCACATTGGTCACCCCAATGATGACGCTGAGCAACGGCACATAGGGGAAGCCCAGCAGACTACAGCAGAAAAAGGCCACCACACCCACCACAAAGGAGTCTAGCAATTTGCCACGGATAAAGCCAGAGAAAATTTGATCCACACGGCGCATCCCACGGAGCACCCAATACACTTCTTCTTGTCTGCAAATGCCATAGACCAACTTGCGCCCATGGGCGCCCAGTTTTTCTTTCACGCTCAGCATATACACCGACACAATGGCGCCCACAAACACATTTTGGGCAAACACATAAATACTGACCACACCGCCAGAGAGCAGGCTTACCAAATTTTGGGCTTGTGGCAACAAACTGCCGCTAAACCACGACATCGCCACCGTGTAATATTCGTCCATCTGGGCTGAGACCCATTGTTCCAATTGTGGGCTAAATTCAAAAATTTGCTCCACCCAACCTTCAATGGTGTAATAATAGGTTTCCACGTTGGAAAACAGTTGCAAAATACTGCTGTACAATTCAGGCAACACAGCCGACAACAGCCAATAGAGCAGCAGACAAATCACCAACCACGTCACTAGCAACGACATCCCACGCATAAAGCCAGCTGGGAGCCGTGTACGCCGTGTCGACCCCACTGCACCAAACAAAAGGCACTCGAAAAAATTCACCACAGGTGCCAACAGATAGGCAAAGGCCACACCCACCAAAACTGGGGCAGATGTATCGATTAATTTGCCCAATAAATTCAGCACCATAGACTGACCCATCAAGCTATCATAAAATAATAAAATTGCGGCGGCCGTTAAAAATACCGCCATGCAAATACGGGTTAATTCCGAGGCTTTTCTCATGTGCAATGCCCTCAATTCTCCTTGGTATCCAGCGTCCATGCTGACCTGTCATCTATAGTATACAGAGCCTGACAAACAAATGCAACCACCTTCTTCTATTTGCAGAAAATTTTAACAATTAAAGCGTGTTTTTTCCAACCACTTTGTGCTATACTATGGTAATATCCACAGGGGTATCGTTGCCCCTATTCCTTAAAATCCGCAACACAGGAGGCGGCTATGGACAAACGACTACTTTTTATTTTAAATCCCACCGCAGGGGTTAACCGCACCTTTGCGCCCTTGCTAGAAGCATTAGATCTATTATCCCAAGCCGGATACGCGCTAACCGTTCGCACCACCACCCAAGTTGGAGATGCCACAAATTTTGTGCTCCAATACGGCCAAAAGGTGGAGACCATCGTTTGCTGTGGCGGTGACGGCACGTTAAACGAAACCATTTCTGGGATCATGCAGTTGGAGCACAAACCCTGCCTTGGCTATTTGCCACGGGGGAGCACCAACGACTTTGCCACCAGTATGGGCATTTCCCAAAACCCTGTCATCGCCACCGAAGCCATGCTCGCCAGTATGCCACGGGCGGTGGATGTGGGGCTGTTAAACGGGCGAAGCTTTGTATATGTGGCCTGTTTTGGCGCCTTCACCAAAAGCGCATACAGCGCACCCCAAGCCATGAAAAACGTGCTGGGACATTTTGCCTATGTGCTAGAAGGCATCAAGGACATTTCCTCTCTGCGCCCTTATAAAATCAAGGTCACCGCCGACGACGAAATCCTAGACGGCGAATATCTTTTCGGCGCTGTCTGCAACTCCACCTCCATTGGCGGTCTGATGCGCCTTGACCATCTCATGGTCACCCTTGACGATGGCCGCTTTGAGCTGTTGCTCATTCCTTCCCCCCAAACCGCGATTGATTTGCAAAATATCGTCCGTGCACTGCTAACCCAAAACTACAACAGCCAAGGACTGGTGTTTCGCCATGTTTCTGCCGTCCATGTGGAGACCCAAGAAGCTTTGCCTTGGGCGCTAGACGGCGAATACGCGCCCAGCGCCGCCACCACCCACATCGTCAACCACCAACAGGCCGTTAGGATATTGAAGTAATGAACATTTATGACCTACAGCAAACCCTTGCCAACCGCCGCCCCTCTATGATGGGCGCCCAGCGCACTTTCGCGGTGTTGTGTCCTTTGGTGACCATGGACGATGGCCAGTGGGGGCTTTTATTTGAAGTGCGTGCCGCGTCTTTGCGCGCCCAGCCAAAAGAAGTTTGTTTCCCCGGCGGACAAATGGACAAGGGTGAAACCCCCACCCAAGCGGCCTTGCGTGAAACCCACGAAGAACTGGGCATCCCCAGTGGCGCCATCACCGTGTTGGGCGAACTAGATTTCATTGCCACTGCCGCTGGCTTTCTCATCCACCCTGTCTTAGCCGTGGTGGATGATGTATCCGCCTTGCGTCCCTCGGCTGAGGAAGTAGACCACACCTTTGTTGTGCCGCTCTCCTTTTTCGCCCAAACCAAACCCCTGTCTGCCGTGTACGATTTGGTGCCCCGCACCCACGACGACTTCCCCTATGATGTGCTAAACGTGCCCAATCCCTATCCCTTTAGAACCGCCCCTGTGGAATCGCCTGTATGGCTCTACACAGGACACCCCATTTGGGGGCTGACTGCACGCATTGTCCATCATTTGTTGCAATTCATGAAAAATCTAGACGAATAAGCCACTTTTACTAGACTTTCCCCTCGCAATGTGCTATACTACTTATTAACTATTTATTGTGGCAAAGTGTTTGCCCAATATACACCATGAAAAGGAGACGTTCACTTATGGTTACTAGATCTGACGACTGTCCACGGCGCAAAGCCAATCTCGCAGGAGGCAACGGCCTACTGGATTGCAAGGTGCTGGCCACTCCCGAGCAAATGTACAACCACGCACGGATGTTTAACCACGTGACCATCGCCCCCGGTCACTCCATCGGCAACCACACCCACACCGATGAAACCGAGTTTTACTACGTGCTCAAAGGCAACCCCACTTACAACGACAACGGCACCGATGTGATTTTAAACCCCGGAGATTGCACCGAATGCACCAATGGTGAAGAACACGGCATTATTAACAATACCGATGAAATGGTGGAAATTATTGCCTTTATCCCCATGGATAAGTAATGAAACCGAACAATTAAGAACAAAGAGTGAACAGCTGTGAGGGTGGTATCCCCACTGGCTTTTCACTCTTTTTCTCTGGTTTCCACTGGTTTACATAATATTGTGGAAAACTATGTGGAAATTGTGCAAAACCCTATTATCTCAAGGTTTTTTAAAGCTTTTTTGGTTTACACTTTTTTTATGAGAACTCTCAAAACTACCAAACTGGAAAATCCTGCTATTGCCGTCGTATTTTACTTGCCCTTTGTGTTCAAACTGTGGTATACTAACGATGAATAAACATTAACGTGGGGTCTTAGAGACTTCACAAGGAGGTACTATGGCAACCAAAGCAAAAACCCAAAAAGATTACGGCAACGACAGCATTTCATCATTAAAAGGGGCGGACCGCGTCCGCAAGCGTCCCGGTGTGATCTTCGGCTCTGACGGCTTAGAAGGCTGCGCCCATGCGGTGTTTGAAATTCTCTCCAACGCCATCGATGAAGCCAAAGAAGGCCACGGCAACGTGATCACCGTTACCCGTTATGCCGACCACTCCATCGAAGTGGAAGACGCCGGGCGTGGGTGCCCTGTGGATTGGAACGAAAAAGAACAGCGTTTCAACTGGGAACTGGTGTTTTGCGAGCTGTACGCAGGTGGCAAATACGACGCCACTGGGGACAACTACGAATATTCTCTGGGCTTAAACGGCCTTGGCTCCTGCGCCACCCAATACGCCTCTCGCTACATGGACGTGACCGTTTGGCGTGACGGCTTCACCCATAGCCTCCACTTTGAGCGTGGAGACGTGGTGGGACAACTGGAAAAAACCCCTCTCTCTCGGAAAAAAACAGGGACTCGCATCCGCTGGATGCCTGATTTAGATGTGTTCACCGACATTGACGTGCCCCTTTCCTACTTCCAAGATGTGATGAAGCGCCAAGCAGTGGTGAACGCTGGCATCACCTTCCGCCTCCGTGACCAAGCTGGCACCAGCTTCAACGTGGAGGATTTCGTCTACGAAAACGGCATTGCCGACTACGTGGCAGAAATCGCTGGGGAAGAGAGCCTGACCGCCCCCCTATTCTGGCAAACCGAACGTGTGGGTCGTGACCGTGAGGACAAGGGCGAATACAAGGTAAAGCTATCCGTCTCTGTATGCTTTTCCAACAAGACCACCTTGGTGGAACATTACCACAACTCTAGCTTTTTGGAACATGGTGGTAGCCCAGAAAAGGCTTCTAAATCTGCCTTTGTGTCCTCTTTAGACGGCTATTTGCGCCAGAACAACAAGTATCAAAAAGGCGAAAGCAAGGTCACTTGGAACGATGTGGAAGACTGCATCATTTTGGTGTCCAACAATTTCTCCACCCAAACTTCCTACGAAAACCAAACCAAAAAAGCCATCACCAACAAGTTTGTCCAAGAGTCCATGACCGAGTTTTTGCGCACCAATATGGAGATTTATTTCATCGAAAACCCCATGGATGCCGAGCGGATTGCCGAGCAGGTGCTGATCAATAAGCGAAGCCGTGAATCGGCAGAAAAAGCACGCTTAAATATCAAAAAGAAGCTCTCTGGCAATATTGACATTGCAAATCGCGTGCAAAAGTTCGTGGATTGTCGTTCCAAAGACGTGGACAAACGTGAAATTTACATCGTGGAAGGTGACTCCGCACTGGGCAGCGTCAAGCTGAGCCGTGATGCGGAGTATCAAGGGATTATGCCCGTCCGTGGTAAGATTCTCAACTGCTTGAAAGCCGATTACGGCAAGATTTTCAAAAGCGACATCATCACCGACTTGCTCAAAGTGCTGGGCTGTGGGGTGGAAGTGAAAGATAAGCACGTGAAAAACCTGTCCTCTTTCGACCTCTCTGCCCTGCGGTGGAACAAAGTAGTCATCTGCACCGATGGTGACGTGGACGGGTTCCAAATCCGCACCCTAATTCTGGCCATGCTCTACCGCTTGGTACCCACCTTAATTCAAGAGGGGTACGTGTATATTGCCGAAACCCCCCTGTTTGAAATCAACTGCGGTGACAAAACATGGTTTGCCTATTCTGACGCTGAAAAAGCCGCCATCACCCAAAAGCTAGAAGGGAAAAAGGTGAAGATTGACCGCTCCAAAGGCTTGGGTGAAAACGACCCTGACATGATGTGGCTCACCACCATGAACCCCGAAACCAGACGACTCATTCGGGTTATGCCCCAAGATGTGGCCGCCATGGAAGCCACCTTCGATTTACTGCTGGGTGATAATCTCCAAGGCCGAAAAGAACACATTGCCGAAAACGGATATAAGTATCTGGAATTGGCCGATATTTCATAAAAGGAGTCCCTATCAATGGCAAAAAAGTCTAAATCCTCTGATACCACCGCCAACCGCAAAGCCAATCCCAATGTGCTGGGGCTCCGTGCCGCCGTGGTGGAACAACCCATCGCCGACACCCTAGAATTAAACTATATGCCCTATGCTATGAGCGTGATTGTGTCCCGTGCCATCCCCGAAATCGATGGCTTTAAACCCTCTCACCGCAAGCTACTCTACACCATGTACAAAATGGGGTTACTGTCTGGCAACCGCACCAAATCCGCCAATATTGTGGGACAAACCATGAAGCTAAATCCCCATGGTGACGGTGCCATTTACGAAACAATGGTGCGGTTATCCCAAGGGAATAACGCTCTTTTAACCCCATTTGTGGCATCAAAAGGCAACTTTGGTAAGGTCTATTCCCGTGACATGGCCTACGCCGCCTCCCGATACACCGAGGCCAAACTCGCCCCCATCTGCGCCGAAATTTTCCGCGATATCGACGCTGACACCGTGGATTTTATCGACAACTACGACAACACCATGAAAGAGCCAGCCCTTTTGCCCACTGCCTTCCCCAATATTTTGGTGTCGGCCAACGCTGGCATCGCCGTGGGTATGGCGTCTCAATTCTGTGGCTTCAACCTCAAAGAAGTGTGCGATGCCACCATGGCCTATTTGAAAAACCCTGCCTGCGACTTGACCGAAACCCTGCTGGGGCCTGACTTCACCACTGGCGGTCAACTGCTGTGCGATACAGCCGTGCTCCGTGAGATTTACGAGACAGGTCGTGGCAGCTTGAAGGTGCGCTCTAAATACCAATATGTGAAAAGTGAAAACCTGATTGAAATCACCGAAATTCCCTATTCCACAACTTTGGAAGCCATTTTGGATAAGGTAGCCGATTTAATCAAAGCTGGCAAAGCCAAAGAAATTGCCGATATGCGTGACGAAACCGACTTGAACGGGCTGAAGCTGACCATCGACTTAAAGCGTGGCACCGATCCAGATAAGCTGATGATGAAACTGTTTAAAATGACACCACTGGAAGACTCTTTCAGCTGTAACTTCAACGTGCTCATCGCAGGTATGCCCCGTGTGCTGGGTGTCCGTGGGATTTTAGAAGAATGGACAGCTTGGCGGATGGAATCTATCCGCCGCCGTGTGTATTTTGTGCTACAAAAGCGCCGCGAAAAGCTCCATCTGCTGATGGGTTTGAAACGGATTTTGCTAGACATCGACAAGGCCATCGCCATCATCCGCGAAACCGAAGTGGAAGCTGACGTGGTGCCCAATTTGATGATTGGCTTTGGCATCGACGAAATCCAAGCCGACTATGTGGCGGAAATCAAACTCCGCAACATCAACAAACAATATATTTTAAAGCGCGTCCAAGAAACCGATGCTTTGCGCGATGAAATCGACGACTTGGAGGATTTGCTAGGCTCTCAAAAGCGGATTCGCCAAGTGATGGTGGACGAGCTGAAGGCCGTGTCCAAAAAATACGGCGCACCACGGTGCACCGAAATCGTGTTCCACCACGAAGTGGAGCATTACAACGCCCAAGAAGAAGTGGAAGATTACCCTGTGCACCTGTTCATCTCCAAAGAGGGCTATTTGAAAAAAGTCACCCCCAAAGTCTCCGCATGAGTGGGGAACACAAATATAAAGATGGCGATGGCGAAGCCTACGCCTTTGAAACCACCAACAATAGCGAGCTGATGGTCTTCACCGACCAGCATCAAGTGTACAAAACCCGTCTCAGCGAATTTGACGACACCAAGGTGTCTCTTTTGGGCGACTATCTGCCTGCCAAGCTGGGGATGGACGCGGGAGAAAGCGTGATTTACGCCCTACAGCCCAACGACTACAGCGGCGGTCTGGTGTTCTTCTTTGAAAACGGCAAGGCCTCTCGCATTGCCCTCTCTGCCTATCAAACCACCTCCAACCGCCGTAAGCTGACAGGGGCCTATGCAGACAAGAGCCCTCTGGCGGCCATTTTCCCCATTGCCGACGGGGCAGATACAGAAATTGTGGTCTACTCCACCGAACCCCGTGCCATCAGCTTCCACACCTCTTTGCTTGCCCCCAAAACCACACGCTCTGCCCAAGGGGTGGGGGTTATCACGATGAAACCCAAGTATAAGCTAGACAAAGTGGAAACCTTGGAGCAAAGCCCCATCTCCAACCCCAGCCGCTACCGCATCCGCTCATTGCCAGCCGCTGGCGCCATCGTCCGCCAAGAGGACACGGAAGAACGGCAAATGGGGCTGTTAGATTGAGGAGAACCACTATGAACCAGATTTATGAGAAGCTTGCCAATCACATTCCCCTCACCTACGAGGATGCTGTCACCATGTTGGATGTGGAGCTGTTTGGTGTTGCGTATTACACCATCCTCCAGCAAGCCAACCAATATGCCCGCAAAACCTTTCACAATACAGGCACGATTTTTGCACAAATTGGCATTGATTGTGCGCCTTGTTCTGTGAATTGCCAATTTTGTCGCCTTGCTGTGGACAATTTCGGGCAGACAGAACAAACCTGTATGCCTGTGGAATCCATTGTGGAACGGGCAGTCTGCGCCACCCAAGACGGCGCAAACGAAGTGTTTATCATGTGCACCGCCGAATACCACAAAGACGACTTTTTAACCATAGGCAAAGCGGTGCGCGCCGCCACTCCACCCGATACCCGTTTGGTTGCCAACGTTGATGATTTTGATGTGGCCTATGGCCAAAAGCTGAAAGACGCTGGCTTCACAGGGGTATATCACATTTGTCGACTGGGGGAAGGGGTGGTGACCCAAGCCACCGTGGAAAAGCGAATTGCCACCTTGGATGCCATCAAAGAAAGCGGCCTTGAGCTATATTATTGCGTGGAGCCCATCGGTCCTGAGCACACTGGCGAGGAAATTGCAACAGAAATATTTAGAGCGAAGGACTATGATGTCAATGTGATGGCGGTGATGCGGCGGATATGCTTTGAAGGCAGTCCCCTTGCACAGCATGGTGAAATCACCGCCGTAAAATTGGCACTGATTTGCGCGGTGAGCACCCTGTGCGTCAAGCCCAATCGTGCCATGGGCGTCCACGAACCAGAAATTATTTCTCTGCTCTCTGGTGCCAATCAAATTTATGCAGAAGCTGGTTCCAACCCACGGGATACAGCAATACAAACAGAGCAAAGCCGAGGATTCAGCGTAAAAGACGCACAAAAAATGCTGATAGATGCACAATGGAATTTATAACGCCTCCCATATAAGGTAGACGTAACTTTTACAAAAGGAAGGGTATCATTATGGCTGATTTTGCAACACTGCGCACCAATCTCGAGGCACGACATTTCTCTGTACAAGAATTTGACACTGCCGCTGAGGCAACCGCTTATCTCCAAACCCAAATCCAAGAAAAAACCGTGGCCTTTGGCGGCTCTATGGGGCTGACGGATATGGGCTTATATGAGGCACTATGTCCCAACAACACGGTGATTTGGCACGCCGTGCAAGGCCATGAAGTACTCAAAGACGCCATGACCACCAACGTGTATGTCTGCACCACCAACGGCGTGGCTGAGACAGGGGAAATCATCAACATTGACGGCACTGGCAACCGCGTTGCCTCCACCTTGTTTGGTCACGACACCAGCTATATCATCGTGGGTGAAAATAAAATTTCTCCCACCTATGACGAAGCGCTGTGGCGTGCACGCAACGTGGTAGCGCCCAAAAACGCCCAGCGGTTAGGGCGCAAAACCCCCTGCGCCGCCAAAGGCGACAAATGCTACGACTGCAACAGCCCAGAGCGCATCTGCCGTGGACTGGTGGTGTTGTGGAACGCTGTCAACTCTATGAAAACCGAAATCATTCTCGTCCACGAAACACTGGGCTATTAACCCTTAATTCACCTGACAAAGGAGCATACATGAAGCTTTTATTTGACCTGCATACCCACACCATCATGAGTGGTCACGCTTACTCCACCTTACAAGAAAATGTGGCTGCCGCCAAGGAAGCAGGTCTGCTGGCCTACGGCTTTAGCGAACACGCACAGGCTATGCCTGGCTCTGTCAACAACATCTATTTCCATAATTTCAAGGTTTTGCCCAAAGAAGTAAACGGCGTTGCCCTCTTTGGCGGTGTTGAATTGAACATCATGGACTACGCTGGCAACACCGATGCTGACGAGCGCACCATGGCCAATGTCCATTACGCCATCGCCAGCTTGCACCCACCTTGTATCCCACCTGCCAACATGGCTGAGAGCACCGCTGCCATTGTGGGTGCCATGCAAAACCCCTTGATTAAAATCATCGGTCACCCCGATGATGGACGTTATCCTTTGGATTATGACACAGTGGTACGCGCCGCCGTGGACACTGGCACCGTGCTAGAGGTGAACAACTCCTCGGTGGGTGGCAACGCCTTACGGCAAGGGGCTCACGAGAATTACAAGGTAATGTTGGAAAAATGTGTCCAGTACGGCTGCAAAGTGATTGTGGGCAGTGATGCCCATTACGCCAGCTTTGTGGGCGGCTTTGACGGCGCACGAGCCACATTAGAAAAAGCTGGTTTCCCCGAAGAACTGGTGATCAACACCACCATAGACGGGCTAGATTTGGTGCTGAATCGGAAATAAGCACTGCCATTGTAGACAATGAGACGATGGCGATCTTTACCCCATGCAATAGAGAAAAACCCTCAGTGATAGGCGTAGCCTACCACTGAGGGTTTTTGACATAAATTTTGCTTTGTAGCCACCCAACCGCCAAAGGCGGCTCAAACGGGGGGAGCTCGAGGGGGCGAAGCCCTCCTCGAATAAAATCGATTTGCCCTGCCCGAAATCGCATAAGGTAGCAAAGGGCACCATTCCACGAAATACAGCCAATGAACAAATCCGCAAAAGGCAAATGCTCCATAAAAAAAGAAACCTAAGTCCAAATGGACTTAGGTTTCTTTTTTTATGGAGCGGGCGACGAGGCTCGAACTCGCTACCTCCACCTTGGCAAGGTGGCGCTCTACCAGATGAGCTACGCCCGCAGCGACAAGATGTATTCTAGCAGAGAATTGGCAACTTGTCAACAGTTTTTATGAATTTTTTTCAGAAATTCGATTTTTTAATGCTTCCACCGTTATCTCGTGACCAGCCATGGCGTGCTCAGACAGGGGTACCGCCTCAAAATGCACCCCTTTTCGGGTCAACAATGTGGTGATGACATAGCGCAATAGCTCTGGATTTTTCACCAACAATGGCCCTGTTAAAGGCGATGCCATCACGTTGCGGTGAAGCAGGCCTGCCCCATGGCTGTTCCCTAAGGTCACCTTGCTCAGCAATGGGGTTTCTATCCCCGTCACCACGCTGCAACTATTAAGATAGCCCACCACGCTACGGTCGGTGACAGGGCAATCGCCCATCACATCTCCCACCAGACGGCGGTTGCTGTGGGTCACGGTGAAGGGAAGCACCCCCAGACCGTCGTGAACCGTGCCAGCTTCATCGGTAATGGTGGCACCCAATAAATCCATAGCTGTGCCACAAAAAACCATGGGCACCCCTTGTTCCACCAAAGTTTGCAACATCTTCCCATACGGACGCAACAGCTCTAGGGCATACAGGCTACGGCGCTCCATGCCAGCGCCCATATAAATCATATCGGCGGTTTCAATGTACACATTCTCCACAGTATTGGGGGAAACCACCGTCACGTCATGCCCCATAGTCTCCAAGGTGCGGCGTAAAATCGCCACGTTGCCCCAGTCGCCATACAGATTCATCAAGTCAGGAAACAGGTGTAAAATGGTGATATTCATGGTTGCACCTCCTTGGTGGTGTGGCGGAGCAGTTTGTCTCGGTCAGAGAAGCAGGTCACCACAAACAGGGGTAAATCTCCAGACGCAGCAGGGGTTTTCAACAATTCCACCACGTTTTCCACCGTGGGATATACCTTCACTTTTTCAGGGGAAACGGTGGTAAATTCCATACGAAGTGCCAAATCGTGAGCATATTGTCCAGCCAAATGGAGGGTATTCACATGGCCACAGTCCAGCAGGTTAAAGTCGATATCCCACAGCCAACTGGTTTCGCTGGTGAAGTATTTGCGGCTGATGTCCTCCACAATCACCACCACATCGCACAGCTCTTTTTGGCTGGCAATATAGCGCAGATTGGTGTCATAGGCAATGGAATTTTCATGTTTAGAGGTGAGCAATGTGCCGTGATGTTCCCCCAATCGGAAGCGTTGCACACGGCCATTTTGAAGCAGATAACCATTGATGGTTTTGGCGATAACCCCCTTGTCCACACCGCACAAATTGCACAAAGCATAGGCGGCCAAGGTGTTGTACACGTGATAAATACTGGCAAAGGCCAGCTGGATTTGGGTTTCCCCGTCAATGACCATCCGCCCAGAAGACAAATCCAAATCCGTCACGGTATAGTTGGTATTTTCCCGTTTAAACCCACAATTTGTGCATTTATAGTTCCCAATATGGTTATAGTGCACGGCAGTATACTCCATCAAACCATGGCACTTGGGGCAGTGGGTGCCATCATGATAGACCCCCGTGGGGGCTGTGTGGTCGCCACCATCTACACCGAACCATGTGACGGCACTTTCCCCAGCAAAGCAAGATACTTGGGGGTCGTCAGCATTGAGTATCAAATGGGTTTGAGGGTGCAAGGCGGCCTGAATATCCCGTGCCACCCATTGGGGATGACCGTTACGGGTCAGCTGGTCGCGGTAGAGGTTGGTGATGACAAAATGGGTAGGGTGAATCTGGGAAAAGGTAAACTTGGCATACCGCTCGTCCGACTCTAAAAGAAGCACATCCGCATTCACCTTGCCACCCAATGTGGCATGGGTCAACAAGGCGGTGACCACCCCTTCTGTCTGGTTGGCGCCCTCTTGGTTATAGACCAAGGTTTTGCCACTGGCACGGAAAATGGCACCAATCATTTCCACGGTAGATGTTTTGCCGTTGCTCCCTGTCACTGCCACAATGGTGGGGGGCAGGGTCAACCGTTTGAGCAAGTCTGGGCAGAGTTTCAGGGCAATTTTCCCCGGCATAGAACTGCCTTTGCCCACAGCCTTGCCGATGATGCGGACAAGTTTACAGACGACGATGGCAAGAAATAGTTTCATGAGGGTCTCCTTTTTAAACTAAGAACTAAACAGTGAAAAGTGAAAAACTATCGCCTGCGAGCGAGATGGGAGGATTAGCATAAGGGATGAATCATGTTCTCTGCGGCCGTGCCGCATAGCTTTTCACTGTTCACTCTTAGCTTTTAGCTCTCCCGATAGGGAGCTTATTTGGCGGACAGATAAATCATCAGCGCCGCCATATCCGCTGGGGAGACCCCAGAGATGCGACCAGCTTGTCCCAAATCTAAGGGTCGCACTTGTTGGAGCTTTTCTCTGGCTTCTAACCGCAGGCCTTGGATGTTGGAATAATCCATATCAGATGGCAATTTCCGCCCTTCTAGACGGCGCATTTCCTCCACCTGCTTTTGCTGGCGCTGGATATAGCCTTCGTATTTCACGGAAATTTCCACCTGCTCAGCAACCTCTTCGCTGACATGAGGACAACTGGGGTCAAAGGCTTCCAAATCTTCATAATGGATTTCAGGACGCTTCAAAAGCGCAATGAGAGAACACCCGTCTGCCACATTGGCCGTCCCTTTTTCCGCCAAGAAGGCAGATAATTTTTCACTGGGTGCCACACCCACATGGGTGATGCGCTTGATTTCCGCTGCCACAGCTTCATACTTGGCGTGCACCTCTGCCAAACGTTCATCACTGATTAGCCCCAAACGGTGACCGATGGGGGTGAGGCGAATGTCGGCATTGTCTTGGCGCAAGAGCAAGCGATATTCACTGCGAGAAGTCATGATGCGGTAAGGTTCTTCCGTACCTTTGGTGACCAAATCGTCAATCAAGGTGCCAATGTAGCTTTCGCTACGGCTCAATATAAAATCACTTTCCCCATTGAGCTTGCGCACAGCGTTAACACCAGCCACAAACCCTTGGACAGCCGCTTCTTCATACCCAGAGGAACCGTTGAACTGACCAGCGCCGTACAGCCCAGAAATGTGCTTATACTCCAAGGTTGCGTGCAAACTCAAAGGGTCAATGCACTCATACTCGATGGCATAGGCTGGGCGCGTCATATGGGCGTGCTCTAGCCCCGGCACAGATTGCACCATTTTCACCTGCACATCTTCTGGCATGGAGGAGGAAAACCCTTGAATATACAGCTCTTGGGTGTCCAAACCCATAGGCTCGATGAACAGTTGGTGGCGCTTTTTATCAGGGAAGCGGACAATTTTCGTTTCAAAGGAAGGGCAATATCGGGGGCCAACCCCTTCGATGGCACCAGAAAACAAAGGCGAACGGCTGAGATTTTCCTCCACCACATCTTGGGTGTCACGGGTGGTATAGGTGAGCCAACAGGTGGCTTTGTTCTCCAGTTTTTCCTTTGTGGCATAGGAAAAGGGCACAGGCACATCGTCACCGTATTGGATTTCCATTTGGGTCAAATCCACGGTTTTGGCATTGACACGAGGGGGGTGCCAGTTTTGAAACGGCGCAATGGCAAGCCCAAATCTCGCAATTTTGGGGTCAGTGCGTTGGAGGGGTGCATCCCGTCTGGGCCCGATTGTTCCACCCATTCGCCCACAATGGTGCAACCGTCTAAGTACGTGCCCGTGGCCAAGATGGCGGTTTTGGTTTCAAACACCGCCCCAGTGGCCAACACCACGCTGGACACAGCGCCATCAGTGACGCGCACATCCACCACTTCCCCTTGACGGACGGTCAAATGGTCTTGAGATTCTAGCAAATGCTTCATGTACCCTTGGTACATACGGCGGTCAGCCTGTGCACGCAACGACCACACCGCTGGGCCTTTGCCACGGTTTAACAGGCGATATTGGATGCAACAGGCATCGGCGGCCTTTGCCATTTCTCCACCCAAGGCGTCTAGCTCGCGGACAAGGTGTCCTTTGCCAGTGCCACCGATGGCAGGGTTACAAGGCATATTGCCCACAGCGTCTAAATTGATGGTGAAAAGAATGGTTTCCTTTCCCAGTCGTGCGGCTGCCAACGCCGCTTCAATGCCAGCGTGACCACCGCCAATGACAGCCACATCATAACTGCCAGCGTGAAATTCGTACATAGTGTCTCCTTTATATCTTCCCACCCCCATGGTAGGGCAGGGTCTCGACCCCGCCGCTATTTACGCACACGGTAGGGGGAACGGCGGGGTCAAGACCCCGCCCTACTGATTTCATTGTGTTAACGTGATCACCGCCACCTCTGAGCGATTGAACAGGCGGAAGGTATTTTTAGAATTGCCAAGGCCACGGGTGGCGAACAAGGTGGAGCCGTTTAATTCATACAGCCCAGCGGTATACGAGGGCAGTAGCCCTGAATGGTCGATGAGTCCATCGGTGAAGGGCAGGCGGATTAAGCCGCCATGTCCGTGGCCCGAGACCACCAAATCTGCACCAAGCAGGCTATATTGGGTTTCAAAATAGTCGTTGCGATGGGCTAACAACACCCAGCAATTGGGGTTTAATGCGTTTATTTCCGCCGCCAATTCCTCTGGTGTTTTCTGGTCAGCATAACCCAAGGGATCGTCGATGCCAGCCAACACCAAGGTGTCGCCATTGGCTTCAAGCGTCACATACTCATTGCTCAAAACTGTGACACCACAGTCTGCAAGCACGGATTTAAGCCCTTCTACATCTCCCAGCGCCCATTCGTGATTGCCCGTGATATAATAGGTGGGGGCAACATCCACCAACCCCAAGGCCAGCGCGGTCACATAGGCCTCATCATAGGGATGGTCGCGGTCAACCAAGTCTCCTACAAAGAAAATATAGGCTGGATTTTGATCCGCAACTGCCTGTATCAAACGGGCATTGTCTTGCCCAAATTCAGCGGCTTGGGTGTCACCGATGACCACAATATCCATGCCCTCAAATCCGTGGGGCAAGGTCTCTAACTCCACAGTGGTGCGGGTGATTTCAATGGTATGGTTGCTCCAATAGCCAAAAGCGGCAATGGCCACCAAAACCAAGGGTAACACAAGCCATTTTTTCCAACGAGAGCGTCCACGATAGCGTGCGATGGGCGTCACTTCCTTTTTTTCATTTTACATACATAGTTAGTATACCACATTTTTTTAAAAAAGGGAGAGAAGTTTGGCAAAATTTTGTGAATAAAACGAAAAAAACCACGCCGTAGCGTGGTAAAAAACTTCCATATTGAAAAAGCACTCTTATTTCTCGCAAGGTTCGTGACCTTCAGCAAAAATCAGGTCATCTAAATCTGGTGTGACCAAGCAATGTAAGCGCATAGCTTCCTCTCCTTTCGTCTCTCACAGTAAGAACAGTATACCCCAAGGTTTTCCACAATGGTAGTGGTTTTTGTGGAAAATTTCTGTTAAAACCAAGAAAAGTGACTGTATTTTTTTACAGTTTTTTCATTTCAAGGGTTGCTTTTTAAAAAATTTCCTGTATAATAAAAACGTTCGCACTGTGTTTCAGTGGCGGACAAATGACTGCCAGATGATGGCTGCTGGAAAGTGATTCTACACGAATCCACCGAAGGAGTAATACTCTCAGGTAGGGGATAATACCCTTAAGACAGTAGACGGATGGCTCTCTGGAGAAGCCCGTTTCAGTACGGGGGCCGAAGGTGCAAGCAGACACTGCTAATCTCTCAGGCAAAAGGACAGAGCATATTTCCTCGCCAATGGGGGCGGTGTATGGCGCGCCATACATGACAATACCAACGGGGGAGTAGCAGGTTTTTTTGCGTGGAAACGGCAGTGGCTGTTTCCACGTTTTTGCGTTTTGGCTCACCGTCTATATGGTTTTTCCAACCCAAGGGTGACCGTGTGGCACCCACTCGTGTGTGAGAATTTTAGAAAAGAGAAGGAACAAAACATGGACGCATTTAACAATCTCATTGTCGCAATGGACGACTTGGTCTGGGGTCTCCCTCTGATCATTTTGATTTTCGGCTGTGGCCTCTGGCTCACCATCCGCACCTTTGGGGTGCAATTTTTCCACTTGGGCAAGGCCCTGAAGTACATGGTGAAAAACGAAACTGATGGCGTAGGCGAAGTCAGCTCTTTTGCCGCTCTTTGCACCGCTCTGTCTGCCACCATCGGCACTGGTAACATCGTAGGCGTGGCAACAGCCATCTGCGCTGGCGGCCCCGGCGCTCTGTTTTGGATGGAAATTGCCGCAATTTTAGGTATGGCTACCAAGTACGCCGAAGGCTTCTTGGCCATCCGCTACCGCACCATGGAAAATGGTCGCGCCAAGGGCGGCCCTTTCTACTACATCGAACGCGGTATGGGCGCAAGCTGGGGTTGGCTGGCAAAACTGTTTGCCGTGTTCACCATTTTGGCTGGCCTGATGGGCATCGGTACCATCACCCAAATCAACGGCATCACCTCTGCTGCCCAAACTTTTTTTGACCCCGACAAAACCAACGTAGTCTTCACCATGGGTGGTGTGGACATCACCATGACCACTGTTGTGGTTGGTTTGCTGGTCACCGCCGCCACTGCTTTGGTGGTCATCGGCGGCATCAAGCGGATTGCCCATGTGGCTGAAATCGTGGTGCCCTTTATGGCTGTGATTTACTTTGCACTGGGTCTTTTGATTATTGCCTGCAACATCTCCAGCATTCCCGACGCCTTCTATCAAATCGTCGTAGGCGCCTTCAGCCCTGAAGCTGTGGGTGGCGGTGCCATCGGTGCTACCATTTCCATCGCCATGCAAAAAGGTGTTGGCCGTGGTATTTTCTCCAACGAAGCAGGCCTTGGTTCTGCCGCCATCGCCGCCGCTGCCGCCCAAACCAAAGACCCTGTCCGTCAAGGTCTGGTGACCATGACTGGCACTTTCTTGGACACCATCGTCATTTGTACCATCACTGGTCTGTCCATCGTTATGACTGGCGCTTGGCTCCCTGAAAACGGCGTGGAAGGCGCAGCCGTGACCATGCTGGCCTTTGAACGGGCTCTGCCTTTCTCTGGCACTGTCTCCTCTTTCTTGCTGATGGCTTGCTTGGTGTTCTTCGCCTTCACCACCATCTTGGGCTGGGACTTCTATGCTGAACGTGCCATGCGCTACTTGGTCGGCGACAACGAAAAAGTGATTAAAGCCTTCCATGTAATCTATGTGGCCGCTGTGTTTGTTGGCCCCTATTTGACCGTGGCAGTTGTGTGGAACATGGCAAGTGTGTTCAACGGCTTGATGGCCTTCCCCAACTTGATTGCTCTGTTCGCCCTGTCTGGCGTCATCGGCAAAGAAACCGTGGCCTATTTCAAGGACAAGAAATAAGTTTTCTACAAAAGCACCCCATTGTTGAAAAATTTTCAACAATGGGGTGCTTTTTTGTGGATTTATTTGCCCATGGCTTGTCGCACCTGATCACAGAGATACAGCGACCCCAGTGCCAACACAGGCTTTTCTGTGGCGATGGCACGTTTCATGGCACCACCCACAGTTTCACACGGGGTGGCCTTTACCCCCATGTCGGCCAGCTTCGCCGCCAAATGCTCTGCTGTCATGGCTCTTGGGCTGGGTGGCGTGACAGTGAATACCTGCCCTGCAAAATCGGCAAGCATTTGAAGCATTCGCCCCACATCTTTATCCTCCAGCACCCCTAGCACCACCGTGGGATTCCCATCCAGATACAGCGCCACGCTTTGCGCCACTGCCGCCATCCCTTGGGGATTATGGGCGCCATCTAAAATTACCACTGGTGCGTTGGACAGCACTTCAAACCGCCCCATCCAACGAACGGAGGCCAACCCTGTTCGGATGTGGTCTAGGGTGATGTGCCAGCCCTGTTTTACCAAAGCTTCCACAGCTGTCACCGCCAGCAACGCGTTGTATGGCTGATAGGCTCCCGCCAAACCGAGAGATAAGATTCCATAGGGTAAAAGTTCTATTTTAGGAGAAATCAAACTGCTTTCCACAGGTTTAAGCCGCGAATTGTCCATCACTTGCAAGATGGCTCCTTGGTCATGACACCGTGTTTTGATGACCACATCCCCCTCTGGACACCCACCATAGCTCACCACCGTGCCACCGGCTTTGATGATACCAGCTTTGGCTGTGGCCACCTGTGCCAAGGTGTTGCCCAAGATAGCCGTGTGGTCTAAACCCAAGGCAGTAATCACCGCCACAGCTGGACAATCAATTACGTTGGACGCGTCCAATGCGCCACCCAGCCCCACTTCTAGCACCACAATGTCACATTGTTGTGCCTGAAAATGCACCAGTGCCAAGGCGGTAATCCACTCAAACTCTGTAGGGCGGAAGGGGAGGTTTTCCACAATGGGGTGTAGCAGTTGCACGGTTTTGCACACAGCATCATCAGAAATCTCTTGCCCATTGACTTGAATCCGCTCGTTAAACCGATGGATATAGGGGGACGTATTCAGCCCCACACAATAGCCTGCGGCCTGTAATATACTGGCGATGCAAGCACAGGTACTGCCTTTTCCATTGGTACCAGCTACGTGGACAAACTGCAAAGATTTATGGGGATTTCCCAGTTTTTCTAGCAAAATCGCCATCCGTTCCAATGTTGGGGTTTGGTTTTGCCAGCTGGTTTGATGGATGAGGGTCAAGGCTTGGTCTAATTCCATCACATCACCTTCCGTAGTACACGGCACAAGGGGATGGCAATGGTGGTGACCACCACGGCCGTGACCAGCCCTGTCACCAATCGGGTGGCCAACGCGCCGACGACAATGGCATAGCTATAATACCCATAGAGCACGCTGTCCAGCCAAATGATGGGGGTGTTGGTCAAGGTCGTGACCAGCGCCGCCACAAAACAAACAACATATAGCTTGACAGGGCGGTTCTCCAACGGAGAGCCCCCACGCATCAGTCCAATGGTCACCCCACGCAATCCCACAGGGATGAGCCACAAAAACGTGGTGGCTGTCAGGCCATAGCGGAGCAATTGCCCTAGCAATTCCCCCAAAGCACCCACGGCAAAGCCAGACCATGGGCCCAGCAAAACACCAGCCAGAACCACAGGAAGGGAAGACAACGTGATTTTTAACGTAGCCGTTTGAATGGGGGATAGGAGCCCTAACAAAAAGTAAATAGCGGCAAAAATAGCAACACGGCAAATATGATGTGCGGTAATTTTAGGCATAAAAAAGCCCTCCTTTGTCAATTGGGCAGTCCAAATAAATTGGAATACCGCACAAAGAAGGTTTTCATGATATCTGGCCTTGCTTCCTGCGGCAGCGGGATGCGAGGCACACACTGTTGACCCAATGGGTCAGTTCGTCCGAAAAGCAACTCCCCGTCTTTTCAGCACTAAACACGTGTGCATCTACTCTGCCTTGATGAGAGGTAGTATATCACAAGGGTTTGGAAATTGCAAGGGGGTTCTAAAAAAAGCGGCGGGGGCAAGCCCCCGCCCTACGATATTCATCAATAGCCAACAATGATGCCTTTTTCCATGGCATAATAAGAGGTTAAGCCGCGGCATTCCATCAGCTCTACCCCGGCGATGGGCAACTGGTCTTCCATCATTTTTGCCAGCTTTTCAGCGCCGTCATAGTTTTTACAGTGGTTAATGACCACCTTGGCCCCTGTGCAATCTTTGCAGGTTTTCATATGGTCAATCATATTTTGATAGGTTTTCACTGCGCCACGGGCTTTGCCTGTCACATTGATTTCCCCTTGCAAGGTGGCTTCCGCCACAATGTGAATACCCAAGGTTTTCAACAGATTGCCAACCAAAGGACGCATACGTCCGTTTTTCACCAGATTGTCGAAGCATTCCAAGGTGAACACCAAGCGCAAAGAGGCTTGATAGTCGCGCATTTGGGCAAACAAATCTTGGGGGTCAATGTCTGGATTTTTTTCCAAAATAGCCTTGGCTCGTTGTGCCAACAACACAATGGTACCAGCAGTACCCTTGGAGTCGATGACACAAATTTGCTTGTCAGGATATTCTTCCAGAACCATCTCACGGGCGGTGACGGCAGAATTATATGACCCAGACAGGGCATTAGAAATGGTGAAACAAACGGAGCAATCTGCCTTTTCATAGGCTTTTGCAAAAGCATCGAGAGAGGGGCAAGCAGAAGAAGAGGCCGTACGTTCCTTTGCCATGGCACCCAGCAGGGCATCTACATCCATGGTTTCATTGTCCACAAATTCCTGTTCCCCCACCAAAATGCGCAAAGGAGCCACGGTCAATTGCACGTTCTCTCCATCGGCGGTGCTAAGCAAATCACTGCTACTATCAACTACAATGTTCCAAGTCATAACAAACTCCTTGTAATACGGTTTTGGATACTATATATGTATCATACCCTGTTTTTCCCCAAATGTCAATTCTTATCTATGGAAAAATTTTCACTCTTTGGGTCTATACGTGCCTTCCTGCGCATATGGTTGTCCGAAAGGAGGTGATGGCATGGAACAACCATCTTGGCCGTATCGGTTTCAGCGCACTGTACAACGCATGGGCAGTCTTCTTGTCGCCGCATGGGTGCTGTGGAGTTTGGGGGTCACCGCCACTGCCACATCTGGGCAAGAGGCGGCCTCCACCTTATGGCAAACCATGGCGCTGACGGCATTGCACTGGCAGTTGGGGGATTGGGCAGAAGGGGATACCTTCAGCCCAGCCACAGCCGTGGCGCTGAGCCAATCGGCATTTTTAGAAGTAGCGCGCCCCACCATCTCCGCCCTCTGGTCTTTTGAACAAGGGGAGGACTCCCCCCCAGAAGAGACAGAAATTTTAGAGGAAAAAACCCCAATTTCTGAAACCCACACCGTGCAAGAGCCCAGCACCACGTTTCAAGACAACGGGGTAGAAGCCCTGACCTTGACGCCCTCAGGCAGTGGTGATTACCTGCTTTGTGACGATGTCTACATCTCCGCCACCGCTGATGTGGCAGTGACAGCAGCAGATATTTTACAACCCTTTGCCGCCAGTTTAAGCGATACAGGCCCCCAAATTCTCATCATCCACACCCACGGCACCGAAGCCTACACCCCAGTCAATCCAGAGGATGTGATATATTCGGAGCCACTGCGCACCTTGGATACCAACTATAACGTGGTGGCTGTGGGCGCCGCCATGGCAGACACGTTCTCCGCCATGGGCATTGAAGTCATCCACGACACCACCTTATACGACTATCCCTCTTACAACGCCGCCTACGACAATGCCTTGGCTGGCATTGAACAGCATCTGGCGGAATATCCCTCCATCGCCTTTGTCATTGATGTCCACCGCGATGCCATCGAAGACACCGACGGCAACCAGTATAAACTGGTCACCGACCCTGACCAAGGCACCAGCGTGGCACAGCTCACATTGGTGGTGGGTACCGACGGTGGGGGATTGTACCACCCAGACTGGCTTGAAAATCTCCGCCTTGCCACTGCCATTGGGACGGCGTTGCAAGCAGAATATCCCACGCTACTACGCCCCATTTTATTGCGCAACTCCCGTTACAACCAACACATGACCACAGGGTCGTTGCTGCTGGAGGTCGGTTCTGCAGGCAACTCTCCAGAGGAGGCCATGGCCGCAGGGGTGTTGTTTGCGCAGGAGATGGGGGCGCTGCTGTTGGGGGAATGAGTCGTCTTTCACTTTTCATCCTTAGTCTTTAGTCTCAAAAAGGTTGACCTTATATACAAATTATCTAGATACCGTTTATGCAAATTACCAATTATACCCAACAAACAAAGATACTTATTGATTATTTTTCACAATCATGGTATTCTCTAATCTACAGATACAAAATAAGTTGACCTTTTCCCAGTATCTGGATTTTTATAGAAGGAGAAACCATATCATGAAGACAGACATCCCCTGCCGCATTGAAAATATTTATCAATTAGATGGGCGTGTCCCCTTGGCCAAGGCCATTCCCTTTGGCTTGCAACATATTTTAGCCATGTTTTTAGCCAATATCTCTCCCTTGCTTTTGGTGCCTATGGCCGCTGGTATGTCCTCGGCCGACACAGCACTTTTGGTGCAAAGCGCCATGTTCATCGCTGGCATCGCCACCTTAATTCAACTCTACCCCATCTGGCGCATCGGCGCGAAGCTTCCCATTGTTATGGGTGTCAGCTTTACCTTTGTGGCCATTTTGTCCTCCGTGGGGGCTATGTATGGCTATCCTGCCGTGTTGGGCGCTGTGTTGGTGGGCGGTTTGGTAGAAGGGGTTTTGGGTCTGTTTGCCAAGCATTGGTATAAGATTATTGCCCCTGTTGTATCTGCCTCCGTGGTCATCGCCATCGGCTTTTCCTTGCTGAGCGTAGGCGCCAATTCCTTTGGTGGGGGCTATGTAGATGATTTTGGCGCACCAAAATATCTACTTTTAGGCTCTTTCACTTTGATTTGCTGTCTGGTATTTAATTCCTTGGCAAAGGGATTTTGGAAGCAACTGTCCATTTTCTTTGGGTTGATTGCTGGCTATGTGGTGGCCTGTTTCATGGGGATGGTTGACCTGTCAGGCTTGCTGGCAAGCGGTCTTTTCGCCTTCCCACAATTTATGCCCTTTGGCATGGAATTTAATTTAGGCGCCATTTTATCGGTGACCATCATCTTCTTGGTCTCCGCCACAGAAACCATTGGCGACACCAGCGCCATGGTCTCCTCTGGTCTTGACCGTGACATCACAGAAAAAGAGCTTTCTGGTGCCCTGACCTGTGATGGCTTTGCCAGTAGTATCTCCAGCCTCTTTGGCTGTTTGCCCGTCACATCATTTAGCCAAAACGTGGGCTTAATCGCCATGACCAAGGTGGTAAATCGCTTCACCATTATGACAGGTGCCATCGCCATGATTTTGGCTGGTCTCTTCCCCCACTGGGCAATTTCTTTGCCACCTTGCCTGACCCTGTGCTGGGCGGGTGCACCATTATGATGTTTGGTAACATCGTCATCAGCGGTATGCAAATGCTGGCCAAGGCTGGCTTTAGCCACCGCAACACCTCCATTGCCGCTTTGTCACTCAGTGTGGGTATTGGGTTCACCCAAATGCCAGCGCTGTTCAGCGCCTTCCCCCAAACCTTCCAAGATGTGTTTGCCACCAACTGCGTGGCCGTTGTATTCATCGTGGCACTGGGGCTGAATCTGCTGATGCCAAAGGAGAATGTGGAAGGGTAATTACACCGTATTTTAACATTTTTGCCGTAGGGACAGCCCTTGCGGCTGTCCACCCCCAAGTACTTTCGGCACCAACGGACAGCCGCAAGGGCTGTCCCTACGAATACCATTAAAAAAGGTTAGGGGCAAGCCCCAATGTCATTTAGTTAAGAACTAAATGACAACTAAGAGCTAAAAGTGAAGAGTGAAAAACTATAGAAAACCGATTGCGTTTCCATAGTTTTTCACTCTTAGTCCTTAGTTTTTAGCTGTCATTAAGATAAGCAAAGCTTATCTTAATGACATTGGGGCAAGCCCCCAACCTTTTTTATTTATTTTCGCCTTAATAATTATCCCCATGGATTTCAAAATATGCTTGGGGATGCGCGCACACAGGGCATAATTCAGGTGCCTCTGCGCCAGTGTGTAGGTGTCCACAGTTGCGGCAGTACCACACAGTTTCGCTGCTTTCAGTGGTGAACACGGCATCGGCTTTGATGTTTTCAGCCAGCTTCAAATACCGTTCTTCGTGGCTTTTTTCGATTTTGGCAACGCCTTCAAATTGTTCAGCCAATTCCATGAAGCCTTCTTCACGGGCAGTGACTGCCATTTGGGCGTACATTTCGGTCCATTCTTCGTTTTCACCAGCGGCGGCGGCCAACAGGTTGCTCACAGTGTCTTGAATGCCGTCCAAAGCCTTGAACCACAGCTTTGCGTGTTCTTTTTCATTGGCTGCAGTTTGTTGGAAGAAGGATGCAATTTGTTCGTAGCCTTCTTTTTTTGCCTTGCTGGCAAAGTAATCGTACTTGTTACGGGCTTGGGATTCACCTGCGAAGGCAATTTTCAAATTGGCCTCTGTCTTGCTACCTTTTAGTTCCATAATCATTTCTCCTTATACAACCTACTAAATTTTGTATACTACACTTTACTATAACTCACAAATTACCCTCTGTCAAGTCACGTAAAACACCAATTTCTTTGGCATATCCATCTAAATCATTGGGGGTTTCCAAGCAAAATGGTAGATTTTTCAGCGCTGGGTGATTGACAATTCGCTCCATAGCCTCTAGGCCAATATGACCAGCACCAATGCAGGCATGGCGGTCTTTATGGCTGCAGTTGGGGTTCAAACTGTCGTTTAAGTGGATGGCTTTTAACCGCTCAAGGCCGATGATTGCATCAAATTCTGCCAGCACACCGTCCAAGTTATCCACCAAATCATACCCACCATCCCACACGTGACAGGTATCCAAACAGACCCCCATTTTCTCGTTCAAGTCTACACGGTCGATGATGGCGCGAAGCTCCTCAAACCGACCGCCAATCTCTGTCCCTTTGCCTGCCATGGTCTCCAAAAGCACAGTCACAGAGGTTTCTGGGGTCAAGGTTTGATTCAAAGCTTCAGCAATATAGTCGATGCCAGCTTCAACGCCTTGCCCAACATGGCTACCGGGATGAAAATTATACAGTTGATTGGGGAAATGGGTCATACGCACCAAATCGTCTGCCAAAATACTTTGGGCAAATTCTCGTTTTTCTTCCGTATCGGCACACAAATTCATGATATAGGGTGCATGGGCGATGATGGGGACAAAGTGATGGTTCTCCAGCAAGGACATCAAATTGGCAGCATCTTGGTGGTCAATGGCCTTGGCCTTGGCGCCACGGGGGTTCCGTGTGAAAAATTGCAACGTGTCGCCTCCCAGTGCCAACGCCTGTCGCCCCATAGCGGCAAGCCCTTTGGTGGTGGTTAAATGACATCCTATATGTAACATATGTACCTCCTGTATGAACGATTTTCTATATCATAGCACATAATTTCACTATTGCCAAGGCTACTCAATGGTGCTATACTGGAAGCCAAAGCAGATCAATATGAAATGAGAAGACTATGAACATTTTAGTAGTGTCCGACTCCCACGGACGAACCCGAGGACTATTACAGGCTGTGGAACACATTCAGCCTGACCATCTGATTCATTTGGGAGACGGATTTAACGATATACAACGGGTCAATGCAGAATTTCCCCTACTTACTGTTACCCAAGTGCCGGGAAACTGTGACTTTTTTGCCGATTGTCCTTTGGAACAGACATTCACCCTTGGTGGGGTGAAGCTGTTTGCCTGTCACGGACATACCCGTGGAGTGAAGTCCAATTTACAAGGCGCATACTATGCCGCCAGAGAGGCAGAGGCACAGGTGTTACTATTTGGTCACACCCACTATCCAATCCACGACAATCTAGGGGATTTGTTGGTCGTCAACCCCGGTAGCATTGGCTACGATGGGCGATACGCCGTGTTGGAGATTGCGGATGGGCACGTGACGTGTAATTTATATGACTAAGGACTAAAGGTGAATGATGAATGAGTCGTCTTTCACCATTCACCCTTAGTCCCTCACCAAACAAAAAAACCGATTGGGAAACAATGTTTCCCAATCGGTTTTTTGTTTAATAAGCCAGCTTTTCAGCCAAATAGCTACGCAATTCGCTGATGGGCATACGGACTTGTTCCATGGTGTCACGGTCACGGACGGTGACGCAGTGATCAGCCACTTCACCCTTTTCTTCGTTGCCAACGGTTTGGAAGTCAACGGTGACGCAATAGGGCGTCCCGATTTCGTCCTCACGGCGATAACGCTTGCCGATGGAGCCCGTTTCATCGTAGTCCACCATCCAGTCTTTGCTCAGCATATCTTGGATTTCCATGGCCTTTTCACCCAGCTTCTTGCTCAAAGGCAGAACAGCCACCTTGAACGGTGCAATGGCAGGGTGGAAACGCATGACGGTACGGACGTCGTTTTTGGCTTCGTCCACCACTTCTTCGTCGTAAGCTTCTACCAACAGAGCCAAGGTCATACGGTCAGCACCCAGAGAGGGTTCGATGACATAAGGGGTATAGCGTTGGTTCTTTTCTTGGTCGAAGTAAGAGAGGTCCTTGCCAGAGTGTTCCATGTGTTGGGTCAAGTCGTAATCGGTACGGTCAGCAATGCCCCACAATTCGCCCCAGCCGAAGGGGAAGCGATACTCAAAGTCAGTGGTGGCTTTGGAGTAGAAGGACAGTTCTTCTGCATCATGGTCACGGAGTCTCAGGTTTTCATCGCTGACGTTCAAGCCTTTGAGCCAATCATGGCAGTAGGCGCGCCAGTAAGCAAACCATTCCAAGTCGGTGCCAGGTTCGCAGAAGAATTCCAGTTCCATTTGTTCAAACTCACGGATACGGAAAATGAAGTTGCCGGGGGTGATTTCGTTGCGGAAAGACTTACCCACTTGGCACACACCGAAGGGGATTTTGCGACGGGTGGTGCGTTGGATGGCAGGGAAGTTGACGAAAATACCTTGTGCAGTTTCAGGGCGGAGATACACTTCGTTGGAAGATTCCTCGGTGACACCCTGATGGGTTTTGAACATCAAGTTAAACTTGCGGATATCGGTGAAATCGTGCTTGCCACAGCCAGAGCAAACCACACCTTTTTCATTGATGTAGTTCACCAAGTCTTCGCTGGTCATAGATTCCACGTTCACATCGGTGATATTATTTTCAGCGTTAAAATCTTCCACCAGCTTGTCAGCACGGTGGCGCATTTTACAAGCTTTGCAGTCGATGAGGGGATCGTTGAAGGTGGCCACGTGACCAGAAGCCTTCCACACTTCGCTATTCATCAAAATGGCAGAGTCCAACCCCACGTTGTAGCGATTTTCTTGGACAAATTTCTTCATCCATGCACGCTTGACGTTGTTTTTCATCTCTACACCCAGAGGGCCGTAGTCCCAGCTATTGGCCAGACCACCGTAGATTTCACTGCCAGGGAACACAAAGCCACGGCCTTTGCACAAAGCCACGATTTTTTCCATTGTTTTTTGTTGATTGTTCATGATTGTTTCCTTCCTCCGTCAACGGATATGACAGATAAGCGTTTTTTATAAGCTAAAAACTAAAAGTGAAAAGTGAAAAACTATCCGCCACGGACGGAGCAGGGAACGACGGACGACCGCAGGTCGTCCCTACATATCCCCACCATCGTAGGGGCGACCTGTGGTCGCCCGCATCCCGCCCGCAGGCGATAGTTTTTCACTCTTAGTTCTTAGTTTTTAGTTCTTTTTCAGTGCCACGATGACACGGCGGTTGGGGTCGGTGCCAGTGGAATAGGTGGAGATGCCTTCAATGTCTTGCAGGGCGGCATGAATCACATGGCGCTCGTAAGCATTCATGGGTTCCAAGGTGACATTGCGGTGATATTTCACCACTTTGCCAGCCACTTTTTTCGCCAGATTTTCCAAGGCTTGCTCCCGCTTGGCACGGTAGTTTTCAGCGTCCAGTTGGATACGGACACGACCACCTTCACGGTTGACAGCATAGCTGGTGAGCTGTTGGATGGCATCCAATGTTTCACCACGGCGACCAATGATGGCGCCAAGGTTTTCACCCACTAGCTTCACATCATAGCGGCCTTTTTCAATTTCAGCAATCTCCACAGTGGCGCTCACTTCTAGCTGTTCCATCAAACCATCGAGGAAGGCCACAATGGCTTCTTCTTTATTGGTGGCAGGTGCTTTTTCAGCCTTAGGTGCAGCATCCACCTGAGGTGCAGATTTCTCCACAACAGGGGCGGAAACTGGGGATTGTTTTGGTTCTTTGGGGGCAGAAACAACCTTTTGATGGGCTTTTTCTACTTTTTGAGGGGCAGGTGCCACGGGTTTTTCCACAACTTTTTCTGCTTTGTGGAAATCTTCAGGGGCCTCATAGCTGACACGCACCTTTGCAGGGTTGCCGCCAATGCCCAAAAAGCCAGATTTGGCACGTTCTAAAATTTCAACGGACACGTCGTCCCGCTCAAGGCCTAGCTGGGCAAGGGCTTTGCTGATGGCCTCGTCTTCGGATTTGCCCGTCACATCAATGTACGTCATCATGTGATAAGCTCCTTCTTATTTGTTATAACGGTTTTCGTCATAGGCACGACCACGGGCATAGGGGCGGTTGCCCAAACGACCTTCTTGGGTGGTGGTGACTTTGGGTTGGTTTGCGTTGGAAACGGCGGCTTTTTTCTTAGAAGCTGCCTTGCGTTGAGATTCTTTGTTTTGGGCTTCTTGTCTAGCACGGCCTTCTTCCATCCGCTTTTGGCGGTCGGCGGCACGTTGGATATCACGCTCGTCTTCTTCTGCTTGGAACTTCTTAGTGAAATAGCGACCCACAAAGTATTCTTGCACAATGGAGATAGCACTTTGAGAAATCCAGTACACACCCAATGCAGCAGGGAGAATGAAGCCGATGTACACGCTCATCAAGGGCATCATGTAGGTCATGGTCTTCATTTGAGCGGCTTGTTGAGCGCCACCAGAACTTTGCGTGGCCATGGTGATTTTACTCAGGCAGAAGCTCAGCGCACCAGAGACAATGGGAATGAGCATCAAGCCCAAAATCCCCAAGAGAGGCCACTGGTCAAGGCGGAGAAATAGCTAGAGGGCACCATGGACAGGTCAATGCCCAAGAAGGTGTAGTTCAAATCCACCCAACCTGCGTTGGCGGTAACGGAAGAGAACAGCTCAGGGTTGTTGTTGACCACATTCACCATTTCGATTTGTTCGTAGGCAGAGCTACCAGTCAAGGTAAGCCCAGCGCCTTCGATGATGCCACGAACAGTTTCCACCATGGCGGCACCGTCTTCTTTCCCACCGAAGTTCATGAAATATTCGATGGGCTCACGGATGATGTAGTACAGTGCCAACAAAATGGGCATGGGCAAAAAGCTCCAAACACAGCCGCTGGCAGGATTGACCCCTTCTTCGGCATAGAACTTTTGCACTTCTTCGTTCATTTTGGTACGGTTGTTGGCGTATTTCTTTTGAATTTCTTGAATTTGGCCAGACATACGACCCATCCGAATCATACTCTTTTTAGACTTGATTTGGAAAGGCAGTAACACCAACTTAATGACAAGCGTAAACAAAACCAAGGATACGCCGTAAGAACTGGTCAGTGTGTAGAACAGCCGCAACAGTGCGGCAAAGGGAATACAGATGAAATAACCAATGGTAGAGATCATAGTGTTTGCTCCTTTTACATTCAATCGGAACTAGGTTCGGTGGGCTTGTCCACCGGGGGTTTTTGCCAAGGTTTGTGCTGGGGAACTGGGTCGTACCCTGCTTTACACAATGGATTACACCGCAAAATCCGCCAAATGGTCAAGCAAGAACCCCAGAGGGCTCCATGCAATTCCAAGGCCTCCAAGGCATACTGAGAGCAAGTGGGAATGAACCGACAACAACCTGTACGATAAGGGGAAATGGCACGACGATAAAACCGCACCAACCACAGCAGCACCTGCTTCATGGTTTTTGCAGCAAATCCACCTTTTTACAAAGGTGGGTAAAGGTTTGTTGTAAGTCTTTCCAAGGCATGGTTAAACAGCGACTGCGTGCCACCACTACGATGTCCCAGCCGCTTTTCATATTGGGTAACGTCAGCCGATAGGCTTCACGCAACCGTCGCCGCGCTCGATTGCGCACCACAGCCGAGCCCAGCTTCACCGAAACAGTGAACCCTACCCGATTGGTACCCAAACGATTTTTGCGACAATAAATCACCATCCCCGGACCCACCGCTGAGGCACCTTTTTGGTACAAGCGGCGAAATTCGTGGTTTTTCTTCAGTGTATTTTTCATGGGAACTTCCTGTCTGTTTGCTTCACGATTGACCCTTGAAACAAAGCACCCTAATCTGCATATTCAGATAGGGACGGAGGAATTGTTGTTCAAATTCCGCCGTCCCAATGGACCTTGTTCAAGTGTCTCTTGTGTGTGCCGACGCACGATTAGTAGGACAGAGTGTTACGACCTCTTGCACGACGGCGAGCCAACACCTTACGGCCGCTAGCGGTAGCCATTCTCTTGCGGAAACCGTGGACCTTTTGACCGTGACGTTTCTTAGGCTGATAGGTACGTTTTGTGGACATAATGAGACACCTCCTGTTTTATTCGTTGGCAGGGCAAAGCCTTGCCTTACTCGACACCCAAATGGGCGCAGTAAACTAATTTACGCATCTAAATTGACGCATGAGATAGTATACAGAGTTTTCGCCTCTGTGTCAAGAAAAAGATTGTATTTTTTTCAAAAAAACTGTGTATTTTCTATTAAATCTAACATTTTTCAAAATGTAGTGTTGAAAATCAAAAAAACGTCTAGATATAGACGCCAATTATCCACAAAGTTTTCCCAATTGTGGACAACCTATGTCCCCACAGCCTGTGGGTTCTCTGTGGATAATTTTATTGTTTTATATTTAGAATATGTATTGTAATTCAGGCAGATTTTTGATATACTATATAGTGTTATACTGTAATAAAAATGCACAAAAGAAAAAGAGGTGTTTCAATTTGAATTCTGTCGCTGACATTTGGGACAACGTCATCACCCAGCTGAAATCTGATTTATCAGAAACCACCGTTTCCACTTGGTTTGACCAAGTAGAGCCCGTGGATGTGCAGGGCAATACCTTTGTCCTCTATTGCCCCAACGACTTTAAAACCAGCTATATAAAAAAGCTATTTATGAAAAACATCCAAGCCCGTTTATTTGATATTTTCTCCACGGAATTTGATGTTTCTATTTTAGACGAAGCCGCATATGCCGATATACAGGGCACCACACCAACCCAATCACCCGACCAATTTATCTCTGATGAATTCACTTTTAGCAACTTTGTGGTGGGTCCCCAAAACCAATTGGCCTATGCTGCCTCCTGCAATGTGGCAGAAAAACCAGCCAAAACCTACAACCCCCTCTTTATTTACGGCGAATCCGGGCTAGGGAAAACCCATTTACTCTATGCCATCGCCAACGGCATGAAAAAAAATAATGCCGCAGTCAAAATTGCCTACGTAAAAGGTGACGACTTAACCAACGAATTGGTCACTGCCATTCGTGAAGGTAAAACTGCCCAAATGCGTGAAAAATACCGCCAAGCAGATTTACTATTAGTGGATGATATTCAATTCATCGCTGGCAAACAACAAACCCAAGAAGAATTTTTCCATACGTTCAACACGTTGTATGAAAATAAAAAGCAAATTGTCCTCACCTCAGACCGTCCTCCCAAAGAAATGAGCCAATTGGAAGATCGTTTGCGCACTCGCTTCGAATGGGGTCTATTAGCAGACGTCTATCCCCCTGATTTTGAAACTCGTATGGCCATCATCCAAAACAAGGCTGCCATGCACGGTATGGATTTGCCAGAGCGAATTATCTGCTTCATCGCTGAAAACGTCACCTCCAATGTCCGTCAAATTGAGGGCACCATCAACAAAATTCTCGCCTATAAAGATCTACTAGGCGACGATGCTGATGAAGTAACCGTCACCCGTGCCATTCAAGATATCTTGAAACGAGCCAGCGAATATATGCCCAGCCCCGACGACATTGTGGATTATTGTTCTAAATATTTCAATCAAGAACCAGATGTCATTCGTGGTCAACAACGGGTACGTGACGCTGTTTCCACCCGTCACATTGCCATTTATCTCATTCGCACCATGACAAACCTATCCTTAGAAGATATTGGTAAATATTTCGACAATCGCGACCACTCCACTGTGCTATACTCAATCAAAGAAGTGGAAAAGAAAATCAAAAAAGATGCCGCTTATGCGGAAATGATTAAAGAAATTAAAACCAATATTGCGGCCCAACAATAAACACCCCTTTTCCACAAAAAATTGTGGAAAAGGAAAAAAACTCTGTGGAAAACAAAAGGTGTGAAAAAATTGTTGAAAAGGGATGCAATTACTCCCCAAGGGATGTGGAAGGATTTTCCCTTATACCACAAGGGTTTTCTCTACTTTTCCACAAAAATTTCCCCTACCACTACTTTTACTAACTCATATATCCTTTTTTCTTTTTTATACGTTTTTTTTCTACCTACCCTACCAATGAAAACAATCAAATTTTGTTTTGGAAAGGACAACCCATGAAATTTTCCTGTGAAAAAACACTGTTACAAACGGCTATTCAAGTAACCTCCCGTGCAGTGGCACAAAAAAGCTCTATCCCAGCACTTGAGGGACTTTTGCTACAAGTCGACTCCCAAGTGGTAATTTCTGGTTACAATATGAACACTGGCATCCGCTCCACACTGGATGCCAACGTAACAGAAGGTGGGGAACTGGTTTTAAATGCACGACTTTTTAGCGAAATGATTCGCAAAATGCCCGATGATATTATTTCCTTCCACACCAATCAAAATAACGTAGTATTCCTTTCTTGTGGCGATGCCGCATTCCAAATTTCCGCCATGAGTGCTGCTGAATATCCACAATTACCCTCCATTGAAGAAGAATCTTCTATTTCTATCGCACAAAACACACTTTCTTCTATGATTGAAGACACTTCTTTTGCGGTCTCCACCAACGAAAGCCGCCCAATTCATACTGGCGCTTTATTTGAAATTGCTAACAATACCTTAACCATGGTGGCCGTAGATGGATTCCGCTTAGCTTTGCGGAAAGAAAAAATTGATGAACCTTTTGTATTTTCCTTTGTTGCACCCGGTTCTGCTTTAAATGAAGTGCAAAAAATCTGTACAGATACCGATGAAAAAGTATCTATTATTTTGGGAAAACACCATATTTTATTCACCATCAACCAAACAGAACTAATTTGCCGCCGTTTAGAAGGGGAATTTTTAGATTATAAAAATGCAATCCCTCGAAAAAATCCTATTTTACTGTCAGTTAATGCCAAACAATTGATGAACAGCATCGATTTGGTGTCTGTTGTGATTTCTGAAAAATTAAAAAGTCCTGTACGCTGCTTATTTGACGATGGATTTGTTCGTTTATCTGCCAAAACTGGCAATGGGGAGTCCAAAGACGTTTGCCAGCTTCATGGGAACGGCAATGGTTTGGAAATTGGATTTAACAACCGTTACTTAATGGAAGCCCTCCGCCATGCCCCAGCAGATGAAGTAAATATTGAATTAAACACAGGTATTTCTCCTGCTATTATTGTTCCTATTGATGAAAACGACAACTTTTTATATATGGTACTGCCTGTGCGCTTGAAAGGATCAGACTGATGAACACCATTGAAATACACACTGAATTTATCAAATTGCAAGACCTTTTGAAATTTGCCAATCTGGTGGAAACTGGCGGTCATGCTAAAGAAGTTATCCAAGGTGGCGAAGTGCTGGTGGATGGTGAGACTTGCACCATGCGTGGCAAAAAAATTCGTCCTGAAAATGTGGTAACCTATGAAGGGGTTACCTTGCAAGTCGCATATGCAACTTAATTGCTTACAAGTTACCAATTTTCGCAATTATAAGGCAGAAACCCTTGTATTAAACCCTCGTTGTAATGTGATTTACGGACAAAATGCCCAAGGAAAAACCAATTTATTAGAAGCCATTGTCTATTTATCCACAGGCAAATCCCCTAGAACCCGTTTTGACAAAGAAATGATTCGTTTTGATGAATCTTTTGCTCAAATAAAAGGGGATGTCAACACCAGAGACCGTGATTTTGTAGTGCATATTGAATTAAATCACGGAAAACGGCGAAAAATGTGGGTCAATGATGTGCCTTGTAAGCAGGCTGGAGAACTGTCTGCAGTATTTCAAACGGTGTATTTTTGTCCAGAGGATTTACAGCTGATCCGTGCTGGTGGCAGTGAAAGGCGACGATTTTTAGACCAAGCCCTTTGTCAACTCCGTCCACGTTATGCCAGCGCATTGGCAGAATATAATCGTTTACACGACCATAAAACCCGTATTTTAAGGGATAGTGATGAAAAACCACAACTATTAGAGTTACTTCCTGAGTTTAATAGTCAAATGGTTCATTTTGGGGCGATTGTCATCCATTATCGTGCCCATTTCATCGACAAACTCTCTCATATCGCCGCGGTCAACCATATGGAATGTTCTGGTGGAACTGAACGATTAGACTTGCACTATGATACGGTTTCTACCGTAGAAAATCCATTGGCTGATGTAGAAACCATAAAAAAACAGCTATTTCATCATATGGAAATTCATCAAACAGCAGAACGAAAAGTACGTCTTTGTTTATCTGGTCCTCATAAAGATGATTTGACTGTCCATATCAATGGACAAGTTGCGAAAAAATATTCCTCTCAAGGGCAAACACGGACGGCCGCGCTGTCTCTGAAATTAGCAGAGAGGTCATTATATCAAAATACCACAGGGGAATTTCCGCTTTTGTTATTGGATGATGTATTATCTGAGCTTGATCCCCAGCGGCAAGAGTTTGTGCTCAACCGTATTCAAGATGGACAAGTGTTTATCACTTGTTGCGAAAATCATCGATTGGAAACGTTGCTAGATGGTAAGGTATTTCATGTGGATTGCGGTCGTGTCCTTGGGTGATAGACACTATAAACAAGGATAAATTTGACAAATACCCACTGTTATAAACAGGAGGCATTTATGTTTTTACACATCGGTCAAACTGAAATTATACCCCAGCGGCAGATTATAGGCATTTTTGATTTAGACAATGCCAGCTATGAAAAGCGCACTCGAGAATATCTGGCCAACGCAGAAGAAGACGGGGTTGTGCTGGATATTGCAGGGGATTTACCTCGTTCCTTTGTGGTTTGCGATCACCCTTATCACAAGCAAATTGTATACCTCACCCAGATTGGCTCACGGACATTAGGGAAGCGAGCTGTGTCTGGTAAGGTTGTTTTTGAATAATAGAATTGGCTCATATATAGTAAGGAGAAACACATGTTAGAAAACGAAGAATCCATGGACTTAACCCCAGACCACGCTTATGGTGGTTCGGAAATTCAAGTTCTGGAGGGTTTGGAAGCGGTGCGTAAGCGCCCCGGTATGTATATCGGTTCCACGTCTTCCTCTGGTTTGCACCATCTTGTCTACGAAATCGTAGATAACTCCATTGACGAAGCTTTGGCTGGTCACTGTGACACCATTACGGTGCAAATCAACCCCGATAACTCCATCACCGTCACCGATAACGGTCGTGGTATCCCTGTGGACATTCAACCACAAACAGGGCGTCCTGCCTTGGAAGTGGTGTTCACGGTGCTCCATGCTGGCGGTAAGTTCGGTGGTGGCGGCTATAAAGTCTCTGGCGGTTTACACGGCGTGGGTGCTTCTGTTGTAAATGCCCTGAGCGAATGGTTGGTGGTGCAAGTTCATAAGGAAGGCAAAATTCATGAAATGCGTTTTGCCCGTGGCGAAATCACCCAAGAAATGACCGTTGTGGGCGCCACTGATTACACTGGCACTACCGTCACCTTTAAACCTGATACAGAAATGTTTGAGGAAACAGAATATAGCTATGACATTCTCCATACTCGTATGCGCGAGCAAGCTTTCTTGAATGCTGGGCTGAAAATCCGCACCTTGGATACCCGTGAAGGGAAAGAAAATGAAGATAACATGGTCTTTGAAGGTGGTATCCGTGAGTTTGCCACATGGCTCAATCGCCACAAAGATCCCCTGCATCAACAAGTGATTTACATGGCAGGCACCAAGGACGACTCTATGGCAGAAATCGCCATTCAATATAACTCCAGCTATGCCGAAACTATGTTGTCCTTCGCCAACAACATCCACACCCCTGAAGGTGGGATGCACGAAGAAGGTTTCCGTCGTGCCTTGACTAATGTAATGAATGGCTATGGTCGCAAGGTGAAGATGCTCAAAGATGACGAAAAGATTTCTGGTGAAGACTGTCGTGAAGGCATCACCTGCATTATTTCTGTGAAACTGACAGAAGCGCAATTTGAAGGGCAAACCAAGGCGAAACTGGGTAACAGCGAAATCCGTACCTTGGTGAACCAACTGGTCAGCGACAAGTTGGAGCAATTCTTGGAAGAAAACCCCCAAGTGGGTCGCATGATTCTGGATAAGGCGCTGACTGCCAACCGTGCCCGTGAAGCGGCTCGTAAGGCAAGAGAGTCCATCCGCCGCAAAACTGCCCTTGGCGGTGCAGCTATGCCTGATAAACTCCGTGACTGCAACGAAGCCAACCCTGAGCTCACTGAGCTCTACATCGTGGAAGGTGACTCGGCAGGTGGTTCCGCCACCCAAGGCCGAGACTCTCGCTTCCAAGCCATCCTGCCTCTGTGGGGTAAAATGTTAAACGTTGAAAAAGCCCGTGCTGATAAGGTGTATGGCAATGAAAAGTTGACCCCTGTTATCGCCGCTTTGGGTGCTGGTATTGGGGAAGAATTTGATGTTGCCAAACTGCGGTATCATAAAGTGGTTATCATGGCCGATGCCGACGTGGACGGCAGCCACATTCGTACTCTACTGCTGACCTTCTTCTTCCGCTTTATGCGTCCTTTGATTGAGCATGGCTACGTCTATGCCGCTGTGCCACCTCTGTATAAGCTCTCTCGTGGCAAGCAATCTCGCTATGCGTATAGCGATACCGAGCGTGACCGTTATTCTGCCGAACTCCGTGGGGACAACCCCAATGCCAAGGTGGACATCAGTCGAAACAAAGGTCTTGGTGAAATGGACTACCACGAACTGTGGGATACCACCATGGACCCTGAAAAGCGTACTTTAAAGCGCATTGAGCTGACCGATGCCATTGCCGCTGATCAAATTTTCTCCATCCTCATGGGTGAAAAGGTGGAACCACGGAAGGAATTCATTGAAGTCAACGCAAAATATGCGGTGAATTTGGACTATTAAAAAAAAGATCTTGTCTGTAAACGGGCGACCACAGGTCGCCCCTACACGGTGGGATGTAATACCGTAGGGGCGCCCATTGGGCGTCCGTCCTACGAATTTGTAGGGGCGACCTGTGGTCGCCCGTCTCCCAACAAAGGAAAGAGGGAACCATATAATGAGTAAAAAACCCCAATACGATCCCGAGGAAATCCGTTACCCTGACCAGCATATTGTCACGTCTCCGCTGGTGGAGGAAATGGAAAAATCCTATATTGAATATGCCATGAGCGTCATTGTGGGTCGGGCACTGCCTGACGTGCGTGACGGCTTGAAGCCTGTGCATCGCCGTATTTTGTACGCTATGTACGAAGATAATCTGACCCATGACCGTGCCTTCCGTAAGTCTGCCACCTGTGTTGGTGACGTGCTAGGGCGGTACCATCCCCATGGTGACGGCTCTGTGTACGATGCTTTGGTGCGTTTGGCACAGAATTTCTCCCTGCGTTACCCCTTGGTTGAAGGCCACGGCAACTTCGGTTCTGTGGATGGCGACCCCGCTGCTGCTTATCGTTACACCGAAGCGCGTATGTCTCGTTTGAGCGATGAACTGTTGCGTGACATCGATAAGGAAACAGTGGATTGGGACCCCAACTTCGACGAAACGCGGAAAGAACCCCGTGTGTTGCCTTGCCGTTTCCCCAACTTGTTGGTCAACGGATCCAGTGGTATCGCTGTGGGTATGGCCACCAACATCCCCCCTCACAATTTGCGTGAAGTCATCGGCGCTTGCATCTGCGTGCTGGACAATCCAGAAGCAGACTTGAACGACTTGATGGAACATATCAAGGGGCCAGATTTCCCCACCCGTGGCATCATCATGGGTCGTGCTGGCATCCGTGCGGCTTATGCCACTGGTCGTGGTCGTGTTGTCCTTCGTGCGAGGACAGAGTTTGAAGAATTTGGCCCACAAAACCGTACGCGCATTGTCATCACTGAAATTCCATACCAAGTGAACAAGCGGATGCTGATTAAATCTATGGCTGACCAAGTGGAAGATAAGCGTCTGGAAGGCATCAGCGACATTCGTGACGAAACCGACCGTAATGGTATGCGGATTGTCATTGAGTTGAAGCGTGACGCCAATGCACAGGTGATTTTGAATCGTCTGTTTGCCCAAACCCAACTGCAAACCACCTTTGCCATCAATATGCTGGCACTGGTGAACAACCAGTCTCAGCCTAAGATTTTGTCTTTGCGTCACATCATCGATGAGTATTTGACCTATCAAAAGGAAATTATCGTTAGACGTACAAAATATGACCTGAAAAAGGCAAAAGAACGTGCTCACTTGCTAGAAGGGTTGCTGATTGCCCAAGATAACATTGATGAAGTTATTAAGATTATCCGTAATAGTTATGACAATGCCCGTCAAAATTTGATGGATCGGTTTGGTCTCAGCGAAGTCCAAGCACAAGCCATCTGTGATATGCGACTGATTTCTCTGCAAGGGTTAAACCGTGAGAAGTTGGAAAACGAGTACAAAGAATTGGAAGAAAAAATTGCATACTTTGAAGAATTATTGGCTTCTGACGTAAAAATCCAAGCCGTTCTAAAAGAAGAAATGCAAGCTATTTGCGATAAATTCGGTGACGATCGTGTGACGGAACTGCAAGATGTGATGGATGAAATCGACATTGAGGACTTGATTGAAGAAGAAAACTGCGTGTTCACCTTGAGTGAAGGTGGTTATATCAAGCGGATGCCAGTGTCCACCTATCGTGCACAAAACCGTGGCGGTCGTGGGGTTAGCGCCACCAGCTTGCGTGATGAAGATTATATTTCTACCGTCTTTACCGCCTCTACCCACGACTATATTTTGTTCTTCACCAATGAAGGGCGTGTCCACCGTCGGAAGGGCTATCTGATTCCAGAGGCCAGTCGAACCGCCCGTGGCAGCAATATTGTCAATATTTTGCCCATCGAATCTACTGAAAAAGTCACCGCTATGATTCACCTCCGTGAATTTGACCCTGACCGTTATCTGTTCTTCATGACTAAAAACGGTACGGTGAAGCGTGTGTCTATCGACGCCTTTAAGAATATTCGCAGCAACGGTTTGCGTGCTCTGAACTTGGATGAAGGCGATGAGCTGATTGGTGTCAGCGAAACCGATGGCAACCAAAATATGCTGCTCATGACCCATGGTGGTCAGTCCATCTGCTTCAAGGAAACTGACGTTCGCGTCATGGGTCGTGACGCAGTGGGTGTCCGTGGTATTCGTTTGCGTGAAGATGATTATGTGGTGTCTGGGATGCGTGCCATTGAAGGCGCTAGCGTATTGGCCATCACTGAAAACGGTTACGGCAAGCAAACGCCCGTGGAAGAATACCTCCGTGGCGATGAACCTCAAAGCCGTGGTGGCTATGGTTTGAAAGGCTATCAAGTGACAGAGAAAACTGGTTATATCGCTGGTGCTCGGATTGTGGAAGAGCCTTGCGACGTGCTGATTATCTCTGACGATGGTACCATCATTCGTCTGGGCACGGAAACGGTCAACTCCTATAGTCGCAGTGCCCAAGGTGTGCGTGTCATGCGTCTGAGCGAAGGTTTGCGCGTTATCGAAATCGCCTTGGCTGACAAAGAAGTGGTGGAAGAAGCCAACGAAGAAGTGACCGAAGGGGAGACCCCAGAAGGAACCTCTCCAGAAGTGGCACCCGTGGAAGAAATCACCCCAGAAGTATAAGGTTTCCCACAAAAAACACTTCCCTTGTTAATAAAAAACGGCAAAAATTGAATACCCACATATAAATGTGTAAAAAAAGACTGTAGAAATATATTCTACAGTCTTTTTTCTATGAGTATGGGTGAGTGATAAAATTTGATGAGAGAAATGTAGGGAACGGTTTTAACCGTTCCGCTTACCCAAACAACTTGTGCAATGGGGGCGGAATGGTTAAGACCATTCCCTACATAATTTTAATTTATCTTATTCTTCAACAGGAACCAGTGCGATGTGCAGTTCGTCCAGTTGTTTTTGACCCACGGTGCCGGGGGCATCCATCATGATATCTTGGGCATTTTTATTCATGGGGAATGGAATGATTTCACGGATGGATTCTTCACCAGCCAACAGCATGACCATACGGTCAACACCGGGGGCAATGCCGGCATGGGGAGGTGCACCATAGGTGAAGGCGTTGTACATGGCAGGGAATTTCGCCTTCACATCGGCTTCGCCCAAGCGAACCAGTTCAAAGGCTTTGATCATAATTTCGGGGTCGTGGTTACGGACAGCGCCAGAGGACAATTCCACACCGTTGCAAACCAAGTCGTATTGGTCGGCGGTCAAGGTGAGGGGGTCAAGGGTGCCGTTTTCGATGGCAAGCAGGGAGTCCATACCACCAGTGGGCATGGAGAATGGGTTGTGGCAGAATTCCAGTTCCCCAGATTCTTCGCCCAGTTCGTACATGGGGAAGTCCACAATCCAGCAGAAGCTGTATTGTTCAGCATTCATCAAGCCGGGAACAGAGGTGCCCAGTTTTTGGCGTAATACACCAGCAGTCTTTTGGGCAGCCAGCTTTTTGCCAGCGGTCAAGCCAACGAAATCGCCAGCTTTTAAGCCCAGTGCTTCCACCACAGCGTCTTTGATGGGTGACACAAACTTGGCGATACCGCCCACCACTTCGCCGTTTTCATCCAAACGGAACCAGTAGCCCTTGTTGCCAGATTGGATTTCCACGTCGCTCATTAGCTTGTCGATGAACTTACGGGTTTGGGTGAATTCATTAACCACAATGGCTTTCACCACATTGCCTTCAAAGGGACCAAAGCCGCAGGAAGCTAGAGATTCGGTAGCGTCTTGGACAGTCAAAGCGATACGCAGATCAGGCTTATCAGAGCCATAAGTTTCCATGGCTTCCATGAAGGGAATGCGCATGAAGGGAGCGGAGGAAGCGATGTCATACTTGCCGAATTTGGCGAAAATGGGAGGCAACACTTCTTCACAGACGGCAAACACGTCTTCTTGAGATGCAAATGCCATTTCCATATCCAGTTGATAAAATTCACCGGGAGAACGGTCGGCACGGGCATCTTCATCACGGAAGCAAGGTGCGATTTGGAAGTAACGGTCAAAGCCAGAGGTCATCAGCAGTTGCTTAAATTGTTGGGGTGCTTGGGGAAGCGCATAGAACTTACCGGGATGATTACGGGCAGGCACCAAATAATCACGAGCGCCTTCAGGAGAAGAAGCGGTCAAAATTGGGGTGGTGATTTCTAAGAATCCTTGTTCAGTCATGGCTTGACGGAGAGCGGCCACCACGTTGCAACGAAGGATGATGTTGTTTTTCACTTCGGGGTTACGCAGGTCTAAATAGCGGTGTTTCAAACGGGTCAGCTCGTCGGCTTCACGGCTGCGGTTCACTTGGAAGGGCAGTTCGTTGTGTTGGCAACGGCCTAGAATGGTGATGGCAGAGGGGACAATTTCAATGTCGCCAGTGGGGAGTTTGCTGTTTTTGCTGTCACGTTCACGAACAGTACCCACCACGCAAAGGGTGGATTCTTTGTTGACAGACTTGACAATGTTCATCATGTCTTCGGTTTCAATGACCACTTGGGTGGTGCCGTAAAAGTCACGCAAAACCACAAAAGCGAAGTTTGCGCCCACTTCACGGACGTTTTCCATCCAGCCACAGAGCTGAACTTGTTGACCTGCATCGCTCAAACGGAGCTGGTTGCAGTTGTGAGTACGAGATTGCATCATAAGGATAATTCCTTTCAAATTTGAAGACCACGAGGGTCGAATTTAAGAATGGTGGAGATTGCAATTTATATTGTAGGGGAGGGTGTCACCCTCCCGTGTAATGGGGTTGCATATTGTATAAATAGCGTGAATGTTAATCGGAGGATGGGAGGCTAATAGCCCCCCTACAAGGTATCTGTGAATATTGAGGTAAATATTCAAAACTATAGGTAATATAATGTACAAATATTACATTTAGTATTATAATTTACCCTAAAATCACGCTGCCTTCGTTCAATTTTGCTAGGCCAGCTTGGATGTGGGCAATGGCATCAGCAGGAGATAATTTCTCTTGTGTGCCTGCATTCATGTCTTTGCAGGCCACCACGCCAGCGGAAATTTCGTCCTCGCCCAGCAAGATGAGATAGGGGATGGACAGTTTATCGGCATAACTCATTTTTTGCTTAAATTTCTTTTCTTCCCATTGGATTTGGGTGCGCAGACCTGTGTTACGAAGCTCTGTTGCCAGTGCGATGGCAGGGGATAAATCTTCAGTCATGGGTAAAATCAGCACATCAGCAGGGGCTGTGGGAAGGGCAGGGTTCAGTAAATTTTGCTCGCCCAGCACATAGAACAAACGGGTGAGGCCGATAGAAATACCCACACCAGGTAACTGTTTGTTGGTGTAATATTCTGCCAGATTGTCGTACCGTCCGCCAGAGCAGACAGAGCCAATTTCGGGATGGTCCAACAAGGTGGTTTCATAAACGGTGCCAGTGTAGTAGTCCAAACCACGGGCAATGGTCAAATCTACGGCAAAGTTTTCTTCTGGCACGCCGAAGTCACCCAAGTAACCTGCCACAGTGGACAGCTCGGTGAGCCCTAAATCAAATAATTCATGGCGCCCACGGTAGCCTTCTAGTGCAGTCAATACTTCTTGATTGGTGCCAGTGATGGCGATGAATTTTAGGATTTCGTCGGCTTGCTCCATGGTCAAACCCAGCTCACCTGTCAGCAAGCCAGCCACTTTTTCGGTGCCGATTTTATCTAGTTTGTCCACGGTGCGCATGATGTCACCAGATTGTTGTGTGAGGCCTAACATGGCGTAAAACCCGTTGAGGATTTTACGGTTGTTGACTCGGATTTGGAAGCGAGATAAGCCCAGTTTGGAGAACACTTGATAGATGATGGCAGGAACCTCGGCTTCGTTTAAAACCGACAGTTTGCCGTCGCCGATGATGTCAATATCGGCTTGATAAAATTCGCGGAAGCGACCACGTTGGGCGCGCTCACCACGGTACACTTTACCGATTTGATAGCGGCGGAAGGGGAACACCAAGTCGTTATAGTGGAGCGCCACATACTTGGCAAGGGGGACAGTCAAATCGAAGCGCAGGCTCAAATCGGTGTCGCCTTTGGTGAAGCGGTAGATTTGTTTTTCGGTGTCGCCGCCACCTTTTGCCAGCAACACTTCGGATGCTTCGATGGCTGGGGTGTCCAGTGGGGTGAATCCGTAACAGCTGTAGGTGGTGCGTAAAATCTCCATAATTCGCTCTAGTTGCTGCTGAGCAGGAGGGAGGAGTTCCATAAATCCAGAAAGGGTGCGTGGTGTCATGGTCGCCATAGTATGCTCCTTTTGTGATTTCAAATTGTATAATTTTGGTATTTTATTACCACTCGTATTGATAAATGGGAATAAATCTTTAAAAAAGGGCGCTTTCGTCCCATACCCATGGGACGAAAGCGCAAAGCTTCGTGGTGCCACCCAAGTTCGAAAGAGAATTTCTTTCCTCATTGTCTCCATTGATACGGGGAGAAACCGTGGGTATTTCTACCCTCGCTCCGCCACTGTCCTTCCCTTTGAGTCCACCCAAAACGCTTTCAGCCAAGGCGCTTTTCTCTGTATGGGTCGCTGTAAAAAGGTACTGCTGTGGTTTCATTGCAATGATGTGAAGGGAGTTATGCGATGGGACGGTTGGCGCTGGGGTTGACGATGTTGCGCCAATCCAAATCGCCACGAGCCAGACCCAGTACCAGCATTTCTGCAGTGGCGATGTTGCTGGCAAATGGGATATTATTTTGGTCACAGAGATGGGAAATATAGGTAATATCGGTGGCCATGGATTCGCTGCTGGGATCAGAGAAAAACAGCACCATGTCAAATTCATTGTAAGCAATGCGGGCGCCAATTTGTTGGCTACCGCCGTGGGCATAAGATAAAAAACAATGAATTTTCAGGCCGCTGGCATCGCCAACAACACGGCCTGTCACGTTGGTAGCGTAGAGATTATGCTGGGACAAAATACCTGCGTAGGCGGTGCAAAATTGCACCATCAAATCTTTTTTATTGTTGTGGGACATCAATGCAATGTTCATAGCGGATAAGTTCCTTTCAAAAATTCTCTATTCTAATGGATGTATCAACGGATGCGCATCAATGGTGTGCGTCGTCCGAGAATGCGCTGGGCAATGTTGCGATAAGCAGTTGCCGCCGTACGATTTTGGGTGTCGATGATGCAACGGCCAAGACTTTGGCAGAGTGGGAGATCATCGTCTTCAGGGACTACCCCAAGGAGGGGAAGGCCAGCGTGGTCGATGGCATCGTCGATGGTGGTGTGGAGGTTACGAAGCATTTTTTTGCGCACACGGTTTACCACCAGATGGAGTGTCCCTGTGTCAAATTGAGACAAGGTCATAACGGTGTGCTGGGCATCTCGCAGGGAGGAGGGGTCAGAGGTGGAAACCACCACGGCTCGGTCGGCACCGCAAGTGGCTAGTTCAAAACCAGTACCCAATCCAGCAGGTGCATCTAGCAAGCAAATGTCGAAATACTGCCTAATTTCACGGAGAAGCCCAAGCATTTGGGAGGGCAACACATGGAAATGACGGAGCTGAACAGGCGCTGTCAGTAGGTATAGATTTGGAATTTTGTTATGGGGAACCACAGCATCTTCTAAGGTGCAACGGCCGTGAATTACATCGGAAAAATCCATAAAGGCGCGGTCAGGAATGCCTAAGGTTAAGTCTAAATTTCGCAATCCAATGTCGCAATCAAGGCAGAGAACTCGTTTGCCTTGTTGGGCAAGGGCGGCGCCAACACCTGCAGTGAAGGAGCTTTTACCGGTACCACCTTTGCCAGAAACCACGGCGATACAGTGGCCAAGGGTGTTGAGTTTATTCAAATGTCAACCTCCTTAGCAAGTGAAATTTGAAATTATTCTGAGCTTATAAAGGGGTTTTCTTTATTTTTGCAAAGGCTCTTGGATACTTTTCTGGTGTTTGTGAGACTTTGCGAATTAACACGGCACGGTGGCGGATTTGGGTGCAAGGGATGGTGTAATCCACCACGGATTCCACCTGTCCACCTAGGGTTTCTAAGGCGGATTTTGCGGCTGAAATCTCTTCATCACTATCCACGGCCTTCATGGCTAAGAACAAGCCACCTTCCTTGATTAAAGGTAAGGAAAACTCTGCCAACATAGGCAAGGAGGCCACGGCGCGGGAGGTTGCAATATCGAAAGAAGCACGGTGGTCTTTGGCAAATTCTTCCGCGCGACCGTGGACACAAGTGGTATTCTCGATGTTAACTTGCTGGCAAACAGTCTGTAAAAAACCAATTCGTTTTTGCAGGGCATCTAGCAAGGTAATGTCTGCGGTGGGGACGGCAATGGCAAGGGGAATGCCAGGAAAGCCAGCACCAGTGCCTACGTCAACCACGTTTTTTTCAGAAAAATCCACAAGCTTGGTCAAGGCCAAACAGTCTAAAAAGTGAAGGGTTGCCACTTCTTTTGGCTCGGTGATTCCTGTTAAGTTCATCACCTTGTTTTGCTCTACCAAAAGGGCGGCGTATTGTTGGAGGGGGGTGATTAAATCGGTGGATAGTCCGAGTTCATGCAGTCCAACGGTCAAACTTTTTTCCATCTTATTTTGTTGGAATTAGTTTTTCTTTGCCGCCCATGTATGGACGAAGCACCACGGGAATGTTGACGCTACCGTCAGCGTTCAGGTTGTTTTCCAAGAAGGCAATCAACATACGGGGTGGTGCCACCACAGTGTTGTTTAGGGTATGGCACAGTTGGGTTTTCCCATCGTCATCTTTATAACGAATCTTCAAGCGACGGGCTTGGGCATCGCCCAAGTTGGAGCAAGAGCAAACTTCAAAGAATTTGCCTTGACGGGGCGACCAAGCTTCGATGTCGCAGGATTTGCATTTCAAATCTGCCAAGTCACCAGAGCAGCACTCCAGTTGACGGACAGGGATATCAAGGCTACGGAACAGCTCTACGCTGCCTTGCCATAGCTTTTCATACCAAGCTTTGCTTTCTTCGGGCTTACAAACCACAACCATTTCTTGCTTTTCGAATTGGTGAATGCGGTAGACGCCACGTTCTTCGATACCGTGAGCACCTTTTTCTTTGCGGAAGCAGGGAGAGTAAGAGGTCATGGTTTGGGGCAGGGAAGAGGAGGGCAAGATTTGGTCGATGTAGCGGCCAATCATAGAGTGTTCGGAAGTGCCGATTAAATATAGATCTTCGCCTTCGATTTTATACATCATGGCTTCCATTTCAGCGAAAGACATAACACCTTCTACCACGGCACCGTGCATCATGTAGGGTGGGATGCAGTAGGTGAAGCCTTTTTTGTCAATCATAAAGTCACGCGCATAGGTCAGCACAGCTTGGTGCAAACGGGCAATATCGCCCAGCAAATAATAGAAGCCGTTGCCTGCTACACGACGGGCGGCATCTAAATCAATACCATCAAAGCGTTCCATAATTTCGGTGTGGTAGGGGACTTCAAAGTCGGGAATGTTGCAATCGCCAAAGCGTTCTACTTCCACATTGGATTCATCGTCTTTGCCGATGGGCACAGAGTCGTCGATGATTTGAGGCAGACGCATCATAATATCACGGACTTTTGTATCCAATTCGGCTTCAATCACTTCTAATTCAGCCAAGCGAGCGGCTTGCTCGGTGACTTGGGCTTTGACGGCATTGGCTTCGTCTAATTTAGAAGGATCTTTTTTGGATTGACCCATCAACATACCCACTTGCTTGGAAAGGGCGTTTCGGGAAGCTCGGAGGCCATCGGCCTCTACGATGGCATTTCGGCGCTCTGCATCTAGGGCGATGACTTCATCCACCATGGGTAATTTGTTGTCTTGGAATTTCTTTTTGATGTTCTCGCGGACGATTTCGGGATTTTCCCGTACAAAACGAATATCTAACATGGTTTTTTCCTCTTTTAATTTGATTGTATCTTCAATGTTTCACGTGAAACATGAGTTCTTAAGGGTTTAAAACGGCAAGTTTAATTTCTTCAAAACGCTGAGCAGGGGAGGGAGTACCTGTGGTGGGGAGCAGGTCAATCAAACCGTTATCATCCATGTCTTGCATGGTGCTTAGACAAGCAGTATAGTCGCCTGATTGAAAGGTCATTTCCAATTGGAAGAATAAAGATAGGCAGTTATATTGTTTAGATAACAACTCATATTCTTCGATTTGCTCGGCGTTTGTGGTATTTAAAGTTTCAACTTCTTTTGTTAAATTGAAGACTTGTTCTTGTAATAAATCCAGTTCTTCTTGCAAGGTGAGCACATGCCCTTGGGCAGTTTGGCCTTCTTCGAGAGAAGAAATTGACTGGCGCAATTCATCTAAAGTTTGGTCATTGCTGCGCTGATTGGCCAACAGTGAAAAGGCCATGATGAAAAACGCAGCAGTGAATAGGATTAAAATATACGTCACGACAGGACGGGTGTTATGCGGTTTTTGATTTTGGTTCATGGGTGTCCTTTCTTAGGAGGGCTGACCACCGCGGAGGGTAGACAGTGCATCTAGCAGATCATTTAAGTCGTCTGTGCCATAAAACTCTAGTTCCACGCGACCCTTTTTGCGACCAGAAACAATTTTCACGCCACGGCCTAACGAGGAGGAAAGATTTTTTTGCGCCTCTGCCACATAATCAACAACCATTTGCGTGGATTCTTCAGGTTTCTCTGTAATTTCTTGAGATTCTTGGAATTTTTTTACCAATACCTCTGTTTGACGGACAGATAAATCGTGTTTAATGATTTGTTGGGCGATGGCTTCTTGTTGCAGTTCGTCAAGGGGGAGCAGTGTGCGAGCGTGGCCAGCCGACAAGGTTCCGTCTTCTACCAATGGTTGAAGGGAAGAAGTGAGGGAAAGTAAGCGCAGGGCATTGGTGACAGCACTTCGTGACTTGCCCACTTGTTCAGCAGCTTCTTGCTGGGTCAAATGGCAGCTGTCGATGAGTGTTTGAAAGCCGAGGGCTTCTTCCATGGGATTTAAGTCTTGGCGCTGTAAGTTCTCAATCATGGCTAAAATTGCCATTTTTTGGTCGTCAGCTTCCATGATAATGACAGGGATTTCAGTGAGACCAGCTTCACGGGCGGCACGCCAACGGCGCTCACCAGCGATAATTTGGTAGTATCCAGAAGCCAATTTGCGCACGGTGATGGGCTGGATAATGCCGTGTTGTCTGATGGATTCTGCCAATTCGGTTAGGGCTTCAGGGTCAAAATATTTACGGGGTTGGCCAGCATAGCGTTCTACTTGGGTTAAAGGCACAATCATTGAGGGAGAAGATTGTGGTTCTAATGCTTCTTCACCCAACAATGCGCCCAAACCACGGCCCAGGCCTGAAGGTCGTTTTGATGCCATTTGCAGTCTCCTTTATGTTGGATTTTTGGTTAAAAATTCAGCGGTAAATGCGGTGTATGCTTGGGCACCGCGAGAGGTGCGGTCATAAGCGGTGATAGGCTTGCCGTGGCTTGGAGCCTCAGACAAGCGGATGTTACGGGGAATAACGGTGGCATAAACCTTACCAGGGAAGTAGTGTTTTACTTCTTCGGTGACTTGAACAGCCAGATTGGTGCGCCCATCGTACATGGTAACCAGAACCCCTTCAAGGGATAAATCGGGATTCAAAGAGCGTCGAACAATGCGCACGGTGTTCATCAAATCGCTGAGACCTTCTAAAGCGAAATATTCTCCTTGGACAGGCACCACGATACTATCAGCGGCACAAAGTGCGTTCAAAGTTAGTAATTCAAGAGAGGGAGGGCAATCGATAAGGATGAAATCGTAGTCATTGTCCAATTGACGCAGAGCGTTGCGGAGCAAATACTCTCTGTTTTCCATGCCAATCAATTCCACGCCAGCACCTGCCAACACTTTGTTGGAAGGCAATACATCTCCGTATTTGGTGGAAACCACATTGGTTTTTGTGGGGATTTGGTCGATGATTACCTCATAAACCCCTTTGGATAGAGATTTATCCACACCCATACCAGAAGTAGAGTTGGCTTGTGGGTCAAAGTCACATAGTAGGACGCGTTTGCCAGCTTCTTTCAAAGCGGCGGTCATGCTGACGCAAGTGGTACTTTTGCCCACACCGCCTTTTTGGTTTACGATTGCTACGATTTTTGCCACAGCGATACCTACTTTCTGCCTAATTATTGCTATTTATAAAAGAAAATACGATTACTACCTTACATTATAACAGGGTAGAGACTAGCTTTCAAGGAAAAGGTTGAAAAAATATGTAAAAAGTTTTTATATTTTTTTGGAGAAACCGTGAAGATGGATGTTTCACGTGAAACATGGATAAAAGAAAAACCACCAACCTCAAAATTGAGGTTGATGGTAATGTTTCACGTGAAACATAAAGCCTTAGGTGTGCAACAACATCCCTTGATATCCTTCTACATGAAGATGCAAGGTGTTATGATTGGCGGAGAATACCTTGCCAGAGATCGCATCGGTGGCTTTGTCAGTAGGCCAGTAGACACTAAAACAAGCATTGCCAGAGCTAGAATTGGTTACAGTGGTGGTGTAATCATCGCCATAGCTACGAGAATATGCCATTACACTACCGCTTACATGGCGGTACTCAATGGTGCCGCTTTGGAGAGCAGAATGGTCATTGCGCATTTTTCCAAGCAATTGGAACAAAGAAAGCAGGCTGTTGTCTTCGGCGCCCCAAGGATAAGTGCCGCGATTGAAGGGATCTTCAAACCCTTCCATGCCAACTTCGTCACCATAAAACACAGTGGGAGAGCCTGGGAAGGTATAGAGTAATAAGGCCGCCAAACTGACCCGTGCCTTGCCTTTTGCATATTCTGCAGGAGAGAGCTGATACTGGGCACGTTGCTCTTTGGCACAGGGCACATAATTGGCGCCTAACACGGTGAGAATGCGCCCAGTGTCATGGGTCCCAAGAAAATTCATGGCAGAATAATAAGCGCTATTGGGGTAATGTTCGCGGAGATTTTCCATTTCATCCACAAAGGGTTGGGCGTTGCCATAGAGCAAATAATCCATCACGGCGGTGCGGAATGGATAATTCATGACACCGTGTAATTCGTGACCAAGGAAATACTTGCGTCGCTCAGAATAGGCCACTTTGTTAGAAGCATCCTCCCAAACCTCGCCCAATAACAAGGAATCTGGCTTAACTTTATCCATGGCAAGACGAATGCCTTGGATAAAGAAGTCGGGCAGCTCATCGGCCACATCTAAGCGCCAGCCATCTGCGCCACAAAGGAGCCAGCGGCGGATGATGGAATCTGGATTGCCCATGATGAAATCTTGATATTCTTTGCAGTGCTCTTCGACAGAGGGCAAGGTGTTGATACCCCACCAGCTCTCATATTCGCTGGGCCAGTGGGAAAAGCGGAACCATGGGAACCATGGGGAGTCTTGGTTTTGGGCGGCGCCCACTGTTGGATAAAATCCGTCGGCATTAAAATAACGGCTTTGAGAGCCGATATGATTGAACACACCATCTAGGACAATGTGAATGCCCAGCGCCTTGGCTTCACTGCACAAGGTGCGAAAGTCAGATTCTGTGCCTAACATAGGGTCGATGGCGGTGTAGTCAGCAGTGTTATAGCGGTGGTTAGAGGCAGATTCGAAAATGGGGCAAAGATACAGCGTGGACACAGAAAGAGACGCTAAATAAGGAAGCTTTTCTCGAATGCCATTGATAGAGCCACCAAAAAAGTCATTGTTGTGGACAATGCCTTTTTCATCAGGTCGCCAGTGGGGTTGGTCAGCCCAGTTTTCATGAACGGTGCGATTGCCGACCATGCCAGTGGAATCGGGGATAGACAAACGATGGAAACGGTCTGGGAAAATTTGATATGTGACGCCTTTTCCAAACCAAGAAGGGGTATAAGAAGGTGCGTAAACGGTTAACTGCCATGGATCGGTGACAGGAGAGCTGTGATAACCAGATTTGTCCAGATAACAACCAGTATCGTCATCTCGCCAAAAACGGAAAGAATACCAAATCAATTCACCATGCGAGGGTGCTTCATACGTGATGGTAAATCGATTACGGTCGCCATCAATCTGGTCAAATTCCATGGGAAATTGGCTAACGGTGTTGAGAAACTCTTCTTGCACCACCAAAGCGCAGTGGGTAAAGCCTTCAGATTGCAGGGGTCTGGTATGGAATATCACCTCGCTGCCACAGGCAACAGCACCGTAGGGTGATTTGCAGCTTGGATGGCGTGAGTCAAAGACAAAGGGTTCTGCCATAAAATATCTCCGTTCTGCTGGTTTGCAGGGAGGCAAGCCAGTGTGGTTATTATTGCAAGAGTTGATTTTCGCCAATGATTAAGGTGCCAATTTCGTCCTCAGTAAAGTAAGCGTTGAGAATTTCCACAGCAGTGGAAGCCAAAGCACTACCGCTACCGCCTTTTTCAATGACAATGGCCACGGCGATTTCAGGGTCTTCATAAGGGGCAAAGCAGACAAATACACCATTGTTTGTGGTTTGGTCGGTGACTTGTGCTGTGCCAGTTTTGGCACCAGCGGAGACGATGCAGTTGCTAAAATAGGTTTTTAGTGAGGTTTGGGTCAGATTGTACATCCCTTCCAACACAGCAGACACATTGTCTTCGTCCAAACCCATCACCAAACTGGGTTCTTGGGCACCAGAGGCAACCAACTCAGTGTTGTCGTAAGATTTAACGGCTTTTAATAAGGTAGCATCGTAATGATCACCACCACCAGCCAAGGTGGCAATGTAGTTGGCCAGTTGAATGGGGGTTGCCAAGGTGTCAGATTGACCAACGGCGGCCTGCACTGTGTTGCCGCCATACCATGTGGCACCCACGGATTCGGAGTAGTCAGGCCCGGCCAATACGCCAGAGCGCTCGCCGATTTCAATGCCTGTGGGTTGTCCCAAGCCGAAGGCAGAGGCGTAGGAATTCATGGTGGTGATGCCCAACCGATAGCCTAATTCACAGAAAAAGTCGTTACAGGACACACGCAGAGCCTCGGTGACGCTGATACTCCCGTGGGCGCCGGGGCTAATCCAGCATTTGAAGTAGAAATCCGCATTGGGATAGTTGAATACGCCGTTGCAGTAGAGCTTGGAAGAGGGGGTAATGATATTTTCTTCCAAGGCGGCAATGGCGGTGATGGGTTTGAAGGTGGAGCCAGGGGCATAGGTGCCTTGGGTGGCGCGGTTTACCAAGGGATCACCGTCAGTTTCGAGTAAGGTGGTGTAATCTTGGCGGTAGGTGGACAAATCAAAGGTTGGGTAAGAGGCCAGAGCCAGCACTTCGCCCGAGCCAACTGCCACCACAGCAGCGCCAGCGCCACGGGTGGTTTCCCCGTCTTTTTCAATCATGGCATCCATGGTGTTGCCAAGGGCGGTCTCCACCGCTTGCTGTAGTTTCAGGTCAATGGTCAACTCTACCGTGTTCCCCGGTTGGGGTTCCACGGAATAAAGTTCGCTGGTGACCTTGCCTTCGGCGTTGGTGGTGATGACACTGCGGCCGTCAATGCCGCGGAGGTATTCTTCAAAGGCCAATTCCACACCAGATTCGCCTTTTTGGTCGTCCATGGCGTAGCCTAGTTCTTTTAAAACGGCATAATCTTCAGCATAAATCTCGCCGACGGTGCCCAAAAGGTGGGCGGCATAGGGGGTTTGATATTCACGGGTGGTGGTGGCAGATACGCTGGCCCCGTGGAAATCACCGTCATTGAGCAAGGTAATCATCTCTAAGGAAATATCATCTGCCATGACGTAGGAAGTGATGTTCATCAAGTTGCGCAGTTCTAATTCGTAGTAAATCCCAGCCACATTGCGCTGTTCAATCACGCTGTAACTGTGTGGAATGGAAAAGGTGTCAGCCATTAAATCCAACAAATCTGCTGCTGGAAGCCATTGCTCAAGGAGGAAGTTGTTGGTGAGATTGTCGCTTGTCCAAGTGGTGGGAATGGCGCCAATGCTTTGCAAAAAGGTGAGAAAACGGTTGCGTTGGGTGGAGGTGAGGTTCTCGATTTGATAGCTGTAGGGGAAGGTTTTCGTGATGGGCAGATTGTCTGTCCACGTGACATCTTGGGCTTGGCAAAGCTGTAAAATCCGCAAAATAGCATCACAAATGTCACTTTCATCTCCAGAAACAGCGCTGGATTTAAAGGTGAGTTGATAGGTGGAGCGATTGGAAACCATGGGCAAACCGTTGCGGTCGGTGATGACACCACGGGCGGCCTCAATGGTTTGGGTGGTGGTGATGGTTTGGATGGACTGAGCCAGATACTCTTTGCCGTGTACCACTTGGGTGTCGTACAAGGTGAAGAGGAAAATACCAATGAAAATCCCGAAAAAGCCCAATAAGCAGGCCAATCGAGGTAGGTTTTTCGGTAGGTGCATAGGGGGCTCCTTTCGTGGAATGGGTTAGTCGTCTCGGGTGCGTTCAGCGATGAAGGAAAAGGCCAGAGTCAAGGGTATGATGCACAAAAAAGATAGCGCCAATTCTTGCCCTGTGATGGCAAACCCCAAAACCCATGGGTTTTGCCCACGGGCTGAGAGGGATATACACTGGAATAGGCCGTGGAGAAAAAAGGCCAGCACGGTGGTGACGCCAGAGCATAAAAACCCAGATTTTAATAGGTTTTTTGCAATACACGTGGACAAAATCGCCACCAGAGGGAATAAAATGGTGTACAAAAAAGATGTGTGTTGCAACACAGCTGTATCGCAAAGGACACCAAAAATCAACCCATAAACCGCGGATTCCGTGGGCTTTTCGTAGGTGGCCATCACCGCCACCACAACGGGGTAGAGGTAAGGGAAAATGCCGCCGATGACCAAGTGGTTCAGCAGGGCAGTTTGGATGAGAATGGCAAGGAGCATGGTGCCTACATAGACGCTCCATTTAAATAGCAGGGCATTGCGTGCCAGCATGGCGGCTCCTTTCCGTGATGGTTAATCTACAATATCAAATTCCTTGATGACAAACACTTGCACCAAGTGATTCAAATCAGCTTCGGGGGCAATGATGGCATAGGAGGCGGCACCAGAATCATCGGTTTGCACCGATTCCACCGTGCCGATGACGATGCCAGAGGGATAGTAGTTGCCGAGACCAGAGGTGACAATCAAATCGCCAGCCAGTAGGGAGGTGTCTTGTGGGAGATAATCAAGGCGGAGACGTTGCTCGGCCATGAGGGAAAAGTCCCCTTGCACCAAACCCAAATCACTGGTACGGAACACTTGGGCGCCCAAGGAAGTGTCGGTGTCAACCAAGGTCAAAACCGTGCTCCAATTGGAACCAGCGGTGTCGATGACACCCACCAGATAGCCTTCTTCGGTGATGACCATGTTGCCCTCTTGGATGCCGTGGTCGGTGCCGCGATTTAAGGTAAAGGTCTCTGTCCAGTTGGTGGTGGAACGGGCGGTAATGTTGGCAGATTCTATGGTTAAATCTTGGCGCTGTTCCCGTAGGCTGAGAAGTTTTCGAAAGCGTGCATTTTCAGCGCTGTCCAATTCCGCTTGGCGTATGGCTTCCTCCATGTTGGCAATTTCCAACTTTAGAGCCGCATTTTCTTCAAGTAAAGCCGTGTTATCAGCATAATATTGTGACTTATCAGCCACCCAAGCCGTCAAACTGGCGTGGGCATTGTTGATGGGGGAGAGCACCACGCCTGCGATATTTTCCAAAATGGTAGCATTGGCAGATAAGTGAGCACCCACCGCCAAAGCGATGGACAATAAGGCTGTGGCAAACAAAACCCACAGGCCATTGCGTTTGAAAAACCGTTTTATATGTGACACAACCTTTCATATAGACTAAAAACTAGAGGTGAAAAATTAAAAACTGTTGCCTGCGGACGAGATGGCGTGTTGCTTAAAACAGCGTCACACCCAGCTCTATTAGCACCCGACCCAAGGGCGCGATGGGCAGACCCATGACGGTGTAATAATCCCCGTGGATGCCGTCAACCAGCAGGCCGCCGTAGCCTTGGATGCCATAGCTACCAGCTTTATCCATAGGCTCGCCAGTGGCGATGTAGGTGTTTAGTGTGTCCGCGGTACAAGGACAAAATGAGACGTCTGTGGTGTGGGTTTGGGTGATGAGATTCCCTTGGTGACCCACGGTGAAGGCGGTGCAAACTTGGTGGGTGCGGCCTTGCAAGGCCGTGAGCATTGCCAAGGCATCGGCCTCGTTTTGGGGTTTTCCCAAGCGGTGATGGTCACAAAAAACCATGGTGTCAGCGGTGATGAAAATCTCATTTTCGGTGCAGAGTGATTGGGCAGCCACCGCTTTTTTGCGGCTGATATGCGCCACAGTTTCTTGGGGGGTTAACCCCTCAGGATAGGATTCATCTACCTCTGGGATGCGGATGTCAAAGTGGGCAATGCCCATTTGTTGGAGTAGTTCTTGTCGCCGTGGAGAGGCAGAGCAAAGCACGATATTAGCCACAGGCATCACCGCCCAGTGGAGCCAAAGCCGCCACGGTCAGCGCCGCCCAACTGTTCCACTTGGATGAACTCCAAGGTGGGTTGGTTTTGCATAATGCGGAATTGGCAAATGCGGTCGTTTTTGGTGATGGTGGTGTCTCGGGTGGCGTAGACGGGCATAAACCATTGGTCATTGTCGCCGCAATAACTGCAATCCACAATGCCCACGGAGTTGACTTGCAACACCCCATAATTTTTAAACGTAGAGCTGCGAGGGGCCACGTGAGCTTCGTAGCCTTGGGGGATTTCCATGGCAACGCCAAGGGGGATGAGCTTAAAATCCCCCGTTTTGAGGGTGATGGTTTCGGCAGCGTGGAGGTCAATCCAGTCGGATTTTCCGCCCACATAACACAGATGGTCAATGCCATCGGTGAGATATTTAATTTTAATTTGTTCCATTTTAGCTCCTTTTATGATACTGTCTGTATATTAATATGAATATATTGCTATTTGTATTCGCTTTATTCCACGCCGCGGTCAAATAGACCACGGGTGAAGTCGTCGGGGGCATCGCCGCCTTGTTGGTAGGCTTGGAGGATGCGGACGCAATCCAAGGGGCTTTCGGTGGTGAATCGCAGGCGACCGAACCGCAGACCCAATTGCTTATAATCGTCACGGTCAGCCAAGAAAAGGGGCTTGCTGTTTTGAATTTCAGAGCGGTGCCCGTAGGCGCTGAGCACAGGAAATTGCGCGCCAGTGCGGTCGCTCAGATAGGGGATTTCCTCACGGGTGCAGTGAGGGGCGGAGGGGTTGCAGCGGTTTAATCGCCCGTTTTGAGACAGGCAATTTTCCGTAATCATCAGTGGCAGGCGCCCATAGACCAGCGCTTCGGCGGCAATGGGTTTTTGCATATCGCGGATTTGCGCCCCACGCAATTCAAAAGAAACAGTGGCAGATTGAAGCCCTCGTTGCGCCAGAAAATCCATGGCACGCGCGTTGAACACGTTGAGCCCATAGTCGCCATATATGTCCATCCCTAGCTCTTGGCAGAGGGGGAAATGCCCTAGATTCCCAAGGAGCAATCCAGTGACGCCCAAGGCTTTGGCATGGTCAATCCACTGCAAAAAGAGAGGCTCATCATAGTCTCGCCAGACCCGTGGCAAAATGGCGCAATACTGCCCAGTATAACTTGGCAGATTGTCGGCCTGTGCCAGCAATTCCAAGGGGATATACACCCGAGCAGGTTGTAAATCTAGCAAAGCAGAAGACAGCTGAGACAGAGACGACACCGAGATGGTATAGTCCAAATGGGAGGCTTCCACATGGCAGGGGGTAGACATGATTGTCTCTGTGGTGCGGACAGGAGGCGTGGTGATTTGTGCGCGCAACTGCGCCAGTGCATCACGACGCAAGCCGTTGATGGTGGCGGCAGACAGGGAAAGTCCATCGCCAACGTGGGCGATGGCTTCTGCGCAGATAAATCCAGAACCACCAGTTTTGGCCAGTCGCCCACACACATCTTCTTGGGTGATGGCGCGGTTGCGAGCGGCTTCGGGAATGTCACCGATGACGGTGACGGTGTTGCCCATATCGTCCCATGCGGTGAGGGAAACAGGCTGCTTGGGAAGCACATCAATGGAAAGATGGACATTCACCAGTCGTAAGTTTTCTTTTTCATATTGTTGGCGGATGGTGGCAAAGAGTTCTTTGGGTACAGCGGCACCTTCTGGGCGCATCCCCATCATTTGCCGTCCGTGGGTGCCGTTCCAATAGTCTTGGGTGAAGCCGTCACGGGAGAAGGCTTGGGTCAAGTCTGTCCATTCTTGGGCAGTGAGCTTGCGCCGCTCTTGCAATGCTTTGGCATAAATGGACGTAATAACCCCTACGTATTCGGCGCGTTTCATCCGTCCTTCTAGCTTCAAACAGGCAACGCCCATGTCCTCTAGCTCAGGCAAGAAATCCCCAAGGGCATTGTCTTTCAGACTGAGAGGGTGGTTGTCGGTGACAGGTTCGTTGATGCCGTAGGGCAGACGACATGGCTGGGCGCATTTCCCCCGATTGCCAGAGCGACCACCCACGGCGGCACTCATGGCGCATTGGCCAGAATAGCACATACATAGAGCGCCGTGGACAAACACTTCCACTTCACCCTCACAGGTGGCGCAGATGGTGCGAATGTCCTCTTTGGAACATTCGCGAGCCAGTACCACGCGGCGCAAGCCCAGTTGCACAGCTAAGTTGGCGCCGCCAGAGGTGAAAATGCTCATCTGGGTGCTGGCGTGAAGTGGTTGGTCGGGCAGTGCCTCTTTTAATAAGGCAAACAGACCCCAATCCTGCACCAAAATAGCGTCGATCCCCAGTTCAGATGCCATGGTGGCAACGGCTAAGGCGGCAGGCAATTCACGGTCGGTCAAGAGGGTGTTTAAGGTTAAAAACACCTTCACGCCATAAAAATGGCAGTAGGCAATGGCATTGGCAAAGTCTTCGTCGGAAAAGTTTTTGGCATTGCGACGGGCGTTAAAGTCACCCCAGCCTAAAAAAACGGCATCAGCCCCGTGTTGTACGGCGGCTTGCAGGGCTTCGGGGGAACCAACGGGGGCTAAAAGCTCAGGTTTCATTTACTGTTTATCCAATCTTTGTTGCAGGCGGAACACTTCCCGTTTCAGCTCGCTGACTTCGTTTTGGGCTTGGGCGGCTTGGTCTAAATAACCTTTGATTTGGCCGCGCAATTGTTCGCTGGCCTGTTGTGCCTTGTACAGCTCATCGGTGATGTTGGCAGCGGCCAACACAGCGGCATCAGTGCGACCAACACGAGAATTGGTCAGAATTTCACGCATTTTTTCGCTGACGTGGGTGCCTACCTTTTCCATGTATTCCGTGCTTTCTTCAGAAACAAAGGTGTATTCTTCGCCACAAATGTTGATAACGGTACGATTTCCCATGGGATGTCCTCCTGTTTTTATATAATGTATGATAAGGGAGAAGTCTGTAAAAGAGCAAACTAAACCCAATATTACAGCATAAGTATAGCATATTGCGCCATAAAAGGGAAGAGGAAAGTAAAAAAGTTTACGCTTTAGATTGGGTTTTTATAACAATGGAAATGCCATGGATATAAAAATCTCTTGTTCTTTTTTCGACTTTCGTGTACAATGAAAGGGACACGAATTTTATGGAAGGAGGTGGCCTATGGCAAGCTGTTTATTACACGCTGCAGACGGCGGCATTACCTTGTCTCCACAGGCCACCAAACGGCTTTTAGACCGTGGCGATGGGGATGCGGCACTGTTATATATGGCGCTACTGCGCCATGGTGGGCAGACGTTGCCCCGTGCGTTGGCTGGAGAATTGCGCTGGGAAAAACAGCGCATTGAGCAGGCAGAAGCTACCTTGATTGCCTTACAGCTGTTGGCTCAAACCAAACCAGAGGTGCCACCAGAACCGGCCCCAGAGCGCCCTCAATACCAAAGCCAAGAAATCGTCCAGCGCCTGAGCCAAGCGGGGGAGTTCCCAAGCCTTGTCCAAGCAGTGGAGCAGGTGTTGGGCAAAAAACTCACCACCCCAGATGTGGGGATTTTATTGGGATTACACGATTATTTGGGAATGCCAGCAGATGTGGTGTACTTATTGGTAGGCCATTGCACCCAACGGGTGACCCAGCGCTATGGGCAAGGGCGACGCCCCGGCATGAAGCAAATTGAAAAAGAGGGCTATTTATGGGCGAAACTGGGCATTGAAACCCAACAAGAAGCCACGGATTATCTCCTGCGCTATGCCCAGCGCCAAGAGCTGGTGCCTCAGTTGATGAACGCCTTGTCATTGGGAGAGAGAAAGCCCAGTCCCAGCGAAGAAAAATACTTCCACGCATGGCAGGAAATGGGCTTTGGCGCCGATATGGTTGCCGTGGCCTATGACCGCACCATTTTGCGGTGCCATGAGTTAAAGTGGGCGTATTTAAACGGCATTTTAAAGCGATGGAACCAAGATGGCATCCACACCATGGAACAGCTATCCAAGGAAGCACCCAAGGAAAAGAAGCAACCCACTGCAGCTCCACCTAGCGATGAAATGAGACGCTACGTCCAACAACTCCACGGTAAAAAGGAGGAAGGTCATGGCCTATGATGGGAAACTGTTGTACCGTGCTAAGGTGCAATTTGACGCTGATAAACAGCGCCGCCTAGAGCAATTTTTACAGCGGCAAGAAGCCATTTATCGCCGTCAACCGCGGTTGCGGATCATTGAAAAAGAACTGGCACACACCATGGGGCGGATTATCTCTGGCGCTTTGCGTGCTGGCACCAACCCTACCCCAGCCATTCGCGTGTTGCGAGACGAAAATTTGTCGTTGCAAGAAGAACGGCGCGATTTGCTCATTGAGATGGGTCTGGCAACAGATGTGCTAGAGGAAAAGCCAGCTTGCCCCTTGTGTGGCGACACTGGGTACCGTGATGCCAGTGTGTGCCGCTGTCTGCGAGCCTATTATACCCGTGTGCAAAAGGAAGAATTGTCCACCATGCTAGACTTGGGCAACCAAAGTTTTGACACCTTCTCCCTAGATTGGTACGACCAGAAAATCGACACCAACTATGGGGTCTCCCCCTATAACAACATGGAATATATCTATGATGTGTGCGCCAATTTTGCCCACAATTTTCACCGCAAAGGCGGCAATCTCCTGTTGACAGGGGCACCTGGTTTGGGCAAAACCTTTCTCTCAGCCGCCATGGCACGAGAGGTCAACGAGGGTGGGCATTCGGTGGTGTACGACACGGCTGTTCATATTTTTGAGCAGTTTGAAAGCCAAAAATTTAACCGCGACCAAGATGCTGGGGATGTAGAAGATGCCGTCCATCGGATTTTGCATTGCGATTTGCTGATTTTAGACGATTTGGGCACGGAAATGGTGACCACCTTCGTCCAAAGTGCCTTTTATCAAATCATCAACACCCGCTTGGTTACAGGGAAATCCACCATTGTCAGCTCCAACCTGTCCCCTGACCAAATTGCGCGACGCTATTCGCCCCAAATCGCCTCACGGCTCCAAGGGGAGTATCAGATTTTACCCTTCTTTGGGAAAGACATTCGCCTCCTAAAGAAAGGATAAAATTAACAAAAACAGAGTGTGATTTTCATCACTTTCCACATAGTTTTCCACAACTGTGGAAAACTATGTGCCGACGGTAAAAAGGTTAGAGCAAACCTTTAGAAAAAAAGGAAGTATATCCTCTGATTTTCAGGAGGATATACTTCTTTTTTTGTGGGAAATGAATGGATTCCTATCAATCACCCAACGTCATCATTTAAATAGACCATGGGGTCAATCACGTCGCCATTGTACGACACGGAGAAGTGGAGATGGGGTTCCAATGCAGAATCGGCTAGAGCGGTGGTGCCCACAGCGCCGATGATCTCACCGCTGGCTACCACGTCACCTTCTGCCACCATGGGGTCTGTTTGCAAGTTTGCATAGGTGGTTTGATAGCCGTTGCCGTGGTCAATCACCACTTGGGTGCCTAGTAAATCAGAGTCTTCAGCCATCACCACCGTGCCGCTACAACTAGCCACCACAGGGGTGCCTTGTTGGGCGGCAATGTCCACGCCGTCGTGAATGCGCCAGTCGCCAAGAGTTTGGTTGTAGGTCAGTTCAGAGATGGAAAACACACTGATGACCTCTCCCTCTAAGGGGTACACCACAGGGCTGTCCGCCTCTAAAAACGAGGCCACATCTACACTGACAGGGGTGTCCACCTCAGGCATGGGGGTAGGCTCTGCCACCACCTCTTGCGTCATCTCTGGCACTTCTGCTACCACAGTAGTTGCCACCTCTACTTCGGGGAGGATGGTTTCGGAGACCACAGGCGCGGCAATTTCTTGGGCGGTTTGGGTGCGCAGTTGATAGCCCACAATGCCTGTGAGCAATACAAACAGCACTAAGATGGACCCTAACCACGCGTTTTTTTGGGAAATGTTGTAACGTTGAAACATGAAAATTGCTCCTTTCTCACATCGGTTTATAGTGAGTATGCACAAAAGAGGAAGCAATCATACATTGACAGAAAAATTTTACCATGATACACTAAAGGGGAAAAGGAGGTGGCGATGTGGAAGACATTAAGTTGACTAAATTGGCCAGTTGTGCTGGGTGCGGTGCCAAAGTAGGTGCAGGCGTTTTGGCAAAACTATTGGAAGATATTCAAGTCCATACCGACTCCAATTTACTGGTTGGATTTGATAAAAGTGACGATGCTTCGGTGTATCAGGTTTCTCCAGAGTTGGCGCTGGTGCAAACGGTGGATTTTTTTCCACCCATTGCCGATGACCCTTATTTATTCGGTCAAATTGCCGCCGCCAATGCACTCTCAGATGTGTACGCCATGGGTGGTGAGCCAAAACTGGCGTTGAATTTGATGTGCGTGCCAGAGTCTATGCCCAAGGAGGCGGTTCATCAACTGCTCCGAGGTGGCTATGACAAGGTGTTTGAAGCAGGTGCGTTGATCACTGGTGGACACACCATTTATGATGAAGAACCCAAATATGGACTCAGCGTGACTGGGTTTGTTCACCCTGATAAAATTTTGAAAAACCATGGTGCCAAAGAAGGGGATGTGCTGATTTTAACCAAGCCTCTGGGCATTGGTACCATCACCACTGCCGCCAGAGCTGGGTTGGTGCCAGAGGATGTGATGGCGCAGGCCAACACCCAAATGGCAACCTTAAACAAGGCGGCACGGGACGTGATGGTGGATTATGAAATCCATGCCTGTACCGATGTGACAGGGTTTGGTCTGTTGGGTCATAGTTTGGAAATGGCGCAGGGCAGTGGGGTGTCTATCACCTATGACGTGGGAAAATTCACGTTCTTAGACGGGGCTGTGGAATTGGCCAGTATGGGGGTTTTGCCTGCTGGGTTGTACCGCAACCGTACCTTTGCCCAAGACCACGTGGATGCTGGCACCGTGCCGCTGCAGTATCAAGATTTATTGTATGACCCTCAAACCTCTGGTGGTTTGCTCATTTGCGTGGCACCCCAAGATGCCGCGGCCTTGGCGCAAGCCCTAGAGGGGAAGGTGCTGGCAGTGCAACAGGTGGGCACTGTGAAAAAACTTGATGAAAAATATTTGTATTTAATATAAATGTTCACAAAAAAATGGTTGACATTTCCAAGGATAAGACCTATGATAAAACCAATAAATCCCATTGCAATTAAAGGAGATTCTCCATGAATGTAGTATACGTAACAGGGCACCGTAACCCTGACACTGATTCCATCGTTGCGGCCATTGCCTATGCGGCTTTGCGCAACGCTTTGGGCGACCGCGAATACCAAGCCGCTTGTTTGGGGCGCGTCAGCGATGAGACCCAAGCCGTGCTAGACCGTTTTCACTTCAAAGCACCCCAATTATTGCGCACTGTCCGTACGCAAGTGTATGACTTGGAATACGATACCCCACCCACCATCGATGCTGGGGTGACTGTCAGCCGTGCATGGCAAACCATCCATAGCAAAAAAGCGGAAGGGGTGGCTGGCATTCCCGTTGCCAATGAAGATGGCACCTTGTACGGGATGCTTTCTGCTGGGGACATTGCAACCTATGACATGGGCTCTGTCCGCAACCCTGATATGGGGGACTTGCCATTGTATAATGTGTTGTCTGTGCTAGAAGCCCAAGGGCTCAATAAGGCCTGCATGGATACAGACCATATTTGTGGGGAAGTGGTGGTGGCATTGCCATACGTCCAATCCCACTTGCTAGACATTGGCCCCAACAGCATCGTGATTTGTGGCGACCAACCTGATATGATTGAGCGCGCCATCAAAGCAGAGGCAAATTGTGTCATCGTTTGCCAAGCAGAGGTGAGCCAAGAGCTGATTAACCGCCCTAGCAAAACCTGTATCATTTCCACCTCTTGCGATGCTTATCGCACAGTGCGTTTGCTGTGCCACTGCGCCCCTGTGTCTCGGATTTGTGGTCACGAAGAAATCGTCAGCTTCCATTTAAGTGATTATATTGACGATGTGCGAGAAGTGATTTTGAAAAGCCGTTTCCGCAGTTATCCCATTTTGAACGAGCACGAACAAGTGGTGGGTACGCTGTCTCGGTTCCATATGATTCGTCCACGGCGCAAGCAAGTGGTGCTGGTGGATCATAATGAGGCGGCACAATCGGTGCCAAATCTTGACCAAGCGGATATCTTGGAAATCATTGACCATCATCGCTTGGCAGATATTCAAACAGGACACCCCATTTATTTCCGTAACGAACCTGTGGGATCTACCACCACCATTGTGGCAGGGATGTACCAAGAGCGTGGCTTGATGCCTTCTGAAAAAATCGCTGGTTTAATGGCGGCGGCTATCGTTTCTGACACGGTTATGTTCCGTTCGCCCACCTGCACCCAACGGGACATCGACATGGCAACCCGTATGGCACGGATGGGCAAAACCTCTGTTGAAGAACTAGGCCAGCTGATTTTCTCCGCTGGTGTCAGCGATACCAAGAGCGGCGCCGATTTGTTGATGCAAGACTTTAAAGAGTTCCACATCGCAGGGCACGATTTGGCTGTGGCACAAATTACCTGTGCTGGGTCGGAGCGTATGGTCAATCGGAAAAAGGAATTCCTCCATGCCATGACCGACTTGTTAGCAGAAAAGGAATACGATGCCATTATTCTTATGATCACCGATGTGCTCAAAGAAGGCTCTGTGCTGGTGAGTTTGGGTGATGAGCAAATCATTGAGCAAGCCTTTAACTGCAAAGTGGAAGAGCATTTGGCCTTCCTGCCGGGCATTATGTCTCGGAAAAAGCAAATTATTCCTGCATTGTCTGCTATTTGGGGCTAAAAAATACAAAAAAGGCATCCGCCATGGCGGATGCCTTTTCAGCGTTTTGCGCCCCATCATATATAACGAAACCTGCTGTATTGGGTTTGATGTAGGGGTGGATTCTATATCCGCCCGATTGATGGGAGTCCGTAATTGTGGGTGAATATAGAATCCGCCCCTACGCTAGAAACAGTAAGCCCTGTTCTCTAGAGCGGTCGTCCATATGGATATACAAAAAGACACCGCTGTGCATGGCACAGCGGTGTCTTTTAAAGAATTTAGATAAATCTTAGCACTTTTCCACGATGACAGCAGTACCTTGACCGCCGCCGATGCACAAAGTAGCCAGACCCAGCTTTGCATCGTCACGCTTCTTCATTTCGTGAAGCAGGGTGACCATGATGCGAGCACCAGATGCGCCTACGGGGTGACCGATGGCGATTGCGCCGCCGTTGACGTTGACCTTGCTCATGTCGAACTTCAGGTCGCGAGCCACTGCCAGAGATTGGGCAGCAAATGCTTCGTTGGCTTCCACCAAGTCCATGTCTTCGATGGTCTTGCCAGCCTTTTTCAGAGCGGCCAAAGAAGCAGGCACAGGACCGTAACCCATGATGGAGGGATCCACGCCGCCTTGACCCCAGCCAATCAACTTAGCCATGGGCTTCAAGCCGTACTTTTCAACAGCTTCGCCAGAAGCCAAGATGATGGCAGCAGCGCCGTCGTTGATACCAGATGCGTTAGCAGCGGTGACCATGCCGTCTTTCTTGAAAGCAGGACGCAGCTTGGAAACGCCTTCGATGGTGACGCCAGCCTTGACATATTCGTCAGTTTTGAAGTCGACCATGTCGCGCTTGACCTTCACAGGCACAGCCACGATTTCGTCTTCGAATTTGCCAGCCTTTTGAGCAGCTTCTGCTTTGTTTTGAGAAGCCACAGCAAATGCGTCCAGTTCTTCACGGGTCAGGTTCCATTGTTCGCAGATGTTTTCTGCGGTGATGCCCATGTGATACTTGTTGAAAGCATCGGTCAAGCCGTCGTTAACCATGGTGTCCACCATTTTGGTGTCGCCCATGCGAGCGCCCCAACGAGCAGCAGGAGCAGCATAAGGAGCTTGGGACATAGATTCGGTACCACCGCACATGATGATTTCAGCATCGCCAGCCAAAATGGTACGAGCAGCTTCGATGACGGACTTCATGCCAGAACCGCACACCATACCCACGGTGTAAGCAGGAACTTCCTTGGGAATACCAGCGTTGATAGCAGCTTGACGTGCCACGTTTTGACCCAGAGCAGCGGTCAGCACACAACCAAACATGACTTCGTCGATTTGGTCAGCAGCAACGCCAGCGCGGTTCAGAACTTCCTTCATGACGATGGAGCCCATATCAGCGGCGCTCACGCCCTTCAAACTACCACCAAAAGAACCAACAGCGGTACGGCAACCGTTTACAATGTACAAATCTTTCATGTCATCCTCCAAATATTATACAAATTTTTATGAAAACCAAGGCTTCTACCTTTGTTTTCTGGGATATAAAGTGACGGCAAAACGGGTAAGACAACAATTGTTGTCTAACTGTTTTGTACTTACAAGTCTATTATAATGGGAAATGTGGCGATAGTCAATGATTTTTTGTCCATTTTTGAAATACTTGTTAAAAGTTTGACAACTAAGGCCCTAGTTTGTTATATTTCTGACAATATATTGGCAATTTTTCACAAATGTGTTGCGGGTAGGTCTTGACTAATTGCGGCTTGCGTAATATCGGTTCACGCATTTTATTTATTGCGCAACAATTGCTTCGGCGCTATTTCCGATGGCGGCACATAAATCCTCTGCCAATTCTAAGGCGATTTCCAAAATGTTTTCTTTGGGGCGCAAGGTCAGCACCAACACAGGACTGTCCCCAGCAGGCAACCGCAGGCGTTGGCGGTATTTTTTCATATTGCAAACTGCTAACACAGCATCCAGATGGAGCACAGCCAATTTCAAGTGCAATTGCCCTTCTTTTTGAGAAATTTCGCCAATGTCTCCGCGGCAACCAGCCCCGCGGAGCAAAGCCACATCCAGCAAGGCCAGCACCGATTTGGGGGCATCCCCATAGCGGTCTAACAGTTCGTCTAGCACTTCGCTGGCGTCGTCGTTTCCACGGATGCCAGCGATGCGGCGATACAAATCCATCCGCTGTTGACCGCTTTCCACATACCAATCGGGAATGTTGGCGTTGACGTTCAACTCCACCAAACATTCACTACTGGTGCTATTTTTCTCGCCTTTTTCTTCTAAAACGGCTTCTTCCAGCAGTTTTAAATACAAATCATACCCCACGCTCATAAGGTAGCCAGATTGTTCTGGCCCTAGCAGGTTGCCAGCCCCACGGATTTCTAAGTCACGCATGGCAATCTGGAACCCAGCCCCAAACTCCACATATTCTCGAATGGCGCTGAGACGACGGGCGGCAGTTTCTTCTAGCACCTTCCCCTTTTGGAAGGTCAAATAGGCATAGGCGCGACGAGAGGAACGACCAATACGCCCACGGAGTTGATGCAATTGCGCCAACCCCATACGGTCAGCATTTTCGATGATTAACGTATTGGCGTTGGGGATGTCGATTCCTGTTTCGATGATGGTGGTACACACAAACACTTGCGCCTCCCCCTCCACCATGGCTTGCATCACGGATGATAGTTCGGTTTCGCTCATTTTGCCGTGACCCATCACCACGCTGACGTCTTCACCCAACAGTTTTTGCAACCGCATGGCTGTCAGCGCCAAGGTTTCCACCCGATTGTGGAGGTAATACACCTGCCCACCACGGGCGATTTCACGGCGACAGGCGTCCGCGGCCATGTGCCAATCATGCTCAAGGACATAGGTTTGCACCACTTGGCGGTTGTGAGGTGGCTGTTCCAAGGTGCTCATATCGCGCAGGCCAGACATGGCCATATTCAACGTTCTGGGAATGGGTGTGGCAGACAGGGTCAACACGTCCACCTGACGGCTCATTTCTTTCAGGCGCTCCTTGTGGCTCACCCCAAAGCGCTGTTCTTCGTCAATGATTAAAAGCCCCAAATCTTTAAATTCTAAGGCCTTGCCCAACAGTTTGTGGGTGCCGATGAGAAAGTCAATGCGCCCATCTTTTAGAGCCTGCAAAATCCGTTTCACATCTTTGGGCTTGGTGTAACGGGAGAGGACTTCAATGGTCACAGGGAAACTGCGGAAACGGCTCATGGCGGTGGCGTAATGTTGTTGACACAGCACGGTGGTGGGGGCCAGCATGGCCACTTGTTTGCCGTCTAAAATGGCCTTCATCGCCCCACGGAAGGCAACTTCGGTCTTCCCAAAGCCCACGTCACCGCATAGCAATCTGTCCATAGGGCGTGGGGTTTCCATGTCGGCTTTAATTTGGGCGATGGCGGTGAGTTGGTCGTCGGTTTCGGCATAGTCGAAAGAGGCCTCGAACTCCTGTTGCCATGGGGAGTCAGGGGAAAAGGCAAAGCCGGGCTGGCGCTGGCGCTGGGCGTAGAGTTCAATCAAGCCCTTTGCCAAATCCTTGGCGGCAGACTTGGCTTTTAGCTTTTGTTTGCCCCATTCAGCGCCACCTAGACGGTGGAGTTTTGTGCGCTCTTTATCCTCACCGCCACCGATGTATTTGGACACGTTGTCCAGTTGGGTGGCTGGGACGTACAAGGCATCTCCACCAGCGTAATCGATTTTGATATAGTCTTTTTTCACCCCGTCGGTGAGCATAGGCTCCACCCCTACAAAGCGACCGATGCCGTGGTGAATATGCACCACCAAATCCCCATGGGTCAAGTCAGTGAAGACGTTGATTTTCTTGTGGCGAGGGTCTTTTTTCTGGCGGAATTTCTTTTGAGAAGGTGCCAGCAATTGTCCCTCTGTCAGCACAGCTAAATTTAGTTGTGGGTATTCACTGCCAGCGCTGAGAGCGCCGATGGCAATGCGAATTTCCCCTTCTGCGGGCAGACTGGTGCCGTTTAAATCCAGCGTGGCAGGAATGCCACGGTCTTGGAGCAGATGGTGGAGGTTGACCCCACGGACTTCGCCGCCGCAGAGCACCAGAATCCGACTTTTACGCTGACGATATTGCTCCATTTCCCCCACAGCCGTCTCCAAACTACCGCCGTAAGAAGACAGTTGCTGGGCTTGGATGCTCAGCAGTGCCTTGGGAGGATAGGGGTGGCGAGAGGTGGGCAAGGCATCTAGCATCACCAGAGGAAAGTCTTCCAGACGGGTTAAAAAATCCTGTCTGGGCAACGCAATTTGACCCCATTCCCCAGCCATGAACCCACTTTGTAGCAGCGGTTCAAGATCTTGGGTATGGAGTTGGTCGCCGTGTTCTAGGCGCTGGTCAATACGGGCGCTTTCGCTGAAAAACACCAGTGCGTCAGGGGGCAAATAGTCAATGGCGGTGGTCTGTTCTGGGTAAATTGCCGCCAGATAACGGTCCACACCGCTGGGGTGAATACCGTTTCGTAGTTCGGTTGCTTCGTTGCGGAGAGTTTGGACGAGAGCGGCACGTTTAGGTCGCTTGCACAGGCTTTCCGCCAAGGCTTCCATCTGCTGTGCCAAGCCGTCAATGCCTTTGTCTCCGCTGGCTAACAAAACTTCAGAGGCAGGCAAGATGAGGGCGGTGTTGATGTTTTCCATACGACGTTGGGTGGCTGGGTCAAAGGTGCCACAGGCATCCACGTCATTGTCGAAAAATTCGCACCGAATGGGACGCTCCATCATGGGGGAGAAAATATCTAAAATTCCACCCCGTAAGGCAAATTGCCCCACCCCTTCCACTTGGTCGCAACGGGTGTACCCAGCGGCCACCAATCGCTTTGGTAAGGTGTCCAACGGCAGACGATCCCCCACGGTGATGGTGAAGGCGCTGTCTTTGAGTAAGTCGGGCGACAAGGTGATCATGGTCAGGGCATCCACGGTGGTCACCACCACTTGAGGGGCGTCTTGGCTCAAGGCATAGAGGGTGGCGAGGCGATGGTGTTCCCACCCATGGGAGCTGGTGGCATGGGGGCGCAATTGCCAGTCGCGGCTGTGGAGCACCGTGGGTTCTATGCCATACAAGGTTTGCAAATCCCCTTGCAGGGCGCTCATGTCACCTTCGTCGGCACAGACAAACACCGCAGGGCGGTCACAACTGGTGGCGATGGTGGCACCGATGGAGGCTCGGTGTACCCCTTGCAAACCAGTCATGGCCACAGGGCACTCCCCCCGTTCCACATGGCTGATGACCTCTGCCACTTGGGGGAGGGTGGCAAGGGCGGATAACAAAGGCTTCATAAAAATTCCTTTCAGGATTTTTCAGCTAAGAGCTAATAACTAAAAGTGAATAGCTATCCGCCACGGGCGGGGATGAGAACGCATTCGTCGTCCTATCTCGCCGCAGCGACAGTTTTTCACTCTTAGTTTTTAGCCCTTAGTTTAATGTGACCGTCACAGGGCAGTGGTCACTGCCAAACACATCGGGCAAAATCCCTGCATCGGTAACCCGTTCCATCAATCGCTCAGACACTAAGAAATAGTCAATGCGCCACCCTGCGTTGTTTTTCCGTGCGTTGAAGCGGTAACTCCACCACGAATACGCCCCTTCAATATTGCCATTGATACGGCGGAAGGTATCGGCAAAGCCAGCGGCTAACAGCTCTGTCAGCTTGCCCCGTTCTTCGTCAGAAAAACCGGGATTTTTGCGGTTGGACTTGGGGTTTTTCAAGTCGATTTCTGTGTGCGCTACGTTTAAATCACCGCAGTAGACCACGGGTTTCACAGCGTCCAACTCTAATAAGTATGCACGCAGAGCGTCTTCCCATTCCATGCGGTAGTCCAGTCGTGCCAACTGGTCTTTGGAATTGGGGGTGTAGCAACAGACTAGATAGAAATCAGCGTATTCGGCGGTGATAATCCGTCCTTCGTGGCGGTGGATGTCGTCGCCAAAATCGTAGGTGACGGAAATGGGTTCTTCTTTGGTGAAAATGGCGGTGCCAGAGTAGCCAGCCTTGTCGGCGCTGTTCCAATAGCGATGGTAGCCAGCCAAGTCAAATTCCGCTTGTTCAGGCTTCATTTTGGTTTCTTGCAGGCAGATGACATCGGGATTGTGGTCAGCCATCGAGTCTAAAAAGCCTTTGGTCAAGCAAGCACGCAGGCCGTTGACGTTCCAAGAGAGTAGTTTCATAGTGGGGTTCTCCTTTGTTGTTTTACATTTACCCTTCCAGTATACCCCACCCCAAATTAAAAAACAATGGTATAAACAACACCAAACATAAATTTTCCAATCCTTCCATTGTAATTTTTACCGCTTTGTACTATAATAATAAGTAATGAGCAAAAATGAACCCATCATCACCGCTTTCTTTCATTCGGAAGGCGTTATATTAAGGAGAAAATCCCATGGAACAAGAAAAGTTTTATATCACCACCCCTATTTACTACCCCTCTGACAAGCTCCACATCGGTCACACCTACTGCACGGTAGCCACCGATGCCATGGCACGCTATAAGCGTTTGCGTGGCTATGACGTGATGTTTGTCACTGGTACTGACGAGCACGGTCAAAAAATCGAAGAAAAGGCCGCTGAAAAAGGGGTTTCCCCTCAAGCCTTCGTAGACGAAATTGTCAACGGTGACGGTGGCATCCAAGATTTGTGGAAGCTGATGGGTATTTCCCACGACCGCTTCATCCGCACCACCGACGATTATCACTGCGCCGCTGTGCAAAAGATTTTCAAGAAAATGTACGACAAGGGCGACATTTATAAGGGCGCTTACAAAGGCAAATATTGCACCCCTTGCGAGTCGTTCTGGACCGACAGCCAACTGGTGGACGGCAAATGCCCCGACTGCGGTCGTGAGGTGAAAGAAGCGGAAGAAGAAGCCTATTTCTTCCGTCTGAGCAAGTATGCCGACAAAATCCAAGACCTGCTGGAAAACACTGATTTCCTCCTGCCACGCTCTCGTGTCAACGAAATGGTGAACAACTTCATCAAGCCCGGTTTAGAAGATCTGTGCGTGTCTCGCACCACCTTTACTTGGGGCGTGCCTGTTGATTTTGACCCCGGTCATGTGGTGTATGTGTGGGTAGATGCCCTCTTTAACTACACCAATGCTCTTGGCTTTATGAATGAAAAATATAACGATTATGATAAGTATTGGCCTGCAGATGTCCACTTTGTGGGCAAAGAAATTGTCAGATTCCACTCTATCATCTGGCCTGCCATGCTGATGAGCATGGAAATGCCCCTGCCCAAGCAAGTCTACGGTCACGGCTGGTTGTTGCTGGACGGTGGCAAAATGTCCAAGTCTAAGGGCAACGTGGTAGACCCTGTTGTTCTGGCAGAGCGCTATAGTGCCGACGCTTTGCGGTATTTCTTATTGCGCGAATTCCCCTTCGGCACCGATGGGATGTTCTCCAACGAATTGCTGATTAACCGCATCAACGTGGACTTGGCTAACGACCTTGGCAACCTGCTTTCTCGCACCACTGCCATGGTGGAAAAATACTTCGGTGGCACCCTGCCTGAAGGCCAAGAAGCTGGCGCTGAAGACGAAGCGTTCTTGACCATGGTGGGGGAACTCACTGGCAAATACGAAGCCAACATGGAAAAATACGCCTTCCAATCTGCCCTCAGTGACGTGTTCACTGTGGTGGCTCGTGCCAACAAATATATCGACGAAACCGCACCTTGGGTATTGGCAAAAGACGAGGAAAAACTGCCCCGTCTGGCTCGTGTCATGTACAACCTGCTAGAAACCCTGCGCAAATGCGCCGTGTTGTTGACCCCCTTCATCCCCACCACCTGCCCCAAGATTTTCGACCAAATCGGTGCCAATGACACCGCCATCCAAACTTGGGACAGCCTGACCACTGGTGCCCTGTCTGCCACCACCACTGTCCACAAGGGCGATAGCATCTTCCCCCGCATCGATGCCGCCAAGGACTTGGCAGAGCTAGAAGCCATGGAAGAGGCAAAGCGCAAAGAAGCTGCTGCCGCCAACGCCACCGCGGAAGTGGAGCCTATGACCGAAGAAAATGTGGACTTTGACACCTTCTGCAAAAGCGATTTCCGTGCCGTGAAGGTGAAATCTTGCGAAGCCGTGAAAAAATCCAACAAACTGCTGAAGTTTATTCTAGACGACGGTACTGGCACCGACCGCCAAATCCTCTCTGGTATTGCCAAGTATTACACCCCTGAAGAATTGGTGGGCAAAACCTTGGTGGCCATCTGCAACCTGCCTCCTCGTAAAATGATGGGGCAAGAGTCTTGCGGTATGCTGATTTCTGCTGTTCACACCGTGGGTGAAGAAGAAAAATTGAACCTACTGATGGTCTCTGACGCCATTCCTGCTGGCGCCAAACTGTGCTAAGGAGCCGCTTATGAAACTGAAACAATTGCACCAAACCAGCGCCATCTTTGACATGGATGGCACCCTCATTGACTCTATGACCATGTGGGCCAACATCGGCACTGGCTACGTCCGCAGTCTGGGCTATGAACTGCCCCAAGACGTGGAAGATAAAATGCGTGTCATGAGCCTGTTGCCTGCTTGCACGTTGTGCGCCAAAGAGCTGAACATGACCCAAACGCCAGAGGAACTGGTGACTGGGATGTGGAATGCTGTGGGTAACTTTTATGAGCATGAAGTGGAGCTAAAGGCTGGCGTACTGGCCTATTTAGACAAACTGCAAGCCGCTGGCGTGGATCTGTATATCGCCACCGCCACCGACCGTCCCTTGGTGGAAAAAGCCGTGGCACGGACAGGGATTGGCGCTTATTTCAAGGGCATCATTACCTGCGCTGAGGCTGGCAAAGGCAAAAGTGACTCCAAGATTTTCTTAGATGCACTGGAACAAGTGGACGGGGATTTGTCCTCCACCGTGGTGTACGAGGACTCGTTGGTTGCCATTGAAACCGCCAAAGCCGCAGGCTTCCAAGTGGTGGGGATTTACGATGTCATCGCCGCCATGCACCAAACTCAAATTCAAGATTTAGTGGATGTGTACATCCAAGATTTCACAGAGTTGCTGTAACGAATATGCGAAAAAACACCGAGATAGGATGGTTCCTATCTCGGTGTTTTCAATTTAAAAAACTTATTTCACAATCAGACTCTTGCCAGTCATTTCTTCTGGGTAGGCCAAGCCTAGCACATCCAAAATGGTGGGGGCAATGTCTGCCAAACCGCCACCAGTGCGCAGCTCTGTGCCAGCACCGCAGAGGATGAAGGGCACAGGGTTGGTGGTGTGAGAGGTCAGAGGAGAGCCGTCGGTTTGCACCATTTGCTCTGCGTTGCCGTGGTCAGCGGTGATCATGGCGATGCCGCCCAGCTTCAAGGTTGCTTCCACCACACGACCCACGCAGGTGTCCACGGTTTCCACAGCCTTGATGGTTGCGTCCACAAAGCCAGTGTGACCAACCATGTCGCAGTTGGCGAAGTTGAGGATAATTACATCGTACTTTTCAGCTTCGATGCACTCCACGCAACGATCGCACACTTCTGCAGCGCTCATTTCGGGTTGCAAGTCATAAGTTGCCACCTTGGGAGACGCCACCAGCACACGGTCTTCCCCAGCAAAGGGTTCTTCACGACCGCCGTTGAAGAAGAAGGTGACATGGGCGTATTTTTCAGTTTCTGCAATGCGCAGTTGGGTCATGTTCATGTTGCTCAAATACTCACCCAAGCCGTTTGCCACGCTCAGACGAGGGAAGGCCACGTGGACATTGGGCATGGTGGCATCATATTCGGTGTTGCACACGTAGCACAGAGGGAACATTTGACGGGTGAACCCAGAGAAGTCAGGGTCAACCAAGGTGCGTGTGATTTCACGGGCACGGTCAGGGCGATAGTTGAAGAAAATCACGCTGTCGTTGTCAGAAATCACGCCTTCACGGTCGCACACAATGGGTTCCACAAATTCGTCGGTGACGCCAGCGTCATAAGATGCACGGATGGCGGCCACAGGGTCGGTTTTTTGGCGACCACGGCCGTAGACCATGGCGTCGTAAGCTTCTTCCACACGGTCCCAACGGTTGTCGCGGTCCATGGCATAGAAACGACCAGTGACAGTTGCCACTTTGCCAAGACCGAGTTCGTCAAATTTTGCCACAGTGTCAGCCATAACGTCAGCCCCAGAGGTAGGGGACACGTCACGACCATCCAAGAAGGCGTGGAGATAGACACGAGTAAGGCCTTTTTCCTTTGCCATTTTCACAATGGCGTGGAGGTGGGAGGTGTGAGAGTGGACGCCGCCATCAGACAGCAAGCCCATCACATGGAGGGCAGCGTTGTTGGCGATGCAGTTGTCCATAGCTTTGAGGTACGCAGGATTTTCAAAAATACTGCCGTCAGCAATGGCCTTGGAAATGCGAGGTAGATCTTGGAACACCACTCGGCCTGCGCCAATGTTGGTGTGACCCACTTCGCTATTGCCCATTTGTCCGTCAGGTAGACCCACGTCAAACCCAGAGCAAAGAAGCTCGGTGTGGGCGTGTTCTGCCAACAAAGCGTCTAACACAGGGGTGTTGGCGGCAGAGACGGCGTTGCCTACAGTGGACTTATGGAAGGCAAGGCCATCCATAATAATGAGAATTGTTGGTGTTTTATTCATGCAGATTTATACCTCGAATTTTTTAGATAATAATAAAGATGAGTCGCAAACAAAGACGTAAAATTGTGTGGTCGTACCACGACATCATTTTTTGATGCGTCGCCAACGGCGACACCACACTTTTTCACTATTCCTTATTCACTTTTACTTTATTTAGTCTTGGTTGGCGGCGTTGATGATGGCCACAAATTGTTCGGGCTTCAAGGAAGCGCCGCCGATGAGGCCGCCGTCGATGTCGGGTTGTGCCAACAGTTCTTGGGCGTTGGTGGGGTTCATAGAGCCGCCGTATTGGATGGTGACGCTACGAGCCACACGGGCGCCGTACAAGGAACGGATGGTTGCACGAATCAAGGTGCACACTTCGCCAGCTTGTTCGCTGGTGGCAGTTTTGCCAGTGCCGATAGCCCAGATGGGTTCGTAAGCCACGATGACACGGCGCATTTTTTCTGCAGGCACACCAGCCAGAGCGGCCTTGACTTGTAGGGCAATCCATTCGTTGGTGACGCCCATTTCACGTTGTGCCAGAGATTCGCCTACGCACACGATGGGGGTGATGCCAGCTTCCAAAGCGGCCAGTGCCTTCTTGTTGACGATTTCGTCGGTTTCGCCAAAGTATTCACGGCGTTCGCTGTGACCCACGATGGCATACTTGATGGACAAATCTTTAAGCATTTCAGCAGAAATTTCCCCAGTGTAAGCGCCCTTTGCTTCGTAGTACACGTTTTCAGCACCAACGGCAATGCGCAGGTCTTTGAACGCACGGGTAGCGGCTTGCAGGTTACAAGCGGGGACGCAAATCAAAGTGTCGCACCACTTGGCGCGGGGCATAACTTTTTTCATTTCTTCTGCAAATTTCTTGGTTTCGGAAGCGGTCATGTTCATCTTCCAGTTACCAGCGATGACAGTTTTACGATAACGACGATTCATAGTGATAAATCTCCCTTTTCTGTTTTTATTGTAATTTTTATACCATAGGGAGGCGACGCCTCCCTATGGGTGATTTATTTATTTGTCTTGCAAGCAAGCCACGCCGGGCAGTTCAATGCCTTCCAAGAATTCCAGAGAAGCGCCACCGCCGGTGGAAATGTGGGTCATCTTGTCAGCGTAGCCCAGTTGTTCTACAGCAGCTGCGCTGTCGCCGCCGCCGATGATGGTCACAGCGTCAGAGTCAGCCAGAGCCTTGGCCATGGTACGGGTACCACCAGCGTAAGCGTCGAATTCGAACACGCCCATGGGGCCGTTCCAAACCACGGTGCCAGCAGATTTCACAGCGGCGGCAAAAGCCTCAGCGGTGACAGGGCCGATGTCCAGACCCATCATGTCGTCGGGGATGGCCATGGTGGACACAGTGTGAGGTGCGGAGTCGGGCGCGAAGTTTTCGGTGGCCAGAGTGTCGGTGGGCAGCAGGAAGTTAACGCCCTTGGCCTTTGCCTTGGCAATCATTTCCAGTGCGTAGTCTTGCTTGTCAGCTTCTAGCAGGCTGGTGCCGATGGTGCCACCTTGTGCCTTGGCAAAGGTGTAAGCCATGCCGCCGCCGATGATGATGGTGTCGGCCTTTTCCAGCAGGTTGTTGATGACGCCGATTTTGTCGGAGACTTTTGCACCGCCCAAAACAGCCACGAAGGGACGCTTAGGAGCATCCAGTGCGCCGCCTAAGAAGTTCAGTTCCTTGCCAACCAAGAAGCCAGACACGGCAGGTAGATAGGCAGCCACACCAGTGGTGGAGGCGTGGGCGCGGTGCACAGAGCCGAAGGCATCGGAGACGTAAATTTCTGCCATGGAAGCCAATTCCTTGGACAGAGCTTCGTCGTTTTTGGTTTCGCCAGCTTCAAAACGGGTGTTTTCCAGCAGCATGATTTGACCGCCTTGCAGGGCAGCGGCCTTGGCTTTGGCGTCAGCGCCAACAGTGTCGGTGGCGAAGGCCACGTCCATGCCCAGCAGTTCGCCCAAGCGAACAGCCACAGGTGCCAAAGACAGAGCAGGCACCACTTGACCCTTGGGTTTACCCAAGTGAGAGCAAGCGATGATGGCGGCGCCTTGTTCCAACAGGTATTGGATGGTGGGCAGAGCGGCTACGATGCGCTTGTCGCTGGTGATTTCACCGGTGGCCTTGTCTTGGGGTACGTTGAAGTCGCAACGGAGCAGAATCTTCTTGCCCTTGCAGTCGATGTCTAGTACAGTTTTCTTGTTGTAATTCATGTGGGAAATTCCTCCGAAAAATGTTTTAAATTTTATCAATTACCCTTGTTAAAGGGGGAATTACGAGATTGGTGTTACGATGGAACGACGGGCGACCACAGGTCGCCCCCTACGATGCGCTTTTGTGTAGGGGCGACCTGTGGTCGCCCGCAATGTGCGCAAATTGTAAATGGGGCACACGTCACTCCGCCATTTCGCCAGTGCCTTTTAACCCTTGGAACCCTGTTTGTCGCAAGGCTTCGTAGGTGAACACGGCCACGGCGTTAGAAAGGTTTAGGCTGCGGTACTCTGGGTGCATGGGCAGACGGACGCAACGGTGGTAATTGGCGATGCGGAAATCCTCTGGCAGACCAGCGGATTCTTTACCAAAGAAAATGTAGCAATCGTCTTGGTAGGCCACCTCTTGATAACTGTGGGGCGCTTTGGTGGTAGCCAGCCACGCGTTCTCTTGGGCTTGGGGATTGCGAGAAAAAAAGTCCTCTAGGTTTTCATATTCCGTCACATTCAAATGAGACCAATAATCCAGCCCAGCCCGTTTCACCTCTTTGGCAGAGATGGAAAAACCCATGGGGTGAATCAGATGAAGGGCAGAGCCTGTTGCTACACAGGTGCGGCCAATGTTCCCACAATTTTGTGGGATTTCGGGTTCGAGTAAAACAATGTTAATCATAAAAAGGTGTTCGGTTCCTTCCCTTTGATTCTGTCTATATTGTAATCCATTACCTACGTAATTACAACTCCGAAATTGTAAAAATAAGCATTTTTTGCTGAAATGACAACAAAGGCAGGCCAAATTCGATGATATTGCCAAAAAAATGGCACGTAACGAAAGAAAAACAGACGTAAAAAAGACTTTTTAAGTAATTGTGCACACATTGCCCTAAAAACTTAACAAAAAGTTTTCCGCTTTTTATGTCTTGAACACTAGCTTTTTTATGTATCTTTGATATAATGGACATATCAAAAAGGCGGAGATGCCGCTCGCGTTCAGCTCCGCTACAACCCGAGTCAATGGCAAGGGCTTTTTTAATTCACGTTTTTGATATTAAGAAAAGAGGATAACACAACATGATTTCTCATGGTAAGGACATCAAAATTTTCACTGGTAACGCCAATCCTGAATTGGCCAAAGAAATTTGCAAATTCATCGGTATTAAATTAGGCGAATGCGAAGTAGGTACCTTCTCTGATGGCGAAATTTTTGTCTCCCTGTTTGAAACTGTCCGTGGCAGCGACGTGTTCATCGTCCAACCCACTTGTAACGAAGTCAACAACAACTTGATGGAACTGCTGATTATGATTGATGCTTGCAAGCGTGCATCCGCTGGTCGTATCACCGCTGTCATGCCCTATTATGGCTATGCCCGTCAAGACCGCAAGGCCAAGGCCCGTGACCCCATCACTGCTAAGTTGGTTGCCAATATGCTCACCGCCGCTGGCGCTGACCGTGTGCTGACCATGGACTTGCACGCCTCCCAAATCCAAGGCTTCTTCGACATTCCTGTGGACAATCTGATGGGCAACCCCATTTTCGTGGACTACTATGCCAAGAAATTTGGTGGTGCTTGCGAAGATATGGTGGTGGTGTCTCCCGACGTTGGCTCTGTGGCTCGTGCCCGTGCCTTCGCCCAAAAGCTACACATGAACCTTGCCATTGTGGACAAACGCCGCCAAAAGGCCAACTCCTGCGAAGTGATGAACATCATCGGCGACGTGGATGGCAAAGACTGTATCATTTTTGACGACATGGTGGATACTGGCGGATCTTTGTGCAACGCTGCCAAGGCTGTCATCGAAGTGGGCGGCGCTAAGAGCGTCCACGCTTGTGCATCCCATGGCGTGCTCTCTGGCCCTGCCATTGAACGCTTGAACAACAGCGTCATCACCGAGCTGGCTATTTTGGACACCATCCCTCACATTGCCGACGGCCTCAGCGACAAGGTGCGCTATCTGGGCGTGGCACCGATGTTCTCCGAAGCCATCGAACGCATTTACCAAGAAATCTCTGTGTCTAAGCTGTTTAGATAAATAAAATACGGTAGGAAGGCAATGCCTTCCTACCGTATTTTAAACTAAAAACTAAGGGCTAAAAGTGAAAAACTATCCCCTGCACCCCAGGGTGTCCTCTTTTGTCCAATGGACAATTCACCTTGATGTGCCATCCCCGCTCGTGGCGGATAGTTTTTCACTATTCACTATTAGCGCTTAGTTTGACCGAAGGGAGTATACCTATGTTTCAAAAATCAACAGGTGCTGTGGATTGGATGATTGTGGGTCTGGGCAACCCCGGTGCCAAATACGAAAAAACCCGTCACAACATGGGTTTTTTAACGGTGGATTTACTGGCGGAACAGTTGGGGGTCAAGCTCAACAAGGTGAAGTTTAAATCTGCCCATAACATTGTCCGCTTTGGGGGGCAAAAGGTGTTGGTGATGAAGCCTCAAACCTACATGAACCTCTCTGGCGAAGCAGTGGGGGAAGCGGCACGGTTTTATAAGGTACCACCAGAGAACATCATTATTATCTATGATGATATTTCCCTCCCTGTGGGGAAGTTGCGGCTCCGTGCCACTGGTAGTGCTGGCGGTCACAACGGCATCAAGAGCATCATTGCCCATCTGGGCACCCAAACCTTCCCCCGTATTAAAATCGGCGTGGGCGCCCCAGCAGGGGCTGGTCAAGAGCAGGTGGACTGGGTCATCGGTGTGCCATCTCAAGCTGAGCGAAAAACGCTACTGGAACAATTTGAACGCGCCGTCAAAGCCAGCGATTGCATCATCCAAGACGGCATAGAAAAAGCCATGAGCCAATATTATTGATAAACACAAAAAAACGTAGGGAACGGTCTTGACCGTTCCGCCCCCATAGCATGATTTGCACGGGTAAGCGGAACGGTCAAGACCGTTCCCTACAGTTTGTGGTGGAATACTACATCCCCTCACATCCCCGCCACAGGAGGTGGGTTCATCATCACCCGACCAAAGCAGGTAAATGAGCGTTCGCTGCCAGAGGGCAGTGCCACGTCCGCATCACTGCGGTTGCGGTTGAGACTGAGCAAATACACTGTGCCAGAGCTGTCGGCATGGTATTGTTTGCAGAACATATCTCCATCCACCCAGAAGATGCCGATGTCGCCATCACGCAGAGGGTCACGGTTGACATAGACCACGCTGCCATCGGTGATATAGGGCTCCATAGAGTCCCCTTGGATGCGCACAGCAAATTCCGCAGCAGGGGGTACGTTATCTCTCACGCTGAGATACTCAAAGTCGGTGTTAAACACGGGTGCCACATAGCCAGCGGCGGCAGGGAATTGGTACAATGGGATTTCCCGTACAGGTGCGCCAGAGGGCAGAGCCTCTTGTTGTGATTGCCACAGAGCGTCAATCAGGTTGCGCACCAGATCTTTGTTGCTGGGGGAAAGGGGACGAAATTGCTCCATCATTTGCCGTTCGCTGTGGGTCATGACCCCTTCGCCGCCTTGAAAGCTATCTTTATAGAGTTCATTGGGCTGAATTTGCAAACAATCAAACAATCTGAGCATTACCTTTTCTGAAGGGAAATTGATGCTGTTTTCATAGTTGCCAATGGCGGAAATAGAAACACCCAATGATTGAGCCACGTCTGAGCGAGACAGACCCAATTCTTTGCGACGATCTCGAATTTGTGTGCCAAAATCCATGAAAAACCCTCCTTAATATAGTATATATTCTTATAGAATATATACTATTCCATTATCACTAGCATGTCAACCAAAAAATAACAGGAATCTTGTGATTTTCTATTGACATAACAGTAATGGTGTGATACTATAGCATTGTTAACAGGAATGCTGTTATTTTTGAAGGAAGCCAGAGAGGATGGATTGTTTACAGGGTAATTTCAGATGCACTTTGCAAGGTGTATGCAAAAATGTAGGGGCGGATTCTATATCCGCCCACATCGGAAAGCTCCCTATAAACGGGCGGATCCGCCCCTACGGGGTGCAAGCGTTTTTTGTGGGGGTGAGACTTGCTTTGAGTGTTTTCAATTCACGGCGGACAGGGATGGAACCCCGTCCCTACAATAACACGATACCCTCAAGTCTCATGAAATAAAAAAATAGCACCATCCATTTGGATGATACTATTTTTGGTGGGGGAAGGTGGATTCGAACCACCGAAGTCGTAGACAACAGATTTACAGTCTGCCCCATTTGGCCGCTCTGGAATTCCCCCGTATTAAATTGTGTTGGCTTTCGAAAAAGTGGAGCTGGTGGACGGACTCGAACCCCCGACCTGCTGATTACAAATCAGCTGCTCTACCAACTGAGCTACACCAGCAGTTCCAACAGCAGAATTTATTCTATCAGAGAGATGGCGATTTGTCAACAGGTTTTTTGAAAAAAATTATTTTTTTTTGAGAAGGAGAAAAAATCATGGAAAAAACCCTGATATCACAGTGTTCTTTGTGCCACTGCGACATTCCCCAATGGGACCCATATTGGTATTGTAACGGGACAACTATCTGTCAAGACTGTTTTGACCAGTATGCCAAGGGAGAATTCAGACCGTATCAATGCGTGGCAGAAGGGAGGGAGCACCCATGACCATGGAAGAACTCAGCGAAGAATACGCCCAAAGCGCCCGAATCGTATACCACCGTATGCGAGAATTGCGCCGCAAGGAGATGTGCAGTAAGTCGTCGGAAGAGCGTGGCCATTTGCGTCGTCGTATCTTGGCGCTACAGCCACTGTATCGAGATGCCAGAGAAATCAGTACCATCACCAAACATTATTATCACACAAGGAGCAAAGCCAATGAACCAACTACAAAAGATTGAAACCTATTCCCGTCCACCTGTGTCGCATTTGAAGCGCAGCTTGCGCCAAGCCAGATCTCAGCTCTTGACCCCACGCCAACAAGAGATGATGCGCCTGTATTACGATGAAAATCAAACCATGCCCCAGATTGCCCAACAGCTCGGGGTGAACCCGTCCACGGTGTCGCGCACCATCGCCCGTGCCAAGGTGCGTTTACAGCGCCATCTCCAATATGGCTACACCCCACCAGAAGAGGAATGAGTAGGAAAAAAATGGTCACAGAAATTTAATCTATTTTTCTATTGACTTTTGCGCGTAGGCTCGTATAATACAGGAAGAATGAGCCTGCCCAAATGGGGCAAGCTAAACTGTATTATACGGAGCCAACGGCTCAAGGAGGCATTATGATTCAAACTGCGTATCATAATAAGTGGTTGAAATATTTGCTCATGGTCATCGGTAGCGTGATTTGTGCGTCTGGTGTGTGTTTTTTCATTGTGCCTATGGGGCTGTATAACGGCGGTATTCTGGGCTTCTGCCAGCTAATCCGTACGGGATTGTTGCATTTTGGCATGGATTTTGGCACCACTGATATTGCTGGTATCTTATATTATATGGCCAACGTGCCTGTGTTCATTTACTGTTATCGAAAGCTTGGGTTTAAAATTGTTATCAACTCCCTGCTGGTGACCACGGTGTATACCTTGGCCTATTCCATCATTCCAGTGCCCACTACCCCAATTGTTGAAGATATGCTCACCTCTTGTATTTTGGGCGGTTTGCTGGCTGGTGTTGGGGCTGGGCTTTATTTGACCAGTGGTGCCACTGGTGGCGGTATTGACTTGATTGCCTTGATGCTGGCCAAAGCTGGGAGCAATATGTCTGTGGGTAAGTTTGCCATTCTCATCAATATGGTGCTCTATGGCATTTGTCTGTTGGTGTTCGAGCCAGCCATTGCCATTTATTCTGTGATTTATTCCTTTGTTACCTCCATTGTCCTTGACCGTTTGCACCAGCAAAATGTCACCATGCAGGCCATGGTCTTTACGCGTAGTGATGAAGAGGCGCTCTCTAAAGCCATTATGGAAAAGGTGTATCGTGGGGTGACCCATTGGGAAGGCGTGGGTGCCTATACCAATGACCAAATGCACGTGCTGTGCATCTGCCTGTCTAAATACGAGATTGAAACCCTAGAGCGTGTTGTCCGAGAAGCGGACCCCAACGCCTTTATCATCGTCCAAGAAGGCGTCCACGTGGTGGGCAATTACGTGAAAAAGATTGGGTAAATATAAAACTAAGAGCTAAGAGTGAATAGTGAAAAACTATCGCCCCCGCCGTTCTCAGGTATTCGCTAGCATTAGAATGATGCCATACACCGCGCTGGCTGTGGTGCCGTATACCAACACTGGCCCTGCTACGGCGAACAGCTTGCTCCCCAGCCCTGTGACCCAGCCTTCGCTTTTAAAATCTAGCCCAGCTGATACCACGGCATTGGCAAAGCCTGTGATGGGCACCAATGAGCCTGCCCCTCCAAAGCGTCCTACGTGGCTGTAGAGCCCCGATCCTGTCAGTAGGGCAGAGAGTGTCATCAGCGTCACCGACGCCATGGAGGAGGCAATCTGCGCCTCTAAGCCCCATTGGGTGTAGGCGCTGATGATTCCTTGCCCCAAGGTGCAAATCAGACCGCCTGTCACAAAGGCGCGCAGTAGATTGCGGCCCAGAGGCGATGGTTGGGCCTTTGCTTTGACATAGGCTTGGTATTGCTTCGGTGTCATATCCATGGAAACGACCCCCTTTCATGGGGGTTATTCTATGTGAAAATTCCCGATTTATACAAGGCGGCTTGGCGTGAAAAAATTACGCAAATCTGGATGCTAGGCCCCGCGCAAGGACAGGAGAGATGCTAAAATCTTCATTTTGTATGGAGGTTTTTCAAAGCTATTTGTGCCATAAGCACAGAATGGAGATTTTTATGAAATCAACCCACCCCACCCCTATGTTGGGGCTGTATATCCACATTCCCTTTTGCAAGCGCAAATGTGACTACTGCGATTTTTATTCTGTGGCAGAAGACGGTGCCTTGATGGATCGATACATCACCGCCCTGTGCGCCCATTTGAAGGAAACCGCCCCCTTTGCCAAACATCACGTGGTGGACACGGTGTATGTAGGCGGAGGCACCCCCACTTTATTAGGCGCCAAGCGGCTGGTGGTGGTGCTTAAAACCGTGCAAAAATACTATGCCTTGTCAAAAGATGTGGAAATTACCATAGAGGCAAACCCTGATTCTGCGCAAGACTTTCGTATGCTTCGTAGCCTGCGCCGTGCTGGTTGTAACCGTATTTCACTTGGGATGCAGTCTGCCCACGATAGCGAGCTGGAGGCCGTAGGACGGATTCACACCATGGCACAGGTCACCACGGCAGTGGAGGCCATCCGTAAGGCAAAAATCAAGAATCTTTCTCTAGATTTAATCTACGGCCTGCCAAACCAAACCCCAGACCAGTGGCAACAATCCTTGGCGGCGGCTGTGGCGTTAAAACCCCAACACCTGTCTTGCTATGGCTTAAAACTGGAGGAAAACACCCCCCTGTTTAACCGTCGCGACACCTTGACGCTGCCTGATGAAGAGGTGCAAGCCAAGCTGTATTTAGACACCGTGTCTTATTTGGCGGCGGCAGGCTATGGGCAATACGAAATCTCCAACTTCGCCCAAGAGAGCCATCGTTCTCGCCACAACATGAAGTATTGGACGCTAGGGGAATACGCAGGCTTTGGCCCCAGTGCCCACAGTGACTTTGGTGACGTGCGCTATGGCTATGTCCGTGACATTGAGGGCTATATCCAAGGGGTGCTGGGGGATGGAGATTTTGTCAGCGAAACCACCCACTTAACCGAAAGTGACCGCGATACCGAGTATTTGATGCTGGGGTTACGAACGGTGGAAGGCATTGATGGCAAGGTGTTTGAACGGCGGTTCCGCCGTAATTTCAATTGTTTTCTACCCTTTTTAACCCAGTGTAACGAGGCTGGCTATGTGGTGGAAGACCAAGGCCGTTGGTATTTGACGCCCCAAGGGTTTTTGGTGTCTAATCAAATTATCGGCGGTTTGTTAGACGTGCTTTCTGAGGATAAGCTTCGCCGTGCTGATGCCAAGGCGCGGGGGGATTACCGCATCATTCCCTAAAAATGGGTAAATTACTGTAAAAAACTGCCAAATAATATGAAAAACCCTTCCTTTGTTAAAAAAGTTTTACCCTTCGACAAAATGTAGCAAAATATCCTTACGATATATTGTACGATATGGCTGTACCTAACACAAAATGCAGATGTTTTTTTAAACAGGAGGCCAGCTATGAGCGATATTTCCAATGAGTACCTACTTTTGTTTCAGGCCATCACCCAAGCCGCAGACGCCCTTGAACAAGTGCGCCAACAATTGTTGGTCGCCCAAGTCTTAGGAGAAGAATTGTATATAGAAAAAGAATGACATAAGGGTCATAAAAAATGTAGGGAATGGTCTTGACCATTCCGCCCACCATGATGGATTTCATCTGGAAAGCGGAACGGGCAAGACCGTTCCCTACTCTGTTGTTAGATTTTAAATGATTATGCGGCAGGCACCACAAACTTTTTCCATACACGGTTCAAGAAGAATACAGCGCAGGCGATGGAGAAAATTTCAGCGATGGGGATGGCCCACCACACCAAGCCCAAGTCGCCAGACAGGCTGAGCAAATAGGCAACGGGCACCAGTACGACTAATTGGCGTACAGCGGAGCAGGTGGTGGAGTACATGGCCTTGCCCAGACCTTGGAACAGCGCCATACAACTGATGCAAAAGGCGGCAGGGATGAAGCTGAGGCTCATAATCCGCAAGGCTGGCACCCCGATGGAGAGCATATAGTCAGAGGGGCTGAAAAAGCCCAACAGTTGGGTGGGAAACACCATGAACGCAAAACAGCCCAAGCCCAAAAAGCAAGAGGCAATGGTCCAACCTGCTCGGAACGCCTGTCCAATACGTTCTGGCTTTTTGGCACCATAGTTATACCCCACAACAGGGATGATGGCATTGTTCAAACCAAAGACAGGCATGGACGCAAAGCTCATCAGCTTAAAGTAGGCACCAAACACAGCGGTGGCGGTGGAGGTGAAGCCGATTAAAATAAAGTTCATGGCATAGACCATCACCGAGCCAATGCCTTGGGCGATGATGGCAGGGATGCCGATGATGTAAATGCGGCGAATGACAGGCAATTGGGGATGGAACCCCTTGGCGGTCAAGGGCAGCTCTGGGTTTTTCCGCAAACAGAAATACAGACCTAAAATCATGGAGCACACCTGCCCTGTGACCGTGGCAATGGCGGCGCCAGCCACACCCATGGCAGGGAAGCCCAACAGCCCAAAGATTAAAATGGGGTCGAGGATGATGTTGACAATGGCGCCCACCCCTTGGACACACATGCTCAGCATGGTGCGCCCTGTGGCTTGGAGCAATCGCTCGCAGGTGATGCCAAAGTTTAAACCCATAGACACCATGCAACAAATGCTACCGTATTGAATGCCATAGGTGAGGATTTCGGGGTCGCTGGTTTGGAAGCCGAAGAAGGCATCCATGGCAAACAGCCCAATGATGGCAAACACCACAGAGCCACAAAAGGCAAGAAACAGCCCCTGCCGTGCCACCACCAGTGCGCTGTGGTGATTGCCTTCGCCTAGGTGGCGAGAGGTCAGTGCGGCCACACCCACACCAGTGCCAGCCGCCACAGCAATCATCAAGTTTTGCAAGGGGAACGCCAAGGATACGGCGGTGAATGCGTTTTCAGATACCATGGACACGAACACGCTGTCCACCAGATTATACATGGCTTGAATGAGCATGGAAATCATCAAGGGCAAGCCCATTTTTAGGATGAGAGGGAAAATAGGCGCTGTGCCTATTTTGTTTTCGCGTTGGGGAGATTGACTCATAGGGAGACCTCTTTCTATTTGTAAAGGTTGCGGACGGGCGACCACAGGTCGCCCCTACGGTGGGGGGAAGGGATGACGGGCGACCACAGGTCGCCCCTACAGTTGAATGTGCCGTATAGTAGGGGCGACCTATGGTCGCCCGTTTTGATATTTGGTTTATTTGGTTTTCAGTTCGCCTGTTGCCAGTTGGGTCAGATAGGCGTTGATGAAGCCGTCGATGTCACCGTCCATGACAGCGGAGATGTTGCCGCTTTCGTAGCTGGTACGGGTATCTTTGGCCATGGTGTAGGGCATGAACACGTAGGAGCGGATTTGGCTGCCCCATTCGATTTTCATTTGCACACCCTTGATGTCAGAAATCTTTTCGGCGTGTTGTTGTGCCTTCAATTCCATCAGCTTAGAACGCATCATTTTCATACAGTTGTCGCGGTTTTGGAATTGGCTACGCTCGGTTTGAGACGCCACAACCACACCTGTGGGAATGTGAATCAAACGCACAGCAGAGGAGGTTTTGTTGATGTGCTGACCGCCAGCGCCAGAGGCACGATAGACTTGCATTTCAATGTCTTCAGGGCGAATTTCCACATCGCCAGCATCGTCATCCCCAAATTCGGGCATAACTTCGATGGCGGAGAAAGAGGTTTGGCGACGGGCTTGGGAGTCGAAAGGAGACACACGGACAAGGCGGTGGACACCGTTTTCGCTCTTTAAGAAGCCGTAGGCATTTTCCCCTTCGATGGAGATGGTGGCAGACTTCAAGCCAGCTTCGTCGCCGTCTTCAAAGTCCATGGTTTTGCACACGAAATCGTGGCGCTCGGCCCAGCGTGTGTACATACGGAACAGCATTTGGGTCCAGTCTTGGGCTTCGGTGCCGCCTGCCCCAGCATGGAAGGTCATGATGGCGTTGCGGTTGTCGTATTCCCCAGAGAGGAGGGTGGCAAGGCGTGTGTCTTCCACGGTTTTTTCCAAGTGGGCATAGCCTTCTTCCAGTTCGGGCAGGAATTCGGGGTCGTCAGATTCTTGACCCATTTCGCATAACACGGTCAAGTCTTCCCATTCGGTGCACATTTTTTCGTGGCGCGCCACTTTGCCTTGGAGTTGCTTCAAGGTTTGAGATACCTTTTGAGAACGGGTCACGTCATTCCAAAAGCCGTCTTGCACAGATTCTGCTTCCAGCTGGGTGATTTGAGAGCGAGCGCCATCGATGTCCAGTGCGGCGCTGAGTTTTTCCAGCTCAGGGCCTAGGTCTTTGAGCTTGCCTTTATATTCATCGTATTGAATCATAGCCATAGGTTAAAATCTCCAGTCTATCATTTTGTTTTAACTGATATATTATATAGGAAAAATCCTGTTCTGTAAAGGGATTTTTCAGGTATTGTGGGTTGTGGGCACTGTTTTTTACCGTGTTTTGTATTTGTAGGGGAGGATAGTATCCTCCCGTGTCATTAGGGGGTGTGGTGTGGTTGGTTTGCAGTTGTTTATTTGGAAGTCTTTTTATAAGTTGGTCGGATATGGGAGGACGGGAGGCTAATAGCCTCCCCTACAAAATAAATCATCGCACCCCAAAGGGAAGGGGGTGTGGGGGAAATTCCCATGGGGGGAGCTCGAGGGGGCTTGTCCCCTCGAATAAAATCAATCGCCCTGAACCGAAATCGCTTTTGGTAAAAAGTTAGCAATGGGTAAATGGAATTGCAAACTCTTCCAGATTTGTACTTGGGCGATACACACACAGCAAAAAAACCGCCTTACGGCGGTTTTTTTGCTGTGTGTGTGTATTTAAGGGAGGGAGAAAAATGTGTCAGGGGTGGGATGGAACCCCTTGACTTGTACTTATCATACCTCGAATTTATGTCAAAATATCACATATTATGTGAATGATTTGTAAATGTGTGGAATTTTTTAGGAATTATTTGAAAAGATGGCTCTGCTCTACCGCCAATTCGTCGCAACGATTGTTAAATTCATTGCTGGCGTGGCCTTTTACCCAGTGATACACCATGGTGTGTTGGTCAACTAAGTCTAGAAGTCGCCCCCATAGGTCGGGGTTTAAGGCTGGCTTTTTGTCAGATTTCACCCAGCCTTTGGCGCGCCAGCCACGGGCCCAGCCTTTTTCAAGGCCATCTAGCACGTATTTGGAGTCAGAGTATAGTTCTACGGTGCAAGGCTCTTTCAGCATAGCCAAGGCTTCAATGACAGCGGTCAATTCCATGCGGTTGTTGGTGGTGGATTTTTCGCCACCAGAGACTTCTTTTTTGTGTTCTCCATACATTAAAATGGAGCCCCAGCCACCAGGGCCAGGGTTGCCACTGCAGGCACCGTCGGTATAAATGGTTACAGTTTTCATAGTGTGTCCTTTCAAGGTGGAGGTGATGGGGGCGTGTTATGTTCAATCGGGCGACCAATGGTCGCCCCTACCAAGAGGGCGTCACACCTGCAGGCTTGCACCTGACACTTCCAGTGGGCGAATTTTATTTGCCCATTGGGGATATTGTGCCACAAAGTCTTGCGTGGGGGCTGGGTCGTTCCATTGGTGCATGGGAATGACCGTGTGGACGGTGGCGATTTCCAGCAGATGGCGTAGACCCCAGCTGGCGGCAGCGCCCAGTCGTCCGTCCAGTGGTACCATGGCAAGGTCGATGGTGCGCCCAGTCAAGGGGGCGATGTACTGCTTGAAATCCTTCTCCATTTGGGGGTTCCATGGATCGGGTTCCCCCTCCCAGTGCCACCAGTTTAGATCGCCAGCATGGTAGATGGTTTTGCCATCCACGGTGACCAAAAACGCCACCCCTTCATCGGTGGAGGGTAAGGTTTGGATGGTGAGATTGTCCACGGTTAAGGTTTGGTTGCCTTTGACCAAATGAACATGCTCACGACTGACAAGGGAGATGTCATCGCTGAGGATGCAGGTGCCCTTTAGGGTGAAAATCTCTGGAATAAAATGGTCGTGGTGGCTGTGGCTGGCAAAGATGTATAGGGGTTTGTCAGCCATGGCAGGCAAGTCGCCTTGCCACCAGTCGAAGAGTAAATAACAGGTGGCGGTCTCCACCAAAAAGCCACTGTGGGAAAGATAGGTTGCGTGCATAAAATAGTCTCCTTTCGGGGAATGGGGCGTCGGGGACGCCGCCCTCTACAAATGAAGTGGGAAAATAGGGTCACCCTGTAGGGGACGGCCTCTGGACGTCCCGTTTTACGGTTGACAGTCAATCTACATACATAGTATACTTAGCATACCATAGATTTTTCAGGAGGGCAATCGGTTTGGACTGGATTCATTTTTTAACTTACGTACTGGCCACAACCATTACACCGGGGCCAAACACCATTACCTCCATGTCCAATGCCAGCCGTGTGGGCTTTCGCAAAGGGATCTCGTTGAATTTTGGGATGTGGTTCGGATTTTCTATCGTGTCGTTATGTTGCGCGGCGTTTTGTAGTTTGCTAACCACCGCGTTGCCTGTGATGCAATGGCCGCTGCTGATATTGGGGGCTGTGTATATGCTCCATCTGGCATGGAAAATGTGGAAAACAGGGGGTATCACCGCCAATGACAGCGGTAAAAGTGGGTTCACCGCTGGGGCGCTGTTGCAGTTTGTCAATGTGAAAATCTATATTTACTGCATGGTGTCTATGCAGGCGTATATCTTGCCGATTTATAGCGACCAACCCTTGATTGTGGCTGGTTTTGCTCTGTTTTTAGCCTTTGCTGGTTTTGTTTGCGGATTGGTTTGGGCGGCGGGCGGTTCGGCGCTGAAGGTGCTGTTTTCTCGCTATGCCGTTATGACAAACCGTGTGTTGGCACTGGCGCTGGTGTATTGTGCCGTGGCACTGTTTATTTGAAAAAAGGAAGTATCGTGTGAAAGAAAGTTATGAGATAGCCCAGCCCTTGCTGGCTTGGTATCGCCAAAATGCCCGAGATTTGCCGTGGCGACATACCCAAGACCCCTATGCCATCTGGGTGTCAGAAATCATGCTCCAACAGACCAGAGTGGCGGCGGTGTTGGGCTATTATGCCCGATTTTTAACAGCCTTACCCACGGTGGCAGACTTGGCGGCGATGGACGAGGACAAGCTGATGAAACTGTGGCAGGGCTTGGGCTACTATAGTCGTGCGCGGAATCTGCAAAAGGCGGCGCAGACCGTGATGGCTGACCATGGCGGTCAGTTCCCCCAAAGTGTGGAGGGGCTCAAAGCCTTGGCTGGCATCGGGGACTACACTGCTGGTGCCATCGGTTCGGCGGCCTTTGGGTTGCAAACCGCTGCTGTGGACGGGAATGTGCTTCGTGTGGTGAGTCGATTGTTAGACTGCCACCACGATATCACTTTGCCTGCCACCAAAAAAGAGTTTACCGCGTGGATTGAGGAGCAATTGCCCCCAGCTGGGGACGATATGCGCCAGTTCAATCAGGCGGTGATGGAGCTGGGCGCCACACTCTGTGGCCCCAATGCGGCGCCTCAATGCGCAGGTTGTCCATTGCAAGGCCAATGTCTGGCGCACAGCCGTGGCACCGCAGAGAAATTGCCAGTGAAAGCGCCAAAAAAGCCGCGGCGCAAAGAGGAGCGAACAGTGTTCGTCCTCACCTGTAACGGCAAAGTTCTCCTGCGAAAACGACCAGCCACTGGGCTTTTAGCCAAGTTGTGGGAGTTTCCCAATGTGGAGGGGCACATGGATGAAACCGCCGTTGCACAGCAATTGCAAAGCTGGGGCATCACCCCTGTCCAATGGCAAAAACGGCTCACCGCCACCCATATTTTCACCCATGTAGAATGGGATATGGTGGGCTATTGCGTGGAAGTTGCAGACGTAGATGCCTTGCCAAAAAGTTGGGTCTGGGCAGATGGGGCGTTACACGACCATGCCGTGCCATCGGCCTTTGGGCGATTTGTGGAAACCCTATAAAACACTAAATAGTAGGGGAGGGGTGCCATCCTCTCCCGTAACGTTTGTGATTTTTCCAGCGCTATCGAACAAGTTTTCCACCACGTTTTCCACAATTGTGGAAAACGTGGTGGTTTTACATTTTTATGACCCTTATGGGCGGTGGAAAAACTGTGCAATCTGTTCCTGCGTGGCAGACACAGACCCCTGTGCAAAGCCGTCTCGCCCTCCACCACGACCTTGTAAACTGGCGTTCATTTCCTTGACAAATGCAGGATCTACCTTAGAAATGGCATAGCCATAGCGGTCGCCCTCCCCAGCAAAAACGGCACATTGTCCACCGCACACCTCGCCAATGGCAAGGCAGAGACGGCGGACACTGTCGGCGCTCATGGCCTCTTGGAACAACAAAATATCCCCTGCATCCGTATACGTTTGGGCGATGTGGGCAAAGAGATTGGCCTCTAATGCCATCACTTGCCCTATCCGTTGGGTCAGGGTGTCGCCCAACTTTGCCACGGCGTTGGCTGTTTCCAACGGTTTTGCCGATAATTGTTGAGAAATCTGGCGGTTTTGGGTCAATATGGCTTCAAAATACGCCATGGCCTTGCCGCCGCAGACCAATTCAATGCGACTGCCCCCCTTGAACTTTTGACAAGAGAGGACTTTGATTAAGCCTACCTGCCCAGCTTGCACCACATGGGTGCCACAGCACGCACAGCAATCGGCGTGGGGGAAGGTGACAATCCGCACAGCACCTGTCACGGCTTTTTTGCTCCGATAGTCTAGCGCTTCCAAGGCGTCAGCGTCGGGGAATGTAATCTTCACAGGGGCGTTGCCCCAGATGATTTGGTTGGCTTTGGCCTCGGCAATTAAGGCTTGCTCCCATGAGATTTCCGCGTTGTAATCGATGGTCACTGTGTCAGCGCCCATGTGGAAGCCCACGTTGTCGCAGTGGTAGAGGTCGCAGAGGATACCAGAGATGATGTGCTCTCCAGAGTGGTGTTGCATATGGTCAAACCGCCGTGCCCAATCCAGTTGCCCTGTCACTGTATCGCCCACGGTGAGGGGCGCATCGCAGGTGTGGACAATCACGTCGTCATGCGCTTGCACGTCGGTGACGTGAACGGTGTTCAGCGTGCCAAAATCTGCATTTTGACCGCCTCCTTCTGGGTAAAAGGCCGTCTGATCAAGGGTGATGGCAAAGCCTTTTTTCAGTGCCTGACAATCCACCACCGTGGCGGTGAAGGTTTGAAGCATGGGGTCTTGATAGTAGAGTTTTGTGGTCATGGTGGTCTCCTTTAGGTGTGTGGGAACAATATCGTAGGGGAGCGCATTGCGCTCCCGTTTTGGGTTACATCAGGTTATTGGAAGGATGGTGCTACACTGGCGGGAGCGCAATGCGCTCCCCTACAATATAATGGGGGTGCTATATCAGCCCTAAACTCTGTTTCCACCGCAACACCCGTGTACAAGCTTCCTCTACACGTTCCATGGATAAGGTGCCGTTTTCCACGGCCTCTATGGTTTTGGGGATTTGGGTGCGGTAATCGGAGGTGATGACCATGTCGTTGCCAGCCAAAATGGCCAACGTGGACACATTGCCGTCTTCGGCATACGCCGCCACAGCATCCATAGCCAAATCATCGGTCATCACCACGCCGTCAAAGCCCAGTTCTTGGCGCAACCAATCATGGACAGGGGCAGATAAAGACGCAGGATAGCCCTCATCTACAGCGGTGATGATGTTGTGGCTCACCAAGATAGAGGTGGTGTTGGGTGCGGTGTCTACCCCAGCTTGGAAGGGAAGAAAATCGCTTTCTAAGAAGCTGTCCACCGTTCGATTGTCCACGGCAATCCCTGTGTGAGTGTCGATGTTGTCGCCATAACCGGGGAAGTGCTTGAGGGCACTGCCCATGGATAAAGCGTCCATTTCAGCCACAACCGTTTCTACATAGGTGGCAGTGGCGGTGGCCTCTTGCCCCAAGGTGCGACTGTAGATGAAGTCACTAGCGCTGGTGGATACGTCCGCCACAGGGGCAAGATTTACGTTAAAGCCTAAAGACTGCAAAAGCTCCGTTTTTTCCACAGCGTCTTGTGCAATTGTGGAAAAACCACCGTTATTGTACAGCTTTTGTGGAGATAAAAACTTGCTAGAGCGGAGGTTACTATTAGAGGACACACGCACCACGGTGCCACCTTCTTCATCTACACCAATGAGCAAGGGAATGGTGGCATTTTCTTGGTAAGAGGCGATGGTGGCAGTGAGAGAATCCGCGGTTTGGTCGGCAGTGTCCCGTCCAAAGAGAATATAGCCTCCCAAGTGATAGCTGGCCACGTCATCCACTTGGCTGTCGGCTGGCACACGGACAAAAAACAATTGCCCTACCTTTTCTTCTAAGGTCATGGTGGCCATCAGGTCGGCAATGGGGTCAGGGATTGGTTCTGGTTCGGGGGTGGATTCCGGTTCAGGGATGGGGTCAGGGGTCGGGACGGCAAGGACGCCGTCCCCTACGAGGGTTTCATTGGCAGTTTCGATAGGTTCAGTGGTGCCACAGGCGGTGCAAAGCAACAGGCATAGCGCCCCGCAAATCAACTTAGCCTTGTTCCGCAATTTGGTAGACCTCCTGTTGTTGCTCGTTGGTGAGAGAGGCGTTGACCACCCCAGCGATAATCCAAATGCCTACCAAGTTGATACAGAGTCGTGTGACCATAAAGGTGAGGCCAAGGTTGGCGGCTTCAAAGGTGAGCATAGGCACTTTTGCCGTTGACCATGCACCGATGAACACGAACACGTTAAACAAACTGGCATTTTTGCGCAACATGACCGTGGCCACAGGGAAGGCGGCATACAGTGGGCCAGCGGCGCAAGCCCCCAGCAAAAAGGCCATACTGCCCCCACGAATCCCACTGCCTTTGCCCAAGAATTTCATCATGGTTTCTTTGTCCACCCAGACGTCTAGCAAACCTAGCAAAATAAAAATAGGTGGCAACACCGACAGCATTTCTTTGAAATTGGAAAGAGACATATCGGCGGCGGTAAAGCCAATCTCAGGCAGGGCAAAGCAGAGGATGATATTGACGGCAAGAAGGGTCAGCGCCATGGAATACCGCTTGCAAATGGCGAAAAAGGTTGAAGTTTTCATAGCACCACCCCCATAATCGCGGCGGCCACAAGGGAGAATATAAAGGCAGAGAGGTTGCGCATCAAGGTGACTTTTTTGCCAAAGGTTTTGATTTCAACAGGCATGGTCACGATGCCCACCATCATCAGCGTGGATAAAAAGGCGGTGATTTGGGTGATCCCAGCCCCACTTTGGAGCAGTGCGGCGGCCAAGGGGAAGGCTACAAAGCCAGGGATTAGTGTGATGGCACCGATGAAGGCCGCCATGGCCACCCCCATGATCCCAGATTCTGCCCCCAGTAATTTGGTGATGGTCTGGGTGTCTAGCACCGCTAGCATGATGCCGATGAGCAAAATGATGGCAAGGAATTGTGGCATGATGTTTTCGGCAGATTTCCATGCCTTTTTCAGTGCCATTTTGGTTTTTTTCTTGTTTTTAAAGGCAGAGACCGCTAGTCCAACGCCAGCGCAGATATATAATATAGTGGCAAACATAATGACTCCAATCTTTTACATTTTCTTCATTTTATCACACCTCTCAAGCGGTTGCAACTAAAGATGGTTTGTGGTAGACTATATATTGTAAAAATATGCTCTAATGAGGAGGAAACAAGTATGACACAAGGAGAAGTCCTGTTATTAAAATTAGGTGAGGTGGTGCTCAAGGGGCAAAACCGCCGTAGCTTTGAGGATAAGTTGGTGGCAAACGTGCGCCACCGTTTGAAAACCTGTGATGGTTCGTTTGAAGTTTGCATCCGCCAAAGCACCATTTACGTGGAACAAGTGGCAGATGGGTGCGACATGGAAGAAGCAGTGCGCCGTTGCCGTCAAGTGTTTGGCGTGGTGTCTGTTGTCCGTGCCCATCCTTGCGACAAAGAGGTGAGCGCCATTGTGGAGTGCGCCAAAACCTATTTGGCACCCAATTTTGCCGCCGCTAAAAGCTTTAAGGTGGAAAGCAAGCGCGCCGATAAACAATTCCCCATGAACTCCATCCAATTGTCTATCGCTGTGGGTGGTGACTTGGCAGATGCGTTCCCCCATGTGGCGGTAGACGTTCACAATCCTGCGCTGACTGTGGAAGTGGAAATCCGCGAAAAGGCCGCCTATGTCCATGCACCTGCCCTGCCCGGCGCTGGTGGCTTGCCAGTGGGCATGGGTGGCAAGGCAGTGAGCCTGCTCTCTGGCGGTATCGATAGCCCCGTGTCCTCTTGGATGATGGCGCGCCGTGGGGTGCAGTTGGAGATGGTGCATTTCGAGTCCCCCCCTTACACCTCTCAAATGGCGCAAGACAAGGTGATTGCCTTGGCACAGGCGCTGACCCCATACTGTGGGCCGATGACCATTCAAATCGTTCCCTTCACAGGCATTCAAGAGGAAATTCGCCGCCAATGCCCTGAAGAATATTTCACCATTATCATGCGCCGTTTCATGATGCGCATTGCCCAAAAAATTGCCTATCGTTGCAAGGCAAAGGCCTTGATTACAGGGGAATCTCTGGGTCAAGTGGCCAGCCAAACCATGCACGCCATGGTGGCAACTGACGACGTGACCACCATGCCAGTGCTCCGCCCTGTCATCGGTATGGACAAGGTGGAAATCATTAAAATTTCCCAAGAAATCGGCACCTTTGAAACCTCCATCCTGCCCTATGAAGACTGCTGCACCGTCTTCACCCCACGCCATCCTTCCACCAAACCAAAGCTGGAGAATATTCGTAAGGCAGAGGAAGCTATGGACATTGATGCACTTGTCCGTGAAGCTGTGGAGAATGTGAAACTGGTGAAGGTGCGCCCATGAGTGGGGATGTAACGTGGTTTGATGGGCTGAAATCCCACGGCAAAACCCTATCTACGGCTGAGTCTTGCACGGGGGGCGGTTTGGCACAAGCCATCACAGCCATTTCTGGCGCCTCTAGCGTGTATTGCGGTGGCGTGGTGTCTTATTGGAGCGAGGTAAAAGCCAGTGTGCTAGGGGTGTCGCAAGAGTTGCTAGATGCCCAAGGGGCAGTCTGCGCTGATGTGGCCAAGGCCATGGCGACAGGGGTGCAACATTTGACAGGCAGTGACTATGCCCTGTCCACCACAGGGGTGGCTGGCCCAGACAAAGATGACCGTGGCAACGACGTAGGCTTGGTGTTCATCGCCTTGGCCACCCCAGAAGGGGTAGCGGTGAAAGAATGCCGTTTTGGCAATTTATCGCGCCATGAAATCCAACAAAAAGCCATTGAAACTGCGTTGAACTGGCTGGGAGATATGTTGTAAATTATGATTTAAAAACCGCACATTCTGTTTAAATAAACAGAATGTGCGGTTTTTTCTTGTTATTTATCCAATTCTAACAACTCATACAAGGTGGGTTTCACGTGAAACTCTGCCATGACGGTTTCCACTTGTTGCAAGGCTTTTGTCCGCACAGATTTGGGAGTCAACGGGCTACGGACGGCACGAATCAGTAGATTTTTTGGAGTGCTGTCTAGGTCTACAAACTCTAGTAGTTGGGTTTTGTAACCGCTGTAGGTCAGCAGATTGCCACGGATGGCATCGGTGGTTAAAGCGGCAAATCGCTCTTGGATGAGGCCGTATTGGCTGAACAAATCCAGCGTTTGGGGCTTCATTTGACCGTTTAGCTCGTGCTGACAGCAAGGCACGGAGAAAATCATGTCTGCCTTCCAGCCGATGGCGTGGTGAAGAGCATAATCGGTGGCGGTGTCACAGGCATGGAGGGTCAGCACCATGTCTACAGCGAAGGGAGGCGCAAAACCGCGAATATCGCCCATAGCAAATGTTAAGTTGTCATATCCGTACTTTTTGGCGGCGATGTTGCAGTTTTTAATCACTTCTTCTTTCAAGTCTAAGCCCAGCACATGGGCTTCCATCTTGCGGATTTGGGTCAGGTAATAGTAGACCACAAAGGTCAAATAAGACTTGCCACAGCCAAAGTCGATGATGTGGAAAGAGGTCTTTTTGCTGTTTTTCACCGCATCGTCGATGATCTCTAAAAAGCGGTTGATCTGCTTGTACTTGTGGTACATGGATTGTACGATTTTACCCTCCTTGGTGAAGATGCCCATGTCCACAAGAGGTGGAATGTGGGTGCCTTCTTCCAACAGATATTGCTTTTTGCGGTTGTGGGTTTGTGTGGTGAGGGTGGCATTGGCAATGGATTTGACCTTGTAGGTACAGCCTCCCTTTTTGGAGAGGAGCACCATGTGTTCCTGCCCGTCGCTAAAGCCGTTGAGCTGTAGGAATTGCCCGTCAATCAAAGTGATACAGGTATTTATAATGGTATCAATTGGTTGATTTTCATGAAAAACTTGGGTTTTTGTGTATTTTGACACTTGGTAGAAATCTTTGTGACGCTCCACCACGATTTTTTGAAAGTCTTGGCTTTTTGCCATGGGTTTGCTGATAATTAGCTTTTCTAGTCCGGCGGACACCATGGTGTCCAAGGCGGTTTTTAATTGGGTCATCAGGTGTCCTCCTTTTCAAATGTGTGGATGCGGAAAGATGCTTCCACGGTTAAGGCGTCCATGGTGGACAGACGGTCTTTGCCGTCTTTTGGGGTTTTCCATGCGTATGGGGTCATGCCCAATAGCGCTTGGAGCGCCTCTTGGCCTTGGATGTCCATGGTGAAATCCACAGGGGTGATCCCAAGGCTACAAAAGTCAGCGTAAGGGGTTTCCTTTTCTTCGTTGAGATAGGGTGCGTCGTACAAAACCTGCTTCAGTGCCCACAGGTGTTCGGCTCCTGGCACCACGTAATACAGCCGTCCATGGGGCTTGAGCACACGGGCAAATTCTTCCGTAGCCATGGGAGAAAAGCAATTGACAATGGCATCCACGCTACCATCGGCCAAAGGCAAATGATAAGACGATGCCACGGCAAACTCCACGGTTTTCTCCCGTTTTGCCCCTTTTTGCAAACAAAACTTAGAGATATCAATGCCAGCCATCTCCGCTTGTGGCAGGGCTTGGCGGATGCCAGCGGTGTAATAGCCCTCCCCACAGCCAGCGTCTAAAATGGCGATAGGATGTTGCTGTTGCAACAGTTGGCACAGGGTATTGCGCAAAGGCGCATAATAGCCCTTGTCCAAAAAAATGGTGCGAGCCCGTGCCATGGCCTTGTCATCCCCTGGTTGAAGAGAGTTTTTCTGGTTAGCAAGGAGGAGGTAGGTGTGACCCTCTTTGGCAAGGTCATAGCTATGCCCGTTGGGGCAAGTGTAGGATTTTTCTCCACGGGTCAAAGGTTCGCGGCACACAGGGCAGATAAACAAACTCATGGTGCCACCTCCGTGGTTAAGTTGTGAATCCATTTTTTCGTTTGGAAGCGCCATAAACCCAAGGGCATTTTAATCAGGCATTCCCCGTGAATCCACAGGCACACCAGCCACACAGGGCTGTCCCACACCAAGGCGCACAAGGCGGCAAGGGGGATGGAGAAGCACCACAGGGGGATGACGTCGATGAAAAAGGCCATGCCAATGTCGCCCCCAGCGCGGAGCACCCCTGTGATAGAGGTGAAATCATAGGAACGGACAGGGAACACGCACGCAAAGGTGATGCACATGGTGGTGGCAATGGCGGTGGCTTCGGCGCTTAAATTGAACAGGGGGAATAAAAAGGGCTGAAACACCAAGGGGAGCAAGGTCAACAGCATGGCAGCCACGGCGCATCCACCCACTACGCTGATGGCGAATAGGCTTTTGCCCAAGTCTTGCACCGTTTGGTGAGGTTGGCCTTCCCCGATGGCTTTGCCAATCATCACCGCCGACCCGTTGGCCATGCCGATGCAGATGGTGATGGCAATCTTGTCCACGTTGCCGATGATGGCATAGGCCGCCAACATATCGGCAGAGCTGGTCATGTGACCGATGATGACCACCATCATGCTGGTGCCCAAGCCCCACACGGTTTCGTTGGCTAAGACAGGTAAGCCGTGTTTGAAAAACTGGACTACAGCAGATTTGCGTGGGGAAAACACCAATTTGGGCTCTAAGGGCACCCGATGGTTGGTCAGCACGTACACCACCACGATGACAAACTCCACAATCCGAGAGGTCAGTGTGGCATAGGCCGCACCCATGACCCCCATGGCTGGTGCGCCAAAGTGACCGAAAATGAGGCAGTAGTTTAAAAACGTGTTCAATAGCATAGACACGGCAAACACCTGCATACCAAAGGCAGGATTTTCCGTGCTGCGTTGCATACTGATGTACACCGAGCTCAAGGTGTTAAACACCAAGCCCACGGCCACAATTTGCAAATAGGGGGCGCCAATGGCAATGAGATTTTGGTTGTTGGTCACCAGTGACATCACCGTTTCGCTGGCAAAAAAGAAGGTGCCTGCCACGATGAGCGCCACGGTGAACGAGACGTACAGCGCCACACCTAAGGTGCGGTTGATGGCTGGCACATCCTCTTTGCCCCAGTATTGGCTGGCCAGAACGGACAGACCGCTCATCAGGCCGAAAATCACCATTTGCACAAAGAAAATAGGGGAGTTGGCGGCGGTGACGGCAGAAAGCTCATTGGTGCCCACTAAACCCACCATAAAGGTATCGATGAAGCCAAGGGAGGTGGTAATGAGGTTTTGGAGCATAATGGGCAGAGTCAGGGCAAATAAATGTTGGTAAAACGCTTTGGGACGGCGCAAGGGTGCAGGTAACATAGGGTGTTCCTTTCGTGATACATTCTCTTTTCAAAACGGGGACGGACGACCTCAGGTCGTCCCTACGGTGTATTGTATGTAGGGGCGACCTGTGGTCGCCCGATGAAGGGGTTATGTGGTTATCTGAGTTTTATAACATAGGGAATCGGCTTTTTTGATGGGCGTCTAAGGCGGCGAAACAAGCATCCACATCTTCTGTGGTGGTGGACACCCCGAAGCTGAGGCGAATGACCCCAGCGGTGACTTTTTTTGGTAGTTTTAGGGCTGAGATTACATGGCTGGCCTTCCCTTGGTGACAGGCAGAGCCAGCGGAAATACAAATGCCTTGACTGCCCAAATCGGTGACTATGTTGCCAGCAGGATAACCTGACAGAGACAGTGCCAGAATGTGAGGGGCAGACGGGTTGGTCAATAATTGGAGACCAGTTACCGTGGGGATTTTGCTGATGGCGTAGTCTTGTAAAGCCTGCATATGGGCAAGGTCATTGCTCAAAGTGGCGGTGCGCAGTTCTACGGCCTTGGCAAAGCCAGCCATTTGAGCGGTGGCCTCTGTGCCAGCGCGATGGCCTTGCTCTTGGGCACCACCAGCCAACAAAGGTTTGGGATTGCGGACGCGGTCGCCAATATATAAGGCACCAATGCCCTTGGGGCCGCTGATTTTATGAGCGGCGATGGAGATAAAGTCTGCGCCAAGGGTTTTGGCAGTGAATCCTACCTTTAAAAATCCTTGGACAGCGTCGGTGTGGAGTAAGGTTTTTGGGTTTTTCAAAGCCAAGCCGTTGGCGATTGCATCCACAGGGTAGACAGTGCCCAGCTCGTTGTTCACCAACATGATAGACACCAGCGCCGTGTCGTCTCGCACAGCGTCCAGCACCTGCTCAGGCGTGATATGGCCTTGGCTGTCAGGGGCGATGGTGGTGACTTCGTAGCCTTGCTTTGCCCACCATTCGCAGGGAGCAACCACGGCGCTATGTTCCACGGCAGTGGTGACAATGTGCTTGCCTACGTGACGATTTTGCCACAGAGCAGCTGAAATTGCCCAGTTGTTGGCTTCGGTGCCGCAGCTGGTGAAGTGGAGTTGTTTGGGTTGACAGCCCACGGCAGTGGCGATGGTTTGTCGCCAAGCAGCCACTTGCTTTGCCATGGCTTGCCCAGCAGGGTATTGGGCGCTGGGATTGGCAAAGTCGTCTTTTAAAACAGCATACATGGCCTCAGCCACCTCTGGCAACAAAGGGGTGGTGGCGGCATGGTCTAAATAAATCATGAGAAAAATCTCCTGTTTGTGAAAAAAGTTAAGATATGGAACATACCATTGAAAATTGTAGGGGCGGATTCTATATCCGCCCGTTGGGGGGTGCGGGCGGATATAGAATCCGCCCCTACGGCATACGTTGAAAATTCGCACTTAGAAAAAAGTTTACTTGCTCCCCGATGGAAAGCGATGTATAATAAGGTAAAATATTGCGTAATTGGCGGGCGACCACAGGTCGCCCCTACAATGTAATTCTGGAAGTCGTAGGGGCGACCTGTGGTCGCCCGCATTTCCCTGTCTTATCAACATCACATTATACTTCTAATTTTTCAAAATAGCAAGGAGAACCCATGAAAGTAGCCTTTTACACCTTGGGGTGCAAAGTGAATCAATACGAAACCACCGCCATGGAGCAAGAACTGGTGCGTCGCGGACATACATTGACCGCCTTTGACCAGAGCGCTGACGTGTATGTGGTGAACACCTGCTCGGTGACGGCGGTCAGTGACCAAAAGTCGCGCCAGACCATTCGCCGTGCTAAAAAATTAAATCCTGATGCTGTGGTAGCAGTTTGTGGCTGTTATCCCCAAACCCATGCGGACGAAGTCCGTGCTCTTGGGGTGGATGTGCTAGGCGGCACAGGGGATCGGGCTGGCTTCTTAGACTTGCTAGAAGCATCTGTGAAAACCCATCAGCCCCAAGAAGCCATTGATCAAAGCTTTGAGCGCCGTGTGTTTGAGGTGTTGACCCCCGGCGGCGGCGGTACCCGAACCCGTGCCATGTTGAAGGTGGAAGACGGGTGCGTCAACTTCTGTAGCTACTGCATCATCCCTTACGCCCGTGGGCCTGTGCGGTCGCTGGCGCTGGACAAGGCAGTGACCCAAGCCCAAGCATTGCGAACCCAAGGCTACCAAGAAATCGTCCTCACAGGCATTGAAATTTCTTCATGGGGCAAGGATTTACAAGGGGATTTGACCCTCATTGACTTGGTGGAAGCCATTTGTCTTGCCATTCCACAGGTGCGTATTCGTCTTGGGAGCCTAGAACCACGGACGATTACTGAGGATTTTTGCACCCGTGCCAAGAGGCTCCAAAACCTCTGTCCCCAGTTCCATCTGTCTATGCAAAGTGGCTGTGATGAGACCTTAAAAGCCATGAACCGCAAGTACGACAGTGGTCGGTATTTCCAATCGGTGACGCTTTTAAACCAGCATTTTCACCGCCCAGCCATCACCACAGATTTAATTGTGGGCTTCCCTGAGGAGACAGAGGCACACTTCGCCAAAACCTTGGCGTTTATTGAAAAATGTCAGTTTGCATCGATGCACATTTTCCCTTATTCCATTCGTCCCGGCACCCCAGCGGCTGAGCGCCCTCAAGTGGAGAAGGCGGCGAAAGATGTCCGCGCCAAACAGGCGGCGGCGGTGGCAGAGACCATGGAAAGTGCCTATTTGCAAGGTTGTGTGGGGCAGTGTTATCAAGTGTTGTTTGAACAAGAGAGAGAGGGCGGCTTTGTCGGCCATGCCCCCAATTACACCCAAGTTTGGGTGGATAGCCAAGCAGATTTACACAACCAAATCCACGCCGTAGAAATCGTCGCCGTAAAAGACGGGCGGTTGGTGGGAAAGCTAAAAACGAAAAGTGAATAGTGAAAAACTACAGAAAACCGATTGCGTTCCCATAGTTTTTCACTCTTAGTTCTTAGCTCTTAGTTTTTAAGGAGGCACCATCATGCACCATTTTTTTGCTTACATTTCTCGCCTGCGCCATATCACCCGTTGGGCGCTGATGCGCAATACCAGTCGTGAAAACGTCCAAGAGCATAGCCATCAAGTGGCGGTCATTGCCCATGCCTTGGCGGTGATTGCCAACACCCAATTTGGCAAAGATATCGATGCTGGACAGGTGGCGGTGGCGGCGCTGTATCACGATGCCACCGAGATTTTGACTGGTGATATGCCCACCCCCATCAAATACTATAATCCTTCTATCCAAGGGGCGTACCGTCAAGTGGAAGAGGTGGCAAAATCAGAGTTGGTTGCCATGTTGCCTGCAGATTTTCAGCCCATTTATCGCAGTGTTTTAGACGAAAATGATGCCACCACCCAGCGTTTGGTCAAGGCGGCAGATAAGCTCAGCGCCTACATCAAATGCGTGGAAGAGGTGAAGGCTGGCAACAACGAATTCCGCAAAGCCATGGAACAAACCTACCAGTCCATCCAGAAGATGGACATGGAAGAGGTGGGGTATTTTGTGGAGCACTTCCTGCCCAGTTTCTCCCTGACTTTGGACGAATTGCAATGAACAATAGAATGATGAAACAAGGAGGAACGGCATCGCCGTTCCTCCTTGTTTCATCATTCTGGTGACAACTGATACCGTGTGCCAAAGCGCACCAATTGACCGCTACTGACCATGGTTTTCAGCAGTCGTTGGCAGTGGTTGGGGCGCAAATGGAGTAGAGTTTCCACGTCTTCGGCATACACCGCTCCGCGGCGATGCGCCAAGGACAGCACCAATGGTTGGTGGTCGTTCAATGGCGGCACGTGTTGGGCGCTGTAATACGCTTCCCCTACCTGCACCAGTGCACCGTCACCTACGCACCCTTGCAACAGTCGATAAGCAGGGCTTTTGGGGAGATTTAATAGGGCTTGCGCCTGTCCACAGGTGAGGCTTTGGTGGGTTTCCAAGTGGGATAGTATGGTGCGCAGAGGTTCGCGACGGTGATGCTGCCCAGCCAAGGTTTGCAAGGTTACCCCCAATACCCCTTGTGCGTGTAAGACCTGTTGCGCCAAACGGGACAAGGCACTGGCGGTCATGGGAAACACCAGTCCATCCCCGTCACTAGGACGCAAAGTGGTGGTGTCCATCTGTGGCAGGGGGGGTAAATTCTGCCACTGCAAGGTGCGCAGTTGTTGGGAGCTGTAGCCATGGTAAAAGGCCAGCGCCACAGCCAATGTTCCTAATGTGGGGACTTGTATCAGCCCATGGATGGCAGATTCCCTTGCCACCATAGGGGAGGGTGTCGGTGGAGGCGCGGTGAGCTTTCCGCCATAGGCTTTACGCAAATCTCCTTGGCTCATGTCCAGCTCTTGTGCCACGTCCACCCATGAGCGGTGGGTCAATTGGCGCAAAATATAGTCATGACGTAGGTCGCACAAGCGAAGATCTAAGCCGGCGTTTTGCAAGGTGGTGTGGGCAAGGCGAGAAATGGACTGGGGACGCAACGCCCCTTGTCGCCCCTGTACCACGTGGCCTGTCTGGTCAGCGACTTGACTCAAGCGCAAGGCCAAATCGCTGGCGAAAGATACGGTGCGGTTGGGAAGGGTGATGCGCCATTGGGATAAAGACACCTGAGACCATTGTAATTGCTGGATTTCTTGCCGTGTTAGCCCGGTGTGCCACGCCAGCGCCAAAATCATGGCGGTGGAGCTTTGGCCTTCTAGTAAGGCATTTATCGTCTGCTCACTCAGAGCCATGAGTGCATCCCTCCCTCGTGGTTTGCACCCATTATATAACACTTTATATCACAGTTGTGTTACAGTTTGAATACAAATATTGAGGTTGTGGATGAATTAGCCTGCGTTTTGGCCTTTTGCGCTCCGTGGAATGCGAAGGGTTAAGTAAATGGCGTCTTCTTTGTCTTCTCTGCCATATTGGGCGTCAATGCCAGCGTCTTGCATGACACGCAAGCTACGGTCAATGGTGTTGAGGAACAACCGCACATCTTTGACGATGTAATTGCGTCGTTGGGTGGGGTGTGTGGTGTTGATTTGCATCAAAAGGCGCTGGATATGCCGCTCTGTTTGGGCCACGTTTAAGCTGTGCTGTACCACATGGCGGAGGACTTGGAGGCGGTCATCGGTGGACTCCAAACTGAGTAAGGCACGGGCGTGACGCTCAGATAATTGGTGGTCGATGAGACAGGTGACACAGGCGCTGTCAAGGCGCAACAGGCGCAATTTGTTGGCAAGGCTAGACGGCGCCATCCCCAGTTGAGAGGCCAGCTCTTCTTGGGTCATGGGGGTGTTGCGCAGGATGTTGGCAATGGCACGGGCTTGTTCTAAGTAGTGTAAATCTTGCCGTTGGACATTTTCCACCATGGCTTGGAGGGCGGAGGTTTCGTCGTCGGCATGGGTCACCATGCAGGGAATCGCGTCTAATCCAGCCAGCTGGGCAGCGCGCCACCGCCGTTCTCCAGCGATGATTTGCCAATGGTCACCGTGGGGGCGCACAAGCAAAGGTTGCAAAACGCCGTGGCGCGCGATGGATGTTGCCAAGTCGTCCAATTTTTCTTGGTGAAAAAATTGCCGTGGCTGCATGGGGTTTGGCACCAGTTGGGCGCAGGGTAAGGACACGACTTGTCCCTCTTGTGAGTGCGACATAGCGCCACCTCCTTTTGGGAGTATTGTACCCCATGAGAAGACAGTTTGTTTGGCGAAGTTTGTCGAGAGGCAAAAAAATCCACGGTTTGGATGACATTCGTCCAAACCGTGGATTTATACTGCTTATAATTCCAAACGCCCTTCCAAGGCGCGCATCAAGGTGGCATCGTCAGCAAATTCTAGGTGCCCACCCATGGGGATGCCATAGGCCAAACGGGTGACTTTCACGTCAAATGGTTTTAACAGCCGCGCCAAATACAAGGCGGTGGCTTCCCCTTCGGTGTCGGGGTTGGTGGCCATAATCACCTCTGAAATATCCCCCTTGGCAACACGGGAGAGCAGCGGCTGTATGGCCAAATCGTCAGGCCCAACGTGTTGCATGGGAGACAGCACCCCATGGAGGACGTGGTATAAGCCCCGAAATTCTCGGGCCCGTTCCATGGCCGCCACATCACGGGGATCTGCCACCACGCAAATGACGCTGTGGTCACGTTTTTGAGACGCGCAAATGGGGCAGAGCCCACCTGCGGTAAAGTTTTGGCAGGAGGGACAGCAGGTGACTTGCGTTTTGGCATTGACAAGGGCACGGGCAAACCGCTCGCAGGCTTCTTGGGGTTGGCCTAGCATATGAAAGGCCAACCGCTGGGCGGATTTTCGACCCACCCCTGGTAACTTAGCGAATTGCTCCACCAATTCTTCTAGTGGTGCAGGAAAATGTTCCATGATTTACACACGCTCCAAGGCAAACAGCGCCGCCGCACCACCAGTGTGGACGAACACGATATCGCCTTCCCCTTCAAAATAATTTTCTTCTAGCAGTTTCACAAAGCCAGCGTAGGCCTTGCCAGTGTACACAGGGTCTAGCAAAATGCCAGTTGATTTTGCCAATTCATCCATGATGGGGGTGTCTTCTGGGTTGGGGATGGCATAGCCTGTGCCGAAGTGATAGACCATTTGAAAGTCGCCATCATGGCGGGGGAAGGCAACGCCCAAAATCTTAGCGGCCTCTTCTGCCAATTGGGGGGCAATGGTGTCAAAATCGTCGTCATCTACCCCTAAACCAGTGACTTTTACATCAGGTAAATAGCATTTTGCTCCCACCAGTAAGCCTGCGGTGGTACCGCCAGAGCCAGTGGCAGAGACGATGTGGCCGATGGTGGCACCAGCCAAATCCTTGGCGATTTCAGCCACGCAATCCACGTAACCGCAAGAGCCAAAGGCATTGGAACCGCCCACGGGAATGGCATAGCCTTTTTTGCCGTTGGCTTCCAAGGCTTTGCATTTTTCATCCATCAAATCATAAATATCTTGGTAAGAGTCGGTATCAATTTGCTCCACGTGGGCACCATAAATGGTGTCTAGCACCAAATTGCCCTTGTGGTCGGTGACGCCACGCTTTTTCAGGGGCAACACGCAATCCATCCCCAGTTGGGCGGCACAGGCGGCGGTGAGCATGGCGTGGTTAGACTGGGCGCCGCCAGTGGTGAACACGGTGTCACAGCCTTTTTCTTGGGCATCTGCCAGCAGGTATTGTAACTTGCGGACTTTGTTGCCACCCAAGGCAATGCCACACAAATCGTCGCGCTTGATCCAGATGTTGCGACCAAATCGTGCGCTTAACGCTTCTAACTTTTGCATGGGGGTGGGGTACAGACCAAAGCTGTGTTTGGGTAATTGATTCATAAAATGCTCCTTATTCTCCACGCAAGGTGGCAATCATGGCTGGAATGTCTTGGGCTTTGTACACGGCACTCCCAGCCACCAACACGTTGGCGCCAGCGGCGATGCAGGTTTTGCAGGTTTTGGCATCCACACCACCGTCCACTTCTAGCTCGCAGGTGGGGTTGACGGCATCAATCATTTGACGCAAAGCGGTGACCTTTGGCATTTGGTCTGCCATAAAGCTTTGGCCGCCAAAGCCCGGCTCCACGGTCATTACCAGCACCATGTCAATCATGGGTAGGTACGGTGCGACAGTCTCAGCAGGGGTAGCAGGCTTGAGGACGACACCGCATTTTTTGCCTTTTGCTTTGATGGCTTCTAAAGCGGCGGAAATGTTCTCGACAGTGTCAGATTCTACGTGAATGGTGACAATGTCCGCCCCTGCATCGCAAAATTGTTCCACATAACGCAGAGGTTCCACAATCATCAAATGCACGTCTAGCACCATGTCTGTCACCTTGCGGATGGCTTGGACAACAGGCAGACCGATGGAGATGTTGGGCACAAATACCCCGTCCATCACATCGATGTGGGCATAGTCTGCGGTGGAGATTTTGTGGATATCTCGTTCTAGATTGGCGAAGTCAGCCGCCAAAATGCTGGGTGAAATTTTAATCATACAGTCCTCGTTTCTTCTGCCGTGGCAGATTGATTTCTATCTGATACCAGTATAGCAAACCCCCATGGGAAAATCAAGACGGATTGTAAACCTTGCCAAGGGAAAACTTCTTAAAAAAGTTGCAAATGCACCTGTTTAATGGTGGCAAATTGTGGTACAATAAACAAAACCAATGGAAAGGGGGCAATCATCATGAGTCAATACGATGTAGTGGTGTTGGGCGGTGGCCCTGCTGGGCTCAGTGCGGCGCTGAATGTGCGGGCGCGGAACCAGTCGGTGCTGGTGGTGTCCAATCCATTGGAGGAAAATCCCTTGTGGAAAAGTCACTTGGTGGATAACCATGTGGGCATGGGCAACCAAAGCGGTGCTCAAATGCTCCAAACCATGGCAGACCATGCCAAGGCCAACGGCGTTGCGTTTATGGACGGCAAAGCCCTGACCACCATGGCGGTGGGAAATGGCTTTTTTGTCAGCGTAGGCTCTGACGTGGTGGAAGCCGCTGCCATTGTCCTAGCCACTGGTGTGGCCAGAAGCAAAAAGTTTGCAGGAGAAGAAACCTTCATCGGCAAAGGCGTCAGCTATTGCGCCACCTGCGATGCCTTCGCTTATCGTGGCAAAACGGTGGCGGTGGTGGGCTACACCCCTTCTGCCCAGCATGAAGCAGAATTTTTAGAGCAGGTGGGTTGTACCGTTCATTATTTTAATAAGCCCAAAACCTGTGTCCTCGCTGGTGAAACCACCTTGCAAACCATCACCTGTGACGATGTGACAATCCCTGTGGACGGTGCGTTTATCCTCCGTCCCACCATGGCACCCACAGATTTATTCCCAGAGCTGGCGCTAGACGGTGGCTATGTGGCGGTGAATCGGAACATGGAAACCAATTTAAACGGTGTGTTCGCCGCTGGCGATTGCACGGGAGGTCCCTTACAAGTATCCAAAGCGGTGGGCGAAGGCTTGGTTGCAGGCCAAAAAGCTGCCGTGTATGCCAATAAAATCAAACAAATAAAGGAGTAATCAATATGGCAATTTTACATTTAGATAACAGCAATTTTCAAGCAACGGTAGAGGTAAATGCCCTGACAGTCGTGGATTTTTGGGCAGTATGGTGTGGCCCTTGCAAAATGGTCGCTCCTGCCTTTGAAGCCGCCGCCGTAACCTTTGATGGGAAAGCCGTGTTCGCAAAGGTGAACGTAGATGATGCAGGTGCCGTTGCCCAGCAATTTGGCATCATGTCCATCCCCACCATGGTGGTGCTCAAAGACGGCAAAGAAATTGACCGCTCTGTAGGCGTGTTGAGCCAAGCCGCCTTGGAAGCGTTGGTGCAAAAGCATCTGTAAGAAGATATAGTACAAGAGGGTGGAACCATGGGTTCCACCCTCTTGTTGATTGTGGTTGCGATGGGGATTGTGGGTACACCGCGGCGGTGCGATGGAATGACAATGGGGGTAACCTTGCGGGGCGTCGAGGACGCCGCCCCCTACGCTGGTGTTTCATATCGTAGGACAGGGTTTATCCCTGTCCGTTTTCGGTGGTTGCACCATGTATCAATCAACCGCCGTAGGGGGGGTTCCACCCCCTCCCGTCCTCTTGACTGGCAACATCTTCTTTGGTTTGATAGGGGATAGGGGTTGGCTTATCTAAGGAAACAATGAGAGACTTTCGCAATTCGTCCACATGGTTGTTGATTTTTTCATAATCGTACAGCATATATTTTGCCCTCTCTGGTAAGATAGTGTGGTATACCACACTATCTTACCAGAGAATTACAGTACAATCAAGAAAAATGTGTGGAATACCACATGGTTCTTGAGGTGAATTGTGGAGCAGAAGATAAAACAAGACCGCTGTGTTGGTGGTAATTTACGCAAGCTACGGATGGGGTTAAACATGACCCAAGAGCAGGTGTCTATTCAAATGCAGTTGCAGGGTTTTTCCATGTCACGAGATTATTATGCCCACATTGAAAATGGCACTTACAACATTCGCACCAGCGAATTGATTGGATTTTGCAACGTGTTTCAGTGCGATTTCAATAGGTTTTTTGCAGGATTGGATATATAAAATAAACGGGGTGGAACCATCGGTTCCACCCCGTTATCTCATTTTTCGTCACAGCTACAGCCACTACAGCCACCCTCGTGGTGAGAGCCACTGCATTTGCCGCCTACGGCACAGCCGATGCACTTGACACCATTTTTCTTGGCGTGGACGATATAGCCGATGGCACCGCCCACAATGGCCAGCACCACCAATCCGATGATGACATCAATCATAGCAAATACTCCTTTTGAAATGCACAGCAAGACCGCCAATGATTGACGGTCTTGCTGTTTTAATTTTTACTTATGCGGCAACCTTGCCGTTCAAAGCGTAGTCGTTGACCTTTGCGTCAGCCTTTTTGATGAGGTACAGCACGTAACCTACCATCAAAGCCACAGCAATCAAGCCAGGGATGAAGCCTGCGCCTACAGTGTGGTCTACAATCAAGGTGCCGATTTGGTACACCAAGAAGGCAATCACATAGCCAGTGCCGAATTGAAGGCCAATGCCAGCCCACAGCCACTTAGCACTCTTCATTTCAGAGTTCATAGCGCCGATGGCAGCGAAGCAGGGAGGGGTGAACAGGTTGAACATCAAGTAAGCCAGAGCGGCCACTTGGGTCAAAACAAAGGTTTCGGTGTTGAAAATAGAAGAAGTTGCACCTTCCAACAGTTCCAAATCTTCGTTGATGAAGTTGGTAACAGCGAAGCAAACAGCCAGGGTGCCAACCACGTTTTCCTTGGCGATGAAGCCAGTGACAGCGGCGGCGGCCAGTTGCCAAATGCCAAAGCCCAGAGGGATGAACAAGATGGCAAAGGGATTGGCAATCAGAGCCAAGATGGAGTCAGAGCCAGTTTCGTTGGCTTCCACCAAGGTGATGGTGAAGGTTTGCATGATTTGCACAGCGGCATTACACACCAGAATGATGGTACCAGCCTTGATGATGAAGGACTTGGCACGTTCCATCATGGAGATGAAGGCACGCCACAGGGAAGGGATTTTGTATTCAGGCAGTTCCATGATGAAGAAAGAGGGCTTGACACGGGTGCCAGTGATTTTCAAAGTCAACAGTGCGCCCAGCAGGATGAACAAAATACCGCAGAAGTACATCAAAGTACCCACCCAGGTAGCATCAGCGAAGAAGGCGCCAGCAAACAATGCGATGACAGGCAACTTTGCGCCGCAAGGCATAAAGGGAGCCAACATAGCAGTGGTGCGACGTTCACGTTCGTTGCGGATGGTACGGCAAGCCATAACAGCAGGAATGGAACAGCCAGTGCCGATGACCATGGGGATGATGGACTTACCAGACAGGCCAACCTTCTTGAAGATGGGGTCCATCACAACAGCCACACGGGCCATATAACCGCAGTCTTCCAACAGAGCGATGAGGAAATACATCACCATCACTAGAGGCAGGAAGCCCAGAACGGCGATGACGCCGCCCACGATGCCGTCAACCAGTAAAGCTTGCATGAAGGGAGAAGCATCTTCAACCATACCGCCAATGGATTCTTGGATGCCTTCCAGCCAGCCCACCAGAGCGTCAGCAATCATGGGGCCGATGGTGGCTTGAGACAGGTTAAACACCCAGAACATGACGAAGGCGAAAATTACAATACCCAGCACTTTGTGAGCCAAGATGGCATCGATTTTATCTTGCTTATTGGTGTCAGCGGTTTTCACCTTGCGGGTTTCCACCTTGGTGACCACGGTGTTGACAAAGTCAAAGCGCTTCTTATCCGCGTCTTCCACGGCCTTTTTGCTGTGGAGGTCGATGTTGCCTTGGACATAGGGAGCGGCTTGGGTTTTGCCTGCCACTTCAATACACTTGGCGCACAGGTCTTCCATGCCCTTAGAAGCGGTGGCGGTGGTGTTCACCACAGGACAGCCCAAGGTTTCGCTCAGCTTGGCAATGTCGATGACGGTTTCTTTTTTGGAGTTGATGTCGCTTTTGTTCAAAGCAACCACCACGGGGATGCCCAGTTCCAACAGTTGGGTGGTGAAAAACAGGCTACGAGACAAGTTGGTCGCGTCCACGATGTTGATAATCACATCGGGCTTTTCGTTTTTCACATAGGTGCTGGTGATGGATTCTTCAGAGGTGAAGGGGGACATGGAGTAAGCGCCGGGCAGGTCAACTGCCAGAAGGTCAGCGTTGGTCGCCAAAATCTTCTTGATGGGGGCTTCTTTTTTGTCCACGGTGACGCCAGCCCAGTTGCCAGCCTTTTCGTTTTTGCCAGTGATGGCGTTGTACAGGGTGGTTTTACCGCTGTTGGGGTTACCGGCGAGAGCAATTCTAATCATGCAATCAATCCTCATTGTTTCTAAAATTCTTTTTATCTTTTTTTATCTTAAAGTTAGGAGTTCCTAACCTAAAATCTGGTAAAAAAGTTAGGTTTCCCTAACTTTTTGGGGTGAAGAAAACAGCCTGTGGCTGTCTTCAATTTTCTGCAATACAGATGGCTTGTGCCAAGTTGGCATCGATGTTGTAGCGCCCATCACGGATGGCCACCACGTAACCGCGACTGATGTGAGACACAACCACCACACTTTGCCCTTCATAACAACCCAGAGTGAACAAAAAATCAATCAATTCTTCGTCGTCAGTGTCGATGTGGGTTACGGTGTAGGGTTTGCCAAGCGCGGCCTCTAACAGTGTCATAAAAATCAGTCTCCTTAGTTGGTTAGATTTTCCTAACCACTTCATTAGATTAGCACAGACTAATTTATTTGTCAATAGATGGAATGGTAAAAATTCAAAAAAATTTTACAAAATAAGTGCAGTGTCACATCTTGTCCATGGGGTTGTAAAATAGGCGAAATCGGTGTACAATATACCCATCTCGATGCCCACGTCTTACTTTTGGGCAGATTGGAGCTATGTATGAACCATGGATTTGTAGCGGTGGGCTGTGCCACGCCGCCTATGCACTTGGCAAACTGCCAAGAAAACGCCAGAGAGTCCTTTGAGCTGATGCGCAAAGCCGACAGCGCCGGGGTGAAGGTACTGGTGTTGCCAGAACTGGGGTTGACAGGATACACCTGTGGGGATTTGTTCTACCAAGACACCTTGTTGCAAGGTGCCATTGACGGTTTGGATACGGTCTTACAAGCCACCAAGCACCTCGATGTGGTCACCTGCATCGGTTTGCCGTTGCAACACAAGGGGAAACTATATAATGTATGCGCTGTCATTCAAAAAGGTCGTATTTTGGGGTTGGTGCCCAAAACCCACCTGCCCAATTATAGCGAATTTTACGAAAAACGCCACTTTACCCCTGCTTTTGCAGGGTTAGAAACGGTGGAACTGTTGGGGCAAAGTGTGCCCTTTGGCACGGGCATCACCTTTGCCTGTAAAGATCTGCCTGCCTTGGTGCTGGGGGTGGAATTGTGCGAAGATTTGTGGGCACCCATCTCCCCATCGTTGCATCTGGCCTGCGCTGGTGCCACGGTGATTTGCAATCAATCTGCCAGCAACGACATCATCGGCAAAGAACCCTATCGCCGTCAGCTCATTGCCATGCAAAGTGCAAAATTGCTCTGCGGTTACATTTACACCAGTGCTGGGGAAGGGGAATCCACCAGTGATGTGGTGTTCGGCGCCCACCAAGTGGTGGCGGAAAACGGCACCATTTTGCACCAAAGTCGCTACGACCAAGGGCTACACATCACGGAAATCGACGTGGCGCGCCTTGTTTACGAACGTCGTCGCACCCAATTGTTGCCCACAGAGCAAGCAAGCATCACCATCCCCTTCTCTCTGCCCATGACCAAAACGGCGCTGACCCGCTACGTGGCGGCACAGCCCTTTGTCCCACAGGGGAAGGAGCATCGCAATCAGCGGTGCCATGAAATTCTCATGACCGCCTCTTTGGGGCTGAAACAGCGGCTTATCCACACCCATGCTGCCACGGCGGTGGTGGGTTTGTCTGGTGGACTGGACTCCACGTTGGCGATTTTAATCACCGCCCTTGCCTTCCAAATGATGGGCAAGCCCATGGAGGAAATCATCGCCGTCACCATGCCCTGTTTTGGCACCACCAACCGCACCAAAAGCAACGCCGTGGTGCTGGCAGAACAACTGGGCGCCACCTTGCGTACCGTGGACATTTCCAGCAGTGTCCGCAGTCACTTCAAAGACATTGGCCACAACATGGACGACCATAGCGTCACCTTTGAAAATGGCCAAGCCCGTGAACGCACCCAAGTGCTGATGGACGTTGCCAACCAAACAGGGGGCATTGTCATCGGCACTGGCGACTTGAGCGAACTTGCCTTGGGTTGGTGCACTTACAACGGTGATCACATGAGTATGTACGCCGTCAACACCTCCATCCCCAAAACCTTGGTGCGCCATTTGGTGGACTATCTGGCACAGGACAAGCGCCAAACCCACTTGGCACTGACCACTGTGTTAGAAGATATTCTTGACACCCCTGTCTCTCCTGAACTTCTGCCAGCGGTCAACGGGGAAATCGCCCAGATTACGGAGGATTTGGTGGGACCTTATGAACTCCATGATTTTTACTTGTATTATCTGCTCCGTTGGGGCTTTGCCCCCAGCAAAATCCTCCGCTTGGCAGAGTATGCCTTGGGGAATGTGTACAGCCGTGACGTGATGGTCAAGTGGATTAAGGTGTTTTATCGTCGGTTCTTCAGCCAACAATTCAAGCGCAATTGCTTACCCGATGGCCCCAAGGTGGGGTCGGTGGCGCTGTCGCCCCGTGGGGATTGGCGGATGCCCAGTGATGCCCAGTCTCGGCTGTGGCTAGAAGAAGCGGAGGCACTGTAAATGGATGCAGTTGCACAAGCCAAGCTCTACGAAAAACTAGCCGCCAGAAACAATCCCTTTGCCACATACAACCACATCTCCGCCGTGGAAATTGGGGAAGAGTACGCTGTGACACAGTTGGAGATTTACCCTGAGAGTTTAAATCCCTTGGGTGTGGTGCACGGTGGTTGCCTGTACACGCTGGCAGACAACGCCTGTGGGATGGCCGTCCACGGAGATGGCCGCCGTCATGTGACCCAAAATGGGAACCTTCACTTCGTTTCCAACCAAGGGGAGGGTGTGCTCCGTGCCACGGCCAAGGTGGTGCGTCGGGGCAAAACCACTAGCCTCATCCGTGTGGAAATCACGGGTGACAATCAACGGCTCATTGCCGTGGGTGATTTCTCCTTTTATTGCATCAGCAAAGATAAAGTCTAGTTGTAACGATGAAAATAACCGCCCACCACGATGGTTCGTGGTGGGCGGTTGTATTTTTGTGTTAACCAATCTTCAAAATGGATTGGATGGCGATGCACTTGGGACCCCCTTGGGTGATCATGCCAGGGCTGAGAGGATGGATGTTGATTTCCACATCAGGGAAGGCTTTTTTCAGCATGGCATAGGCTTCGTCAGCTAAATGGGGTGCCCCGCCGTGGCTGATGCTCAGCAGGTGGGCGCTGTTGATGCCTGCGTTTTGTAAGCCCTTGATAGAGGTGTGAACTGCGTTTTTCAACCCACGGCTCATGGCGAACTTTTCTAGGCGCATACCATCGGTGCTGTGGTGCAAAACAGGCATCAGGTGAAGCAAACCACCCACAGTGGCGGCAAAAGGAGCCAAACGACCGCCACGCTTGAGATAGTCGAAGTCGCTGGGAATCAAGTAGGAGATGTGGTTTTCCAAAGCAGGGCGGAGCTTTTCCAAAATGCCGTCGATGTTCAGATTTTCCTTTGCCAGCTCCAGCGCTTGCTTCACCAAATAGCTTTGGTTGGCCCAAATGGTTTTGGTGTTTACCACGCGGATTTCTGCATGGTCACCGTCTAAAGCGGCCACAGCGCCAGTGGCAGTGCCGTAGGTGCCAGAGAGCCCCTCGGCAATGGTCAGGTTTAAAATGGGGCGGTCACGGTGGGCTTCGTACAGTTCCAAGGTGCGACCGATGGAAGGTTGAGAAGAAATGGGGATATGACCTTGGTCAATGATGCCCAAAAAAGTATCGCTGTCCATTTCTTCCAAATCTAAATAAGTGCTCCCGTCGATGGTGACGGTTAAGGGGTTTACCAAAATACCCAACTCCAAGCCCTCTTGGATAGTCATCATACAAGAGGAGTCTGTCATAATCGTAACCATGTTATACCTCATCTATATTATATTTAGTGATTATTTTCACCGTATTTGCCTTTTCATTATATCACATGATTCGACAAAAAACAACACAAAAAATGGAACTGCGGTATGAAAAATCATAACGCAATTCCATTTTTATCAGGGGAAGTTCCCTGTTTTCATATAATTATCACAAGGGCAACACAAGTGGTAATGGACGGGCAATTATTTTACCGTATTGCAAATGGTGCCGATGCTTTCGATGGCACATTCTACCACGTCGCCCACTTCTAGGAATTTGGGAGGGTGGAAGCCCATGCCCACACCAGCAGGGGTGCCAGTGAGGAAAATGGTGCCAGCTTTTAAGGTCATGCCGCGAGATAGATTTGCCACCAGTTGGCTGATGGTGGTCATCAGTTGATTGGTGTTGGAGTTTTGGCGCAGTTCGCCATTGACCTTAGAGGAGATGGCCAATTCTGGGGGATAGGGCACGCTGTCGGCGGTTAAAATACAAGGGCCCATGGGGAAATAGCCGTCTAAGCTTTTGCCAAAGTAGAATTGTTTGTGCTTGGTTTGCAGAACCCGCGCGGACACGTCGTTGGCCACGGAGTAGCCGAAAATATAGTCCGCTACGTCTTCTTCTGCCACATTAAAAGCATCCTTGCCTAAAATCACAGCCAATTCAGCTTCGTAGTCCAATTGTTGCACCAGTCCTGCATGGCGGGGGATGATGCCAGTGGGGTCAACGGTGCGTGTGGCACGCTTGGAGAAATACACGGGAATCATGGCATCACGGTCAAAGCTTTGGTGGTTAAACGCGGCAGCCTCTTTGGCATGGTCTAAATAATTCATGCCAAGGCAGATGGCATCCGCCAAGGGACAAGGGATGGGGGAGAGAATCTCCACGTCTGCCATGGAGACGGTGGGCGCGTCTGCCAACAAAGCAGGCAGGGTAGCGATGGTGGTGCCTTGGATGAGGGCATTCATGTCAGGGAAGGGTAAGGTGTGGATGGCGGTTTCGTCAGCGGACAACGCGCCTACAAATTCTTGATTCGCAAGGCGATAGGTCACCAGTTTCATGGCAGTGCTCCTTTGTGTTTAAAATTAGTGTTCAATCTTATTCTACCCTTTTTCTCCGTGGCTGTAAAGATATAAATGGAAGACTGTATAATTCTGTCAGCTTTCACAAAAAGGAGGCAATTTTTTCCCGAAAATACCACACAAAACCTGTGGCAATTTTCATTGACAAGACAGAGGGACGATGGTATAGTAAAAAGGTATTTTTTAAGAGCGAGGTTCGCCATTGTGCGTGCCAAGCAAGTGTATATTGTTTCGCTGTCGCACTGTGAATTGTCGCTGAAAGCTCTTGGAAAACCCAAGGGACTTTTCACCGCAAAATCAATTCAACGGTGCGTATTTTTGTTTTTATTTTATAAAATTGTCCATTTTTGGACTGGATAGAGAGGGAATAGTATTATGTCAACAAAGTATATTTTTGTCACAGGCGGTGTGGTGTCTGGTCTGGGCAAGGGGATTTGCGGTGCGTCTTTGGGGCGTCTGCTGAAACAGCGTGGGTTGAAGGTGCGCAACCAAAAATTTGACCCTTATTTCAATGTGGACCCCGGCACCATGAGCCCCTATCAACACGGGGAAGTGTACGTCACTGAAGACGGTGCAGAAACTGACTTGGACTTGGGTCACTACGAACGCTTCGTAGACGAAGATTTGAACGGCAACTGCTCTGTATCCTCTGGTAAAATCTATTGGAACGTATTGAACCGTGAACGCCGTGGCGACTATCTGGGGGCCACTGTGCAAATCATCCCCCACATCACCAATGAAATCAAATCCCGTGTCTATGCCTTGGCAGAAGAAGGGGTGGATGTGGTCATTAGCGAAATCGGTGGCACCGTGGGTGACATTGAAAGCCAACCCTTCCTAGAAGCCATTCGTCAAGTGGCAGCCGAGCGTCCCCGTGGCGATGTGTTGTTCATCCATGTGCCTTTGATTGTGGAAGTGCCCGGCTCTGGGGAACTGAAAAGTAAGCCCACCCAACACAGCGTGAAAGAATTGCTGGGTCTGGGCATTCAACCTGATATTTTGGTCTGCCGTTGCGACACCCCCATGACCGAAGATGTGCGTAAAAAGATTGCCTTGTTCTGCAACATTGAGCCTGACTGCGTCATCCAAAACACCACAGCCGAAACCCTGTACGAAGTGCCTTTGCTGATGGCGAAGGAAGGGCTTGACACCGTGACCTGCCGTAAGCTGGGTCTGCTGACCCATCAGCCTGACCTGCGTGAATGGAGCGCCATGGTGCAACGGGCGAAAAAAGCCCATAAAAAAGTGCAAATCGCCTTGGTGGGCAAGTATGTTCAACTCCACGATGCCTACTTGTCTGTGGTGGAATCTTTGAGCCACGCTGGCACTGCCAACGATGCCATTGTCACCATTAAATGGGTGGACTCTGAAACCTTGACCCCACAAAATGTGGATGAACAGCTGGCAGATTGTTCTGGTGTGCTGGTACCTGGCGGCTTTGGCGGTCGTGGCATTGAAGGGATGGTTACCGCCATCCGTTATGCCCGTGAAAACAAGGTGCCCTTCTTTGGCATCTGCCTTGGGATGCAAATGGCAGTGCTAGAATTCTCTCGCAATGTGGTGGGTTTTGCCGATGCCCACAGCGCAGAGTTCTCTGAAACCACCACCCACCCTGTCATCGCCCTCATGCCCGACCAAATCAATGTCACCGAAAAAGGCGGCACCATGCGTCTTGGCAAATACCCTTGCGTACTTCGCCAAGGAAGCCGCAGTTTGGAATTGTATGGTGAGTCTGAAATTTCTGAACGTCACCGTCACCGCTTTGAATTTAACAACGACTACCGCACCGCTGTGGAAGAAAAGGGGATGCTGTTGGCAGGCCTGAGCCCCAATGGCAATCTGGTAGAAGTGGTGGAAATCCCTGAGCATCCTTGGTTTGTTGGTGCTCAATATCATCCCGAATTTAAGAGCCGTCCTGACCACGCACACCCCCTGTTCTACGGCTTTATCAAAGCCTCCGTGGAGAACATGGAAGGGTAAAGACGAATAACGTAGGGAATGGTCTTGACCATTCCCTACGTCATATTTATGTAGCTTAGGAAACGGCGGGGGCAAGCCCCCGCCCTACGCTATACCACCTTTTGTAGGGCGGGGGCTTGCCCCCGCCGTTTTTACACACCCATTCATCCCTCACCCCAACAGCGCCCCAATGTCCTCCAACTCTAAGGGTTGTAGGGCATATGTGATGGCATAGCCTAAGAGTTTGGCCAAATCGGTCACCTGAGCGTCGATGTCTTGAGGGGTGACCATCATGTGGGGGATGTGTTCCCAGAGAGGGTGATTGGCACCAGCATCGTCTAGGGCATCCATGCACAATGTGACGCTGTCCACCACCGTGGGAATGCCCACGGCGATAACGGGAACGCCTAAGCTTTCGCGGTTGAGTCCTTGGCGGTGATTGCCCACCCCAGAGCCGGGAATCAGCCCTGTGTCGGCAATTTGCACCGTGTTGCATAGCCGTTCTGTCCGTCGTGCCGCCAAGGCATCGACCACAATTACAGCGCTGGGTTTGGTTTGCCCCACCACCCCACGAACCGCTTCCAGTGTTTCCATGCCAGTGGTACCCAACACACCGGGGGCAAGGGTGCTGACGGGTCGAAAACTGGCAAATAAGCCACCTTCTTTGTGGAGGTGACGGGTCACCAACAAATGGGATACGGTTTGTGGGCCGATGGCATCAGGGGTCATGGCGCGGTTGCCGAGCCCCACCACTAAAATATTGCCTGTCTCAGGTATCATTTGGGTCAAATGGTGGGCGATAACACGGACAGCACGGGGGAAAAAGTCAGATTTTCGCTCCCAAAAACTGGTCAAATCAATGGTGCAATAGGTGCCCTGAGGTTTGTCCATTAGCGCTGCACCACGGGGGGTCAGTACCTCTACCACGGTGATGCCATAGCCTTCTTGGCGGCGTTTTGTGGCTTTTACCCCGTGGAGATGTGTTGTTTTTTCGCAGGACTCTTGGTAAAGCTCTCTGGCTTCAAGGGCTAAATCCGTTCGTTTGGTGGTCATAGCTCTCCATCCCCTCTACTAAATATTGTGTCTTGGTGCTATGTTTTGCAGATTTCACCACAATATACAAAAAGAAAGAAAAAAATTAAAGTTTTTTTCAAAAAACACTTGCTTTTTACTCCAAACCCTGTTAAAATAACTATCTGCATGGTGTTGTGATTGAAATTGCAATTCCGCGTGAATTTGCCTAAGGAGGTGTATGGTTTGCCAAATATTAAATCCGCTAAGAAGCGTGTACTCATCAGTGAGGTGCGCAATGCACGTAACCGTGCTACTAAGTCTGATCTGAAGACTGCCATTAAGAAGTTCGAGGTTGCTGCCGCTGAAGGCAATCGCACCGAGGCCGATGGCGCACTGAAAGTTGCAGTGAAAAAAGTCGATCAAGCTGTTAGCAAGGGCGTAATGCACAAGAACACTGCTGCTCACAAAAAGAGCGCAATGGCTCTCAAGCTCAACAAGATTGGCTAATTGAAGTCAAACCAGAAGGACATCCGAAAGGATGTCCTTTTTCTTTTGCCCCTACGGGGCGGTCTGCTAACCCAGGGGCGTCCTACCGGACGGGTCACCTGCCGGTGGGGCATTCTTTTTTTGTCGAAAAAAAGAATCAAAAAACGATTTTTTCACGACGACTGCGGTCGAGTGAAAAAAGGGGCTTTTACGGGGGTTCATCACTGGGGTGCTTGGGCTTTTTGAACGGCACTGAGTGGCCTGATTTGACGCGAAGTATTCTGTCGGGCTTCGCCCTGTTGCGATGTTACAGAAAAATGGTGCGGTTTCTTTGGGGTGCCTAGATTACGGGTATGGTGTGGTGCAATGGTGTTTCCTTGTAGGGGCGCGCATTGCGCGCCCCTACAAGGAAACACCATTGCATACAAACCAAACTGACCGCAGATCAGCGCACCCCCAGCGCCACCGCACCCATCGACGTCCACAATCTAAGGCACCTCAAATGCGTGTTCCCATGTCATCGTACGACAAACGTGCGGCAGCAATCAGCGTTGGTACGCGCATCCCACATGAAAAGCTGAACGGGTGTGAGAAACCCACCCAATAGCACCGCACCCACTCATACCCACCATCCGTATAAAATGGGAGCACGTGAGACAGATGACCACGCGTGGTCATCTGCCACGTGCAAGATTTTTGGTTACTTTGCATCTTTGCAAAGTAACGCCCGCGCGGCGAGCGCCCTCCACGGCAGTGGGAAGAAGTCTATCAAAAAAGAAATCCCACAGGGTGAAGCAAATTGCAATTGATTTCCACGGGCGCGCAATGCGCGCCCCTACAAGGGGAGAGGGCAGAGAAAGCCCCTGCGGCAGCAGCCCCCACGGAGTGGGTAAACTATATCAAAAACAAATCCAACAGGGTGAAGCAAATTGCAATTGATTTCCACGGGCGGCTAATAGCCGCCCCTACAAGGGGCAGAGGCGAAAAAAGCCCCCACGGCAGTGGCGCCCCTGCGGCAGCAGCCCCCCACGGCAGTGGGAAAAACCCCCCTGCCCCTTTGGCAAGATGCCCTTTCGGGAAAAAGAAAAAATTTTTCCTCATCTATTTACAATTTGTTCATTTTCTGGTAACATGGGTAGTATCTTCCGAGAGGGAAAAAGAAAAATTTTAAAGGAGAAAGAAAACAATGCAAATCAACATGACTGTGGTTGCCATTGTGGTGATTTATCTCATCGCTATGCTGTTTATCGGCTGGTATTCCTCTACACGCATTACCTCCAACGCTGACTTTATGGTGGCTGGTCGCCGCCTAGGCCCCTTCCTGATGGCTGGTACTCTGGCTGCCACCGAAATCGGTGGCGGTAGCTCCTTGGGCGTTGTCCAAAACGGTATGGGCACCTATGGTATCAGTGCCGCTTGGTACATCATGACCATGGGCTTCGCCTTTGTCATCCTTACCTTCTTGGCACCTAAGTTCCGTGCCGCTACTGTGAAAACAGTTCCCGAATATTTCCGCCGTCGTTACGGCAAGAGCTCTGGTTTGATCACCGCTATCATCATGCTGCTGCCTTTGATTGGCTTGACTGCTGGTCAATTCATCGCCTCTGCCGTGGTGCTGTCCACCATGCTGGGCATCAGCTATTCCATGGCTACCGTGATTGTGGCTGTGGTTGTCACCATCTACGCCATCATGGGCGGTTTGTGGTCTGTCACCCTGACTGACTTCATCCAAGTGTTCTTGATCATCGCTGGTATGATCATCGCTGTACCTTTCGCCACCAACTTGGCTGGCGGCTGGGACAATGTGGTTGCAAACGTGCCTGCTGAAGCCTTTGACCTGTTCTCTGGCTACAGCCTGACCGACGTGATTGGCCTGACCGTTATGTATGTGGCTACCTTCACCGTGGGCCAAGAAGCTGTGTCTCGTTACTATGCTGCCCGTGACGGCAAGGCCGCTAAGCAAGGCTCCATCATGGCTGCTATCATCAACTTCATCTTCGCTTTCATCCCTGCTGTGCTGGGTGTGATTATTCTGGCTTTGATCAACATGGGCTCTTTCGACGCAGACGCTTTCGCTGGTGTTGGCGCTCGTTACGCTCTGCCTGTGCTGGCTATGGAAGCTATGCCTGCCATCATCTGCGGTCTGCTGTTCGCTGGTATCATCTCTGCCACCATGTCTTCTGCTGACTCCGATTTGCTGGGCGCTGGCTCCATCTTCGCCAATGATATTTATCGTGCTGTGTTGAAGCCAGACGCTACCAACGAAGAAGTGATGAAAGTCACCAAAATCACCATGCTTTTGGTGGGTGTGGCCTCTATGTTCATCGCCCTGTTCAACACCTCTAGCATCGTCACTCTGCTGATGTACTGCTTCACCCTCCGTGCCGCTGGCTCCTTCTTCCCCTATGTGCTGGGTCACTATTGGAAGGGCGCTTCCACCGCAGGCACCATCGCCAGCCTGATTGGTGGCTCTGCTGTGGTTGTCTGGCTGGAACAACTGAAGATGTCCATCTTCGGCATGACTTTCAGCCAACCCATCATCCCTGGTTTGCTTGTGGGTCTGGCTCTGTTTGTCGTTTTCTCTATGGTGATGCCTCCCAAGGTGCAAACCACAGAACTTGCTTACGAAGAAGACTAATTGTAATTATGAATGCACCTGTCACAGGGTGAAAAGTGTAGGGAATGGTCTTGACCATTCCGCTCCCCATGATATGATGTGCGTGGGAAAGCGGAACGGTCAAGACCGTTCCCTGCGTTAAAAGGAATTGCTTTACCATGTATAAACGAAAGGAAGTGCGTCCATGTTTCAAACTATACTCCGCAATGCCACCATCATCGACGGCACAGGTGCTGATTCGTATCATGGTGACCTTGCCATCCAAGACGGTAAAATTGCTGCCATTGGCAATCTGGCAACGGCCACAGCGGTGGAAACCATCGATGTAGAGCAACGCTGTGTTACACCGGGGTTTATCGATATACATCGCCATGGGGAAGTGGCTGTGTTCACCCAAGAGCCTCGACATTTTGATGCGCTCCATCTTGCCCAAGGGCTTACCACCTTGATTCATGGCAATTGTGGATTGTCGGCGGTGCCCCTTAGTGGAGATGAAACGCAATTCCAAACCTTTTGCAACTATTTGACACCCATCACAGGTGCAATACCCACCCAATGGTTGGGCTTGGATGTGGCAGGGTATTTACAGCGCTTAAACGTTGCCTCTACAGTGGTAAATCATGGCATTTTGGTAGGCGGTGGCACTTTGCGGACATTGGTGGCAGGGTTTGGAGATGCGCCCCTCACCTCTGGGCAATTGACCGCGTACCACCGTCATCTAGAACAAGCCCTATCGGATGGTGCAGTGGGGGTATCGCTGGGTTTAGGCTATGCACCAGAGTGTTTTTACACGTTAGCGCAACTGTGCCAAGCGTTGGCGCCACTTCAAAACAGTGGTCGCCTGCTTACCATTCACCTGCGCCAAGAAGGGGCAGGGGTGGTGTCTGCTGTAGAGGAAGCCATTGCCTTGGCGCGCCATCTCCATACGCCCCTTCAAATCAGCCACCTCAAAGCCATTGGCAACCGTGATAACACGATGGAAACCATGCTCCAACGCATTGCCCATGCCAGAGCGGATGGCGTGGACGTCATGTGTGACGTCTACCCATACACCGCTGGCTCCACCCAACTGCTCCATCTGCTACCCCCGGAGGTGAAAGCTGGGGGCATCCCTCGTGTGCTGGAGATGCTGCAAGACCCTCATGCTTGTAACGCACTGCGCCAGCGCATGGCCACTGCCACCGATTACGAAAATATCATCGCCTTGGTGGGGTTTGAGAACGTGGTGGTCACAGGCTATGACGCCGCAGAGGGAAAGACTTTGACCCAAATTGCCAAAGAATCAGACTGCGACGGCTACGACGCTCTGTTCAAAACCTTGCTTGATACCCAGTGTACCGCCACGATGATTGACTTCATCGTCCGAGAAGAAGACATGGCTCTGGCGTTGCAACAACCTTACACCACCGTCATCTCCGACGCAACCTACCCCACCAAAGGCAAATGCCACCCACGGGTCTATGGTGCTTATCCACGGCTCATTGAAACCTACGTCCGCGAGAAAAAGATACTCACCCTCCCCCAAGCCATCCACAAAATTACCGCCTTGCCAGCCAGTCGTTGTGGCTTGACCACCAAAAGGCGCCTTGCTGTGGGCATGGACGCAGATATCTGCGTGTTCCACCCCGAGAATATCCACGAAACCGCCACCTTTGCCCAGCCCAATCAACTGGCGCAAGGCATGGATTGGGTGTTCGTGGGCGGACAAAAGGTGAAAGACTAAAGGACTAAGGTCACCCTTAGTCCAACGTGTCTCCCAGATACCGCAACATGGCGCCACGGGCGTGGTCACTCACCAACGCATCCAAATGGGCAATCAACTCGCGGTTGCTATAGGGCAATTCTTGGCGCAAAAAACTGTCCAAAAAACTGGCCACTACCTTATTATAATAGTATACCAAAAACCCCAGCTCCTGCTCAGAGGGTGGCGTGGGGGCGTAATGGAGGATCAGCTTGCGCAAAAACAGTTGCACATCCCCTTGAAACATCCGATACAAATATCCAAAGCCCAAGGCGTTGACCACGGGCTGATATTGACTGCGCTGTGCATCCAAATGGGTGAGCAGGGCAGTCAAATAGCTTTGCCAGCTTAAAAAATCCTCCCAGCTATCGCTAAAGGAGGCCTTGGCCTGCGTCAAAATCCAATCCACCAAAGCATACACATCGGCAAAATGGTAATAAAACGATTGGCGGCGGATGTGGCAGGCGGTGGCAAGCTCTTGGACGGTGATTTGTTCAATGGGCTTGGTGGACATCAAATCCAGTAACGCTTGGGCAAGGGCTTGTTTGGTGTGTTCGATTTGCATGGCGCACCTCCTATTGCAAGGTTTTGTAGGGTACGGCGTCTTCGTCGTTCTACCTTAGTATATCAGCTTCACTATCTCGTTACAATAACACACGAACCATAAAGATACATTAAAACTTCGACGGTTTGGCTGTATCTGTCTCTTTTGCATACGGTAATCCCCCTTTACAATGGGCAAAAAAGGAGGATTACCTTATGGAAAAAACAGAATATAACGTCATCTTAAAAGGACAATTTTCCCCTAAAAAGGGAACCCTGACTCTGCAAGTAATTGGTGCAGAGGTGCAGGGTTTTTTTGACTTTCAGGGGCAAAAAAGCCACTTCCGTGGCAAGGTCATCCGTCGCAATCGATACGTAGCCAGTCTGTCGTTGATTCTGCCACAGGCCACCCAAGACTGCGATGTGCTGTTGGTGGTGGGGGAGAACCAGATTTTGCAAGGCGGACTGGTGGATAATTGGGGCTGTTGGCCGATAGAAGGCACCCCCATCCGCCACCAAGCATGGCAAACCCTCCCCAGCGTACAGCGGTGACGCCCATGGAACATTATATCGTCAATCGCCCCGATGCCGATGCCATGACCCAAGCCCTGACCGCCCATCCCTTGGACATGGTGGGCACCGTGCTCCGCTTGGGCTGGCTGGCAGGCCTCACCCGTGGGGAATTGCTGGCGCTCACATGGGACCATGTGCTATTTTTAGAGCAAATCATCACCGTGGACAATCGCCGCATCCCCATTTGCCCTGCTCTGTTAGAGCATCTCATCGCCCTAGAAGCCGCCGCACCGCCACAGCAAATGCTGGTGGTGTTGGGGGATGGAAAAGGGCGCAAACCCCCAGCACCGCAGGTGGTGTCGCGGAAAATCCGTGCCGCATTAGATGCTGTGGGGCAACCCACCGTCCGACTGGTGGACCTGCGCCATGACTACATATTGCGCCAGATGGAGCAGGTCGACTGGCAAACCGCCTGCCGCCATAGTGGGCTGTCCATGCTGACGCTCCAAACCCATTTTGCCCCCTATATAACCCAAACTGTCGCGCCATCGGAGGACGGACGCCCAATGGGCGCTCCTGCGAGAGAAACCGCAACACGAGGAAAGTCCACCACACCGCCCATCGACACCTTGAAACTCTTGCAAATTCTCGACGCACAGGGCACCACTCCACAGGGCATCGCCTTGCGCCTTGCGTGGCTGGCTGGCATGGGACGACGAGAGATGGTGAAGCTGAAATGGGGGGATTTCAATTTGAAAAAAGGAGTCTTTCTCCCAGAAAACACCCCTATAGATGGGGAATTGCTGTCATTTCTCCGCAGTTTTCCGCCCCAAAGTGGGGAAACATTGGTGATTCGTGGCCCTGTGTCTGGGGATGCCATGTTGCCTGACCGTCTGTCACGGCTGTGCCGTGGGGCGCTGGTGCAAGGGGGCCTAGACCAGTGTACGTTGCAGATTTTGCGCCAAGCGTGGCAATTGCGCCAGCAAGGTGAGGGCACCGTGCTAGGCTACGTGACCCAGCGCGGTTATATCACCACCGCCCAAACCCAAGACTTGCTGGATTTGGACGCCCCCACCGCCTATCAACGGCTGCAGCAATGGGTCACCCATGGAAAACTGGTGCAACAGGGGCGGCGGTATTATCCGCCCTCTGCCATCGTCCACCCCCACCAGCAAGCCCACGCCGTGGTGGCGTATTTAGAAGCCAACACCATGGCCTACCGCAAAGATTTGGCAGAGCATTTGGGGCTTCCGCCCCAGCAATGCTCCGTGCTGATGAAAAAGCTGGTGGCGCAGGGGCTTGTGCGACAGGAGAAACAGCGATATTTTTTGTAATATGGAATATGGATAAAAACGGCGGGGGCTTGCCCTCGCCGTTCCCTGTGGCATCCTCCACCCCCTATCCGTTACTATTTTCCTGCAAAATACGCACCAACGACCACAAATATCACAAACACGTTACAGTTACCGTCCAACTATAGACAATGACTTCCAAATAGGGTAATCTATGCCTAACAATCCAATGGCAAGGGGATTTTCTATCTCTTTCCAGAGCTGATGTAGGTATCGGCTAGCCCCAACATGAATTCTGGACAGGGGCAACTTGCTAGAGGATTGATTATTTAAAGGAGGACTAAGTCCTATGAAGAAGTTCCTTTCTCTGGCACTGGCTCTGGTGATGACCATGTCTCTGGTCACCATCTCCGCCTCCGCAGCAACCTTCACTGACGACACTGATATCGCTTATAGCGAAGCAGTTGAAGTGATGTATGCTATGGACATCATCAGTGGTTACACTGATGGCACTTTCGACCCCACCGCAACCCTAACCCGTGGCGCAGCTTGCAAAATCATTTGCAACCTGATCCTTGGGCCCACCACCGCTGGCGCTCTGGGCGCTGACACCGCTCCCTATCCCGACGTAGCAGCTGACCACGTGTTCGCTGGCTACATTGCCTACTGCGCAAACCAAGGCATCGTCTCTGGTTATGCTGACGGCACCTTCAATCCCGCTGGCGAAGTGACCGGCGTGCAATTCATGAAGATGCTGCTGGGCGCTCTGGGTTATGATTCCACCCAAGAAGGCTTCACCGGTTCTAACTGGTCTGTAAACGTGCAAAAGCTGGCTCTGGCTATTGGCCTAGACGACGGCGATGACGATTACGATGGCTTCGTTTCCATGACCCGTGAAGAAGCTTGCCTGTACGCTCTGAACACCATGACCGCTACCATGGTTGAATATGGTTCTACCACCAACCTGACCATCGGCGACGACGTGGCTCTGAGCATCACTGGCAAGTACAGCGAAGTCACCAACACTTTGTCTAACGACTATCGTGGCACTTCTGATGGCGACCTGCTGATGCAATTCTGCGAAATGTACTTCTCCAAGCTGGAATTGGACATCGATGACGATCTGGATGCCTTCGGCCGTCCCGTCTCCACTTGGTACTACAAGAACGACAAGATCGGTTCCTTCGTGAACACCGATATGTTGATCGCTTCTTACGAAAACGGCGTGACCCGTGACACCATGTATGATTTGGTTGGCAAGGATTACGTGAAAGACGAAGACAAGACCATGACCGTGTACGAGGATGGTCTGGTTATGGCTGACGAAATCACCGAACAAACCGACAAAGAAGACTATGCTTACAATGGCAGCTCTTCTAACAGCTCTTCTTCCAACAACGGCACCACCACTGAAGTGTTTGAAGACAATGACGGCAACATCACCATCGTCACCATCAAGCCTTACTTGATGCAAGCTGCTGCTGATTACAGCGCAACCAGCGAAACCCTGAAGGTTTCCTTCGTCAACGAAGAAACTGGCAAGTTGCAATCTGTGAACTCCACCACCTTGTCTGTGGACGATTTCGACGTGGAAGACTACGTGGAAGACGACTACATCATCGTGACTCTGTCTTGGGACTCTGGCTCCAAGTATGACATCGAATCTGTCACTCCTGCTGAAGTCGTCACTGGCGAAGTCACCAAGTACACCGAAAACTCCAACGTGTATCTGGACGGCGTGAAGTACACCTACTCCACCGGCATCGATACCGACGAAACCGACGGTAAGGGCGTAGCTTATGAAATCGGCGAAGATGCAACTGTGGTTCTGGATACCATGGGCAAAATCATCTTTGTTGATGAAGTCATCGTGGCTTACAAGAACTATGTTTACATCGAAGCATTCGATACCACTTCTACCTTCTCTAACGCTTCTTTGATTGCTGCTGCTTACTTCGCAGACGGCACCTATGAAGAAATCACTGTTAAGACCGACGCTGGCGCATTTGACGACAAGGATGCTGATGATGTGGTTGACGCCGATGGTGTTAGCTCTTATGATGGCATGTGGTACACCTACAGCCAAAACAGCACTGGTTACTACACCTTGAAGGACTTCGACAACACTGTTTACAACCGTGAAGACGCTGACGTTGATATTGATGTTAGCGACGATGCAACTGAAGAAGTCTTGGAAGGCGCAGTTGTGGAGTTCGCTTCTGGCAACACTGGTCTGTATGCTAACGACAGCACCGTGGTTCTGGTGAAAGATACCGATGACGACATCTATGTCTACACTGGCATCGAAAACCTGCCCACCATTACTGCTACCGCTACCGCTGATACCACCGCTACCGTGCGCGTGGTTGAAAAGACCTCCACTAGCTTCGTTACCTTTGCATTTGTTGACCTGAGCAATTGCGACAGCGAAAGCATTAAGGACAACTCCACCTCCGTTTCTGAATATGTGATGCTGGCTTACAAGACCTCCAACTTCACCTATGAAGAAGGTACAAAGTACTACGTCTGGGAAGCTATCGTTGATGGCGAACTGGTCGAAGAACTGTATGTCAGCGAAGACATCGACGAACTGGAAGAAGGCTACCTGTACAGAGATGCAAAGGTTAACTCCGAAGAATACATCTCCGACATGGAACTGGTTGAAGACGACGACAACTACCATGACGTGTACAGCTATGAAGAAGACGGCGCTAGCGTGACTTCTACCATCAGCTACTCTGGTAGCGTGCTGAACTTCGGCAAACTGGCTTACTATGTGTCCTCTAGCGTGCCTGTGAACCTGATGATTGCTGGCAACGGCGATTGCGATGTCGTGATGAGCGACGTTGATGCTGATTACGGATATGAATTCGATATGACTGCAAGCGCTCTGACTGCAATGTTCAAGGGCTACACCGTTACCGCTGACTGGTATGTTGTGACCACCGATGACGGAAACAGCGTTGCTTCCGAAATCTATGTGTTCGTGACTGCAGTTGAGGAAACTGATGATGAAGAAGATGAAGACATCGTCTATGCTGACGTTGTAAATTCTAATAATGATACTAGCTGGAAAGTTAGCCTCACTGGCGAGACTGGCTCTTGGAAGACCTCTTTGGACGAAGTTGAAGCTGGCGAAAATGTGTATGTCCGTTACGATGGTTCTAGATGGACTTCCTACAGCTATGATGGTCTTACTTTAGTCGCATCTGTTGACCCAGGTGCTGGTGTAGCTGCTGTGTATGTCTTCGAAATGCCTGAAGAAGATGTTGATTTGGCCGACTTTGTGACTGAAACCATCTACGAAGGCGTGACAATCACCGTTACCGGAGGCAATGATATGATTACTGTGGCTGTGGATGGCGATAGTACTGATGGCGCTGACAATGATGGCGTTGCTTACACTGGTAGCATTACTTTGGAGAGAACTGAAGGTACCAAGAATGTTACTATCTCTGGCACCGTTGGTAACAGTTCTGGTATCGTAGCCCTTAACGAGACTCAGTATATCGTTTCTGGTACTGTGACCGTAAATGGTAAGGATTGTACCATCGATCCTGTGAGCAAAACTACCACCTAATCCCCATCACCCAAACACATTCGTGTTCACGTGATACAAAAAACCACCGCTCTCACGAGCGGTGGTTTTTTTGCGCCTCACCCCCATGGGCGTGGGTGGAACGGCGGACGGGCGGATATAGAATCCGCCCCTACACCCACCCCCGTAGGGGCGGATTCCATATCCGCCCGTCCCCACCAATTGCACCATCCCCATCCCACGCAAAAACAAAAACCCTCTTGACAACCAAGAGGATTTTCACTATACTATAGATAAAGAAGGTGCCACCGATGAACGGTTGCCCTCCCTAACGTTTAAAAGAAATAACCGTCAAGTTTAGTGGGCTTGGGCGGTTATTTCTTTTTTGTAAAAATTGTGTAACACAATCCAATAACGCTGATAAGCACAATGCAGAATTGAAACAATTCGCCATATGTAACCATAGCATCCCTCCTTTTCAACGTAATGCTGTCAGGAGGGCAAAAAAGTAAATTCGTCCTCCTGTTTTCCGAAGAAAAGGGAGGCACAACCGTCCACCGTGTTTGGTGACACCTTCAACTAAAGTATATCATAAACACGAATCTTTTGTCAATCGCCCCCACACACGCCCCATCCACACCGTTTGCACCCACCCCCATCCCTATGGGCGTGGGTGCAAACCGATACACGGGCGGATAATATCCGCCCCTACAACGGCGATTCCCATTCATCCCCACCGTAGGGAACGGTCTTGACCGTTCCGTCCCCACCGCACGCACCCCCCACACATCCGACAACTTCCCCTTGCAATTTTTCCCATGCTCTGGTATACTAATCATGGACAAATTTTGCCCTTACAAATACGTATTTTAACATTGAAAAGGAGCGGAACTATGAACAATTTTGAATTCTTTTCCCCAACAAAGGTTATCTTTGGCAAAGGTGTGGAAGAAAAAGTGGGCGCTGAGCTGAAAGCTTGGGGTGCCACCAAAGTCCTCATCCACTTCGGTGGCGGTAGCGTCATCCGCAGTGGCTTGATGGCCAGAGTGGAAGCTTCCTTGAATGAAGCAGGCTTGCCCTTCGTGTCTTTGGGCGGCGCACTGCCCAACCCCCGTCTCAGTCTGGTCTATGAAGGCATTGAACTCTGCCGCAAAGAAGGGGTCGACTTTGTGCTGGCCATCGGCGGCGGCTCTGCAGTTGACTCTGCCAAAGGCATCGCACAGGGTGTGCCTTACGACGGCGACGTGTGGGATTTCTATAGCGGCAAAGCACCCACCACTGCCTTGCCCCACGCCAACATCATCACCTTGGCCGCCACTGGCTCTGAAACCAGCAACTCCAACGTGATTACCAAAGAAGAGGGGATGCTCAAGCGCGGCTGTAACACCGACTGGAACCGCCCCCGTTTTACCTTGATGAACCCAGAATTGCTCTACACCCTGCCCCCCTACCAAACCAGCTGTGGCGTGGTGGACATTCTTATGCACACCTTTGAACGCTATCTCTCCCCCAACACGGGCGACGTCAGCGAAGTCACCGACCGCATCGCAGAAGCCATCATGCGCACCGTTATCCAATATGGCCCTGTGTGCTTGGAAAAACCCGACGACTACACCGCTCGATCTGAAGTGATGTGGGCTGGCAGTATCTCCCACAACCACATGACAGGCCTCGGTCGCAAAACCGACTGGGCCAGCCATCAAATGGAACACGAACTGGGCGGTATGTACGACGTGGCTCACGGCGCAGGTCTTGCCGCTGTGTGGGGCTCTTGGGCACGCTACGTCTGCGATGAAGACGTGATGCGTTTTGCGCGTTTCGCCGTCAACGTCTGGGGCTTGAACATGAACTATGATGACCCCAAGGAAACCGCTTTGGCTGGCATCGTGGCCGCCGAAGACTTCTTCCGCAAAATGGAAATGCCCGTCAGCATTGGCGAAATGCTGCCTGACGTCACCATCACCGATGAAACCATCGAAGAACTGGCTGTCAAGTGCACCTTCTTCGGCAAGCGCACCATCGGCGGCATGAAGCGTCTGGGCAAAGAAGACATCATGGCCATCTTGAAAGCTGCCCTGTAAATTAATTAGGAACGCAAAACGGGATATGTAGGTGCGAGGATGGTCTAATCACGCATTTTAACGTAGGGGCGAGGTTCCATCCTCGTCCGCAGGCACGGGAGGGGATGGAACCCCCCCCTACATCTATCGGGTGAAACAATGGTGCGAGGTTCCATCCTCGTCCGCAGGCACGGGAGGGGATGGAACCCCTCCCCTACATCTATCGGGTGAAACAATATTGTATAACATAAAAAACCACCGTCATACGACGGTGGTTTTTTTGCGTTCGTTGGGGGTTGTATGGGCGACCTCTGGTCGTCCGTCACATCCTTAGTCTTCGCACAGACCAGCGGTGATGATGGCCATGGAATAGACTTCCAAAGCATTACAGCCGCGAGACAAATCGTTGATGGGTGCGTTCAAGCCTTGGAGCACAGGGCCGTAAGCTTCAAAGTTACCCAAACGTTGGGCGATTTTATAGCCGATGTTACCAGCGTTGATGTCGGGGAAGATGAAGGTGTTGGCGTGACCAGCCACAGGGGAATCAGGGCACTTGGTGTGAGCCACACGGGGTGCCACAGCGGCGTCGAATTGCAGTTCGCCGTCGATGGCGATTTGGGGTGCGCGTTCTTGCACCAAAGCGGCGGCTTCGCGCATCTTATCCACGTCAGGACCCTTGCCAGAACCGTGGGTGGAGTAGCTCAGCATGGCAATCTTGGGATCGATGCCGAAGGTTTTGGCGGTTGCGGCAGTTTCGATGGCGATTTCGCACAGTTCTTCTGCGTTGGGGGTGATGTTGATGGCGCAGTCGCCCATAGCCAGCACTTCGTTTTCGCCCGTTGCAGATTGGCGCACCAAAATAAAGCAAGAGGACACAACCTTGTTGCCGGGCTTGGTTTTAATCAGTTGCAAGGCAGGGCGCACAGTGTCGGCGGTGGAGTAGGTTGCGCCGCCCAACAATGCGTCAGCGTAGCCCATTTTCACCAGCATGGTGCCAAAGTAATTGCCCTTAGACAGTGCCTTGCGGCAGTCTTCTTCGCTCATTTTGCCCTTGCGCAGTGCCACCATTTCAGACACCATTTTATCCATTTCAGGGAAGGTGGCAGGGTCGAGGATTTCAGCGCCACGGACGTTGAAACCTTCGGATTCGGCGGCGGCCTTCACGGCAGCGGTATCGCCCACCAGCACGGGGGTCAAAAAGGTACCAGACAAAAGCCGTGCGGAGGCTTCCAAAATGCGGGGATCGGTGCCTTCAGTGAAGACAATTTTACGGGGGTGTGCTTTCAGTTTGTGAATTAAAAAATCGAACATAGTCGTCTCCTTCTATCATGCCGTCAGAATACGGCGGCGTGGTTTGATACCACTATTATACACTTCTGAGCCTGTGGGTCAATGCAAAAACGCAAAAAAGTGTGACAAATTTTAAACAAAGTCGTGGGTTTCTCAAGAAAACCACAGAAAACGCGCACAATGTTAAAAAATTCACTAAATTTAGTAAGTCTGATGCTAAAATCCCTAAATTATGTGGTAAACTTCGGTAAACACCCCAATACCTAGGGGCTTGACGGATGGGCAAAAAAGAGGTAAAATAGCAATTGGTAACAAATTGTTACTTTTAACATACATTTAATAAAATCTGAAGGAGTTCTGAATGAAGGACGAACGGAAGACACCCAGTCGCCAAGCCGCCTCTGCAGGGAACACCCTGTGGAAGCGCTGTATCGACACCATAAAAAACATCCAAGCCACTGTGGCCTCCTCTGCCAGTGCCATGGGTCATAGCATGATTAACTTCATGGAAGAAGTGGACGCTTGCGCCGCCGAGAAAGATGGCTTTTCCGTCTGGAAGGCACTGCGCTTTTTGATGGGCGTGCCTTGCAATCTGGTCAAGGGGATTCATGAGCTGAAAACCAAACGCTTCCCTGAAACCAACCACGCTGCCTTGCAGTTGGTGTATTTCGCCCTGTCTGGTTTGCCCATCGTCACCAACGCTGTGGGTAATGGAGTGCGGCATCTGTTGGGCAAGATTGCTACCTTGCAACATAAAATGCCCAAAACACGGCGCAAGCCATGGCACGTGGCGGCATTTTTAACCTCCTCTGCCGTAATGGCTGGGGTCACTGTGTTTTTCTCCCTCTATACCATGGGCACCATTGTCCAGTATGGGGAAGTGAAGGCGGTGGTGGCCTCTGAGACTGTGGCGGAAGAAATCATCACCCAAGTGGAGCAATCCACCTCTAGTGCCTTGGGCGAAGCCTTTACCCTTGATGCCACTCAAGTGGAATACACCTCTGAGTTCATCCTCCGCACCGACATTGTGGAGCCTGAAGCTGTGGTGGAAGAGGTGGCTGATGCCATCGGTCTGGTGCAAGAAGGATACTGTTTATATGTAGACGGCGAGTTCATCGGCGCCACCTATTATGACGGTGCGCTGGAAGAATTGCTGGACCAAGTGAAATCCACCGTCATGAACGAAGACACCATCTCCTGCGAATTTGCAGAAGAGGTGGAAGTGGTCAAAGAATACATCCAAGACGAGCAAATCGTCAACTTGGGCTATATCGCCGAAATTCTCTACAGCACCAAAGCTGGCGAAGTGACCTACACCGTGGTCTCTGGTGACACATGGAACGCCATCGCCTATGCCCATGATTTAACCTCCGACCAACTGCTCTTGATGAACACGGGCTATAACATTGACAAGCTGGCCATCGGTGACGTGCTCACCATCTCCACCGCTGTCCCTTATTTGACGGTCACCGTCCAACAGCGTGAGCATTATGTGGCACAAGTGCCCTATGCCATTGAGTACACCGACAGCGCGTCCATGTACCAAGGCGACTATTCCGTCACCTCTGCTGGGTCTAACGGCACCGCCGACACCGTGGCAAACGTCACCTATGTCAACGGCGTGGAAGTCTCGCGTACCGTCTTGTCCTCTGTCAACTTGGAAGACCCTGTCACCGAGCAACGCCTGCAAGGCACCATGGAACGTCCCACTTGGATGGCCACTGGCTCCTTCCGCTGGCCCACCTCGGGTACCATTACTTCTTACTTTGGCTATCGAAGCGCATTCTCTGGTGCGTCTACCTATCACCAAGGTTTGGACATCGCCAACGGCTATGGCACTGCCATCTACGCCGCCGACGGTGGCACCGTTACCTATGCTGGCTGGCAAAGCGGCTATGGGTATCTGGTGGAAATCGACCACGGCAATGGCTATACCACGCGCTATGGTCATAACAGCAGTCTGCTGGTCAGCGTGGGCGATAAGGTCTATAAGGGGCAACAAATCGCCAAGATGGGCTCCACTGGCGTGTCCTCTGGCAACCATTGCCACTTTGAAATCCGCTATAACGGCACCGCCAAGAACCCCTTGAGCTATTTGCCATAAGTGAATGAATGTAAAAAAAGGCCACCGTTGCAAGACGGTGGCCTTTTTGCGCACACCACGCACCGTAGGGGCGCGCATTGCGCGTCCGTCCCCATGGGTTGCAACATCGCCGCCCTGCACCTATCCACGGTGCGTGCGGGGCGGAAACGGCGGGGGCAAGCCCCATCGTCCGCACCAATGTTCACCGCGATTTATCACCTTCCCATTACGCAAATCAATCGAAAATCGCCCCCCCTTTTCCCTTGTGTTACACTTCCAGTAAATCCATAGACAGGGGAAAAATCCCATGGTAAAGTATGCCCTAACAGGTGGGGGGAGCTCCGCTGGCTTTGGGTGTCTAGCAGTGGTTATGGCTAGCCCTAGTGCTAGCAGTCTAACGCCATACGAGGGAACCACGCCTGATTATTTAAAGGAGGACTAAGTCCTATGAAGAAGTTCCTTTCTCTGGCACTGGCTCTGGTGATGACCATGTCTTTGGTTACCATCTCTGCCTCCGCATCCTTCTCTGATGACGCTTCTATTACTTATGAAGAAGCAGTCGACGTGATGTATGCGATGGAAATCATCTCTGGTTACACTGATGGTTCCTTCGACCCCACCGCAACCCTGACCCGTGGCGCAGCTTGCAAAATCATTTGCAACCTGATCCTTGGGCCCACCACCGCAGGCGCTCTGGGCGCTGACGCTGCAGTGTTCCCCGACGTATCCGCTGACCACGTGTTCGCTGGCTACATCGCATACTGCGCAAAAGAAGGCATCGTTTCTGGTTACAGCAACGGTTACTTCTACCCCAGCAACGAAGTCACCGGCTTCCAATTCATGAAGATGCTGTTGGGCGCTCTGGGTTATGACTCCACCATCGAAGGCTTCACTGGCGACAACTGGTCTGTCAGCGTTGCTAAGTTGGCAGTTTCCATGGGTCTGGAAGACGGCAACGAAGACTATGTGGGTTCTGTTGCTCTGACCCGTGAAGAAGCTTGCCTGTACGCTCTGAACACTCTGGAAGCTACCATGGTTGAATATGATAGCACCACCAGCATTGTTGTGGGCGACATCTCCATCTCCACCTCTTCTACCTACAGCAAGGTTACTAACGAGAAGTCTGACGACTATCGTGGCTCCGACGACGGTGACCTGTACATGCAATTCTGCGAAGAATACTTCACCAAGCTGGAAAAGACTGTAGACGACACCGACGCATTCGGCCGTCCTGCAGTGACTTGGGAATACGATGGCGACGACATCGGCACCTATGTTGACTATGACAATCTGGTTGAATCCTTCGTTGGCAACACCACCAAGGACGACATCTTTGAAGCAATCACCGAAGACGTGTACGACGATCTGGATCAATCTGACGATGAAGAAAATTATTTGACTGTCTACATCGACGGTTATCTGATTGATGAAGATGATTTTGACATCGACGATTTCGTCAAGGAAGACTCTTCTACTAAGGTTGCTTTACGTGGCTCTAACACCGACGTGTTTGTTGACGACGATGACAACGTGACCATCTGCATCATCAACACCTACTTGGTGGAAGCTGCTGACGACTACGACGACGATGACGAAGAACTGGACATCGACGAAGTGGACGACAACTACTATGCTGACTTCATTTCCACCAAATATGCTAGCATTTTTGATGGTTCTGACGACAGCGATTACAGCGATTCTCTGCAATCCTCCATCGACAACGATGACGTGTATGTAGAAGACTTTGAAGATGGCGACTACATCTTGGTCACCATTTCTAAGGGCGACATCCAAACTGCTGTTTTGGCTGAAACCATCACTGGCGAAGTCACCACCTACACCTCTGGCACTTCTGTGAGCGTGGACGGCAGCAAGTATTACTACTCTGCTAACTGCGAAGACACCACCGCCAGCTTCGACGTAGGCGAAGACGCAACTCTGGTTCTGGACGAACAAGGCAACGTCATCTATGTTGACGAAGCTGTTGTTGCAGCTGACCGCTATGTGTTCGTTGATGAATTCGACACCAACGAAAACTTCTCTAGCACCACTTACTATGCAGCTGCATACTTCGCAGATGGCACCTATGCTGAAATCGAACTGGACGAAGTCTATGACGACGACGCAGATGATGAATTCGACGACGAAGATGACGCTAACACCAACTACAGCAAACAATGGTATGCTTATACCACCAACAGCGACGGCACTTATGACCTGTGCGAAGTAGAAGACGACTACATGGATGACGACGGCAACGTTGTCCTGTACCATGCTACCTCCGCTTCTAGCGAATATCTGGTTCAAAACGGTACCGTTCAATTTGCTAAGGATGCAACTATCGACGGTAGCAATATCATCCGTGGCGATAGCGACACCTTGTTCGTAATCGTGGACGAAGATGGCGACGTGTTCGTGTACACTGGCATCTCCAACGTGCCTGACATCGACGGCAAGGGCGAACTGTGGGCACTGATGGACGGCAGCTATGCTGCATTCGTGTTCGTTGACGCTTCTGAAGCTGATATCGACGGCTCTGGCAACTCCGCTTCTGACTACATGTTCGTTCTGGACTACGACGGCAAGACCGTTGATAGCAATAACGACACCGTGTATGAATACACTGTCTTGTTGGATGGCGAAGAAACTGACATTATCTCCGAAATCTCCTTGACCGTTGGCATGCTGTATGGTGGCTTGGAAGAAACCTCTGACGGTTACTTCTCTGATGCTGACCGTATCTACAACGATCCTTCCGACGGCGAATACGTTCTGACCTTGAATGGTTCTGAAATCGATTACTCTGGCGACGTGATTGAAGTCTCTAACTACGATGACTATGACTTCTATGCTGGTTCCGATGCTGAATTGTTCATGATTGTTGGTGACGGTGTCGACGAACTGTTGGACGACGACAACGCTGACTACGAAGTGAGCACCTACTCTTCTGCTAAGAACCTGTCTAAGGCTATGGACGACTACTATGCAATTGGTACTCTGTACGTTGTTGCAGACGACGACGATAGTGAAACCATCGTCTCCCTGTACCTGTATGTGAGCGACGTCACCAGCGATAAGGCTGATGCAAATTCTGACTCCGCTCCTGCCGACATCACCATCACCGTTGATGGCGACGAAGTGACCGATTTCGACGAAGAAGATACCATCGCTGACTTGGATTTGGAAAACGACGGCACCTATGTGTATGTCCAAGACGGTGACGACGCTGAAGTCGGCTACTATGCAGTTGACTCTGACGAAGAGTTGGTTGATGGTTATACCTACACCTCTGGTTATGTTGCTGTGACCTTGGATGCTGATGGCGACGTTTCTGCTTCCAGCAAAAACTGGCTGGTTGAAGCTGAAGACTATGTGTTGTATGACGCTACCAGCATCAACTTCAAGCTGACTGTGGCTGCTTCTATTGTGAGCCTTTCTGAATTGAAAGTTGAAATCACAGATGGCGCAGAAAACTTGACTGGCGCTGCTACTACTACTCACAGCTACGACGCTGCTACTGAAATCGATGTTGATTTTGATGCTGATAAAAGTGGCGATGATATTGTCATCAAGATTTCCTTTACCGCAGCTTCCTAATCCCCATCACCCAGACACATTCGTGTTCACGTGATACAAGAAACCACCGCTCTCACGAGCGGTGGTTTTTTTGCGCTCCGTCCTCCGTGGCGTGGGCAACAGACGCTTGCATTATTCGCAAGCGTCTGTTATAATATGATTGAACAGGGGTGGTAGATTGAAAGAAGTTGGAGAATATACATCGAAATTCAATGAAGTGCTGAATATCCAACTACCTGTGAAAAAATCTATTATTCTGGAATTGGTTTGCCTGCACACATGAAAAAGTGGCCACCAAAATTGTCTGAAATACATAGAGCGATTATCTGACATTATACAATCTCCTGATTATATCGGTGTAAATCCAAAAGAGCAGGGGAAAAGCATTGAATTGATTAAAGTGTTAGATGACAATGTGCTTGTGGGCGTGAAATTTGATAAAAGCCGAGACTATTTGTATGTTGCCAGTATTTACGACATACAAAGTTCCAAAGTGGAACGTCGTCTTTACAGCGGAAGATTGAAGATATATGAAAAAGACATTGACAAATAAAGCTTTTGCTTGCATAATTATAATCAAATAGCAATATACTTGCTTTGGGCTTAGAGGTTCGGAAATGGTTCCCGACGCACTCTTTTTTGAGAGTATCTGAGATGATGGATACACCGCCCATCCTAATGCCCCAAAGCGTCCCAGTGATGGGACGCTTTTTTTTAGAAAAATCTCAAAAAACACTTGACATTTCCAAATAATCATATATAATAGTATAGCTTGCAGTTTTAGCAAGCAAATCCTTGCCCTCAACAAAAGAGTGAGGGCCATTTGTCCAAAAGGAGGTGCAAAAGATGGCAAAACTATCTGCCAATTACGAGTTGATGTATATCATCGACCCTGCACAGGGTGAAGAAGGCATTGCGGCTACAATCGCAAAGTTCGAAACTCTGGCAGCAAACAAAGGTTGCGAAGCAATCTCTGTAGAAGCATGGGGCAACCGCAAGCTGGCTTACCCTATCAACTACAAAACCGAAGGCTACTATGTGCTGATGAACTTCACCAGCGACCCTTCCTTCCCCAAGGAACTGGAACGTGTGCTGCGTATCACTGACGGCATTATGCGTTTTCTGACTGTCTGCAAAGGCGAGTAAGGAGCGTGTAACGTATGCTCAACAAAATTATCATTATGGGTCGCTTGACCCGAGATCCTGAACTGCGTCGCTTGGAAAATGGCACCGCTGTCACTCGCTACACGTTGGCTGTTGACCGTGACTTTAAAAGTCAAAACGGCGAGCGTGAAACCGATTTTATCGACTGCGTGTCTTGGCGTGGGAATGCGGAATTTGTGTCAAAATTCTTCACCAAAGGCTCTATGGCCATTGTGGAAGGTCGTTTGCAAATCCGTGACTGGACTGACAAAGACGGCAACAAACGCAGAAGTGCGGAAGTCACTGCCGACAATGTTCATTTCGGTGAATCTAAGCGTGATAATGGCCAAGGCGGCGGCTACCAACCTCAAGGTGGTGGCTACAACCAAGGCAATCAAGGGGGCTACGGCCAACAAGGTGGCGGCTATAACCAACCTCAAGGCGGTTATAATCAACAACCATCTTACAACCAACAACCCTCTTTCAACCAAGCACCAGCATACAACAATCCACCCATGGGTGGTTCTTCCGGTTTCAGCGAAATCGGAGAAGAAGATGGCGACTTGCCATTTTGATATTATAAAGGAGGTTCCCCATTATGGCTTTCGATCGTGATTCTCGTTCTGCTCGCCCCATGCGTGGTAAGCGCCGCAAGGTTTGCCAATTCTGCGCTGACAAGGCTGAGTTCATCGACTATAAAGATGCTGCAAAACTGCGCCGTTTCATTTCTGAACGCGCCAAGATTTTGCCCCGTCGTACCACTGGTACCTGCGCTATGCACCAACGTGAATTGACTGAGTCCATCAAACGTGCTCGTCAAGTTGCTTTGCTGCCCTACGTTGCAGAATAAATTGCAATATGAAACCCCACCATCGAAGTGGTACGTCTCACAAGGACAATTTGTGGGCAAGCTAAATACGGCAACAAGGAAGGCACCGAGTTTTTGCTCGGTGCCTTCCTTGTGTTTTAATAATAGAATAATTTTGCTAAACAATTATATATAAAACGATGAACCGATTGAGCACCCATGGGCTACTCAATCGGTTTGCTATTATTATCAAGAACAGGGCTGCTGGTGCGTGAAGTATCAGCCGCCTTGTTTGCGTGGAGGTTTCACATTCACATCGGGAGAGATTGCTCCTTCGATGACACCTTGGTCTGCTTCGAATTTGGCGATACTTTCACGAATTAGCACCAAAATATGACTGTTAACGGATCGTCCTTCATAGTCCGCTACATAGCCGATTTTTTCTAACATTTCTTCTTCTATGCGAATTGATACGCTCTTCACTGCCATTTCCTCACCTCATTAGATATATTGTGTATTTATTTTATATCTATTTTGGTGTATGATGGGAGTTATAGATATACTGCGTATCTACAATTCTGGGGAGGTGATTGCTGTGAATTGCGTTTGCTATATGTAGGGATAGCCTTCTCGATAATCTTGCACGGTGATAACTCTAGAATTTTTCCTTCTAATCTGTTAAAAATAGAGACACCAATAGAAGGAGGAAATTCCCATGACAACAATGTTCAACCTTGAATCGCTAACCCAGTACGAGGCTTATCTTCACGAGGAAGATCGGAGCCCAAACACCATCCAGAAGTATTGCCACGACATCAGTGTGTTTCTTGTATTTTCAAATACACAGGAACTGTCCAAACCACTGGTGCTGTCCTTCAAAGAGCATCTGCTATCTCGCTATGCACCCGCCAGCGTCAACTCGATGCTGGCGGCTGTCAACGGCTTTTTGACTTGGCTAGGAGTCCCCCAGTATAAAGTGAAGCCACTGAAAATTCAGCGGGACATCTTTTCCAAGCCAGAAAAGGAACTGACCCAGCGAGAATATCAGCGGCTCATCGCCACCGCTGAACAGCGACAAAACCGCAAGCTGGCACTTCTCATTCAGACCATCTGCTCCACGGGAATTCGGGTGTCCGAACTGCAACACATTACCGTTTCTGCCACCCATACAGGGCGTACCACCGTGATGTGCAAGGGGAAAACTCGCACGATTTTTCTGCCCAAAGAGCTGTGCCGTATGCTCAAGCGTTACTGCAACGAACAGGAGATTTCGTCGGGGTGCATCTTCCGCTCGAAGTCGGACAAGCCACTGGATCGCTCTAACATCTGGCGCATGATGAAAAATCTTTGCAAAAAGGCCAACGTGTCACCCGATAAGGTGTTTCCCCACAATCTGCGCCACCTCTTTGCTCGCACCTACTACAAAATAGAAAAAGACATCAGCCGTCTGGCTGACATCTTAGGTCACAGTAGTATCAATACCACTCGTATGTATACAATTGAAACAGGGCGAAAACACGCACGACAGATGGATAAAATGCAGCTGGCCTACTGGATACCATAACATCACATAACTTTTCTTATGTGACATAGCACTGCAATAAATTCCAATACTTAGGAGATATTCTATCACGATAGATTGAAAAATTCAAGGGTTATCACAAAAAAATATATCCAAATGCACCACAAATAGAGCGATTTAACAAATTGTTAATCGCTCTGGTTGTAGTGCGTTATTTTTGTTTCCGTTTAATTGGATGAACTCCTTTTGTTGATTCATTCTATCACATAAGAAAAGTTATGTGATAGAACGAGAAAATTCAGAAATGAAAAGAGGTGTGTTTTGTGAAGCGTATTTCAAATAAAATGCTTGTATTAAAGGGGCTGTCAAAAAAATCACCCAAGATAATAATGGTGGCTTTTTTGTGCTGTTTTATAGGGGGTATTATAATCGTTGTAAGTAATACTTTGATTTATACTAAACCAGAGATGGGATATCAAGCCAATCATACTTATGATGAAACACTTACTGTTGTTGCTAGAGAAAATTTTGCACCATATTCTTTTGTGGATGATGATGGAGAATTATCAGGTTACAATATTGAATTAGTAAATTTGATTGCCAACGAATTAGAAATGAATATCGACATAGAACTATTACCACGTGATGCGTGTATTGAAAAGATGGTTTCAGGCGAAGCAGATATTATTTGTAATGTAAATTATAGTTCAGAATTTGAAGATGTGTTTTTGTTGAGTGCGCCAACTGGCAAACATCGAGTGGTGTTATTTGGATTACACGATTATGGCACCATTCAGGACCTTTATGAAACGAAAGTGGCAAGAGTGGTAGATTCGCCAGTAGAATCTGATTTGCATATGCAGTTTGGGTTTACTCAAATTATTGAATATGATTCTTATACAGACGCTTTTGAAGCGATTATGTGTGGTGAAGTGGATTATATCATTGGTGTGTATGCCATCATAAACTACATGATACATGACGCAGGATATACAGAGATCGTTGCGGTTAGTGCAATTTTTGATACAGAGGCATTTGCGTTAGGCATTGATAAGAGCAATGTAGAATTACAACAGAACATAAATAACGCATTGTCAGAGATAAATAATACAGGTGCCTATGAAGAACTATCAAATAAATGGTTAGGGTCGTATATTAAATCGACTACTAATGATGAAGTAATTAGGGATGGATTGCCGTTGATATTGCTAGTATACACATTGATTTTGATATTTACATGCTACTTCATAGGTAGGCCACTTTATATAAAGTCACACCAAGATAATGCAACGAAACTATACGATAAGGTGACGACCAAAATGGTAGTAAAGCGAAAATTATCGCTCAAGGGAACATTGATGGTGCTTGATATCAATAAATTCAAGGCAGTGAATGATACGTATGGACACGCAGTAGGAGATGTCGTAATAAAAGATGTTGCAGACTCTCTAAGATTCTGTACTAGAACGGTGGACGTTGTGGGACGTATTGGTGGTGACGAATTTTTAGTGTATTTGACAACCATGGAATTTGAGCAAGATGCGTTGAATAAAGCCACTCAAATTCAAAAGGATATTGAACATAGAACAAAAAGAAGCGGAGTAGAGGTGAGCGTCAGTATAGGGATTGCATTTAACCAGACAAGAGAATCTTACGAGACATTGTTTTCAAAAGCAGACCATGCACTTTATATCGCTAAGAATACAGATAAAAAGATTTCCATTTTTGCAGAAAATCAATCTGCAAATGAGGTATAAAACACTTGTGATAACGTGTGCTAACAATTTAATCACCATATAATAAAGGCCATGTGGCACAATGAAAGGGAAAACGGTGGAAAATGCGGACATTTCAACAGGTCTTAAAGGAATTTCACAACTATTTGGTAGAGGATGATTTCTGCCATGTTTCGCAACAGGGAAACGGCTATCTGGTCACCTTTGGAACAGAGGACGACGAAGAATTGGAGCTGATCCAGTGCAATACGCCCGAAGAACTAGAACATACATTGGCTCGATATTGCGAGGAATATCGAGCCTATCAAGCACTCATTTAAAGAAACAGCGCAAGGCTGATGGCGGAGGTATCGTCAGCGGAAATCGAACCCTACCTAAGAGAGTAGGAGAAACTCACCACAGTCGCCCCTGTCGCCCCCGTTGTAGCCCTGTGTGGGCGGTGATGGGGGTGGATCGGCTCGTGACCCCAGTTAACTCCTTTGCCCCACGTAAAGCAACGTGTACCGCTTTGGGCAACGCTGCCCAAAGCGGCAATCCCAAGATCAGAGTGATTGTTAAGCAAGCGGGTTTGGCAACGTTGCCAAACCCGCTCTGGTCGCTTGAAGGGGTGACAACGCTGTCACCCCTTTTTTCCGCACTACCGCTTCTGACAACACTGTCAGAAGCGCTCGCAACTTCCAGACGGTGTTGTCAGAATGTCCATCATCTAACCTTTGGCAAGATTGCCAAAGGTTCCTCCGAGTAAGGGTTGACAACGTTGTCAACCCCTGTCTCTGGAGCGCAAAAGCGGGTTCGACAATGTTGTCAGACCCGCTTCTGGCAACATTGCCAGAAGCGGTATTCATTGCTACTCCACAGGCTTGGGCAACGTTGCCCAAGCCTTATCAAACAGGGTTTGGCAATATTGCCAAACCCTGTTTTTGTGCCTAAAAAAGTTTTTCAAAAAAATTCCCACACAGCTATTGACTCTGCTTTTGGAGTATGTTATGCTGTGGCTACAACCGAATAGGGAACATTTGTTCTCTTGTTGAAGACCACAACTCTCAAAGCAATAGGCTCATACTAATACTGGATTGCGCACCTTTTGGTGTGCGGATGATAATTACATAGGAAATAACATATTTGAAAGGTCGCTCGATGAAAATCGGGTGACCTTTTTATGCCCTTTTAGGGGTTCAATGTAACCCCTACTGTACCTTGAAAACTGAATCCTAGGTGTCACATTGAACCCCTTGCTCCCCACAGCTTTAAGTTCAAATCTGCGTCGGTGCGTCGGTAGTTTAAGGGCGGTCTACCGACGCATTTACCCTCATTTCCCCCACCGCCCGTGGGCGGTTTCTCTGCAAGCATAGCAAAACTGTACAGTTTTGCGCCAGCAGGGGAAACCCCTGACCCCATATGCCGCCTGTTGGCGGAAAATTCACCCTAGAAAGGAACCTTCCATGAAACTCCACCATCTCCACATCGAGCTAACCCCAGAGCAGTACCAACTGCTGAGCGAAAAATCCAAAACCTGTGGACTGTCCAAGCGTATCTTCCTTACCCGATACATCGAGGGTAAGGAGGTGCGCCCTCGTCCCACCGCAGAGATACAGGAGCTCCGCCGAGAGATTCACAGTATCGGCAACAACATCAACCAAATCGCACGGAGCGTCAACGCTGGCATCGCCAGTCCAGAGGATGCCAAGCAAGGGCTTCTGCTTCTGAACGAAGTCTATAAAAAGCTCGACAAGGTGGTGAATAACTAAATGGCAGTCACTAAAATTCTGGCTCGCAAGAGCCATCCGAAGGTGGGTGTGGACTACATCCTCAACGGTGACAAAACGGAACACGAGGTGCTGACCGCCTATCAAAATTGCGACCCAACTCTGGCAGCGCAACAGATGATGGACACCAAGGAGCGATACAGCAAACTGGGAGGGGTGCAGTATTACCATCTGATTCAATCCTTCAAGCCGGACGAGATTACCCCTGAGTTGGCGTTAGAGGTCGCCCAGACTTTCGCCCGTGAGCATCTGGGGGACTTCGAGGTGGTGATGGCCACCCACGTTGATCGTGACCACATCCACTCCCACCTGATTTTCAATTCGGTGGCGGTGGGAACGGGGCAAAAATACCACTCCAACGCACGGACGTATTACACCCAAATCCGTGCCATATCGGACAGACTTTGCCGTGAACATGGGCTGTCTGTGATTGAAAACCCTGCGCCCCAGCAATCCCTGTCCTATGCCGAATGGCTCCGCCAATCCAAAGGACAGCCAACCTTCCGCAGTATGCTGGAATCCGACCTAAAGCAAGCTGTCGAGGATGCGGTGGACTTCGGCAACTTCCTCATGCTGATGGAGCACATGGGCTATGAGGTGAAACACGGCAACCGTTTGGGTTTTCGCCTGCGAGGGCAGGAGCGATACCAATACCCTTGCCGACGCAACCCACAGTTTACCGAGGACGGCATCCGAGCCACCATTGACGGCATCGGTGAGGCCATTGCAAGCGGTGTCCGCCCCATTGTCATCCCTCATCCAGCGTACACCCCACCCAAGAAACACCCCCGACACAGGGGCTTTGTGGCACTCTATTACCACTACCTCTATGTGTTGGGAAAAGTGGAAAAGCAGGAATATCCAAAGCGGCTGACCCCTCAGACCAAGGTGGCAATCATGGAATTTGAGCGGTATCGAGAACAATTTGCATTCCTCCGTGACCATCAAATTACCACCTCAGAGGAAATGAAACTGTTCGTGTCTAGCACAGAGAAAACCCTCGCCAAGCAGGTGAAACACCGCACCATCCTCAACGTCCAGAAGAAAAAGAAGGCAAAGTTATTCGCCGCCCTTGCCAACGTGGAATCCCTTGCTCCCATGGACGAGGATCGCCACCGCCAAGCCGTGACACTCCTCGCAGAGTGTGGTATCCCCAAGGAACAGCTCCTGCAGGAGAAAAGTAATCTTTACCAAGAGATTGCCACCATCAATCGAGAGCTTAGAGAAACCCGAAAAACCCTCAAAATGTGCCAGCAGATCGAGGAAAACATTCCTCGCATTAAAAGCGAACTGGCAACCATAGAACCACCCCAACAATCTCGCAAGCGAGAACAAGAAAGATAAGGAGAACCCTATGCCAAACAACAAACCTCAAATTGCCCACAAGCAGGGCAAACTCATCACCCTGTTCCCAGACCAGAGCGTGACCATGTTGGACACCCACACCACCACCCAGAGGGAACTCTGGGTGGACGGCAAGCCCTTCATCGTCCGCTCCATCTTCCCAAATCCCACACCCAAGACACCCCTCGACCAGATGCTCAAGCTGGTGGAACTGTCTGGGAAAGACATCTGAAATCACCTAAAATCACTAGACATTCGGCAGCGAATACGGTATGTTAGAAGTGCCGTATTCAGCTTGCCAGAAAGGAGAATGTATGAAAAACGCAAGCGAGAAATACACCATTTTATATGCAAGACTGAGCCAAGATGATGGCTCCCAAGGAGACTCCAACTCCATCCAAAATCAACGACTGATGCTGGAGAAGTACGCAAAGGACAACGGCTTTGAAAACTTAAAGTTCCTCAGCGATGACGGCTATTCAGGCACCAACTTCAATCGCCCAGCCTTTCAAGAACTACTGGGATTGGTGGAGGATGGGCAGGTGGCAACGATTATCGTCAAGGACATGAGCCGTTTCGGACGAGAGTATCTTCAGGTGGGGCACTATACCGAAATTCTCTTCCCCAGCCAAGGTGTCCGTTTCATCGCCATGAACGATGGGGTGGATAGTCTCTATGGTGACAACGAGTTTACACCCTTCAAAAATATCATCAATGAGTGGTATGCAAAAGATTGCAGTAAAAAAGGTCGTGCCGCTGTTCGTGCCAAGGCTGAGACTGGCGCAAGGATGGGTGGTAAACCACCCTACGGATACCAGAAAGACCCTGCTGACCCCAAGCGAAAGATTGTCCCCGACCCCGAAAGCAGTCTGGTTGTTCAGAAAATCTTCACACTGTGTATGAGTGGTAAGGGACCTAATCAAATCGCCAATGCCCTCGATGCAGAGGGTATCCCCATCCCTTCTGCCCACTATTATCAAAAGCATAAAGACATCTTGGTGAGCCAGACTTCTTATAGCCATAGCAAATGGAAGTGTACGCATATTGCCAGAATTTTGGAGGATGAGGTGTATCTAGGACACACCATCAGTTTGAAACATACCTCTGTGTCCTACAAAAACAAGAAGCAAATCCTCCGCCCAGAGAGTGAGCAGATGCGTACCGAAAATACCCATGAGCCACTTGTCGACTTGGAAACTTGGAACATTGTGCAGGAGATTCGCAAGCGAAAGCGTCGCCGTAATAATATGCAGGAACAGAACATTTACTCTGGGTTGATTGTCTGCAAAGACTGTGGTAAACCTTTGGTGCTCCATCGTGCCCACACCATGAAGGCGAGTCAAAACAATTTCATGTGTGGCACCTATAAGCGACAGGGTAAGGACTGCTGTACCGCCCATTACATTCGAGAGCATCAGCTGGCAGCCATCCTCTTGGATGACCTCCAACGAGTGACCTACTACGCACGGACACAGGAGGGGCAATTCACACAAGCGGTCAGCCAGAAGAATAATCAACAGGTGCGCAAAGAAATTGCCACAACGGAGCGTTCACTGGCAAAGATGGAGAAGCGAAATGAGGAACTGACTACCCTGTTCAAACGACTCTACGAGGACAACGTGCTAGGTAGAATCCCAAGCGAGGTGTTCCGCAAGCTCAGTGATGACTACCTCACAGAGCAAAAGAACCTCCAATCTGCCATCCCAGAACAGGAACGCAAATTGGAGGAACTACAAAATTCGATTTTGAATGTGAGCCAATTCATCGATAAGGCAAAGCGGTTCACCGAGCTAGATACTCTGACGGCAGAAATCCTGCGACTGTTCATCGCCAAGGTAGAGGTGGGCGAACGCACCCAAAAGCATTCCCACACCGCCCCACAGGAGATTATCATCCACTATCGAGATGTGGGATTGTTAGATCGAGTATCTGAGCCAGCAAGTAACAAAACTGAAATCCCAGCATAGTACCGATAAAAGTGCAGAAAAACCACAAGGGCAGACTGTGCAACGCACAATCTGCTCCTGTGGCACCCTGCTTCCCAAAGTGTCCTTATGACACGCAAGGGAAAGATGGTGGGGTTTTTGTTGCGTTGTGCGGGGTCAAGCCGCGGGGTCTTGACCCCGCCGTCTCCCCATGGTATGGGATGTATCGTAGGGGAGCGCAGTGCGCTCCCGTAAGTTTGCACCAACCCAAATAAAACGTGATTTTCTTGTTTTCACTCCGCGATATACGCACGCACTCTGAAATCAGCGCCCACGCTGTCGCACACAGCGCGACATTTTTCGATGGCTTCTTCCCCAATCACGTCCACCACCGTCATCAAAACATGGGGCACGTACTTCTGGATTTCTTTGGCAAACGCCAGCATGGCCTCGTAAGAGCCAGTGAAGTCGCTACAGACGATGGCGTCGTATTGTTCCGCCGTCTCGGCATTTAAAGAAATGCTCACCATGTCAAAGCGGTTTGCAAAATCAGGGCAAATGTCGCGGTTGTGAATCTGGCAGCCGGTGCCGTTGGTGTCCATGCGGATGAAGCTGGTACAGCCTTGGGCTTTGAGTTGGTCGATGACCCAGCCAATGTCGTCGATGCGGTAAGACGGCTCGCCAAAGCCGCAAAACACCAACTGTGCGTATTGGTTCAGGTCGCGGCTTTGGATGTCAGCGAGAATTTCCTCTTTTGTAGGCTCGCGTTCAAGCCAGAGGTTGTCGGTGTAAATGCTGCCGTTGTTGCCGTTGTGGCGGAGGCAAAAAGTGCAGGCGAAGTCACAGCGATTGGTGGTATTCACATATAAATTGTCGCCGTGGGTGTAGGTGATGGTCATAGGCATAGACATGATTTAACCCTCCATTTTAAAGAGTCGCTTGCCGTTGTCACGGGTGATGGCGATGACTTCTTCCGTGGAAATCCTTTTCCACTGGGCGATGGTCTCTGCCACGTAGACAAGTTTGCTAGAGTCGTTGCGCTTGCCGCGAAAGGGCACAGGGGTCAGGTATGGGCTGTCGGTTTCGATGACAATGCGCTCTAGTGGGGTGATGGCAATCACCTCTTTGGCTTTTATCGCGTTTTTATAGGTGATGGGGCCGTCGAAGCCCAGATAATAGCCGTGGTCTAGGAGCCATTTTGCCATTTCTGGACTGCCAGAGAAGCAGTGGAGCACCCCAGATACGTCGTTGTAACGGCCTAACACGTCCATGGTGGCGCCGTGGGCTTCTCGGTCATGGACGATGATGGGTAAATCTAAAGAGTGCGCCAGCTCAATCTGACGGCAGAAGAAGTCTTCTTGCACGTCGCGGGGGGCGTTGTCTTTCCAATAGAAATCTAAGCCGATTTCCCCAATGGCCACCACTTTGTCAGCTTTGGCAAGGGCGGCGATGGTGTCTAAGTCGGCAATGGTGCAGTCGCCACAGTCGCTGGGGTGAATGCCCACGGCGGCGTACACATGGGGATATTGGGCGGCATAAGACACGGCTTTTTGTGATGTTTCCACGTCGCAACCGGGGTTGACAATCAGGGATACCCCTTGGTTTGGCAGGGAGGCGAGCAGGTCGTGGCGGTCGTCGTTGAATGCGTTTGAGTCGTAATGGGCGTGGGTGTCGAACATGGTAATGGCTCCTTTTTGAACGGCTTGAATACGTAGGGCGGGGGCTTGCCCCCGCCCTACGGTGTGTTTTGGTTTATCCTATCACATTTTTTTGGAAAAAACAACCGTGTTCACGGTGACTTCATTGCAATAGGTGGATTTTTCTGGTATACTGATAACAATTATGATGAAATTCAAAGGAGAACTCCATGAAATTAACCGTTCCTTGCCTCTTTGGCTTAGAAGCCTTGGTGGCTGACGAAATGAAACGCTTGCAACTCAAAGAGGTGCGCTCTGAAAATGGCCGTGTCCACTGCGAAGGTACCATGGCGGACATTGCCCGATTGAATGTCAACCTCCGCTGTGGCGCCCGTGTGCTGATGGAATTGGGTAGCTTTCCAGCCCCCGATTTTGAAGCCTTGTTCCAAGGGGTAGCCGCTTTGCCTTGGGAGCATTATATCCCCAAGGAAGGGGAATTCCCTGTCAAAGGCTATAGCATCAATTCCACCTTGCACTCTGTGCCAGCGTGTCAAGCCATTGTGAAAAAGGCCAGCGCCAAGCGCATGGGACAGGCCTATGGCATGGAAACCCTGCCCGAAACTGGGGCTCGCTATCAAATCCAATTTGCCATTGTCAAAGACATGGCGACGCTGTATTTAGACACCTCTGGGGAAGGTCTGTATAAGCGTGGCTACCGCGCCCAAGGGGTGGTGGCTCCATTGAAAGAAACCATGGCGGCGGCGTTGGTGACCCTGTCTCGGTACCGCGGTAAAGACCCCTTCTGTGACCCATTTTGTGGCTCTGGCACCATTGCCATTGAAGCGGCGCTGATTGCCAAGAACCGTGCCCCTGGTCTGGATAGAAGCTTTTCCTCTCAAAAGTGGCTGAATATGGACAAAAATATCTGGTTAGAAGCTGGCGACGAAGCCATGGACAAGGAATTTGACGGCAACTACGACATCTGGGCTGGTGATATTGACCCTGCGGCTGTGGAACTGGCTAAGCACAATGCCAAGCTGGCAGGTGTGGACGATTGCATCCGCTTTGAAGTGGCAGACGCAACCAAGTTCCACCGTGACAGCGAGTATGGGCAATTGGTCTGCAACCCTCCCTATGGCGAACGGATTATGGAACGCCATGAAGCAGAAGAGCTGTATCGCCAATTCGGCGCCGCTGTGAAAGACTTGCCACCCAAGTGGCGTGTGCTGGTGCTGTCGTCTCATACCGAATTTGAACGCACCTTTGGTCGTGTGGCCGACAAGCGTCGTAAGCTGTACAACGGGATGCTCAAGTGCGATGTGTTCCAATACGGACGGTAAATTAAACGGAGATGCGTAGGGCGGGGGCTTGCCCCCACCGTGGTGCGGTGCAATGTTAAGGGACGGCGAGGGCAAGCCACCGCCCTACGGGTTTAAACGGTATTTGATGTAAAATGGGGGGGCAACCATCATGGATCATATTTTCATTATCAATCCCTCCGCTGGGAAGGGGAAACAAGCAGAAACCATTGCGCCCATGGCGCAAGCCTTGGCACAGCGCCATGGTTTATCGGTCGCCTGTCACCGCACCACCAGCGCCCAGCATACCACGGAGTTGGTGCGCCAAATTGCAAGTCTAGGTCGTCCTGTGCGGTTTTATGCTTGCGGCGGCGACGGCACATTGCATTACGTGGTGCAAGGTGCGGTTGGCTTTGAAAACGCGGAGGTAACGTGTATTCCAGCTGGTACAGGCAACGATTTTTTGCGGAATTTTGGGGCAGATAGCGCCAAGTTTGCCGACCCAGAAAACCTGTGGGATGGAGATTCCATGGAGCTGGATTTGATTGAGTGCAACGGTCGGTATGGGCTGTCCATCGCCTGCTTTGGGGTGGATGCTCGGATCGGTAGGGACGTCCATCAGTTTAGCAAATACCCCTTTATGTCTGGCATTGGTGGTTACGTCATGTCGGCGCTGTACCATGGGGTGCGTCCCATTGGCCGTCAGTGGCAATTGGTGGTGGATGGGGTGATTACCCAAGGGGCGTTTGCGGTGGTGTCTGTGTGCAACGGGCGGTACTATGGCGGCGGATTCAATCCTATGCCTATGGCACAGCTGGACGATGGCAAACTGAACGCCATTGTGGTGGAAGGTATTGGCACGTATCGTTTCTTGCGGCTGTTCCCCAAGTATAAAGAGGGGCGTCTTGAAGACATCGCCGACTATGTGACCCTGTATCAGCCCCGTGTGCTGGAATTGCGGTCACAACAGCCCAATGTCACTGTCTGCCTAGATGGGGAGTCGGTGGAGTCTACCATGGCAGTGGTGCGTTTGGCTAAGGAAAAATTGCGATTTTTTGCCCCCAAAGGGGCAAATCCCAACGCTACGGTGGCCGTAACCCAAGATGCAAAGGCCTATTCATAATTTATTTAAAAAATTTCCTGTTTTTCCCCTTTACAAATGAACAAAAATGTACTATGATAGCAACGTTAGCACTCGATATGAAAGAGTGCTAACGTTGATTATGTTTTAAGTCAATGAACTATAAGGAGGCAATTTGTTATGAAACTCACACCCTTGTCTGATCGGGTTATTTTGAAAATGGTAGAGGTGGAAGAAACCACTAAAAGCGGCATTATCCTCACTGGCGCTGCCAAGGAAAAGCCCTCTGTGGCAGAAGTCATCTCCGTGGGCCCTGGTGGCAACGTAGACGGCAAAGACGTTGTCATGACTGTAAAAGTTGGTGACAAGGTTATCACCAGCCAATATGCAGGTTCTAAGGTCACCTTGGAAGACGTAGAATATTTGGTGGTGCGCCAAAACGAAATTCTGGCAATCGTAGAATAAAATTGAAGTAATAAGTAATCGTGAAAAAGGAATAAGTGAGGTGTGGCTTCGCCACGGATTGAAATCGTCACGAAGTGACACATTACCTATTCACTATTCCTTATTACTTCTTCACTAATTTTTTGGAGGAATAACAACTATGGCAAAGTTAATCAAGCGTGGCGAAGAAGCACGCAAGGCACTGGAAGCTGGCGTCAACACTCTGGCTGATACCGTGAAAATCACCATGGGCCCCAAGGGTCGCAACGTGGTGCTAGATAAAAAATATGGCGCACCCCTGATCACCAACGACGGCGTGACCATCGCAAAGGAAATCGAACTGGACGACCCATTTGAAAACATGGGTGCCCAACTGGTGAAGGAAGTCTCCACCAAAACCAATGACGTGGCTGGCGATGGTACCACCACCGCTACCTTGCTGGCACAAGCCATGATTCGTGAAGGCCTGAAGAACTTGGCTGCTGGTGCAAACCCCATCGTGCTTCGTAAGGGCATGGGCAAGGCTGTGGATGCCGCTGTGGCGGAAGTGAAGGCACAATCTAAGGTTGTGGACGGCACCAACGACATCGCCCGTGTGGGCGCAGTGTCCTCTGGCGACGAAGCCATTGGCGCCTTGATTGCAGAAGCTATGGAAAAAGTCAGCGCTGACGGTGTCATCACCATCGAAGAATCCAAAACCGCTGAAACTTATAGCGAAGTGGTGGAAGGCATGATGTTCGACCGTGGCTATATCACCCCTTATATGGTCACCGACACTGAAAAGATGGAAGCCGTCATCGACGATGCCTATATCTTGATTACCGACAAGAAAATTTCTGTCATTTCTGATCTGTTGCCCATTTTGGAACAAATGGTGCAAGCTGGTAAGAAGCTGCTGGTCATCGCTGAAGATGTGGAAGGCGAAGCCCTGTCCACCTTGATTGTTAACCGTCTGCGTGGCACCTTGAATGTGGTGTGCGTGAAGGCTCCCGGCTTTGGTGACCGCCGCAAGGAAATGCTCCAAGACATTGCCGTGTTGACTGGCGGTACTGTGGTCAGCGAAGAAGTGGGTCTGGAACTGAAAACTGCCGACTTGGGCGTGCTGGGCTATGCCCGTCAAGTGAAGGTTTCCAAGGAAACCACCACCATTGTGGACGGTGCTGGTGCCAGCGAAGATATTGCCGCCCGTGTGGGACAAATCCGCAATCAAATTGCCGCCACTACCTCTGATTATGACCGTGAAAAACTGCAAGAACGTCTGGCTAAGATGGCTGGCGGTGTGGCAGTCATTAAGGTTGGTGCCGCAACTGAAACCGAAATGAAGGAAAAGAAGCTTCGCATTGAAGATGCCCTCAACGCCACCCGTGCCGCTGTTGAAGAAGGCGTGGTCGCTGGCGGTGGTACCATCTTTGTCAATGTCATTGGCGCCGTGGAAGCCGTGCTGGATACTGTGGAAGGCGATGAAAAGACTGGCGTGCGCCTGATTGCCAAGGCATTGGAAGCCCCCATCCGTCAAATTGCAGAAAACGCTGGCTTGGACGGCTCTGTGATTTTGGAACGCGTTCGTTCCTCTGGCGTGAAGGGCTACGGCTTTGACGCATATAAAGAAGAATATTGCGACATGGTGGCCTGCGGTATTATTGACCCTGCCAAGGTGACCCGTAGTGCATTGGAAAATGCCGCTAGCGTGTCTGCTATGGTCTTGACCACCGAATCCTTGGTTGCTGATAAACCTGAACCTCCTGCAGCCCCAGCCCCCGATATGGGCGGCATGGGCGGTATGTACTAAGAAGTACCCCCCTGAATCCTTTAATAAAAGCACCGACAACCGTCACTCGTTTGGGTGGCGGTTGTTGTATTTTAAAAAATTTGAAAAAAACCATTGACAAAAGTAGTTTGATTTGATACAATGCAATAACTGTCGGTTTTGCAATGAACTGATTGGTCTCGGATGAAATGCAGAGGATTTTGATGGAGATTTATGCTTTCGGAAAAAAGTTTTTTCGAAAAAATAAAAAAACTTTCAAAAAAGTGTTGACAAATCACTTTCTCTCTGGTATAGTAGTCCATGCGCTTGAGGTGAGCCACTGAGGCAAACGACAAGCACACGAACATGGCGGCATAGCTCAGTTGGCTAGAGCATACGGTTCATACCCGTAGTGTCACTGGTTCAAATCCAGTTGCCGCTACCATGTCCCATGGGACGGCAAGTCCCGTGGGCCCCTTTTGGGAGCAGCCACCACCTTTATAAATGGCCCGTTGGTCAAGCGGTTAAGACACCGCCCTTTCACGGCGGTAACAGGAGTTCGATTCTCCTACGGGTCACCATTTCGGAGGCTTAGCTCAGCTGGTTAGAGCGCTCGCCTCACACGCGAGAGGTCACTGGTTCGAGTCCAGTAGTCTCCACCAAAAAATCCGAAGTAGATTTATCTACTTCGGATTTTTTCTTATTTCTTATTCCTTTTTCACTCTTCACTATGTGTACAGGATTTTTTGGAAGTAATAAGGAATAGTGAATAGTGAAAAAGTACTGGAGCGCCGTCAAGGCGGGCTCTGGCGGTCTATGGGAATTGTTTTTCTCAGATATAGGTATAGAAAAAACGTGCATCCCTGTACCGACCCCCAAAAGTTAGACCTAAAAATCTAACGATTGGTGGTCGGTATTTTCATGGCAAAATACAGTTTTGAATTTAAGAAGCAAGTAATCATGGCATACGAAAACCAGGAAGGCGGATATGAATCTTTAGCGAAGAAATATGGTATACCATCACTAACCACAGTAAAAACCTGGCACAAGTCATACAAAGAGTTTGGTGATGATGGACTGGTTCGCTCCAGAGAAAACAAAAGCTATCCTTTCGATTTTAAGCTTTCTGTGGTAGAATTATATCTAACAACAGAAATATCGTATCAGGAACTGGCTTTTGACGGCAACGGTAAATTGATAACGAAAAAGTTATATTTAGATCCATTCTTGGATATGTTCAACGGCGAAATTTTAAGCTATAGCATTACCAAAACACCATCGGCAGAAGGCATTATGGCTGCGTTAAATGAGGCCATCGAGGTCACCAACGACTGCAAATTCAGAAGAACTTTTCACTCGGACAGAGGCTGGGCATACCAAATGAAACGCTATTTTAGGACACTGAAAGAGAACCGCATCTTCCAAAGCATGTCTCGGAAAGGCAACTGTCTGGACAACTCTGTGATGGAAAATTTCTTTGGTCTTCTGAAGCAAGAAATCTATTACGGCAATACGTTTTACAGTTTTGATGAATTGAAATTAGCCATAGAAAACTTCATTGATTATTACAATAACAAGCGTACAAAGCAAAAACTAGGCTACTTCAGTCCTGTAGAATACAGACTGAAGTATCTTGCTGCATAAAAATAACGTAGCAGCCGCAGCTGCTACGTTATCAAGTCTAACTTATTGGGGTCACTACAAACGGTTACCACCGTCCCCTTCGTTTTTCTTTTCTTTAGTGCGTAGGCACGATTTCGATCCAGTAGCCATCTGGGTCGGCGATGAAGTAAATGCCCATGTCGGGGTTTTCAAAGCACACACAGCCCATGGCGCGGTGCTTTTCCAGCATGGCATCGTAGTCGTCGGTTTGGAAGGCCAAGTGGAATTCGCACTCACCCAGATTATATGGTTCGGTGCGGTCTTTGAGCCAAGTCAGCTCCAAGGTGAAGCCTGTGACACCATCTCCCAAATACACCAGCTTAAAACCATTGTCCATTTTGTCCACTTCACGCACAGGTTTTAGTCCCAAGGCTTGGTCGTAGAAGGCCAAAGATTTTTCCAAATCTAGAACATTAAAATTAAAGTGATAAAATTTTACCATAATGATTACCTCATTTTATAAAGTTGCCCTTAGTATAGCATGGTTTTCTGGGTGAATGCAAGGTCAAGGTGTATAATGTGGGTAAAAGATAGGGAGAAATCACTGTATTCACAATTTGTTTTCAAAACTGTGCAAACATTACATTGACATTTCTTGCAAGTGGTGGTAAACTGCATTTAGCACTCGATGAGATAGAGTGCTAAACCCAAAGAGGAGGTTTCTTTTTTGGAATTAACCGCAAGAAAAAAGCAAATACTCAAAGTGGTGATTGAGGATTACATTGCCACCGCCGAGCCTGTTGGCTCTAAGGTCATTGCCCAGAAAATGAGCGGCAGCGTCAGCTCCGCCACCATTCGCAATGAACTGGCCGACTTGACAGAGCTGGGCTATTTAGAACAGCCCCACACTTCGGCTGGGCGCATACCATCTCCGCGCGGATATCGGTTGTATGTGAACCAGTTGATGGAACAGCAATCTCTGTCTCTGGCAGAAACGGAGCGAATTAACCAATCCCTTTTATTGAAAATGGAGGAGTTGGATCGGGTTATCACCCAAGCCAGTCGTGCCGTTTCCAGCTTTGTCAATTATCCCACCTATATGGGTGTGGTGGCAAAAAACCGTTTGACTGCTCGCCATTTTGAGCTTTTGGCAGTGGATGCCAAAAGTTGTATTGTGGTGATGATGTTGGGGGACAATCGTGTCCGCTCTCAACTGCTCCACCTACAACTTCACATCGATAGCGCACACCTACCCCAGCTTGTAGAGGTGCTCAACACCCATTTCGCAGACATCAGCGCCGATGAAATGAACCAGCGCCTGATGGACATGGCAGACCAAGTGCCACCCCAATTATTTTTGGTGCTGAGCCAAGCAGTCAGCTATGCCTCCCACACCTTGGATGAGGCCAGCCAGCGTGAGATTATCACCGCAGGCACCAATCAATTGCTCAAACTTCCCGAATTTCGGGATGCAGACAAGGCCCATGAGCTGATGAGTTTTCTCTCTGAGAGTAAAGAGAGCCTACCTTTGCTAGACGATGGTAGCGATATGAAAATTCTAATCGGCCCTGAGAACATTTCCAGTGCCTTGCAAGACACCAGCGTGATTATGGCGCGCTATGATATTGGCGACAATATGCAGGGGCTCATTGGTGTGGTGGGGCCCACCCGTATGGATTATGCAACAGTTGCGGCACGGCTCTCTGGGTTCGCCCAAGGGATGTCACGACTGTTTGAACGAAAAGAACTACCAGAGGAGACGTAACCCATGGATACTAACGAAACTGTAGAACCTGTGGTTCCTGAGGAAGAACCCATCATCGCCCCTGAGGGTGAAGTGGTGGAAGAACCTGTGGAGCAAGCGCCAGAGGCGGAGCAACCCCAAGAAGATACCTTCACCCTGACCCGCACCCAAATGGAAGCCATGGAGTTGGCGGTGAAGCAATTGGCCAGCGCCAGCGACCAATACGCAAGACTGGGCGCTGAATACGAAAACTTCCGCAAGCGTACAGCCAAGGAAAAAGAAACCATCTACCAAGATGCCAAGGCTGACACCATCACCCCCTTCTTGGCGGTGTATGACAACTTGCAACGGGCGCTGGCAGCGGATACCGATGCCGAGTCCCCCCACCGTAAAGGCATTGAAATGATGGCCACCCAGTATCAAGAGATTTTGGGCAAGCTAGGCGTCACCGAAATGGACTGCAAAGGCCAAGTTTTTGACCCTGAAAAGCACAACGCCGTCATGCACATTGAAAACCCTGACTTGGGCGAAAACGTGGTGGCAGAAGTGTTCCAAGCTGGCTTTATGCTGGGGGATAAGGTATTGCGGTTTGCCATCGTGCAGGTGGCCAATTAAGTGAGTAAATACCCCGTGATTGCGGGGAACGGCGGGGGCAAGCCCCCGCCCTACAAAGTATAGAATATCCAGATACCTTGAGGGTACCTCGTCCCATCGTAGGGCGGGGGCTTGCCCCCGCCGTATCAGGGTTCCACAATCTTAAATTTATAATCAATATTTTCTGGAGGAACAATATTATGTCTAAAGTAATCGGAATTGACTTGGGTACTACCAACTCTTGTGTCAGCGTGATGGAAGGCGGCGAAGCTGTCGTCATCGCCAACGCTGAAGGTAACCGCACCACCCCTTCTGTGGTGGCTTTTGCCAAAACTGGCGAACGTATGGTGGGTCAAGTGGCCAAGCGCCAAGCCATCACCAACCCCGACCGCACCATCGCTTCTATCAAGCGTGAAATGGGCACCGACCACAAAGTGGCCATCGACGACAAGAAGTACACCCCCCAAGAAATCTCTGCTATGATTCTGCAAAAGCTGAAAGCCGACGCAGAAGCTTATCTGGGGCAATCCGTCAGCGAAGCTGTCATCACTGTCCCTGCTTACTTCACCGATGCCCAACGTCAAGCCACCAAAGATGCTGGCAAGATTGCAGGCCTTGAAGTCAAGCGTATCATCAACGAACCCACTGCCGCCGCTCTGGCTTACGGTGTGGATAAAGAAGATGCCCAAAGAATCATGGTCTATGACCTGGGCGGCGGCACCTTCGACGTGTCCATCTTGGAAATCGACGACGGTGTCATCGAAGTGCTGGCCACCGCTGGTAACAACCGCTTGGGCGGCGACGACTTTGACGAATCTGTCATGAAATATCTGGCTGCTGAATTCAAAAAGACCGAAGGCGTGGACCTGTCTAACGACAAGGTTGCTATGCAACGTTTGAAAGAAGCCGCTGAAAAGGCTAAGATTGAGCTGTCCGGCGTCATGAGTTCCAATGTGAACCTGCCTTATATCACCGCCGATGCCACTGGCCCCAAACACTTGGACGTGACCTTGTCTCGCGCTAAGTTCAACGAGCTGACCTCCCATTTGGTGGACGGCACCATGGGTCCTGTGCGCCAAGCTATGAGCGACGCTGGCTTGAAGCCCAGCGAACTGTCCAAGGTACTCTTGGTGGGTGGTTCTAGCCGTATTCCTGCTGTGCAAGACGCAGTGAAGGCCTTCACTGGTAGCGATCCCTTCAAGGGCATCAACCCCGACGAATGCGTAGCCATGGGCGCTGCACTGCAAGCTGGCGTGCTCACTGGCGACGTGAAGGGTCTGTTGCTCTTAGACGTGACCCCTCTGTCTCTGGGTATTGAAACCATGGGCGGCGTGTGCACCAAGCTAATTGACCGCAACACCACCATCCCCGTGAAAAAGAGCCAAGTGTTCTCCACCGCCGCTGACAACCAACCCAGCGTTGAAGTAAACGTCCTGCAAGGCGAACGTGAAATGGCCGCTGGCAACAAGTCTCTGGGTCGTTTCCACTTGGACGGCATTGCCCCTGCACGTCGTGGTGTGCCTCAAATCGAAGTCACCTTCGACATCGATGCCAACGGCATTGTCAACGTGTCTGCGAAAGACTTGGGCACTGGCTCTGAACAACGCATCACCATCACTTCTTCCACCAATATGTCCAAAGACGACATCGAAGCTGCTGTCAAGGCCGCTGAGCAATTTGCTTCTGAAGATGCAAAGCTGAAAGAAGAAGTGGAAATCCGCAACCAAGGCGACCAAATGGTGTACCAAGCTGAAAAGGCTCTGGGCGAACTGGGCGATAAGATCCCCGATAGCGAAAAGGCACCTGTTCAAGAAGCAGTTGACAAGCTGAAAGAAACCCTGAAGGGCACCGACACTGCCGCCATCAAGGCTGATACCGAAGCTTTGACCGCCGCCTTCCAAGCTGTCAGCGAAAAGCTGTATCAACAAGCCGCACCCCAAGACGGCGCACCTGCAGGTGATGCTGGTGCAGCATCTGGCGATGATTTCGTAGATGCTGACTACACCGTCATGGACGAGGATCAATAAGAATTTTGGTGGATGGGGGAACGGGCGACCACAGGTCGCCCCTACGCCTACCACATATAAATTGTAGGGGCGACCTGTGGTCGCCCGCCCCTCAAGGGTAATGCAAATCGACACATTTGCGGACAGGATGATTGCCTGTCCGCTGTGTGGCGTTAAAAGGAGAAACAATGGCAGAGCAAAAAAGAGATTTTTATGAGGTGCTTGGTGTGTCTAAGGGCGCATCCGACGCTGAGATTAAAAAGGCCTATCGGAAAGTGGCCAAGGAAAACCACCCCGACTTAAACCCAGACAATCATCAGGCGGAGGTGCGCTTTAAAGAGGCCAACGAAGCCTATGAAGTGCTGTCTGATGCCGATAAGAAGAGCCGTTACGACCAATTTGGTCACGCTGGTGTTGACCCCAACTTTGGGGCTGGTGGCGGTGGCTACGGTGGTGGCTTTGGTGACTTTAACGACTTGGGCGATATTTTTGGAAGCATTTTCGGCGGCGGCTTTGGTGGCGGTCAACGTCAAAATCCCAATGCCCCCACCAAGGGTGGCAACATTCGCCAAACGGTGATGGTGGACTTTACCGAAGCCGCCTTTGGCTGTGAAAAAGAAGTGATGATTGACCGCACCGAACCATGCAGTACCTGTGGTGGTAACGGCTGTGCCGCAGGCTCCAGTCCTGAAACCTGCTCCAATTGCCATGGCAGTGGTACGGTGCAAGTGCGTCGGCAAACCCCAATGGGCGTGTTTGCCTCTTCTGCCCAATGCCCCAAATGTGGGGGTAAGGGCAAGATTATTTCCCAGCCTTGCAGTGCTTGTCGTGGGCAAGGGGTGGAGCGCAAGCGTCGCACCGTGCAAGTGAGCGTGCCTGCTGGCATTGACCATGGGCAAACCATTTCCATCCGCGGTCAAGGCAACGCTGGGTCTAATGGTGGCCCTGCTGGGGATTTGTTGGTGACGGTCACCATCCGTGCCCATGCAAAATTCCGCCGTGAAGGCAACTCTGTGTTACATGATGTGGATATTTCCTTCGCCCGTGCTGTTTTGGGCGGGGAACTGGAAGTAGACACCATTGACGGCAAGGTCACCTTGACTCTGCCTGAAGGCACCGACACGGGCACCACCTTCCGTCTCCGTGGTAAAGGGATTCCTGACTTGCGTGGCAAAGGCCGTGGCGACCAATATGTCACCGTCAATATCGCCACCCCCCAACACCTGAACAAAGAGCAAAAAGAAGCCCTTCACGCCTTCGCCAAAACCATGGGCGAAGATGGAGCGGATTTGGGAAAAAAGACTTTGTTCGGCGGAAAGAATAATAAGAAGAAAAAATAAAGTGTGTAGGGCGGTGTTTGTTCACCGCCCTATCGTTGCATATCGCTGACCTATGATAATTGTAGGGCGGGGGCTTGCCCCCGCCGTAGGTTACCCGTAAATTGGGGGACGGCGGGGGCAAGCCCCCCGCCCTACGGTATTTTTAGTTTACAAGGAGAATCCCATGTATCTTGCTGATTATCACACCCACAGCCGTGTCTCTCCAGACAGTAAGGCCACCATGGTGGCGCAAGTGGAGGCCGCCATTGCCGCAGGTCTGCATGAACTTTGCTTCACTGACCACTTTGAGCCCTTTTACTGGGATGACATCACCGTGCCTCGTGACACTGACGACTGGGGCGCTTTGATTGCAGAGTTTTCCACAGTGCAACGTCAATATGTGGATAAAATCACCCTTCGCCTTGGCATTGAGTTGGGAGAGGCCCCTATGGACATCCCCACTGTGGAAAAAATGCTTCAAAAAGCCCCCAATTTAGACTTTGTCATTGGTTCCATCCACCGCCTGAGCAAGGCGTATGACTATATGGATTGGGCAGAATATCGCCCTAAAACAGCGGCAGAAGCCAGTGCGGCCATTGGAGATTATTTGCAGGTGGTGCAAACACAATGCAACTGGGGCGGTTTTCATGTGTTGGGGCATTTGACGTTGCCTTTGCGCTATTGCAAATATTTAGGTTTGGATGTGCCTTTTGCACCATTTCATGACCAAGTGGTGGGCATTTATAAAACCTTGATTGACAAAGGTCTTGGCATTGAACTCAACACCACCCGTGGGGATATGAATTGTCCAGATGAGCCATGGCTCAAACTTTACCACGATATGGGTGGTCGGCGCATCACCCTTGGTTCGGACGCCCACCAGCCGAAAGATATGGGCGCAGGCATTCGTGAGGGGCAAGCCTTGATCAAACGGCTGGGCTTTACATATTTCTCCACCTTTGAACAAGGGAAAGAAATTCGACATCCCCTATAGATTTTTGCACAAGGCTTCGCCTTAACTCCAGCGTTCGCTGGAGTGCCCTTTGGGCGTGCAAAAAGCCGTCACGCACCTGCCATGGGACTGCGTCCCTACTAGGCTACGCCTAGCCCCTCTTGCGAGGGGTGACAGGATTGTATAAAATGGTTGATTTTTCCCTATACTTAGGGTATGATAAAAAAGATATGTATAAAAGGAGTAAACCACTATGAATATCTCTCTTGGATCTGACCACGGTGGCTTCGGCTTGAAAGAAACCATCAAAGCACATTTGGAAACATTAGGACACAGTGTGAAAGATTGTGGCACCTATTCATTAGATAGCTGCGATTATCCTGTTTTTGGCAAGGCGGCGGCAGAGGCTGTGGCTGACGGTAGCTGTGAACGCGCCATTGTGGTGTGTACCACAGGCATCGGCATCTCCATCACCGCCAACAAGGTTAAAGGTGTGCGTTGCGCATTGTGCGCCACAGAAGCCCAAGCTGAAATGACCCGTCGCCACAACAATGCCAATGCGTTGGCATTGGGGGCCGCTGTCACAGGGGAAATGGTGGCCTTGCGGATTGTGGATTTGTTCTTGGCAACAGAGTTTGAAGGTGGCCGCCACGCACGCCGTGTGGATTTGATGACAGCCATGGAAGGCTGAAAAGACAGGGAGGAGGGAACCAATGGCAAAAAGAAATAGCTACAGCAGCTATCGGGGTCGCAAAAGCAGTTTGAAATGGATGCTCGCGATGATTTTGATTGGCGTTATTGCTGTGTGCCTTGGGTATTTTTTCTGGGGTGACCACGGGCTTTCTTGGAGCATTTTCCCTCGCTTTGACCATGAAGAGCTTGCGGTGGAAGAGATTGTGCCAGAGGTGGAGTTGGTGATTGATACGCCAGAGCCTGTGGTGGATACTGTCCAAGTGGGCGGTTTGTTGCTAGATGTGGATGCCACCACGTGGCCTGCGCAAGATAGCACCGACTTTGACAAACTGGCGCTGACCATGAAAGATGGCAACGGCACCTTGTATTACCAGTCGTCTAATGCCGATTTGGTCGCAGGTGCCACGTCTGAATATGTGGCACAAAATGCAGACTACGTAACCGCCTTGCTGGGCCAGTCGGTGCCAGTGAGTGCCTTTGTCAGTGTGTTGCAAGACCCCTTATACGCCTCCTATTACGTGACGGCTTCGGCGCTGATGAGCGGCACTGGTTACGGCTATAAAGATGGGGATGGCAAGGTTTGGTTAGACCCTGCCAAAGAAGATGCCGTGGCATGGATTGTGGCGGTGATTGACGAGTTGACAGCCATGGGCTTCGATGAAATTATCCTCACCGACTTCCATTATCCCCAAACGGGAGATTTGGAGAACATCCGCTATGCCGCTGATGACCCACAGCAAGCGTTGCATGATTTGTTAGAAATCATTTATACCCACACCCAAGCAGCTGGGGTGTCTTTGGGCATGGAAATGTCGGCTGGCGCTCTTGTCAGCGGTAGTGTGCCTTATGAAGATTGGACGGAGTATGTGGATATGTTCTATGTAACGACCAATGATTTGCCTACGGCAGAGTCTTTGGTAGGCGCGGAAGCTGTCACCGTGATGGCAGAGCAAATTCCGCCCAGCGGCAATTATTTGCTAGTACCGTAATGGGGCTAAGGGTGAATGACTATAAAAAACGAGAGCCTGTTGCAAACGCAACAGGCTCTCATGCCGTTCATCTTTCTTTTTTTGCCACCACTTCGTGGCTGCTTTTGACAATGCTGTTGGCTGGGATGACCCCACGAACAGAGGTGACGGGATAGACATTGGAATGGGCACCAATAACGGTGCCAGGGTTTAGCACGCTGTTACAGCCCACTTCCACAAAGTCGCCCAGCATGGCACCGAATTTTTTGATGCCAGTTTCTATGGTTTGGTCGCCTTTGACCACCACCAAGGTTTTGTCGGCTTTCACGTTTGAGGTGATAGACCCTGCACCCATGTGGGATTTGTAGCCCAAAATGCTGTCGCCCACGTAGTTATAATGAGGGGTTTGGACGTTGTCAAAGAGGATGACGTTTTTCAATTCCACCGAATTGCCCACCACGCAGTGTGCACCCACCAAGGCGGACCCGCGGATGAAGGCACAGTGGCGCACCTCAGTGTGAGGGCCGATGATGCAGGGTTTGCCCAAGTAGGCTGTGGGTGCCACGGTGGCCGTGTTGTGCACCCAAACTTGGGGGCTTTGCTCTACATAATCATCGTCTAAGGTTGCACCTAAGTCCACGATGGTTTGGGCAATGCCGTCCAGCGCCTCCCAAGGATAGGTGAATTGTTCTAAATATGCCCCAGCCAAGGTGTGGGTCATGTCAAATAAATCTGAAATCTGTACGTTCATAGGAAACATCCTTTCAATGGTCATATAATCACCCATATTGTACTCTATTTTTCTGCCCCTGTCTATATGCTACCTGCTGAACAAAACAAAAACACACATCTAACAAGGATTTCACTGTGTTTTTGCTTTGTTCAGGTGCAAGGTTTTTTGTCTCGCAAGACAAAAAACCTTGCACTTTTGATTTTGGGCGTGTGTCCAAAAATCAAAACAGGGAGTCATCAATGTATCTGAAATGGCAAAACAACTTGTTTTGCCATCAAATCAGCCACTAAGGGCTGATTTGCAAATGCAATTCGCAAATTGCATATCCCGATAGTAGATAACGGGGCTTGTAGGGTATTCGTAGGGGAGGGGCCCCTCCCGCTTGATAAGATACCAGTATCTTCTGACGACGGGCGGGGATGGAACCCCGCCCCTACAGTAGGAGTGAGCGTTTGGGTCTCGTTAAGTATAATTGGGATAATTGCATTTGTTCAGTGGACATTATATGATAGGAGATTTTTAAACGCAACAACGCCGTAGACCCACCACGATCTACGGCGTTGTTGTTTTTTAGGAGGAGTTCTATGAAAATAAGAAAGGAAGCTTGTTAAAAGAGGTGTTGCTTAGACCACTGCGATGGCTTCGATTTCGCACAAAACATTTTTGGGCAATGTCTTCACAGCCACGCAGCTACGAGCAGGCTTAGAGGTAAAATACTTGGCGTACACTTCATTGAAGGCGGCAAAATCGCCCATGTCAGATAAGAAGCAAGTGGTTTTAAACACCTTGTCAAAACCAGAGCCAGCGGCTTCCAAAATAGCGCCAACATTTTGGCAGCTATATTCAGCTTGCCCTGTGATGTCCACAGGGACAGAGCCGTCAACAGGGTTGACAGGCAATTGGCCAGAGGTATAAACCACGCCGTTGACTTCGTAAGCTTGGGAATAAGGGCCGATGGCACCGGGTGCATTTTTTGTATCGATAACGTTCATGTGAGTCATCTCCTATATTGTTAATTTGTAGGGACAGGGTTCGCCTCTGTCCGTGTTGGGAGAAAGGGTTATGCGCTTAATTTGCCGTTGATCCAGTCTTTGCCTTCTACCACACGGGCAACCAGCATAGAGGCAATGGCATCGCCGCTGGCGTTCAAACTGGTTGCGGCAGGGTCGAACAAGAAGCCCAAAGTGGCAATCAAGGGGAATGCTTCAGCAGGGAAGCCGAACATACTGACAATAATCATTTCGCCCACCAGACCGCCACCGGGTGCGCCAGAGAGCACAAAGGCGCTGAGGATGGCAACAGCAATGGCCATGGTATAGGTGCTGACGCCAGTGAAGGGGGTGCCGAAGACACCGAAGAGGAAAGCAATTTTCACGATGGAACTTAACACAGAGCCGTCCATGTGCATGGTGCAACCCATGGGAACCACAATGTCGCTGACATCTTTGGGCACACCCATTTTGTCGCAGGCGTTTTTGGTGACAGGGAGTGTTGCGGCAGAGCTTTGTGTGGCAAAGGCAGTGACAGCAGGGGTGAAAATGTTTTGTAGCATACGGGAAAGGCCAGTCTTACCCCCAGCAATCAGGGCGTAGGTGGGGAAGAAAATCAAAACATACAGCAGGCACAAGGGATAGTAGACGATCATGGCACGGCCGTAATCGCCCAGCAATTGGGGGCCAAATTCGCCGATGAGGTTGGCAAAGTATGCGCCAAGACCAATGGGCGCCACAGCCATAATCACATCTACAAATTTCATGATAATCATGTTTAGATTGTTGAGGAATTTGCCAACGGGGCTTTCATCACCACCGCAAGAGGCCACGCAGAAGCCAAAGATAATGGAGAAAATAATCAGGGGAAGCATATTGGACTTGCTCAGCAGTAAGGAGAAATCATTGACAGTCAGGGCACCCACCAGCATTTCACCAGCACTTTGGGTGACGCCGATTTCAGCGGATTCCATGATGATGTTGGTGCCAGCGGAGGGGCTAAATAAGTTGACCCACACCAGCACACAAGCAGCGGCCACGGCACCAGTTGCCAAGAATACCATGACGGTACTGCCTAAAATTTTCCCAAGGCGTTTCATGTTCACCATGTTGCCAACAGCGGCAGAAATGGAGGTGAACACCAAGGGCACCACGATGGTGAACAGCAGGTTCAAGAAGATATCGCCGAGAGGAGAAACGGCTTGGCCGATTTCAGGAGCGACGATGCCAATGAGAGAGCCAATTGCGATGCCGCCTAACAGCAGGAAAGGGGTTTTGAATTGTTCCCATGGACTTAGGTTGAGTTTTTCATTCATGTAGGATTCCTCGTTTTTCATAGTATATTGTATTTAAAACATGGCAACTGCCAGTGATTACAGGGCTTGCACCGCTACGTACAGTTGGTGCATGGCTTGGATGAGAACGCTACGGGGGCAGGCGGCGTTAAGACGCATAAAGCCTTCCAGACTACGGCCAAAAGAGCAACCATCGTTGAGACCAAGGCCAGCTTTTTCAATCATGAAATCATGGAGTTCTTGGTTGTTCATGCCTAGTGCACGGCAGTCAAGCCACATCAAGTAGGTGGCATCTGGGGCAAAGGTTTTGATTTGAGGGATGTTTTTTTCGCAGTAGTCCACCACATAGTCGAAGTTGTTAGAGAGATAGGGGAGCAGTTGCCCCAGCCATTCATCCCCGTGGGTGAAGGCGGCTTCCATGGCGGTGAGGGAGAAGGCGTTGTTGCGGTGGATATCCATGTTGTGCCAGAATTGGTCGTATACCTTTTTGGTGTGTTGGTCGGGGAAGACCACGGCACTGGCTTGGAGACCAGCCAAGTTGAAGGTTTTAGTGCCAGAGAAGCAGGAGATGGTGTTGGCGGCGATTTCAGGGGAGAGGGTGGCGGTGGGAAGGTGGGTTTTACCGTGGAAAATCAGGTCGGAGTGGATTTCGTCAGACAGCACAAGCACGTGATATTTGAGACATAACTTCATCATTTTTTCCAAATCGTCTCGTTCCCATACAAGGCCTAGAGGATTGTGGGGGCTGCAGAGTAAAAATAGATCAGCTTGTTGGAGCTTGGCTTCAAAGTCATCCCAGTCAATGGTCCACTTGTCGTCGTCGCCCAACACGAAGGCGTTTTCGATGACGTTGCGATTGGCGGCTTCGGTCATGTCGTAGAATTCAGAGTAGACGGGAGTTTGAATCAGCACGTTGCCCCCTTCTGGGGTGAAGAGTTTGACGCAGGCGGAGATGGATTGGACAACCCCCAGACTCCAGCTCATGAGGGAGGCGTCAATTTCCCAGTTGTTGCGGCGTTTTTGCCAATCGCAAATGGCGGCAAAGTAGCTGTCGGGACGGGCGGTGTAGCCCCAGAGGCCTTCTTCGGCACGAGATTTCAAGGCATCGATGATGGGGTGAGCGGTTTTGAAGTCCATGTCGGCGATCCACAGAGGGATTACATCGTCGGTGCCGAATTTTTTCTTGCGTTCGTCATACTTGGCGGCACGATTTCCAGAACGGTCGATGATGGCGTCAAAATTGTAAGTCATAGGTTGTTTCCTTTCTAAATACACAGTTGTTTTGTTGTTATGCCTAGTTATAAAGCAAAAACCGTGCCAACTTTTGTGAAAAAATAAAAAAGAGTGTTTTTTTATGGGAAAAGGTGGGTTTTTTGGCAATTTGCAAAAAACATAAGGTTGCATCTTGGCGAAAATTACCAAGGTGCAACCTTATGGTGGTGGGTGTATAGGTTGGGTGAAAAGGGAGAGAAGGGTGGACTGAATTGGTTAATGGTTAAACAATTGGTTATTCCTGACCATTTAACCAAAGGTCACGACCAGCTAAGGTCAATTGACTGCCCCCTCTGCCGCGGCTGACCCGTACCAGTCCTTCTGCGTCCATCTCTTTTAATAAGGTGCGCACCTCTTGCTGAGACAGGGGCAAGTGGATGTCTTGGGCCAATTGTAATAAGGTGTCTCGGCCTATGGGGGTTCTGGCTTGGGAGGCGTGGAAAAGCTGTTCCAGCACAAACCAAAATGCAGGGGAGCGGCTGGAAGTGGTCGGGGATGGCGTCAGCTGTAAGGGCGCCACAGGGGAGAGGGGCATTCGCATGGTATTGGGCGTCATCGTGGGGGGAGGTCATCCATGGTGATGACACTTTGCCCAGTATACACCAGATATTCTACCACGTTGCGCAATTCACGGATGTTCCCTGGCCAGCGGTAGCGGTGGAAAAATCCAGATACTTCTGGGGATAAGGTGAAGGTGGCGCCCAGCTCTTGCTTGAAATGCTCCATAATTAGCATCAAGTCTTCTCCGCGTTGGGTCAGCGGTGGAATCAGGGCTGGCAAGGTGCATAGGCGATAATATAAGTCGCGTCGGAAGGTGCCTTGTTGAATTTTTTCTTCCAAGGATTCATTGGTGGTGGCAATGATGCGCACGTTGATTTGGATAATGCGGTTGCCGCCCACACGCATGACCTCCCGTTCTTGCAAGGCGCGCAGAAGCTTGACCTGTAGCGCCATGGACATCCCTTCCACTTCGTCTAAAAACAAGGTGCCGCGGTGGGAAAACTCAAATAAACCGGGGCTGCCACCTTTTTTTGCCCCAGTGAAGGCACCGTCTTCATAGCCAAAGAGTTGGCTTTCTAGCAGATTTTCTGGTACAGCCGCCACGTTAATGGCAACAAAGGGGCCAGCGCTACGACGAGAGGCACGGTGGACAGCATGGGCGAACAGTTCTTTGCCGGTGCCGGTTTCTCCAATGAGAAGCACAGGGCTTTCGCTTTGTGCCATCCGCCGCAGAACGGTTTTGGTGTGTTCCATGGCGGCGGAGGTGCCAATCACGTCTTCAAAGCCATATTTGGCATAGTGGCCTTTGTGGAATAGTTGGCTGCGTAGTTGGGTTTGGCGGTCTTCCATGTCGTCAAAGCGTTGCAAGATGGCGAAGGCACCCATGCAAGTGCCTTCTCGCAAAATGGGTACCACTTCTACATTCAGCGGTGTGCCGTTGACTTTAATGACTTTTACAGGGATTTTGGTCTGCTGTTGGAGACATTCCCCAAAGGGGATATAGGGGAAGTGTTGGCTATACGGCTGGCCTTCCACCTGTTCTACATTTAAATGTGTAATGTCTTGGGCTTGGTGATTGCTGGCAAAGACAATGCCCCGTTCATCCACGGCGATCACCCCATCGCTGAGGCTGTCCATTAAAATGTGGAACTGGCTAGCCAAGCGGAAGGAGCGGTCAAATAGTTTGTCAAAGCTGTAGTTATTGGTGGCAACTGATTGAAAGTAGGCCACAAAAGGTGGGGTTTTCAACAGGTGTTCTAGATTTAAGCGCAAGGCGATTTCAATCATCATACCAGAGGTGCAAACCCGTTGACCAATGTCGATGGTGGTCTCGATGCCCGCAGGCATATAGCGCATTTCATCAGGGGTGACACCGATGCGAATGGTAGGGTCATCTAGCACGGCATGGGGATAAAACGGTACCCATTGGACATGGTTTATCCCAAATTGCTCTAGCTGGGCAATGGCTTCTCGCGCCATGGTGTGGGTCATGTTGACAAAGAGAATTTTTTCCCCAGAAGGCAAGGTTTTTAGACGCTCTAGCTCACTATGTTTGAACGATGCTTGCACCGCCATGGTGGGGCATTGGGGTGGGATGTGGCTGGCAAGGGCTTCGGCAGAGGGAAAGGCATCGGTAGACACCACAAATAAATCAGAATAGGGTAAACGCCCTGTCACAGTGCCGTCGGCTACGGCATAGATGGTGATTTCGGCCACGTCGCCAAAGAGGCTTCTAACGTCTGCGCCATAGGATTGGCCTGCCCGAGGGTCAAGGGCGATGATGGAAATTTGTTTTTTGGTCATAAAGTGCCTCCTACTGGTAGAACTGGTTTCTTTTAACCAATTTACCATTTTATTTAACCAATTGCAACCCCTATTGGAAAAAATAGCAAGAGAAACAGGGCTTTTTTGTGGAAAATAAGTTGGCATGAAATTTGCTATATCTATAGGCGTAAAGAATATATACAACACAAGATAAAAGGAGAATACATATGATTACAAAACATGAATTGATGACCTTATTGCGCCAAGAGGTGGTGCCTGCATTGGGCTGTACGGAACCTGTTTGCGTGGCCTTGGCGGCGGCGGACGCGTTCCATGCCATCGGCGGCGAGGTGGTGTCTATTAAAATGGAGGTCAACCCCGGTATTTATAAAAACGGCATGAGCGTGGGTATCCCCGGTTTTGACCGTGTGGGCTTAAAATATGCGGCGGCGCTGGGTGCTTGCTTAGACAACCCTGAGAAAAAATTAGAGGTGTTTTCTGACATTGATGACGCCATCAGCGCACGCGCCATTGCCATGGTGGAAGCCCGTCATGTGGTGGTGATGATTCGCCATGAAGAAACCGCGCTCTATGCCAGAGCGGAGGTGATTACCACCGCTGGCATTGGCATTTGCGAAATCCGTGGCACCCATGCCAACATCATTTATACCAAGCGCAACCACGAAGTGTTGTTCGAGAAAGCATATGTGGCTGGGGTGGAAGACGACATTCACGCACGGCTGAAAACTATGACTGTGGCAGAGATTCGCACCTTGGTGGAAAGCTGTAATGAACAAGAGCTAGGCTTTATGTTAGATGGCGTGGAACTCAATGGGAAACTGGCAGATTACGGCTTGGAGCGCACCTTGGGCATTGGCATTGCCTCTACCTTGCAAAAAGAATTCAACGCTGGCACCATGGGGGATAACCTCTTTAGTCGTGCCATGCTCCGCGTGGCCAGCAGTGCCGAAGGCCGTATGAGCGGATGTCCTTACGCTGTGATGAGCAGTGCAGGCAGTGGCAACCACGGCATCACCGCCGTCATTCCTGTGGTGGAAATGGCAAAGCACGTGGGGGCCTCTCAAGAGCAACTGGAAAAGGCCTTGGCGATGTCTCACACCTTGAATGTGTATATTAAAATGTTTACTGGCAAACTCAGCGCCACCTGTGGGTGCGGTGTGTCTGCCGCCACTTCTGCGGCGGCCTCGATGGTGTGGCTCATGGGCGGCACCATTGAGCAAATGGGCAATGCCATCATCAACATGAGTGGCAACTTGACAGGCATGATTTGCGACGGCGGTAAAATTGGCTGTGCCTTGAAACTGGCCACTGCTACCAATGCCGCCATGATGAGCGCACACCTTGCCATGGGGGATGTGGTGCTCAGCGCCACTGATGGCATCTGTGGTCAAACCCCAGAGCAAGCCATTGCCAACATGGGGCGCGTCAGCGCCATCGGCATGGTAGACACGGACAAAACCATCTTGAACATCATGATGGAAAAGGACGCCAGCAATTAAAGAAAAAATGGTTGCAACCGAAGTGGTACGTCTCACAAGGACAATTTGTGGGCAAGCTAAATACGGCAACAAGGAAGGCACCGAGTTTTTGCTCGGTGCCTTCCTTGTGTTTTAATAATAGAATAATTTTGCTAAACAATTATATATAAAACGATGAACCGATTGAGCACCCATGGGCTACTCAATCGGTTTGCTATTATTATCAAGAACAGGGCTGCTGGTGCGTGAAGTATCAGCCGCCTTGTTTGCGTGGAGGTTTCACATTCACATCGGGAGAGATTGCTCCTTCGATGACACCTTGGTCTGCTTCGAATTTGGCGATACTTTCACGAATTAGCACCAAAATATGACTGTTAACGGATCGTCCTTCATAGTCCGCTACATAGCCGATTTTTTCTAACATTTCTTCTTCTATGCGAATTGATACGCTCTTCACTGCCATTTCCTCACCTCATTAGATATATTGTGTATTTATTTTATATCTATTTTGGTGTATGATGGGAGTTATAGATATACTGCGTATCTACAATTCTGGGGAGGTGATTGCTGTGAATTGCGTTTGCTATATGTAGGGATAGCCTTCTCGATAATCTTGCACGGTGATAACTCTAGAATTTTTCCTTCTAATCTGTTAAAAATAGAGACACCAATAGAAGGAGGAAATTCCCATGACAACAATGTTCAACCTTGAATCGCTAACCCAGTACGAGGCTTATCTTCACGAGGAAGATCGGAGCCCAAACACCATCCAGAAGTATTGCCACGACATCAGTGTGTTTCTTGTATTTTCAAATACACAGGAACTGTCCAAACCACTGGTGCTGTCCTTCAAAGAGCATCTGCTATCTCGCTATGCACCCGCCAGCGTCAACTCGATGCTGGCGGCTGTCAACGGCTTTTTGACTTGGCTAGGAGTCCCCCAGTATAAAGTGAAGCCACTGAAAATTCAGCGGGACATCTTTTCCAAGCCAGAAAAGGAACTGACCCAGCGAGAATATCAGCGGCTCATCGCCACCGCTGAACAGCGACAAAACCGCAAGCTGGCACTTCTCATTCAGACCATCTGCTCCACGGGAATTCGGGTGTCCGAACTGCAACACATTACCGTTTCTGCCACCCATACAGGGCGTACCACCGTGATGTGCAAGGGGAAAACTCGCACGATTTTTCTGCCCAAAGAGCTGTGCCGTATGCTCAAGCGTTACTGCAACGAACAGGAGATTTCGTCGGGGTGCATCTTCCGCTCGAAGTCGGACAAGCCACTGGATCGCTCTAACATCTGGCGCATGATGAAAAATCTTTGCAAAAAGGCCAACGTGTCACCCGATAAGGTGTTTCCCCACAATCTGCGCCACCTCTTTGCTCGCACCTACTACAAAATAGAAAAAGACATCAGCCGTCTGGCTGACATCTTAGGTCACAGTAGTATCAATACCACTCGTATGTATACAATTGAAACAGGGCGAAAACACGCACGACAGATGGATAAAATGCAGCTGGCCTACTGGATACCATAACATCACATAACTTTTCTTATGTGACATAGCACTGCAATAAATTCCAATACTTAGGAGATATTCTATCACGATAGATTGAAAAATTCAAGGGTTATCACAAAAAAATATATCCAAATGCACCACAAATAGAGCGATTTAACAAATTGTTAATCGCTCTGGTTGTAGTGCGTTATTTTTGTTTCCGTTTAATTGGATGAACTCCTTTTGTTGATTCATTCTATCACATAAGAAAAGTTATGTGATAGAACGAGAAAATTCAGAAATGAAAAGAGGTGTGTTTTGTGAAGCGTATTTCAAATAAAATGCTTGTATTAAAGGGGCTGTCAAAAAAATCACCCAAGATAATAATGGTGGCTTTTTTGTGCTGTTTTATAGGGGGTATTATAATCGTTGTAAGTAATACTTTGATTTATACTAAACCAGAGATGGGATATCAAGCCAATCATACTTATGATGAAACACTTACTGTTGTTGCTAGAGAAAATTTTGCACCATATTCTTTTGTGGATGATGATGGAGAATTATCAGGTTACAATATTGAATTAGTAAATTTGATTGCCAACGAATTAGAAATGAATATCGACATAGAACTATTACCACGTGATGCGTGTATTGAAAAGATGGTTTCAGGCGAAGCAGATATTATTTGTAATGTAAATTATAGTTCAGAATTTGAAGATGTGTTTTTGTTGAGTGCGCCAACTGGCAAACATCGAGTGGTGTTATTTGGATTACACGATTATGGCACCATTCAGGACCTTTATGAAACGAAAGTGGCAAGAGTGGTAGATTCGCCAGTAGAATCTGATTTGCATATGCAGTTTGGGTTTACTCAAATTATTGAATATGATTCTTATACAGACGCTTTTGAAGCGATTATGTGTGGTGAAGTGGATTATATCATTGGTGTGTATGCCATCATAAACTACATGATACATGACGCAGGATATACAGAGATCGTTGCGGTTAGTGCAATTTTTGATACAGAGGCATTTGCGTTAGGCATTGATAAGAGCAATGTAGAATTACAACAGAACATAAATAACGCATTGTCAGAGATAAATAATACAGGTGCCTATGAAGAACTATCAAATAAATGGTTAGGGTCGTATATTAAATCGACTACTAATGATGAAATAATTAGGGATGGATTGCCGTTGATATTGCTAGTATACACATTGATTTTGATATTTACATGCTACTTCATAGGTAGGCCACTTTATATAAAGTCACACCAAGATAATGCAACGAAACTATACGATAAGGTGACGACCAAAATGGTAGTAAAGCGAAAATTATCGCTCAAGGGAACATTGATGGTGCTTGATATCAATAAATTCAAGGCAGTGAATGATACGTATGGACACGCAGTAGGAGATGTCGTAATAAAAGATGTTGCAGACTCTCTAAGATTCTGTACTAGAACGGTGGACGTTGTGGGACGTATTGGTGGTGACGAATTTTTAGTGTATTTGACAACCATGGAATTTGAGCAAGATGCGTTGAATAAAGCCACTCAAATTCAAAAGGATATTGAACATAGAACAAAAAGAAGCGGAGTAGAGGTGAGCGTCAGTATAGGGATTGCATTTAACCAGACAAGAGAATCTTACGAGACATTGTTTTCAAAAGCAGACCATGCACTTTATATCGCTAAGAATACAGATAAAAAGATTTCCATTTTTGCAGAAAATCAATCTGCAAATGAGGTATAAAACACTTGTGATAACGTGTGCTAACAATTTAATCACCATATAATAAAGGCCATGTGGCACAATGAAAGGGAAAACGGTGGAAAATGCGGACATTTCAACAGGTCTTAAAGGAATTTCACAACTATTTGGTAGAGGATGATTTCTGCCATGTTTCGCAACAGGGAAACGGCTATCTGGTCACCTTTGGAACAGAGGACGACGAAGAATTGGAGCTGATCCAGTGCAATACGCCCGAAGAACTAGAACATACATTGGCTCGATATTGCGAGGAATATCGAGCCTATCAAGCACTCATTTAAAGAAACAGCGCAAGGCTGATGGCGGAGGTATCGTCAGCGGAAATCGAACCCTACCTAAGAGAGTAGGAGAAACTCACCACAGTCGCCCCTGTCGCCCCCGTTGTAGCCCTGTGTGGGCGGTGATGGGGGTGGATCGGCTCGTGACCCCAGTTAACTCCTTTGCCCCACGTAAAGCAACGTGTACCGCTTTGGGCAACGCTGCCCAAAGCGGCAATCCCAAGATCAGAGTGATTGTTAAGCAAGCGGGTTTGGCAACGTTGCCAAACCCGCTCTGGTCGCTTGAAGGGGTGACAACGCTGTCACCCCTTTTTTCCGCACTACCGCTTCTGACAACACTGTCAGAAGCGCTCGCAACTTCCAGACGGTGTTGTCAGAATGTCCATCATCTAACCTTTGGCAAGATTGCCAAAGGTTCCTCCGAGTAAGGGTTGACAACGTTGTCAACCCCTGTCTCTGGAGCGCAAAAGCGGGTTCGACAATGTTGTCAGACCCGCTTCTGGCAACATTGCCAGAAGCGGTATTCATTGCTACTCCACAGGCTTGGGCAACGTTGCCCAAGCCTTATCAAACAGGGTTTGGCAATATTGCCAAACCCTGTTTTTGTGCCTAAAAAAGTTTTTCAAAAAAATTCCCACACAGCTATTGACTCTGCTTTTGGAGTATGTTATGCTGTGGCTACAACCGAATAGGGAACATTTGTTCTCTTGTTGAAGACCACAACTCTCAAAGCAATAGGCTCATACTAATACTGGATTGCGCACCTTTTGGTGTGCGGATGATAATTACATAGGAAATAACATATTTGAAAGGTCGCTCGATGAAAATCGGGTGACCTTTTTATGCCCTTTTAGGGGTTCAATGTAACCCCTACTGTACCTTGAAAACTGAATCCTAGGTGTCACATTGAACCCCTTGCTCCCCACAGCTTTAAGTTCAAATCTGCGTCGGTGCGTCGGTAGTTTAAGGGCGGTCTACCGACGCATTTACCCTCATTTCCCCCACCGCCCGTGGGCGGTTTCTCTGCAAGCATAGCAAAACTGTACAGTTTTGCGCCAGCAGGGGAAACCCCTGACCCCATATGCCGCCTGTTGGCGGAAAATTCACCCTAGAAAGGAACCTTCCATGAAACTCCACCATCTCCACATCGAGCTAACCCCAGAGCAGTACCAACTGCTGAGCGAAAAATCCAAAACCTGTGGACTGTCCAAGCGTATCTTCCTTACCCGATACATCGAGGGTAAGGAGGTGCGCCCTCGTCCCACCGCAGAGATACAGGAGCTCCGCCGAGAGATTCACAGTATCGGCAACAACATCAACCAAATCGCACGGAGCGTCAACGCTGGCATCGCCAGTCCAGAGGATGCCAAGCAAGGGCTTCTGCTTCTGAACGAAGTCTATAAAAAGCTCGACAAGGTGGTGAATAACTAAATGGCAGTCACTAAAATTCTGGCTCGCAAGAGCCATCCGAAGGTGGGTGTGGACTACATCCTCAACGGTGACAAAACGGAACACGAGGTGCTGACCGCCTATCAAAATTGCGACCCAACTCTGGCAGCGCAACAGATGATGGACACCAAGGAGCGATACAGCAAACTGGGAGGGGTGCAGTATTACCATCTGATTCAATCCTTCAAGCCGGACGAGATTACCCCTGAGTTGGCGTTAGAGGTCGCCCAGACTTTCGCCCGTGAGCATCTGGGGGACTTCGAGGTGGTGATGGCCACCCACGTTGATCGTGACCACATCCACTCCCACCTGATTTTCAATTCGGTGGCGGTGGGAACGGGGCAAAAATACCACTCCAACGCACGGACGTATTACACCCAAATCCGTGCCATATCGGACAGACTTTGCCGTGAACATGGGCTGTCTGTGATTGAAAACCCTGCGCCCCAGCAATCCCTGTCCTATGCCGAATGGCTCCGCCAATCCAAAGGACAGCCAACCTTCCGCAGTATGCTGGAATCCGACCTAAAGCAAGCTGTCGAGGATGCGGTGGACTTCGGCAACTTCCTCATGCTGATGGAGCACATGGGCTATGAGGTGAAACACGGCAACCGTTTGGGTTTTCGCCTGCGAGGGCAGGAGCGATACCAATACCCTTGCCGACGCAACCCACAGTTTACCGAGGACGGCATCCGAGCCACCATTGACGGCATCGGTGAGGCCATTGCAAGCGGTGTCCGCCCCATTGTCATCCCTCATCCAGCGTACACCCCACCCAAGAAACACCCCCGACACAGGGGCTTTGTGGCACTCTATTACCACTACCTCTATGTGTTGGGAAAAGTGGAAAAGCAGGAATATCCAAAGCGGCTGACCCCTCAGACCAAGGTGGCAATCATGGAATTTGAGCGGTATCGAGAACAATTTGCATTCCTCCGTGACCATCAAATTACCACCTCAGAGGAAATGAAACTGTTCGTGTCTAGCACAGAGAAAACCCTCGCCAAGCAGGTGAAACACCGCACCATCCTCAACGTCCAGAAGAAAAAGAAGGCAAAGTTATTCGCCGCCCTTGCCAACGTGGAATCCCTTGCTCCCATGGACGAGGATCGCCACCGCCAAGCCGTGACACTCCTCGCAGAGTGTGGTATCCCCAAGGAACAGCTCCTGCAGGAGAAAAGTAATCTTTACCAAGAGATTGCCACCATCAATCGAGAGCTTAGAGAAACCCGAAAAACCCTCAAAATGTGCCAGCAGATCGAGGAAAACATTCCTCGCATTAAAAGCGAACTGGCAACCATAGAACCACCCCAACAATCTCGCAAGCGAGAACAAGAAAGATAAGGAGAACCCTATGCCAAACAACAAACCTCAAATTGCCCACAAGCAGGGCAAACTCATCACCCTGTTCCCAGACCAGAGCGTGACCATGTTGGACACCCACACCACCACCCAGAGGGAACTCTGGGTGGACGGCAAGCCCTTCATCGTCCGCTCCATCTTCCCAAATCCCACACCCAAGACACCCCTCGACCAGATGCTCAAGCTGGTGGAACTGTCTGGGAAAGACATCTGAAATCACCTAAAATCACTAGACATTCGGCAGCGAATACGGTATGTTAGAAGTGCCGTATTCAGCTTGCCAGAAAGGAGAATGTATGAAAAACGCAAGCGAGAAATACACCATTTTATATGCAAGACTGAGCCAAGATGATGGCTCCCAAGGAGACTCCAACTCCATCCAAAATCAACGACTGATGCTGGAGAAGTACGCAAAGGACAACGGCTTTGAAAACTTAAAGTTCCTCAGCGATGACGGCTATTCAGGCACCAACTTCAATCGCCCAGCCTTTCAAGAACTACTGGGATTGGTGGAGGATGGGCAGGTGGCAACGATTATCGTCAAGGACATGAGCCGTTTCGGACGAGAGTATCTTCAGGTGGGGCACTATACCGAAATTCTCTTCCCCAGCCAAGGTGTCCGTTTCATCGCCATGAACGATGGGGTGGATAGTCTCTATGGTGACAACGAGTTTACACCCTTCAAAAATATCATCAATGAGTGGTATGCAAAAGATTGCAGTAAAAAAGGTCGTGCCGCTGTTCGTGCCAAGGCTGAGACTGGCGCAAGGATGGGTGGTAAACCACCCTACGGATACCAGAAAGACCCTGCTGACCCCAAGCGAAAGATTGTCCCCGACCCCGAAAGCAGTCTGGTTGTTCAGAAAATCTTCACACTGTGTATGAGTGGTAAGGGACCTAATCAAATCGCCAATGCCCTCGATGCAGAGGGTATCCCCATCCCTTCTGCCCACTATTATCAAAAGCATAAAGACATCTTGGTGAGCCAGACTTCTTATAGCCATAGCAAATGGAAGTGTACGCATATTGCCAGAATTTTGGAGGATGAGGTGTATCTAGGACACACCATCAGTTTGAAACATACCTCTGTGTCCTACAAAAACAAGAAGCAAATCCTCCGCCCAGAGAGTGAGCAGATGCGTACCGAAAATACCCATGAGCCACTTGTCGACTTGGAAACTTGGAACATTGTGCAGGAGATTCGCAAGCGAAAGCGTCGCCGTAATAATATGCAGGAACAGAACATTTACTCTGGGTTGATTGTCTGCAAAGACTGTGGTAAACCTTTGGTGCTCCATCGTGCCCACACCATGAAGGCGAGTCAAAACAATTTCATGTGTGGCACCTATAAGCGACAGGGTAAGGACTGCTGTACCGCCCATTACATTCGAGAGCATCAGCTGGCAGCCATCCTCTTGGATGACCTCCAACGAGTGACCTACTACGCACGGACACAGGAGGGGCAATTCACACAAGCGGTCAGCCAGAAGAATAATCAACAGGTGCGCAAAGAAATTGCCACAACGGAGCGTTCACTGGCAAAGATGGAGAAGCGAAATGAGGAACTGACTACCCTGTTCAAACGACTCTACGAGGACAACGTGCTAGGTAGAATCCCAAGCGAGGTGTTCCGCAAGCTCAGTGATGACTACCTCACAGAGCAAAAGAACCTCCAATCTGCCATCCCAGAACAGGAACGCAAATTGGAGGAACTACAAAATTCGATTTTGAATGTGAGCCAATTCATCGATAAGGCAAAGCGGTTCACCGAGCTAGATACTCTGACGGCAGAAATCCTGCGACTGTTCATCGCCAAGGTAGAGGTGGGCGAACGCACCCAAAAGCATTCCCACACCGCCCCACAGGAGATTATCATCCACTATCGAGATGTGGGATTGTTAGATCGAGTATCTGAGCCAGCAAGTAACAAAACTGAAATCCCAGCATAGTACCGATAAAAGTGCAGAAAAACCACAAGGGCAGACTGTGCAACGCACAATCTGCTCCTGTGGCACCCTGCTTCCCAAAGTGTCCTTATGACACGCAAGGGAAAGGTTGCAACCATTTTTTGTGGTGGTTGAAGACTTGCGTGATTGTTTGCCGTGTGGTTATAAGGGTGGCACAGCGGGCTGGGGGGTGACGCTCTTCACATACGCTTCCAACTCTGTGGTCATAGTTTTAATTTCTTGCTCCATCTCCGAAGCAGTCCCTGTGGATTCAACCACTGCCAGTAACAGCCCCGCCAGTACTTTGCTGGTAAAATCAATTCTCACTACCCCCCGTGTTCGGTTATGGGGAGAGCGCTGGGAATAATAGTCACTCAGATCTTTTAGCCGAGCGTTCATCTCCGACTTTACAGATTGCGCCAGACTTTCGCCTACCACGGTTGTTTCGAGGAGCGCCCGGATTTCTTGGAGTAATTGGGTTTTTGATAAAAGTGACGACATCTCAAAGGCCATCTTATAGAGCACTGGATCCAGTTTCTTGCTGGTGGCTTTTTTTAACAGGACAATGGTGGGAATATCTTTCCAGTCCTCCTTCTCTGGTAGAGCATCAATGTGCAAAATAATATCTATGACCATAGGGACAGATACCTTTTGCCCTTCTGGTAACTGGGCGTATGTTTCTTGGATGCCCACCAATAGATCGTAGGTAGAAGCCCGTAGGGTTAGTGAAGTAGAGTGGCTTTCCCCGATTTGAATGGCCTGACGGTGGCGATAGTCCTCTAACCATGCCGATAGCTGCGCCGCTTTTACCTCGGCTAGCATGCCTTTGTGTCGCTCCACCACCTGACCCACCAGAAAGCCCAAGGCAATGCGCCCCTCTCCTCCATAGGCCAATCTCTCTTTTGCTAGGATATTTTTTGCGTCGTTGCTCAATCGCATTTTAATGACCATTTTTATTACCTCTGTTTCATATACTGCAGCTATAACTGTAGTACTAAAATATCACAAGCTACACAATTGCGCAAGGAAATTTTTGATTTTCTATGTTTTCACTAATTTTGTCACTCAAAACTAGACATAACAAATAAAGACAGCCTGTAAATCCTGTTCTTTGCCATGCTCAGCAACCGAAAGGTTGCAACCATTTTTTTAGCTATTTTCTTGTAAAATTGCCATGACTTCTTCTTTTTTTAGCACTTTCCCAGTGGAGACGACTTTGTCGCCCAGCACCAACGCTGGGGTGGTCATCACCCCGTAGGTGGCAATCACGGCAAAATCTCGCACATGCTCAATGCCAGTGTCCATCCCCAGTTCGGAGAGTGCTGCTACGGCTGCGGCCTCTAACTGGTTGCACTTGTCGCAACCACCGCCCAGCACCTTCACATAGGCAGGTGCATCTTGTTGGGGTGTTGGTGTTGCCTCTTTTTTCTTCCCGAATCCAAACATTGTCTTCTTCCTCCTGTTATATTAAAATATATTGTATGGCGTTGAAAAAGTACCCTACAATCATAATACCCACGGCGCAAATGGTGATAAAAGCCCCTAAAAGTTTTGGCTGAATGGCCTTGCGTAACATAATCATGGACGGCAGACTCAAGGTGGTGACTGCCATCATAAACGATAAAATGGTGCCCAGCTGTGCTCCTTTGGCAAGGAGGGCTTCCGCCACAGGAATGGTGCCGAAAATATCGGCATACATAGGCACACCCACGGCGGTGGCCATGATGACACCAAAGGGATTGTTACTTCCCAAAACAGCCTCGATGACGTCTTGGGGAATCCAATTGTGGATGATGGCGCCAATGCCAACCCCCACCAAAATATAGGGGAACACTTTGCGGAAGGTGGACACCACTTGATCTTTGGCATAGATGGCACGGTCTTTTTTTGTGAGGGTGGGCAGAGAAATATCCACCTGACTGGCGGTTAAAATAAAGCGCTCCACATACCGCTCCATCCCTAGTTTATCCAGAAGGGTACCGCCGATAACGGCGATGATTAGGCCTAAAATCACGTATACAACGGCCACTTTCCAGCCGAAAATGCTCATTAAAAGGACTAAACTGCCCAAATCCACCATGGGGGAGGAAATGAGGAAGCTAAAGGTGACCCCGATGGGCAGGCCTGCGCTGGTGAACCCCATAAATAATGGGATGGACGAGCAGGAACAAAAGGGGGTGACTGTGCCCAACAAAGCAGAGATAATGTTGGCCCAAATGCCTTTAAAACGGCTTAAAATTTCCTTGCTCCGTTCTGGTGGGAAATAACTTTGGATGTAAGAAATCATGAAAATTAACGTGCACAAGAGGACGGTGATTTTCAAAACATCGTAAATAAAGAATTGTAAGCTTCCCCCCAATTGGGTGGTAATGTCTAGCCCTAGCGTGGTGAGAACATCTCCTACGGCTAGGTTGAGCCAAGCCATGCCGAGGAGTTGGGTTTGGATGAAATCCCAAAGAGTTGAGAGAAAGACCATGGAAAAAATGCTCCTTAAATCAAAAGTTTTTGATGTGTATGCCCAAGAAAAAACCATCTCCTTAGATGGTGGTTTCTTGGGTTGTGGCCGTGATAGCCTGTAAGGCCGTCATGGCCTTTTGCGCGCCTTGCTGGCTGAGTTGATAATGGGTCCATTTACCCACGGACCAACTTTCCACCAGACCAGATTCGCAGAGGATTTTCATGTGATAAGACAGGGCCGATTGGGCAATGTCTAGCTGTTCGATGATGTGACAGGCACACTGTTCTCCATTTTGCAATTCTTGCAAAATGGAAATGCGTTTTGGGTCGCAAAGAGCCTTGAAAATTTTCGCCATTTGCACTTGCTCAGTCATAGGTCACCTCAAATCAATGTAGAACTGCTTTTGTCTTGATAGGGAGAGTATACTCCTCATATCAAGATTTGTCAATATGTTTTTTGTAAAATAGAGAACCCAAAAATAAATGGAGATTTTGGGCTGAGTGATAGGGTGTTGACCCCAATTGCAAACATAGGACGTCTGATGTATCAGGCCTTTTTTTGTAACATTCGTTAAACAAATGTTACAAAATTATGTCCGCGTTGTTGTGCCAAACACCGAAAATACCCAGAGAAGCTGAATTTCTATTGATTTTTGTAAAATTATCCCTTATAATTTTGTCATATGATACCAGACAAACGTTTGTCTGGCAGTGGTTTAAGGAGGAAGCTCATGAGCGTTTCGAAAATCCCTACCCCCGAGTCGGGTATTGAAATACGACAGACCTTTTGTGGTGTGTGCTGTTCCCAAATGTACTGTGGTGTAGATGCTTATGTGAAAGATGGCAAGATCATTAAGGTGGAGGGTACCGCAGATCACCCTCAAAACAAAGGCAAGCTTTGTGTCAAAGGCAATGCCCTTAAAGACTATGTATATAGTCCTAATCGCATCAAAACCCCACTCAAACGAGTAGGCCCTCGTGGTTCTGGTCAGTTTGAGGCGATTTCTTGGGAAGAAGCTTGGGAAATCTTGGGGAAAAACTGCAAAGAAATTCGCAAGAATTACGGCCCAGAGGGTCTGACCTTTTTCGTGGGCTATGAAAAATGGTTCCGTCCCTTCCTCCATCGTTTGGCCAATGCGTGGGGCACCCCCAACTATGCCACAGAATCCAGCACCTGCGCCTCCTCTGTGAAAATTGCATGGGGTCTCAATGCTGGCATCCAAGGACGCCCTGACACTAAAAATTGTAAATCCTATCTGGGCTTCTCGTTTAACCAATACTACTCTCGCTTCACCGAAGGGTTAAACATGGACACCTTGTTTGACCGTGATGTGAAATTCATCATCATCGACCCCCGTGAGACACCCACTGTGCGCCGTTCCAACGCGCTACACTTGCAAAACATTCCCGGAACAGACGGTGCCATTGCCCTATGTCTATGTCATCAGTTCATTCAAAATGGGTGGGCTGATATGGACTATATCGATAAGCACGTTCACGGCTTTGCAGAATTTGCAGAGTATGTGAAAGAATTTACCCCCGAACACACAGAAGAGATTTCGGGTGTGAGCGCGGCAGATTTGGTGAAGGCCGCCAACATTTTGGCAGAAAATCGCCCCTTTGCCATCCATGAGAGCGTCAGCCCCATTGTTCACCATCGCAACGGAATGCAAAACTACCGCGCCATGACCGCCCTTTCCGCCATTGCTGGGTGCTACGATGTGGAAGGGGGCACCTTGCCCCGTCCTGTCACCTATGCCACCCAAGCAGCTGGTTTTACCACGTTGGAAGCGGCATTTATGAACGCTGGGCGCAAAGAAGACTTCTCCAAAGCGCACTACATTGGCTACGATGAATTCCCCCTGCGCCATACATTCTTAGATGAAGGCCAAATGATGGGCTTCCATCGACAAGTGATGGAAGGCACCCCCTATCCCATCGCTGGTTTGATTGGCTTTGGCCACAATATTCGCATTATGCCAGATCCTGACGCCATGGTAGAAGCCATTAAAAAGCTGGACTTCTACTGCGTGGTGGATTTGTTCCAAACAGAGGCCGCTGACCTTGCCGACTTGGTGTTGCCAGCATGTACCTCAGTAGAACGAGATGAGTTTAAGGTCTATAGCGGTGGGATGGCGCACTACACCAAGCGTGCCATTGACCCCATTTATGAGTCTAAGCCCGATGTGGAGATTATCTCTGAAATGGCTAAGGCCTTGGAAGTCAACGACCCCTTGCTCTACGCTGGGTATGATGCTTGCTTAGAGTCTATTTTGGGCAATCTTAGCGTGACGCTGGATCAACTGAAAAGTTCTCGCCTGCCTGTGCCTGTGCCAGAGGCTAAACCCTATATTCCCGGCACATACACCGCCCAAGGGTATAAAACACCCACTGGTAAATTTGAGCTGTGGTCTACCATCATTGACCAGTTGCCCAAATCTTTAAACCTTGACCCCCTGCCTACCTATCGTGATAGTTGCGACAATGCTGACCCTGAAAAATACCCCTTGGTACTGTTCACGGGCTCTAGCTTGCCCCACGCACTCCATTCTCGTACCCATCATATTGCCTCTTTGCGACAATTCCGCAAAGAACCTGCCGCTGATATTAGTCTGGTGGATGCAGAGGCGCTGGGCATTGCCCAAGACGACACCATTGGTTTGTATACCACTGCTGGTGAAATCATTGTCAAGGCCAACTTAACGCCCACCATTCGCCCCGGCACCGTCAGCATGTATCACGGGTATAAAGAAGCAGACGTGAACACCATTATCCCCATGAGCCATTGCGACCCCTACTCAGGGTTCCCGGGGTATAAGTCCATACGCTGTGGTATGCGGAGGGTTGAGGAATGAAAATAAAATTTTCACCAGAACAATGTATCGGATGCGGTTCCTGCGTAATGGCCTGCATTGACCAAAATGACACCCCCATCGCCGATGGTGCCACAGCGCGGATGCACATTCGAGAAATCTACACCATTAAAAATGGCCGTGGGAACGTCTCGTATGCAAAAGATGGCTGTGTCCATTGCCCCAGCATGGCGTGCGCAAAGCAATGCCCAACAGGGGCCATCAAACGTGATGAGACCACCCAGTTTGTTTGGATTGACCATGAATTATGTATCAACTGTGGGAAGTGTAAGGACGCGTGTCCCTTCCACGCCATTGATTTTTCCATGGGGATGCCCGATAAGTGTGACGGATGCTACCAACGGGTGGCACAGGGCTATGAACCTGCTTGTGTGCGCACTTGTTTGACACAAGCACTGCGTTTAGAAAAGGATTAATCTTTTAGAAAGAGATGGACTATGGCAACAATTAAGGACGTGGCGAAAGAAGCTGGCGTACATATTAGCACGGTTTCTCGCACCCTTGGTGGCGCATACTATGTGGAACCCAGCACACGAGAACGGGTGATGCAAGCGGTAGAAAAGCTTGGTTATAAGCCAAATCCCATTGCAAAAGGTTTGAAAGAAGGCCGCACCCGTATCATTGGCTATGTGGTGCCCCGTGTCAACGACTCGGTGTTCTCTCAGATTTCTCAGAGTATTTCCCAAGCTTGTGTGGAGCGGGATTACATGGTGATTCTCTGTTGCACAGGGGAAGATACAAAGATAGAAGCAGATTATTATAACCGCATGAAAGGCAAATGGGTGGATGGGTTTATCATTGGCACAGCCAACGATGACAATCGGGCCTTATTGGAAAGCTTGAAAGCGGAAAATATCCCTGTGGTGCTGGTCACCCGTTCCATTGAAAACGCATTCAATGCGGTGCTCTCTGATAATGTTGAGGGGGCACGACAAGCCGCGAAGCATTTGATTGCAAACGGCTGTAAGCGGATTTTATTCCTGAACGGGAATCTAAAATTAGAGCTTTGCCGTGAGCGGTTAAAAGGTTATCAGCAAGGGTTGATGGACGAGGGAATCCCTTTTGATCAGTCGCTGGTTTGCAACGACATTGCCATGCAGTGGGCTGGGGCTATTTCGCCTGTTAAGGGCACTGTCACGCCAGAGCAGGCTGTTGCACACATCGTGTCTCAAAACATAGAATTTGACGCCGTGCTAGGCATTACCGATGCCGTTGCCGCTGGCGCCATGACAACATTGAAAAACCATGGTATTACCATACCAGATCAAGTTAAAATTATGGGTATGGGTGATTTGGAGATCGCATCCTTCACCGATCCCCCGCTAACCACCATGCACCAGAGTGCAGACACCATTGGCCGCAGAAGCGTAGAGCTTTTGCTAGAGCAAATTGAAAGTCGGGATTTCACAGCCAAAACCCTAGAGAAACTCCCCTTTACCTTGGTGGTTAGAGAAACTGTTTAGTGTATCACCGGAGGGTTCCGGAAATAATAAAAGGAGATTGTATTTATGAAAATCAAAGCACTCGCACTGTCCCTCGCGCTCGTTATGGTTCTGGGGATGTCTGGATGTAGTTCTTCTTCCAGCTCTACCACTACCACTACTACCACCACTGAAAGCACTGCCAGCGAAGCCACCACTGAGGCTACAACGGAAGAAGTTGACGACCTGTCCTATGAAAAACCCAAATTCCTGGCTATGGGTACTGCCGCCTCTGGTGGTGCTATGTACTCCATCGGCATTGCTATGGCTGATTTGATTAGCACCAAGCTAGACATTCAAACCACCGCACAAGTCACTGGCGGTACTGTTGAAAACTGCACCTTGGTGCAAGACGGCACTGTTGAAATCGGCCTGACCATGAACGACACCTGCTATGCCGCATTCAACGGCGAAGGCGTGTTCTCTGAAACCTGCGAAGACCTGCGCGGTATTTTCAACGGCATGTCTGCTGGCGTGTTCCACGTTGTGGTGTTGGATAATTCTGACATTGAAACCATGGCTGACTTGGAAGGCAAGCGCGTGGTTATGGGTCCTGCTGGCGGCGGCGCTATCACCGTTGCAGAAGCTCTGTGGCCTGAATATGGCTTCACCATCGACGATGTGGATGCTTCTTACATCTCCTTCACCGACGGCATCGCTGCTTTGAAAGACGGCACCTGTGATGCAGTGCTGGTTCAATCTGCAGCACCTGCTTCTGCCATCCAAGAATTGGCTGCTAGCGGCTACGGCTTCCACTTTGTGCCCATCGAAGACGACGTGGCAGAAAGCCTCCTTGAAAAGTATCCATTCTATAGCATGATGACCATGGAATCTAGCGTGTACGGCTCTACTGGCGATGCCCAAGTGCTCTACATCCCCACCACCGTGGTTTGCCACGCTGATTTGGACGACGGCCTTGTCTATGACATCACCAAGATGTTCTACGAAGAAGTGGAAGCCATCCGCGCTTCTCACCCCTGTGTCATCATGAACATTGAAGACGGCCCCACCACATCCATCGAACTGCACCCCGGCGCCCAACGTTACTACGAGGAAATGGGTCTGCTATAAGCCCTCTCCGAAATCCTATAGAAAAAACGAGGAGTTCGTAAAATGGATAAAATAGAAGCCCTAACCCGCAAGCATCTTGTGCGTTGGATCTATATTATATTAGCTGCAGTTTACATTTATACCGCTGGGTTTGGTATGTTTGATGATTTGGTGCAACGTGCACTGTTGATTACTTTTTGTGGGTTGGCTCTGTTTTTGGAAAATCCATGGAAAGTTTTTGGCAAGCAAAATGCGTTTACGAAACTATTAGACTGGGTATTTGCCTTGACCTTTGCATCCACTGGCATCTACGTGATGGTTATTTGGAAGGATAGAATCTTGAAAACTGGTTCTACCCCTCAACTGGATATTGTGATGGGCTCTATTTTGTTAGTCACATTGCTTATCATCACTTGGAAATCCACTGGCCCTATCTTAGTTGGTATTTCTGCGGTGTTTGTGATCTACGCCCTGTTTGGCCCTTATTTCCCATCTTTTATTGCCCACCGTGGGGAAACTTGGACCCGTTTGATTAACTTCATGTATGTCTCCACAGAAGGCTTTTTCGGCACCCCAGCTGGGGTGGCGGCTACCTATATCATTATGTTTGTTATCTTTGGTTCTTTCTTAGAATCCTTTGGTGCAGGCGAATGGTTTGTGGATATGGCATATGCCCTGACGGGGCGGTTCCGTGGTGGCCCTGCAAAAACCGCCATCGTGGCCAGCGGCCTGATGGGGATGATTTCTGGTTCTCCTGCTGCCAACGTGGTCATCACTGGCTCTTTTACCATTCCTTTGATGAAGAAAACAGGCTACAGCCCTTATGAAGCTGGTGCAATTTGCTCGGTTGCTTCTACAGGCGGTATGTTCACCCCACCCATCATGGGTGCGGCGGCCTTCATCATGGCGGAATATTTGGCAGTGCCCTATCTTTCTATCGCAGCGTCTGCTGTGATGCCTGCTTTGTTGTTCTACCTGTCCTTGATGTTGGCAGTGGATGCCATTGCTGTGAAAAACAACTTGGTCGGCGTACCAAAAGAACAACTGGCTGACGTAAAGGCCATCATGAAAGACCGTGGTTTCTTTGCCATTCCTATCATCTTCTTGGTGGGCGGCATCACCGCAGGCTGGAGCCCCATGAAATCTGCATTCTATGCTATTTTCTTGGTGCTGGCTGTGGCGGCCATCCGTAAGGAAACCCGTCCCAATCTGAAAAAAATCCTCACCGCTATGGAACGTAGCTGTAAGCAAGTGAGTAGCATTGTCATTACCTGCGCCACTGCAGGGGTGATTGTGGGTGTATTCTCTGTCACTGGTTTGGGTGCCAAGCTTTCTTCCACCTTGATTAGTGCCTCTGGTGGCAATGTGTTCATTGCGGCTATTTTGGCTGCTTTGGTGACCATTGTTTTGGGTTGCGGTATGCCCCCAACGCCTGTGTATATCATTTTGGCAACTGTGATTGTGCCTCCTCTGGTTGAAATGGGTGTGGCACCGATCTCTGCTCATATGTTTATCTTCTTGTTCTCTTGTATCGGCGCTATCACACCCCCTGTGGCCATTGCTGCATATACTGCCGCTGCCATTGCAGAGGCAGAACCCAACCGCACAGGCATCAAAGCCTTCTGCTTCGGGGTTGTGGCCTACATCATCCCCTTCATGCTGCTGCTCTCTCCTGCTATCTTGCTGCAAGGCAGCACCCCCGAAATCGTCCGTGCTTGTATCACTGCGATTATCGGCGTGGTCGCCATCGTAGGCGCCATCGAAGGCTATGCGATGATGTTCTGGGGGAAACTTCCCCGCGTGTTGCTAGGTGCGTCCGCATTGTTATTGATGGAAGCAAGCCTAACCACAGACGTGATTGGTATTACATTGATCGTCGTGGCATTCTTGCTGAATAAACTGGTGTTTAAAACAACCAGACCTACCCCTGCAACAGTAAAATAAGATATGCGCGTTCTCTCCCTCTCAAGTCTTTGTGTAAAATAAAGACTTGAGAGGGGCGCTATCATTTATGGAAGAAAAGGGAAATTTTTACAAGTGAATATCCCACTCCGAGCTCAAGATCGCTACGGGTTTTTACCTATGCACTTGATGCCAATCGACCGTTGCTTTGCACGGTTGGTTCGTGGTAGACGATGGAAACGTCCCTGCCTTCTGTTTGAAAAGGAGCCTGATATGACCGCCTGAGAGAGATACTCTTTCAGGTGGTGTTGTGGTGTGTTTTCAAACGAAAACACACCTTTTTTTCATCTTATGGAGGGCTTATGAAACACAATCTGATTCGCTCTGACAAAACCATTTGGAAAACCTACCCCACAGCCATTGCCAAAGATATGGATGGGTATCTGCTTTCTTTGTTAGCGCCCACCCATATGGCACCTACTATTTGTAGCCAACGGCCGTTGGCCTTGGAACTAGAGTATCTGGACGCACCCACTTTTTTATCCTTTTTAGTGGGCGCGTCCTTGGATGCCCAAGGGTTAGAGCTGGCGCTAGGGCGGTTTTTATCATGGCTCGATCAGTTTCAAGCCATCACCCACCAGACTTTAGGCACCTATATCCGTTTGACGGATTTTCATTTTGAAAATTTCCTCTATAATGGGGTTACCATATACGGGCTGGATTTTGAGCAATGGGAACAAGGCACACTGGCAGATAACTACATCAGCTTGCTGAGCTGGCTTTGCCTGTATGACACAGCCAACCAGCCTCTGCTTCAACAGGGATTTGAGCAATTGTTGCCTGCTGTTGCCCAACGCCTTGGCCTCGACCAAGCCACGGTGCAAACCTTAGCCCAACAAGAAATACAGCGCATTCACACCCGTCGAACATCCCGAAAAAAGCGAACCCAGACCACGGCTGTTTTGATGGCTGGGGGCGCATCCAGTCGGATGGGAACCCCCAAAGCCCACCTGCCCATTGGTCGCTATTGCTTTGCGGAGTGTTTGCTATATACCTTGCGCCAATTTGATCAATGTTTCATTTCAGCCAACGAGGGGTTTACAGAGTTTGGGTTGCCGATTATCCCCGATAAAGTGCAAAATATCGGCCCCTTGGGCGGTATTTACACGGCTTTACAGACGGCGGATACGCCGTATGTTTTGGTGGTGCCTTGTGATTGCCCCCTTCTTTCCCTAGAGATGATCGAGGCCTTGTTTTCTGGGTTGGAGCAAGGGTGTTCCTGCGTGCTCTCGGTGATGGGGGGGCGTATCAACCCCTTGTTTGCCATCTACAAAAAAACACTGCTCCCCACCATAGAAGCCCAAATCAAAACAGGGCATTACAGCGTGCTTCGCTGTTGTGCGCAGGCGGCGTATGTGCCCATTGAAATCGATAGTGCCTTGGTGAATATCAACACCCCAGAGGCCTATGAAGCCTTGCTGGTCATGGATACCCAGTCTTGCCTGCCATACACCACATTTTTAGAGAAAGGACTGTGGCCATGAAACATTCGTATCGACTGATTTTTTGGGGTGGACTTTCCTTGTTGCTGGGATTGGTACTGGTGGCCTTTGCCATAGGGCGCTATCCCATCACTCCCCAAATGTTGGCGGAGATTGTTTATGCCAAAGTGGCAAATGTACCCCATAGCTATACATCCACGGTGGAAACGGTACTCTTTCAGCTCCGATTGCCACGGATTTTGGTGGCCATGATGGTGGGCAGTGCCCTTTGCGTGGCAGGGATTTGCTTTCAAGGCGTGTTTCAAAATCCCATGGCCGCCCCCGATATTTTAGGGGCCTCCAATGGTGCGGCCTTTGGCGCGGCCTTGGCTATTTTGTGGCGCTTATCCAGCGGTGGCATCACCATATTGGCCTTTGGCTTTAGCTTGTTATCCATCTGGCTGGTGTTTACCATCAGCAAGTTTACCCGTGGCAAACAAGTGCTAAGTATTATCTTGGTGGGGTTGATGGTGAGCAATGTGTTTTCTGCCGCCACATCCTTTGTAAAACTAGTGGCTGACCCTTCTGACCAACTGCCAGCCATCACCTTTTGGCTGATGGGCAGTTTGAACAACAGCGACATGGGCGATGTGTGCTTTTTAGCCATAGCGTTGCTGGTTGGGATTGTGCCGTTATTTTTGTTGCGGTGGCAAATGAATGTGCTAACGCTCCATGACGATGAGGCCAGAGCCATTGGCGTTCATACGAAAAAATTGCAGGTGGTGGTAATCTTAGCCGCCACATTGCTGACGGCTGCCAGCGTATCAGTCAGTGGTATGATTGGCTGGGTGGGGCTGTTGATTCCCAATTTGTGCAGACGGGTGGTGGGCAGTGATTACCGCAAACTATTGCCTACTTCTATGATTTACGGGAGTGCATTTTTGTTGCTAGTGGACACGGTGGCGCGCACCATGTTTACCAGTGAAATTCCCTTGAGCATCCTCACGGCCTTTATTGGGGCGCCGTTTTTCCTGTATCTAATGACCAATTATGGAGGTGGCCCATGGGGATCCAAATAGACAAGCTTTCCTTTGCCTATGGCAAACACAGGGTGCTCAATCAGGTCTCCATGGACATTCAAGATGGCATGGTTACCTCCATCATTGGCCCCAATGGGGTGGGGAAGAGCACTTTATTTAAATGTATCTTAGGGGCGCACACCCAGTATACAGGCACCATCACCCTAGACGGTGCCGCTGTGCGAGACATGACCCCCAAACAATTGGCCAAGCGCATTGCCTATGTGCCGCAGGCGCATTACACCACGTTTCAATATAGCGTGCTGGAGATGGTAATGATGGGCTTGAGCGCTCAATTGCCCTTGGGTGTCATGCCACAGCAAAGCCATATAGAGCGCTGTGAACAGTGCTTGGATGCGGTTGGTATTGCCCATTTGAAAGATCGCATTTACACAAAACTCAGCGGTGGGGAGCAACAGTTGGTGCTGTTGGTCAGAGCCATGGTGCAAGATGCCAAGGTGCTGATTTTGGATGAGCCTACCTCCAACATGGATTACGGCAATCAACTGCGCATCATGGTGCAAATCAAAGCCTTGGCGCAAAAAGGCTATACCATTTTACAATCCACCCACAATCCAGAGCAGGCCTTTTTATTCTCAGACACCATTGTTGCCATGAAAGATGGGGTGGTGCTGGCGCAGGGTGGAAGTAGGGATGTGATGGATGCAACGTTGTTGCAGAGGCTCTACAATGTGGATGTGAGTGTGCACAGTGTCTGCCAAGACCAATTCCGTGTGTGCATTCCCAATATGAAAACCTTAGGAGGAACCTTATGAAGTATGTAAGAAAAGCGTTGGCCGTTTTGCTGGTGGTGGTCAATTTGTGCGCCTGTAGTAGCGCGAGCCAGCCCACCCCTGTTGTTGAATCCAACGCTGTGGCGGTGGAAGCAGCGGTCGTAGAGCCAACGGTTAAGACCGTAGAAGACGATGCAGGGCGCACTGTAGAAGTGCCAACCCAGATTACCAAGGTGGCAGTCAGTGGGTCAATGGCGCAGATGATGCTCTTGGCCTTGGCGCCTGATACCATGGTGGGGTTGACGTCCAACTGGGACGACACCGCATCCCAATATTTAGATCCGGCCTACTTTGAACTGCCTATTTTAGGCCAGTTTTATGGCTCGTCAGCGGAGTTTAATTATGAAGAACTGTTGGCGCAAGAGCCACAGGTGATTGTGGACGTTGGGGAGTACAAGGACGATCTTGCCGCAGATTTGGATGATTTGCAAGCCAAAACAGGCATTCCCGTCGTGCATATTTCCGCAGAGCTATCCACTTATGACCGTGCCTTTGAATTGCTGGGCTTTGTGCTGGGGCGTGAAGAAGAGGCGGCGGTTTTAAGCGAATACTGTAGCCGTGTCTACGATGACACCATGGCCATGATGGAGGCCATTGGGGCAGATAAAAAAGACGTTGTGTTTTGCACAGGCACAGAGGGCACCAATGTCATCGCCCAAGGGTCGTATCAAGCTGGCCTGTTGGATGTGATGGGCAATAACATTGCCGTGGTGGAAAGTCCCACATCCAAAGGCACAGGCGACGCGGTGGATTTTGAGCAATTGTTGCTGTGGGATCCAGAGGTGATTATTTTCAACTATGGTTCTGCCTATGAAACGGTGGCAGATGACCCCGTGTGGCAGGAGCTACAAGCCATCCAGACAGGGTCTTATTATGAAGCGCCCTATGGCCCTTATAACTGGACAGGCAATCCCCCCTCTGTACAACAAATTTTGGGGATGCTTTGGTATGGCGCGCTGCTGTATCCCGATGCGTTTACAGGGGATTTCTTGGCGCAAGTCAACGAATATTATGCGTTGTTTTACCATTGCACCTTATCCCAAGAGCAGTTGGATGGGCTGTTGGCTCATTCCATTGGGGCGTGAGGCGAATATACAAGAAAAAAACGAGGGTACATTGGGAAGCGACGCCCAATGTACCCTCGTTATAGTTCACCAATTAGCCTTGGTTTGGATGGCGGTGCGGATGTCTGGCACGAAGACCCAATCATTTTGCGCCAAAGCAGGGGCGGCAGGCCCATTTTTGTTGGCGGTATTTCCCCAGTGTTCATGGGCTGTTTTACTTTTCGTTGCCACCCCACTGGCAGGACGCGTGGGACTGGTGCCCACCTATGCTGGGGAAATCTATTTGCGTACCGCCTGTGAAATACTGGCGCTGTATCACGCCACCATAGATAGAATGCGGTCATTAGAAGGGTTGCGCAAATATAGACGCTTATTTTGGTATAAATTCCCAGTGCACTCTGTTTGGAGTTGGGGAAAAGTGGAAGATATGCGGATTTGCTATAGGGCATATACAATTTTCTGATTTGACTTTGTTTCCCAGTTGATTATAATAAGAGACGGAATACAAACTGTATTTGCACATATTATTTATGATAAGAGGAGAACATCATGAGAAAGAATTTGAGAAGAATTTGCGCATTGACTATGACCGCACTATTGGCACTGGGCATGACTGGCTGTAGCGACAGCGAAGTGGCAGAAGGCGAATGGGAATGGGAATCCAGCATTGAAATCATCTGCCCTTGGGGCACTGGTGGCGGCGCTGATACCACCCTGCGTCAATTTGCAGCTGCATTGGAAGAAGAACTGGGCGTGAGCGTTGTGGTGAACAACAAAGAAGGTGCAGGCGGTGTTACTGGCGTGCAATTCTTCAGCGAACAACCTGCTGACGGCTACACCTATCTGCTGTGCACCCCCTCTCCTTTGCTGGCACAAATTTCTGGCGCTACCGACTTTGACGTCTATGGCACCATCAACCCCTTGGTGCAAGTTGTCCATGACGTGAACGTGCTGATGGCTGACATCGATGCTCCCTATGACACCTATCAAGAATTGGTGGATTACGTGGCTGCCAACCCCGGCGTTGTCAAAGCTGGTGTTATGACCATTAACGGTCTGGATGCCGCTTGTATCCAAGCTGCTTTCGGCGACACTGTGGAAGCTGTTGCATACTCTGACGGTTCTCAATTGAACGCTGACGTCATCGGCGGTCACGTGTCTCTGGCTTGCGTGGGCCCTGCTGAAGTGTCTGCTCTGGTTGCTTCTGGCGATATGAAGTGCATCCTGTCCTTCACCGAAGAACCCCTGACTCTGGAAGGTTACGAAGGCGTTGACTATGCTGGTGATGTGGCTCCTGACGCTCTGTTCGGGCCTGCTCGTGGTATCTTCTATCTGGAAGGTACCCCCGAAGCTGCTCTGGAAGCATTCGAAGCTGCTGCTGAAAAAGCCGTTGCCAGCGAAGCATTCCAAACTTGGGCAACCACCGAAGGTCTTGACCAACGTCAAGGCTGGAAAGACACCGCAGAGTACACTGCTTCTTGGGATGCAGACTATGAAGATTTGACCGCTATGTTCGGCGTATAATCCAAGTAGAATCAAAATTGTAATTGCGTAAGGAGGGGACTCTCCCCCAATGTCCTGTAGTTTTGAGAACTACAGGACAGGTAATAGGTAAAAAGGAATAGTGAAAAAGTAGGTTGAAACCAAAGGTGTTGCTTACTTTTTCACTATTCGCTCTTACTTATTACTTGCCATTGAGGTAAGCGAAGCTTGTCTCGGTGGCATTGGATGCTCCCCTCCTTACTTTTTTAAACAGAAGGAGAATGACCTATGCTTGATATTATCTTTTCTGTGGCCATGTTCCTGTTTAGTGGGTATTGCTTTTACACAGTAGGAGCCAATTCCCCTGCAGCCACTGTCACAGAATTGGGCGCAGCATTCTGGCCTCAAATCATTTTGGGGTTGATGATGGTGTTGCTGGCCATCAACGTACGTAATAATTTGATTGCGTTGAAAACTGCTGATTCCGATGCAAAAACCGTCAATTTTAAAGCTTTTTTCACCAGTAAACTCTTTGTGGGTATGGTGATTGTGGCCGTTATGGCCATTATCTTGCCTTATATCGGCTTCCTGCCCACTTGTTTCTTGTTCCTCATTGCCTATGGCGTGCTGTTGGGGGAAACCAAGTATGTGCGTCTGGCCATTATCAGTCTGGTGCTGACTATTTTCTTGTACTTGCTGTTCCAAGGGGTGCTGGATATTATGTTGGCTCGTGGTACTGGCGTGTTCCGTACCTTTGCCCGTGCCTGCGAAGGCATGATACCATTTTAATAGAAAGGAAGGTTGCGTTTAAATGTTTGATTTATTGATTACAGGCTTACAAATTGTGTTCACCCCCTCTACCTTCCTTTTGTTGGTTGGTGCCACTATTTTGGGCGTTATTTTCGGAGCCATGCCCGGTGTCAGCGCTTCCATGGCTGTTACCTTGGCGCTGCCCTTCGTTTACGTGATGGATCCCATCATTTCCATTGCATTCTTGGTGTCTGTGTACTGCGCGTCCATCACTGGCGGCGGCATCACGGCCATCTTGTTCCGCATCCCCGGCACCCCATCGTCTGCACCCACCACCTTTGACGGCTACCCCATGGCACAACGGGGAGAAGCTGGCAAGGCGCTGGGCTTCTCGTTGGTGGCCTCTGCTGTGGGTGGCTTGATTGCCGCCTTCGCAATGGCACTGATTTCTCCCCAATTGGCTGACTTGGCCTTGGAATTTGGCCCAAGTGAATTGTTTGCTGTGGCTTTCTTGGGCTTGTCTGTGCTGTCTTGCTTGGACAGCGGCAATCTGGTGAAAACCTTGATTTCTGGCTTGTTGGGTCTGCTGTTGGCAACCATCGGCATGGACCCCATGCTGGGTATCGCCCGTTTGAACTGGGGCAACTCCACCTTGTTGGGTGGCATCGAAATGATTCCTGTGATGATTGGTTTGTTTGCTGTGACAGAAGTGCTGAAGCAAACTGCTAAGCCTCGCAAGATTGAAATTGACGAAGATTCTGCCGCCAAATCCAAAACTGTGTTGCCTAGCTTTGCTGAAATTTGGAAAACCAGAGTCACCATGCTCCGCTCTTCTGTGCTGGGCACTGTGGTGGGTATTCTCCCCGGTGCAGGTGCTACCATTGCTTCTTTCTTGTCTTATGCAGTGGAAAAGAAAGTATCCAAACACCCTGAACTGCTGGGCACTGGCGTGCCTGACGGCATTGTGGCATCTGAAGCCGCCAACAATGCAGCCACTGGTGGGTCTATGGTGCCATTGTTGTCTCTGGGTATTCCCGGTGGTAATGCGGCCGCTGTTATGATGACAGCCCTTGTGATGCAAGGGGTGCAAATCGGGCCGTTGCTGGTCACCACCCAACCTGAATATGTGGCCTCTGTGTTTGGCTCTATGCTGGTGACCAACATTGTCATGGTTATCGTGGCCATGCTGGTGGCACAAGTGTTTGCAAAGATTCTGGCCATTCCCTATAGCCTACTGGGACCTTGCATCATTATGCTGGCCACCATCGGTGCTTACGCAACCAACAACAACACTGGTGACGTCATGCTGATGGCAGTGGCGGGTGTTGTGGGCTATATGTTTGTCACCTTGGGCTACAACTCCGCCGCATTGGTGCTGGGCTTGGTGCTGGGCTCCATGTGCGAGAGTAACTTCCGCCGTGCCTACACTTTGGCTGACGGCAACATGAGTGCTGTGTTTGCCAAGCCTATCACCGCCACTGTGATGGTGATTTGCGTGGTCATCATTCTAGGGCCTGTGGTAAAATCTTTGTTGAAGAAAAAGAAAGTCACCAAAGAATAAGGGATGATACAAACAAAACGGGATGTATCGTAGACGATACATCCCGTTTTTGTTCAATAGTTATAAATGGGTGGCAATACTTCTTTGCACAAAGAGACAAAGGCGTCAAAACTTTTGGTGGGGCGGATGGTTTTTGCATAAATCACCGCCAATGGCCACTCAGGATGATAGGCCTCTTCAATGTTGTAGTAGTTGGGGAGACTATGGTTGTTAAATGTCAATAGATACGACGATGGAATGATGGAAAACCCGATGCCTATGCTGACCAAATTGGCGGCTGTTTGTAGGTTTTTGGTGGTGTATTGCACAGAGGGCTCAAAGCCAGCCTCTTGGCAAATACGCATGGCCTCTTCACGGGCCCGTTGCCCAGGATGGGTTAAGATAAAAGGGCGGTTTTTCACCAAGCTCAAGTCGATATAAGGCAATCGGTTGTCTTCTTTTTGGTAGGCCGTCAAATTGATGGCATCTTCTGGAGGGACGGCTAAGTAAAACCGTTCTTGCCCCAGAACGATGGTTTCGATGTTCTTATCCTCCACAGGTAAATGGATGATACCTACATCCACAGCGCCTTTGGCGATTTCAGACTTGATTTCCCAAGAGGTGCCTTCGATGATGGTGATGGCAATGTTGGGATAGGTGCGTTTGAATTCATGGAGAATCACAGGGAGCACGATGGAACCGAGGAAAAATGTGGTGCCAACGGTGAGTTTGCCGCGATTTTCTGCGTTGATGGAAGACATGGCTTGATCCATTTGGTGATAGATGTCCATCATTTGCTGGGCGCTGTGGCGATAGAGTTCGCCAGCGGCGGTGGGCTTGAGCCCATCGTTGGTGCGTTTGAAGAGCTCGTTGCCTGTGTCTTGTTCGATTTTTTTAATGATACGGGTCAAAGAGGGCTGGGCCATGTATAAGCGTTCAGCGGCTTTGGAAATAGAGCCATATTCATAAACAGCCATAAATCCTTGTAATTCTTTGCGTGTCAAACCAAGCCCTCCTTTCTGTAGAGAGATAGTACCTCTGGTTTAGTATAAAACAATTTGAGCAGATAGTCAAATGTTGTTTGAATGGAAAAGGTGAGATGTTGGATTTTGTTCTAACGATGTGTGTAGCCGCCGTAATGGGGCTGGTCTTTAAAAAAATAAAAGTGCCCGGTGGGATGATGATTGGCGCCATTGTAGGCGTGGCCATGCTGAATATTTTTGGGGACATGGCTTATATGCCGTACGAAGGGAAGCTGGCGGCGCAAATGATTTCTGGCGCATTCATCGGCGTGGGAATCTCCCGTGAGGAGCTGAAGAGTTTTCGCAAGCTCTTAAAGCCCCTGTCTATTTTGGTGGGTTGTATGTTGGTGCTCAACATTACTATGGGGTTTTTGCTGTATGCCGTTAGTGATTTGGATTTGCTAACCTGCTTTTTTGCCGCTGTACCTGGTGGCATGAGTGACACACCCATTATCGCCGCAGAAATGGGAGCAGATGGCGCGACGGTGGCAGTGCTTCAATTTGTGCGACTATGCGCTGGGTTGGGGGTGTTCCCCATGTTTATTCAATATTATGGTCGCCATGAAACAGATGTGGATAAAGGGGAAATGCGTCTGATAAAAACCCCCTATAGCCACAGTGGTTTTGCCTTGACCACGGTGGTGGCCTTGGTGGGCGGTGTGCTGGGGAAACTCTCAGGTGTGCCATCTGGTACGCTGCTGTTTGCGCTTATTTTTACCATCGTTGCGAAGCAATTGGTGGATGGCTGTATGCTGCCGCTTTGGGTGCGCAGATGCGCTCAAATTTTAGCGGGTGCGTATATTGGCACATCGGTGAACCAAGAAGATGTGCGCAATATGGGCAGATTGGTCGTGCCAGCAATTTTATTGGTGGCAGGGTATTTTTTCGTTTGTATCGTTGTTGGGAAGCTGTTGAAAAAGCACTGCCAATTCCAGCTGAAAGAAGGCATGCTCTGTGCCACGCCAGCAGGTGCGGCAGATATGGCGCTGATTAGTGCAGATATTGGCGTCACCAGTCCAGATGTGGTGGTGTTGCAAATTGCACGGATGCTCTTTGCCATTACAGTATTCCCCCAAGTGATTTATGCCATTGCCTGTCTGTTTGTATGACAGCGGCAAGTGGGGAGGTGATTGTATGAAGTATACTGATTTCATAGTGGGTCCTCAAGTGGGAGTGGCGGAAATGGCGCAAGCCAAAGAGCGGCGTGTGGAAGTACAGCAACAGTTGTTGTCGACCTTTCAAACCACGTTGATTTCCTTCACGCTGAATATTATGGGGCCTACAAAAGTGTTTCCGCTGGCAGAAAAAACCTTTGAAGAGGGCAAAACACTGATTGTCAATCAATGCACCGCCTATGGTTTGCCGGTCATCCATGAACAAGAACTGCGCGCCACTACAGGGAACGAGTGCTTTTTTGTGGTGAAGGCGCCAGCAAAAAAAGTAAAAGCGGCCTTGTGCGCCTTAGAGCAGGATTGTTCCTTGGGGCGGCTGTTTGATATGGATGTGCTGGATGTGGATGGGCAAAAGCAATCACGGTTGACGCTGGGGATTCCAAGTCGTACGTGTTTGCTGTGTAATAACAATGCCTTTATTTGTGGGCGCTCTCGTAGCCACAGCATCGAATTGCTGTTGGAGCGTGTGTGCCAAATGATGTGGGATTACTTTGCCTATCAGCACGCAACAAAGTTGGCCAATGTGGCGGTGCGCGCTTTATTGCGAGAGGTGCTAGCCACCCCAAAACCAGGGCTGGTGGATCGGCAAAACACTGGCGCCCATGCCGATATGGACATTCACACCTTTGAACGGAGCGCCTTGGCGCTGATGCCCTATTTCGTGCAATTTGCCCTCTATGGCATTGACCATTGTGGACAAGACGGGCAAGGGCTGTTGCAAGGGTTGCGCCCATTGGGCATCAAAGCAGAATTGGCTATGCGCAAAGCCACCCAAGGGGTGAACACCCACAAGGGTGCCATTTTCTCCATGGGACTTTTGACTTGCGCCTTAGGTGTGCTGTATGGAAAGCAACTTCCCTATAGCCAAGGGCAGTTGCGATTGGAGTTAAAGGCGTTAAGCGCAAGCTTAGAGGCGGATTTCCAGAATGTGACAATGGAAACAGCGACGTCTCATGGGGAGCGATTGTATGCCCAGCATGGATTGCGAGGTGTGCGAGGCGAAGCCATAGATGGATTCCCCCACTTGTTTGACTTGGCCTATCCGCGGTTTTATGCCTTGCGCAACCAAGGGATGACCTTAAACGACGCAGGCATTATTACGCTGATTGATATCATTGCCAATGTGGAAGATTCGAATATTGTGGCTCGTAGCGACTATGCCACCATGCAAAAAATTGCCATGAGGTTAAGACAAGACTGTCAAATCCCGTTGGAAGAGCAAGACTATCTGGCTTATATCCACAGTCTTGACCAGCAATTCACGGCGAAAAACATCAGTGCTGGTGGGAGCGCAGATTTGTTGGCCATGACCTATTTCCTGTATTTCTTAGAAAAAGAAGTCTATCCTTGTGTATAATTGTAGACCTATAGCACCTAGCCATGGGAAATTCCTGTTGCTAGGTGCTTTTTTACGCCATATGAAAGATGTGTGCAAGGGTAGTATACAGGAAAAGCTTGGGAAGCGAAAGCGATTAAGCTTAAGATTATATTGCGAAATTTTAAGAAAAGACCCAACAAGACACGCCAACGGCGTGTCTTGTTGGGTTATAATGGAACAACGGTCATGGCGTGTTATTTTGGATGCTGGGTGTGGATGGCCTCTAAAATCATCACATCGGAGACAGGTTTTTCCAAATATCCTTCAATCAGCCCGTGTTCTTTGGCTTCAATCATTTCTTTGCGCACTTGGTTGGCCATCACCAGCTTCATCAAATGGGGATATTTGGGGGCGATGTCCATGCAGTAGTCAATGGTATCTAAGGGGATATCTCCGTGGGAGAGGTTGGCGTCAATCAACAGCACATCAAAGGCGTTGGTGCTCAATAAAATGCTGGCGTCATCCATGTTGGTGCAGGTGCGCAGGAAGATACCATCACGGGATAAAGTCTTCTCCAACATCCGTAAAATTTTGCCATTATTATCTACAATCAGAATGGATAGGGTTTGGATATCGGCTTTGTTTTGCGTCTGGGTGACGATGGTTTGATCCACTATGGGTAAAGACAAGGTGAAGCAGGTGCCCTGCCCCAATGTGCTTTCCACATGAATGTGACCTTTGTGGGAGTGGACAATTTGTTCCACAATGGACAGCCCCAAACCAGTGCCTTGGCTCCCCAATTTGGTGGTGAAAAAAGGGTTGAAAATTTGGGAAATAACAGAGCGCTCCATGCCACAGCCGTTGTCTGTCAAAGAAATGGAGATGTAGGGACGTGGCTCGCCGATCGTAAATCCATCTTGGGGGCCAAGGGTTTTCACGCAGCAATGGAGCGCCACTTGCCCGTCTGGCTTTTGGCCAATGGCGTGGAAAGCGTTGACGCATAGGTTTAAAATCACTTGGTTCATCTGGGTTTCATTGCATAAAATGCCTTTGTTGTCAGGCAAATCATAGGTTTGGGTAAAGGAGATGTTCTCGGGGCACAGGGGGTGGGCCAGCTTCACACTGCGCCGTAGCAATTTCCCTGCTGGGTAGAAACGAAACACCGTATCCATATTGCGACGGCTCAATTGGGAGATATTGCCGATGACTTCTTTGGCATGGTCTGCCGCATCTAAGATTTCAGCGGTGAATTCATACTCCTCGCTGGCACTGTCAAAACGATATTGCAACAGCTCAGCATAGGCCATGATGGGGGTGAGCATATTGTTGAATTCGTGGGCAATGCCCCCCGTCATGGTACCCATAATTTGTAGCCGTTGTTGATGGGCGATGGCTTGTTCTGTGCGTCTGGTTTCTTCTAGCACTTGGTTGAGCTGTTGGAGATAGGTGACTTCTTCTTGAATGCGGTCGCGCTGAGATACCAAGGAGATGATATAGGCGAAAAAGAGAAGGACGATGCAGAAGATAACGCTGCCTGTCACCAACATAGTGGTTAAACTGTTTTCCATGGCTAGATAAATCTGGTCATAGTCCATGACAATGGAGACGATGAGAATATCCTCCCCAATGTGGGCTTGGGCATTGGTGGCAATTTGGCGAACCAAAACAGGCTCTGGATCGTTCCACCAATAGGATTTGTATTCATAAACCCCCATAAATGGGCGTTTTGATAGTCGCGTAAGGCTGTGGCACCTGACAAATCCACATCACCATATAGAGCCTGACAGCCCTCTAGCACCTCAAGTCCCACCAGCGCGGTAGCTGGGTGGAACAAGGTGATGTTTTGGGCGGTTTGAATGGAAACATAGCTGGCGTCTTCTTCAAAAACAGTCTTTGTCAATTCTTTATAATAGGTGGTCAAATCCAGCAAAAGAGACACGGTGCGACCATCTGAAAGGGTTTGCTCCATCATATAGCCAAGTTGGTCTTGTCCGTTTTGAAACAAAAGCAAGGCAATGTCGGGGCTGTATTGGGTGGTGGCGTTCACAGAGGCCACGGAAAACCCATCGCATCCCCAGAATAAGTCCCCTTGACTAGAGCGTAAAACAACCCCTTGGATATAGGGTTTTTCCAGAAGGAGGGCAATAAATTCAGTGGCAAATTGGGGCAGGTCACGGGCATTTTCTTCTTGGAAGATGGCAGATAAATTCTCCAAATCCTCCACTCTGTAGGAAATGGTGTTGGAAAAATCAGCAGCCAGCGCCTGCGCCAATAAAATCATTTGGCTTTTTTGTTGGCCCACCACATCGCTTTTGTAAGACGACCACATTTGTGAGCCGATGGCCATGGCAAATAGAGCCATTGCCAAAGCCAGCAAAGCAGCCAGCACCATGCGAGAGGAAGCGTTTAGTTTTTTGATAAGAATCCCCGTCCTTTCTTTCGATTTTGTGCCGAAAAAGGGGGAAGACACTAGACAAGTGGCGTTTTTTTTATTATAATTGAATTGCAAGAAAAAGGAAAGAAAAAAATCATTAAGATAGGGAGGGATGGGTTTGTGGCAGAGAAGATTTTAATTGTAGACGATGATGTGGCCATTTGCAAAACCTTGCAAAAAGTGCTGGGAAGCTACGAAATGGATTCTGACACAGCCAACAGTGGCACAGAAGCCCTGTGCAAACTGGAAAAGCACGCCTATGATGCTATTTTAATGGACATTAATATGGACGACATGGAGGGATTTGAAGTCATCAAACGGTTGCGTAGCCAAGGGATTACAACCCCTGTGATGATTGTCAGTGGCCGCAGTGAAGATTTTGACGCGCTCTACGGTTTGTCCGTGGGAGCGGATGATTATATCACCAAACCCTTTCGTCCTGTTGTGGTGGGTGCTAAGGTGAAGGCCTTGGTGCGCCGCAGCAAGCAAACCGATAGTGGCTTGGCTTGTGGGCGCTTCCGCTATGACGCAACTTCTTTGCGCCTATTTAAAGACGATATGGAAATTCCGTTGACGGGGAAAGAAAACGGGTTTATGATGCTCTTTATGAAACACCCCAACCAAGTCTTCACCAAGGAAATGCTTTACCAGCACGTTTGGGGCGACAGCATCGTGGTGGACGATAATACCATCATGGTGTATATCAATCACTTGCGCAATAAAATTGAAGACGACAGCCAGCATCCAAGGCATATTCTTACTGTCCGTGGTATGGGATATCGGTTCAGCGGCGTATAAATGCTCAGAAGTAGATTGCTTCTGGGCGTTTACAGCCATAAGGGCGTGGATTGGTAAAAGTAAGCAGTCTTAATAAATCTTAAGACAAAGCCAGTGGAACGATTAAGAAAGCCCTCGTATAATAAAGATAAAACTATACAATGTGGTCACCCCCACTATGTGGGGGCTGGGCGAAGCCCAGAGGGGCGTTAGCCCCAGTGACCAAGCGTGACGGCTTTTTGCACGCCCAAAGGGCGCTCCAGCGAATGCTGGAGTTAACGCGAAGCCTTGTGCAAAAAACTACAGATTTGAGCCAAGCGCACATGGAGATTCTGGCGTGTTTGGCAACAATAAATGGAGGAAACAAGATGGAAATTAGAAAACCAGCCATTGCAGGTACTTTAGAATCCAGCGATGCACAGGTGATGGTGGAGCCTTGTGACAGTGGCATCGACTTTACCTTGGACAGCACCGTCATTCACCAATTTGGCGACCAGATTAAGGCGGTCACCATGGCGACTTTGGCAAATTTCAACGTCACCAACGTGAAAATCACCATTGTAGACAAGGGGGCACTGGATTGCACCTTGAAAGCCCGCATTGAAGGGGCGCTGTTGCGTGCCAACGACCAGTTTGAAAATCTGCCATGGGGAGGTGCCATTCGATGATGGAATTACAACCTTTGGAAGTCCGCAAAAAGCGTCTGCGCCGTTCCATGATGTTCCTCAATTGCCAAAAACCCAGCCTCATCAAAGACCCCTACATCTACAAGCCCGACAGCATTATGCTGGACTTGGAAGACGCCGTGGCCATGAACCAAAAGGACACCGCACGGCTGTCTTTGTACCATGCCCTGCAAGAAATTGACTACCGTGGCGTGGAACGGATTGTCCGCATCAACGGCCTAGACAGCGAGTATTGGCGTGAGGATATTCGTGCCGCTGTGGCTGGCGGTTGCGACGGTATTCGCATCCCCAAAACCGAAATTCCTGCCGACGTGCAACTGGTGGAACAAGCCATCGTTGCCGCTGAGCAAGAGTTCAATCGCCCAGAGGGTGCCACCCTCATCATGGCTGCCATCGAGTCTGCCAAAGGCGTGATGAAGGCCTATGACATCTGCCAAGCGAGTGAGCGATTGTTCGGTTTGGCGCTCTCTGGTGGCGACTACACCAAGGATATGCAAACCCGTATTTCTGGCACTGGTGTGGAGCTGTTGGGCGCACGGCAAAACCTGCTGATTGCCGCCCGTGCCACTGGCATCCAGTGCTTTGACACCGTGTACACCGATCTTGACAACATGGAAGGCTTCCGCCATGACGTGGAAACCATCCACCTCATGGGCTTTGACGGTAAGTCCATCGTCAACCCCCGTCAAATCGAAATCGTCCATGATATTTTCACACCCACACCCAAAGACATCCTCTTTGCACAAAAAGTTGTCCACGAAATCGACACCAAAAAAGCCCAAGGCGTCGGTGTGTTCACCGTGGACGGAAAAATGATTGACATTGCCTTCTACGACGGGGCAAAACGCACCATTGCGCTGGCAAAAGCCTCTGGTGTTTACAAGGGGGATTTGGTATGATTAACGCTGTGGGACGGGATATTCCAGAGGAAATTCTGGAAATCACCAACAAAGAAGTGTTCCAAGGAAACGGATATAAAGACGGCTATACCTATAAAAAAGACGGCGCCAACACCAAATGCGTCATCCATAATAAGTCCAACAAACTGGTCGGCTCCCTCCGCAAAGCCATCGAAAAATGTGGCATTCGGGACGGCATGACACTGGGTTTTCATCACCATTTCCGTGAAGGCGATTACATTGTCAACATGGTCATGAAAGAAATCCACGACATGGGCATTAAAAATCTGACCTTGTGTGCCAGCTCCTTGGGCAAGGCCCACGACCCCATTGTGCCTTACATCGAGGACGGCACCATCACCAACATCCAATCCTCTGGTGTGCGTGGCAAAATTGGCGATGCCATCTCCGCTGGCAAACTCCAAGGTTTGGCCATCATGCGCTCTCACGGCGGTCGTGTCCGTGCCATTGAAACGGGGGAAACCCGTATCGACATTGCCTTCATCGGCACCCCCACCTGCGACGATTACGGCAACTGCCGTGGCATTGGTGGCAAGTCCAACTGCGGCGTGCTGTCTTACGCTGTGGTGGATGGTTTGCATGCCGACCGTGTCATTGCCATTACCGATACGCTGGTGCCATTCCCCAACTTCCCAGCTCACATTTCCATGACCAACGTGGACTATGTGGTGGAAGTGGATAGCGTGGGTGACCCCAACAAAATCGCCACGGGTGCCGCCAAGCCCACCACTGATATGCGCAAGCTGATGATGGCGGATTACTGCACTCAATTTGTGGCAAATGCCCCTTATTTTAAGGACGGTTTTTCCTATCAAACAGGGGTGGGCGGTGCGTCTATTGCCTCCACCATTTCCCTTTCTAAGATTATGAAAGAGCGGAACATCCGTATGCGCTTCGGGGTTGGCGGTTTGACCAAGCCCATGTGCGATTTGTTAATCAACGACCAAGTGGACTGTCTGCTAGACACCCAAGACTTTGACTTGGACGCTGTGGAATCGGTGAAAGCTCTGAAGCATTTCCGCATTTCCGCAGGCGAATATGCCGACCCATTTAACAAGGGTGCCGTGGTGAATAAGCTGGACTTTGTGATTTTGGCAGCACTGGAAGTGGACGTTCATTTCAACTGCAATGTGGTGGTAGGCTCTGACGGCACCATCACTGGGGCACAAGGCGGTCACCCTGACACCGCCGCTGGTGCCAAATGCACCATCGTCATTGCGCCACTACTGCAAGGCAGAATTCCTGCCATTTGTAGCGATGTGACCACGGTCACCACCCCCGGCGAAAGCGTGGACGTGGTCATCACTGACTATGGCATCGCAATCAACCCTCTGCGTCAAGATTTGATGGACGCCATGAAAGACGTGGATTTGCCCTTCACCACCATCGAACACCTGCGAGACATTGCCTATGAAATCACAGGCGCACCCAAACGGGTAGAATTCGCAGACCGTGTGGTGGGAGTCATCGAAGCTCGAGACGGCACCATCATGGATGTGGTGCGCCAAGTAAAACCCTTTGCCTTTGCGGAGTAACTGCACCGAATGGTTTGTGGGAGACTGGCCTCGCAAGGGCGTTTCGGAGCCCAACTGCCGAAGGCGGCACTTAGGGCTATTTGCGAGTAAATAGCACAAAATGGCATCGCGCAAGCAATGCTAAGAGGGAGTATAAAAAGTGGCTCGCCACTTTTTATACTCCCTCTTTTTTTAGGAATTGGAGGATGATTTCACATGAATGCACAATACGTAATTTAGCGGTTTGTCAAATATAAAAAACCTGACTTTTGTGTGACGAATCTCATCGCTCTATCCCTAAAAGTGGAAATGCAAATAGACCGATTAAATCTCTTATTTAATCGGTCTATTTGCATAAGGAACACGCAAATCATTGGTTACATTCTTGCATATTTATCCTTGAATTTTCCAATTTGGTGTGATAGAATAGATGCAAAGCGTACAAAAATCGTACAAAAAACGGACATTCTCAGAGTGCCTTACTACATAACAAAAGTTATGTTGCAAAGTAGAGGCGCGTTTATGAGCAGACAGGAACGCTTTGAGGAATAATTAAACAGAGAATTAGAGTGTAACTTTCTATCAGATTTAGGTGCACCTAAATACGTTTATCGCTACATACTGAGTACCGAGAGCATCGCTACTACCATCCAAGAAACACGAGCTGAATTTTTAAGCAATAAGCGCCGTCCGAAGTCACCCGAGTATTCAGCACAGCTGTTTTTACAAAATGATAGATGTATATTGCCACCTATAGAAGAGCAATTGCTGTGGGCATACATGGTGAGATACGGTGAAAAACTGCATCGCTGGCACAGACTGCGAGGTGCGCAAAAAAACCTGTGAAGCCAGAGCCACGGCGACAGCGCAACCCACGGACGGACTTGACTGGCCTTCAATTTGGGCGGTTGACCGTGGTGGAGCGACAAGGCATAGACAGAGAATCCCTCTGGCTTTCGTGGCGTGAGCCAACGCCCCAACGGCACCTTCCGTGTCAGCATCACGTTCAAGGGCAAACGCTATGAGCTGGGCACATATAAAGCCAAGGAAGAATCCATCGAGGCCAGACTAGCTGGCGAAGTGATGGTGGATGACTTTGTAGAAGCGGTTCGGGCTCAACAGACTGTCACATAATGTTCCCACTGTACTACATAGAATATCAGATACAAAGGGGTACTTCGTTAAATCGGAATTGGCCCTGTTGCGACCCTAAAAAACGGAAGGGGGGTGTTGCATTTTGATGTGTTTGATGGTGGCCAATACGGCCTCCATGATTGCCGAGTTTAATCTTCCCAACTTAACGCTCCTGAAATCCTTGGGCTACCAAGTGCAGGTGGCTTGTAATTTTGAACAGGGAAACACCTGCTCAGCGCAAAAAATAGAACGGCTGAAAAGACAGCTCAACGAAATGGATATCCCGTTTCACCAGATTGATTTTCCACGCTCTGTCAACCCTCTGGCGCTGATACGCGCTGGCGGTCAGTTGAGAAAGCTGTTGCAAGCATATGCCTTTGATGTTATCCACACCCATACCCCACTGACCAGCGCCTTGGTGCGGATGGAGGCAGATGGTCATAGTAAGATAATTTACACGGCCCATGGGCTTCACTTTTTCAAGGGAGCGCCCCTTCACTATTGGCTTGTGTATTACCCCATTGAACGGTGGTTGGCCAAGAAAACAGATGTGCTCATCACCATCAACCAAGAGGATTTTCACCGTGCCAAAGCCCACTTGAAAGCCAAACGTGTGGTCTATATCCCCGGCATTGGGGTGGATGTGGACGCATTTTCCGCCCATACCATCGACAAAACAGCGAAGCGCAAAGAACTGGGTTTGGAGGAAGACGACACCGTAATCCTATCGGTGGGAGAACTCTCCAAGCGAAAAAACCATCAGGTGATGATCCGTGCGCTGGGTCAGCTCAATCGCCCCAACCTCCACTACCTCATCGCCGGTCAAGGCCAAGAAGAACAACGGCTTTTGCGTCTGGCTTGTACTCTGGGGGTGCATCTTCACCTGTTGGGGTATCGGGAAGATGTAAAGGATTTGTATGCCATTGCAGATGTCTTTTGCCTGCCGTCTAAGCGAGAAGGTTTGGGCATTGCTGGCATTGAAGCCATGGCCATGGGGCTACCACTTTTGACATCCCATGTAGGCGGCATCCAAGATTATGCCATCCATGGGGTGACGGGGTATGTGTGTGAGAAAAATTGTCCAAGGGTCTATGCTCAGGGGATTGAGGCACTACTGTTAAACGAAAAGCCCGTGTGCGACAGCCAAGATAATAAGCGCATTGCCAGTCAATTTGACATGAAGTATGCCAAGACGTGCATGGAAATAATCTATAAAACGCTCTATCCCAAGTGCGGCGAAAGGAACTGCGATGACCCACCCCACACCAACGCCTAAAGTGTCTGTTATATTGGCCACTTACAACGGAGCGTCTACCATTGATATGGCGATTGATTCCATTGTGAAGCAGAGTTTCACCGATTGGGAACTGATTGTCTGTGACGATGGATCCACCGATGGCACCTATCCAAAGCTACTGGAGTGGCAAGAAAAGGACAATCGAATTCGGGTGGTACGCAACGGACAAAACCTTGGGATTGCCGCCGCATCCAACCACTGTCTCCGCTATGTCGCAGGTCAATATATTGCCAAAATGGACGATGATGATGTAAGCGACCCACGGCGGTTTGCCTTGCAAGTGCTCTTTTTGGACAGCCACCAGTCAATCGCTTTTTGTGGCACTGGTTATCATCTCTATGATGGAACCACAATGCAAGCCACGCCCCAACTGATACCTTACCCCCAAAAGAAAGATTTTCTCTGGAACCAGCCCTTCCTCCACCCGTCCTGTATGTTTCGCCGTAATGCCATTGATGCAGTGAACGGTTATCGCACAGCAAAAGAAACCGCCAGAGCTGAGGACTATGATATGTTGATGAGGATGTATGCCCTTGGTTTGAAGGGCTGCAATCTGCCAGAGCCATGCTATTGCTATCGGGTGACCCTAGCAGATATGAAGAAAAAGAGACGGTATCGCTTTCGGGTGGACGAATGTGTTGTACGATGGAAAGGTTTTTCCAAACTGGGAATTTTATTCCCAGTGGGTTGGATATTTGTACTAAAACCACTCTTTGTGGGGTTGCTTCCCCATCGTATGCTCTATCGCATCCACAGAAAAGATATCTGCGACACAAAGGATTTGCCATGAACATTGGTATTCTAACGATGTACCCCCACAATTATAACTATGGCGGCGTCCTGCAAAGCTACGCCCTGCCTGTTTTTTGCAAGCAACATTTGTCATGCCGGGCCTACCAGATGCCCTCTGACTATTCTGCCAGGATAAATCTAAGACGGTGCCCTTGGTGGCAACATTACAGCAACAAAGACAGGTGGAAACGATGGCTGTCGGCCCATGTCTACACCGTAATCCGTAGAAATGACAAAGATCTCAGAATACAACAATTCAAAGCCTTTGAATCTCAAATTCCCACTGCCACCCAAGGCTTCGATGCCGTTGTGGTAGGCAGTGACCAAGTGTGGAACCCCCATTGGTTTTGCAGAACTTTTTTTGCACCACCTGTACCGTTGAATGTTCCTGTTATCGCCTACGCCGCCAGCTTTGGAGTCAGCGCCTTAACCCAGAAGGAAGCGTCTATCATGCTACCGCTGATAGAACGATTTCAGGCCATTTCTGTCCGAGAACCCAGTGCAAAAACCAATGTCATTAAGATAAGCCTGGGTGCTACAAGAAAAACACCCAGAACCTTTTAAAAAAAGCTTGACAATTACAAAAAAATGTGCGGTCGCCTTCATTGACCAAAGTCAATGAAGGCGACCCTTGTTATTGAGCATAACGCTGATAACAAAGGAGATGCACACATGACATTCACAACAAAAAACATAAAAAGAACACTAAAAAAATCCATAAAAGCCCTTTCGCAAAACGCTGTAAAATATGCTGAAAATCCAGAAAAAGACTTCACCCGAAATAGGAAGTTACCATTTGAAAAAGTAATTGAAACAACCTTATCTCTCACAGGAAAAACACTATATGGGGAATTATCCGAACAATTCGGCATACATTCATCCTCACCTACAGTATCCGCTTTTGTGCAACAACGAAACAAAATCAAATCAACTGCCTTCGAGGATTTATTCCACCAATTTGTTGCCGAAACAAACCAACCCATCACCCACCGTGGCTACCGCCTTTTGGCTGTGGATGGCTCTAGTTTGCACGTTCCCACCAACCCAAAGGAAGTGGATTCTTACCATCAAAAGGCCAATGACTCCAAGCCTTTTAACCTTTTGCACCTCAACGCCATGTACGATATTTTGCGCAAAACCTACGTGGATGCAACGGTTGAAAAGGGTGAAAACAAGGCCTTTGCCACCATGGTGGCACGTAATCAATCAAAAGTACCCACCATTTACATTGCTGATAGAGGCTACGAATCGTACAATAATTTCGCTCATGTGCAAGAAAGAGGGCAAAAATTCCTTGTCAGAGTGAAGGATTCTGCTTCACGCAACGGTATTTGTCACGGATTATCTTTGCCTGTTGGTGAGGAGTTTGACGTTTCACTGACGCTACACATTTCACGCAAGCAAACAGCGCAAGCCAAAAATCAAAACCTGAAATTTATCGCCCATAGTTCACCATTTGATTTTTTACCCTGCAAAACAAAGAAAAATGAAAAAATCGAGCCATATCCGTTACATATTCGCCTCGTTTGCTTTAAACTTTCTGAAAATTCTTACGAAACGGTTGCCACAAATTTGGATAAAAGTGAATTTGATTCTGCTGCCCTCAAGGATTTGTACGCCAAGCGATGGGGTATCGAAACGTCCTTCCGCTCTTTGAAATTCACCGTCGGATTGCTGTATTTTCACAGCAAAAAGACGAAGCTTCTTCTTCAAGAAATCTTCGCCAAGTTGATTATATACAATTTTACACAGTTGATAACCTCGTGCATTGCTGTAAAAAAAGTTACCAGAAAGCGGGTTTATCAAATAAATTTCGCTGTTGCCACTCAAATTTGTCGTAAATTCTTTGGGAAGAATGTACCCGTCGCCGAAGTTGAAGCCTGCATCGCAAAAAACCTAACACCCATGCGAAATTTGCCCTCAAACCCACGCAAGCGACGCAACACGAACCCCAGAACCGACACCTCTTTTTTCTATCGCTTGGCGTAATGCCACGTTATAAGGACAAGCAAGCAGATTGAAAAATCTGCTTGCTTGTCCTGCGCATTTTTAGATTCCGATGATTTTTTATTAGCTGTTCTTGCGTTTCAATAGCTTAACTTAATGACATTGGTATTTTCACAGCAAAAAGACGAAGCTTCTTCTTCAAGAAATCTTCGCCAAGTTGATTATATACAATTTTACACAGTTGATAACCTCGTGCATTGCTGTAAAAAAAGTTACCAGAAAGCGGGTTTATCAAATAAATTTCGCTGTTGCCACTCAAATTTGTCGTAAATTCTTTGGGAAGAATGTACCCGTCGCCGAAGTTGAAGCCTGCATCGCAAAAAACCTAACACCCATGCGAAATTTGCCCTCAAACCCACGCAAGCGACGCAACACGAACCCCAGAACCGACACCTCTTTTTTCTATCGCTTGGCGTAATGCCACGTTATAAGGACAAGCAAGCAGATTGAAAAATCTGCTTGCTTGTCCTGCGCATTTTTAGATTCCGATGATTTTTTATTAGCTGTTCTTGCGTTTCAATAGCTTAACTTAATGACATTGGTGCAAAAACACTGCTCCAGCCCCATCTAAACCGTGAACTCTCTGTGGTCTGTGACCCTGTGCTACTCTTAGACCCAGACCACTGGCAACAGCGTGCCACATCGCCCCTCTCTGGCAAGGACTATGTCTTCGCCTATCTGCTGGGGCATCGGCAGGAAAATCGTGAGATTGCCACCCAAGTGGCAAAAGGGAAGGCCTTGCCACTGGCACATATCCCATATGTCCACTTTCGATACAACCGCTATGATGCACACTTTGGAGATTGGACGTTGCCCCACGTTTCGCCAACAGACTTTTTAGGCCTGATACGAGACAGCGCCTATGTGGTCACCGATTCTTACCACGGCGTTCTCTTCTCCCTGATTTTTCAGCGTCCCTTTGTGGCATTGCTCCGCAACCACCAAAACGAGAGCAACAATATGAACAGCCGTCTGGTGGACTTACTCACAGAATTAAACCTACAAGACAGAGTTGTCACCACCCCAGAAGCGGTGCGTCGCTGTCTGCAGATGCCGATAGATTACCCCACAGTCAACGCCTTGTTGACCGCACAAAAAGCCCATTCCATCGCCTTTTTGGAGCAAGCGTTGCGGAGGGAAGCGCCATGAACCAAACCACCGCCTATGTGGCCTACAACCGAGACAGCGCCATTCGTCAGGCCAGTTCCTCTGGCGGTATTTTCACTGCCCTAGCCAGTCATATCATCGCCCAAGGTGGCGTGGTGTTTGGCGCCTGCTTTGACGATGGGTTCCAAGTTGTACACCGCAAAATGGAAACCATAGACGACCTAGCCGCCTGTCGAGGCTCCAAATATGTCAAGAGCGACCTGGGCGACAGCTATCAGCAAGCCAAAGCTTCTCTCCAACAAGGGGTACCCGTCCTCTTCACTGGCACGCCCTGCCAAATCGCTGGGCTGTATGCCTATCTGGACAGGGCGTATCACAATCTATACACCCACGATTTCATCTGTCATGGGGTTCCGCTCCCAGCGGTTTGGAACCGCTATCTATCCCACATCCAGAAAGAGGGTGCCTGCCTTTGTCAGCTGTCCCATCGAGACAAGATAGAGGGCTGGAAACGCTTTTCCCTCTCCCGTGGCTATGACGATGGCACCTACATCCACCAAACATTGGACAAAGACCCCTATCTGCAAGCCTTTTTAAGCGACCTATGCCTACTGCCCAGTTGCTATCACTGTCCCCACAAGGGGCTACACCGCCCAGCGGATTTGACCTTGGCCGATGCTTGGGGCGCAGAACATTACGCCCCCCACTGGGACGATGATTTGGGGCTGTCGCTGATCCTGATACACAGTCCCAAGGGGCAATCACTGCTAGAGGCCATGGCACCACACATCGCCATGGAAGGGGTGGATATCCACCAAGCCAGCCGATACAACCCCTCTCTCACCCAATCTGCCCCTGTTCATCCCAATGGAAAGCGGTTTCTGTCTGACTTGGACACCTACCCCTTCCCCCAAGCTGTGGCACGCAATGCCAAACGACCCCTAGCCCACCGCATTCTACGGCGCTTGCGCCATATCATTTGAATCTACAACAGAAAGGAGACCACCGCATTGAAGACACAATCCCATGCACAATGGAAACAGCCCCTAGCCGTGGTCGCCCTTTTTGTCACATTGGGCTATGGCATTACCCTCTTTTTAAGTGATGGAATCCACACCAAGGTGTTCACCTTGCTACTGGTTCTGGTGGCCTTGATGGTCACGGTGCTTTGGCGCAAAAAGATACACTGCTCCCCCATGCTGTGGGTGCTTTTCCATAGCTACATCCTCTTTCTGGGGGTCACCACCCTCTATGCCAGCGCCAAGTCCATCGCCTTAACAGAGTATTTGGTGGTGTTGGTGGGGGCGGCCTTTTTCCTACTGTTTGTGGCCTTTTCTGGTTCTGATACCGCCTTGATCTGGGGCGGTGTGGGACTGGTGACCGCCGTGGCCTTTCTTTCGGTGGAAGGGGCGACACTCCATTGGCTTTCCCCCCTGCTAGAACGGTTCATCTCTGGCACAGAGGTTGCCGCTATGTCCTATTACGATGGCGAACGGCTCTTCTCCTTCTGGGGCAACCCCAATGTGTTCACCACCATTTTGGGCATTGGCCTTTTTCTCACAGATTCCCTGTTTTTGAGCCACAAACAAGGCAAACGGCGGTATGTTCTGGCCATTGCACTGGTGCTACAAGCCTATGTGCTCTTTTTATCCATGAGTTTGGCTGGGTTGGCCTGTTTCGGGCTATCCGTCCTGCTGTTTCTCCTGTTTTTACCCAAGGGAAGTCGATTCCCTCACGTTCTCCACCTGCTGTTCATTGCCCTGTTGGCCTTCTTCGCTTTTTTGGTCACAGGTGGCAGTTTTGTAGGCAGTTATACCAATCGCCAAGTTTCTGGCAGTCCTCTGCCTCTGGCACTGGTGGTACTGCTGGGCATTCTGTTGGCCATCTTAGACCCCTTGACATGGCATTATGGTCGGCGTTGGCAGAAAAAAGTGATTCCCTTCACCGTGAGCGGATTGGCGGTGCTACTGCTTTACCTGCTGGTCGGCTTCCAATGGACACAAACGGCAACGCTAGAGCAAGGTGGACGGCTTAACCGTATCCTCTACCTAGAGCCCGGAGACTATGACCTGACCGTCCACCTGTCGGATGCCAGCCCACCCATGGTGCTGGATATGGTGCTGGAGGACATGGGTTCCCTGTTAGACGGCGACACTGGCCAGACCCAAAGCTTCACCTTAGAAGATGGCGACACCATCTCCTTCACCGTGACCCAAGAGGTGGTGCAAGTGAATTTCTTGCTCAGCGCCGCCCAAGCGGAGGGGGCATGGCTAGAAGCCATCACCTATACCGATGGCGTTTCAGAGGGTTCCATCCCCACAGAATATGTCCTCTTCCCTGAGAGCATGGTTTCTCGGTTGCAGGGACTTACCACCAACGACAGTGTGCTCATTCGCTGGGAACAGATGAAAAACGCTTGGACGCTGTTTTTAGAAAAGCCCCTATTGGGCTACGGCTTGGGTGGCTTTGACAGCCAAGTGCAGCGTGTGCAAACCTTCCGCTATGTCTCCACCCAACCCCACAGCCACTTTGCCAAGATGCTGGTGGAGGGGGGACTGGTGGGCTTTGGGCTGTACATCAGCCTGCTGACCTGCGCCGCTTATTTGCTTATACGTGGTCGTGATAGACCCCTTGCACCCTATCTTTGGGGTGGACTGATGATGATTGTGCTCCATGGGGGCACGGAGCTGTCCATCTCCCAGTGCAGTGGCTTTGCCTTTATGGTCTTCATCCTTGCCCTCATTGCAAGGCAGACAAAACAGCCACTGGGCAAGATACAAACCCTGCTCCCCATGGGCTATGCCCTGTTTTTCACCCTGCTATGTGGCAACACCTACGCCCAATATCGGGTGAATACCCAGACGCAAGATGCAGCGTTGATGGTAGAAAATGCCAAAATTGACTTCTACCAAGGAGACAACTACAAAATCAGCTACGCCTTGGGCTATGCCTACACAGGGGATACAACCATGGCAGAGCAGGCGGAAATCTATCTCGCCGAATTGGAGCAAACCCCCAGCAACAGCCTGCTCCACCAGTTGTTCACCTATTACCTCGTCCAAGGGGACTATCCACAGGCAGAGCGTTACGCCCAGGCCTATCTCTCTGCCGCACCCCTCAATGGCGACCATTGGGAAGCGGTGCTTCAAACCTATATGACCACCGTTGGCCTGTCGGATTTTTACGACGACAGGGACAACTGCACGGCTTGGGTGGAACATATATTGACGCAGCTGGACAGTCAAAACCAAATGGCCATCAGTCCAGTCACTTTAAACCAGACCCTGCTCACCCAAGTGGCGGTCTTTCGCTACGGTGGCACATTAGCAGACTGGAACGCTTTTGCAACCTATTTGCAAGGAGGAAGCTATGACTAAACAAATCAAAAAACAACTGCGATGTCTATTGGCAGTGCTACTGGTGATGAGCCAGATGGTCACCATGGCGGCGGCGGCGTATACCATTACGTTTAATGGGAGTGTTCCCACTACTGCACCTACTGGTGCCACAGTGACGTGGAATCTAGATACGAGCGCCAGTGGCACTACTAATGGCAATACTTACACGGTTAGCACAGAATCGAAGTATGATTATTCTGACATTCTGGAGCTAGTGGATGTTCCAACGGCTACCTTGGTCGGATATACATTTCGAAATTGGGCTGACGCTTTGGGTTCTGCTCCAAGCAGCAACGACTCCACTAACCCTTCATACTACGTCTTTAGTAGTAATACCACCTACTACGCCAATTGGACAGCCAATCAATATACTGTGACCCTTGACGGGAACGGTGGTACGTTTGGCGATGATGAGACCAAGGAAATCACCCAAGACTATGACTATAACACCGTGATAACCGATACCCCCACCCGAGAGGGCTATGATTTTACTGGGTGGTATGATACTAAGGTTGCGGATGGTGCAACTTCATCCGATACCACAGAAAACAAGGTCACCAACATCCCTGTGGTTGGCGATGACGACACCCTCACACTCTATGCTGGCTGGCAAGTCCAAACATACGATGTGACCTTTGAAACTGTGACAGATGTGAGCTACACTGGTGACAGCACAGCCACCTATGGGGAGGCATTTACCTTTGAGGTAAGCAGTACTGGTGAGGGCACAACAATCACTGGCGTCTACTATACAGTGGATAACGGTAAACCAACCCCACTATCGGGGACTGCTGACTCCTACACCATCCTTAGCGATGAAGTCACTGGCGACATCAACATTTTCGTAACCACCAACTCGCTCTTTTCCGTGCAGTTCCAAACTGCTACCGATGAGCCCCACGGCAGCGTTTCTGGCACCACGTTTTTTATTGTTGAAAAAGATAAGACTGACACTTATACTGGCCTAACCGTGACCACAAATACGGGTTATGAACTCACAGGTTGGACAACTGACACAGATCCCACCAGCACTGTATCTGACCCAACTGATGTAACGGTCACCGCCGACGTCACCTACACCGCTGTGTTTGAACCGATTGACTATACTATCACCTATAATCTTAATGAGGGCACAAATTACGTGGATGCCCCCACAAGCTACACCATCGAAGACACCATCATCCTAGGAACCCCCACCAAAACAGGCTATGACTTTGGTGGTTGGTACAACGGTGCTAGTAAAGTTGAGACTATCAACGAGCAAACGGGTGCTCTGACCCTCACCGCCAAGTGGACAGCCACGGAGTATGGCATCACCTATAATCTTGATGGTGGCACAAATGACAGCAAAAACCCCACAATCTACACCATCGAAGACGACATCACCTTAGAAGACCCCACCAAAGAAGGCTATGACTTTGATGGTTGGTATACAGATGAAACATGCCAAACTGCCCAAGGAACCACCATCGATGTGGGAACCACAGGTGCCGTCACCCTCTACGCCAAGTGGACGGCCAACACCTACTACTTGACCTTTGACGCAGCTGGTGGCACAGTTGCAGAAGATAGTCTCGTCGAACTAACCGAAATGACCGTCACCTACGACGACGAAATCAGCACTTTACCTGTGGTGACCAAAGACGGCTACGAATTTGATGGTTGGTATATTGGTACCGACAAGATTACTGCGGACGGTAATTGGACGTACGCCGAGAACAAAACTGCCACCGCCAAGTGGACGGCTAAAACCTACGACTTGACCTTTAACGCAGCTGGTGGCAGTGTTGACCCAGCCAGCATGACCGTCACCTACGACGACGAAATCGGCACCCTGCCTGTGGTGACCAAAGACGGCTACACCTTCGATGGTTGGTATATTGGTGAAACTCTCATCGATAAGGATACGGTTTGGAACTACACCGAAGGCAAAGAAGCCACCGCCCAATGGACAGCCAACGAATACGCTGTGACCTTCACGGTAACCGAGGGCGTAGCGTTCACAGTTGTTGGTGGGCTCGACGATACTGACGGCTACACCGCCACCTATGACCAAACAGAAGACATCACCTTCGAAATCTCGCTGACCGATGTGGATGTTAACTTTGTGACCTACAAGGTGGGTACAGCTGCTGCAGTGGAGATTGAGCCAGTCGACGGCATCTACACCGTTCCTGCCAGTGCCATTACAGGGGTCATTGTCATCAGCGCGAATGTAACTGGATTACACGTTGTCACGTTTGAGGCAGGGGAGAACGGCACTCTCGTCGGTGGCACCACCTCCTACAGTGTGCGAGATGGCGAAGAACCCGATACTATCCCCACCCCCACCCCCAACGCAGGCTATGAGTTCAAAGAGTGGCAAAATGCTGGCGATGCGGTTGACTTCGTAGATGAAGATGTAACCATCACCGCCGCCACCACCTTTACCGCGGTGTTTGAACCTAAGACCTACACCGTTTCCTACGTTATGAATGATGCTGGAGCTGACCCCGTAGCCGACGGGACTGTCCACTATGGAGAGACCCTTCCTCTGCCAGAAGATCCAGAATATTCTGATTCCGAAAGCGATTATCACTTCAACGGTTGGGTCGTGGTTGTCGATGGCGAAGATGGTAAAGAAACCAAAACTGTAACCGCTGCAACGGTCATCGGCACCGATATCATCGACCCTGATATCATCGACTCCGAAACAATCACCGTCTATGCCACATGGAAAACAATCAATGTCGATATCTCTATCGATATTGATGTTAACGTTGATGTTGACGTTGACGTCAGTGCAGGAAGTTCTGATGAAGATGTTGCTGAAATTGAAGCTGAAAAGGACGCAATTATAGCATTTAACGAAAAGCAAGAAGATCCAAGCGAGAACTTCCTGTGGTTTACCATCGATTTAACAGGTACCGTTGTTACCGTAGCAGTGGATGCCACAACTGGCGAAGTCACTGAAACGACGGAAAAGGTCGATGTCTACGAAATCACTGGGCCAGAAGGCTACCTAGCCCCATCGGTGTGCTGGTTGACTTCGATTTGGAAGGCAAGGAGAATCTCAAGCTGTACCGCTATCATGACGAAGAAAATGGCAACACCGAGTTGAAACCCGGAGAAACCAGTGACGCTATTACGGAAGGAAATGTAACCCTCTTTGAGGAAGTTTACGAAAGACAAGAAGCAACAGATGATAGCTACTATAATTTCTCCATCTATGGATTCAGTTCAGCCAGTGTCTACTTCGGCGATGAAACTTTGACCAACGAGGATACTGAAACAACGGGTAACGTGGCCATCTACTCTGGTAAGTTCTCCACCTTCGCCATTGGCTATGACAATGTGAAATCCTCTGGCGGCACGTCTTACTACAACTCCACTCTGGCGGACACCACCGACGGCAGTGCATCCCTCAGTTCCGCCAAAAATACACTCAATAGCACAGTTACTGTCACCACTACCCCTGACGATGGCTATGCGGTGGAGAGCGTTTTGGTGACATACGGAAACGGTCGCACCGTTTCTGTCACCGACAATGGCGACGGCACTTATAGCTACCTGCAACCCGGCGCCGCTGCCACTGTGACCGTGACCTTTATCAGTGAGGATGCCGAAGGAACGACAGGTGATGCCGCAAGCCTGAACCGTGACGACCACAACGCCTACATCCAAGGCTATGACGACGGCACGTTCCGCCCCAACAGCTACATCACAAGAGCCCAAACCACGGTGATTTTCTCCCGTCTCATCACCGACGTGATGGACATGGACACCGCCTACTCCAACAGCTTTAGCGATGTGCCAAGCTCCGCTTGGTATGCCAACGCCATTGGCTTTATGGAAGACTACGGCATCGTCAATGGCTTCGTCGATGGCACCTTCCGTGGTGACGACTACATCACAAGAGCCCAATTTGCCGCCATTGTCAGCCGTTTTGACGATTTGACCCTCAGCGACGAGAATATCTTCTCCGATGTGGCAGATGATTACTGGGCTGTAGACTACATCAACTCCGCTGTGGCCAACGGCTGGATTATGGGTTACAGCGACGGCACCTTCCACCCCGACGACTATATCACACGGGCGGAGGCAGTCACCCTCGTCAACCGTGTCCTGATCCGCTATGCAGATACTGACTATGTGGATGAAAATTTGGACACCCTGAACACCTATGTGGATGTAGCCCCAGACTACTGGGCCTATTACAACATCCTAGAAGCCTCCAACAAACACGATTATGATCGTGAAGACGACGGCGTAAGCGAAACATGGACCTCTCATTGATGGCGATGTAGACCATATCTTGGTCAGATGCAACCCAGTATCTGACCAAGGCTTAGGTGGAGCACCCCTTCACCCAAGCCTTCCTTGCCCTGAAAATCAAATGACGAAAAACATCCTGTATTTTAGAGAGAATCTCTAAAATACAGGGTGTTTTGTTTGTCAATCACCATCACCCGATCTAAGATGCGAAATAAACAATCTTTGATGGGTGGATTTGCATTCACCGAATTTTGTAGGGAGCTGTTTAACTGCCTAACCGACGCATTGAATGGCGCCATAACTTGCACATTTTCCCCTGCCAAATATCGTTTCGTTGCCTCCACGCAGAGGGCTTTCTCTGGGGTTTGTAGGTCGGTTTGAAACACAAAGCTGTCATCAAATCGCAAGTCCGCTAAGCTGTGGCACTGATTAAATTGCTCCACATTGTAGGCCAATGCCGAGGACTTGTCCTGTTGGCGATGGTGGGTGGTCAATGTGTACCGTGGGATGCCCAGCGCCAACAAATCTGCCATCACATTGCCACTGCCTACCGACAAAAGTTGGTTGGGATCGCCCACCAAAACCACGGTGCACCGAGGGTTTACAATGGTCAAAATACCTGCCAGCAACTCTAGCGACAACATACTGGCTTCATCGATTACCACCAAATCCACTTCCTGCCACTGGATTTTAGCAAGAAAATCATCATCTTCAGGCGTTTTCCCCAATGTGCTGTGGACAGTACGAGCGGGATAGGTTGTTCGCGTGGTGATATTTCGGGCGCCTTTTCCAGTCGGCGCACACAAGACAACCCCTTTCCCATGAGACAAAAATATATTTGTCAAACAGTGAATCAGAGTGCTCTTTCCTGTGCCAGCGCCGCCTAAAATACAGGACAATCGATGCTGGCAAGCCAGATTTATGGCATCACGTTGCTGAGATGTAAGCGTCACATCCCCTACAGATAACGTCGCAGGTGTGGCACTATGCAACTGCCCAGTATTGCGCTTCAAAATATCGGCAAGTGTGACAGCGGCAGCTTCTTCGCATTGCCAAATGTGTTTTAAGTAAAGCCGCCGCCCTTCTAGATGTAAGAAATTCTCGTGAAACAGCTCTTGCAAGTATCCTGCAAATGCCCTCTGGGTCAAATCGGGCAGGCTGCGGTTACAAAGTTTCCACAACAGTTCCTTGGAAATATAGGCATCTCCATTTTGAAAGTGTTTTTCCAGTGTTTTCAACACCGCCTTAGCGCCAGCACTGAGGTGGTAGTAACTCATACCACCACCTCCTTCAGCCCTGCCAACAAGGTGGTCACACGTAAAAGGTTTTCCACAAATTCTGCATCTGCATCTTCTAGGTGTGCAATCTTTTCCACATCTTGATGCAATTGTTCTAATTGTGCCTTTAGACTTTTCAAAATGCGAGGGCTAGGGCGCACCACAACATCCTCTTGCAACACACGCTTGCACAGATACTCCTGCTTGCACAGCCCTGACAGAGCAACCATGCGGTCTAACCGCTCTGCTTCTTGGGGTGACACCCGAAAGGCTACCGTTTTGTTGCGCCAACGATTTTTGGGGTCCAATTTCTTGTGTGACAGTAGCAATCACCCACTTCCTGATCCAATTGGAAGGCAATATCCGCCTGTACCGATGGAAATAGATGGGCATAGCGGAAGGTGATGTCGATGCTCTTGTGGCCCACACGCTGTGCAATGGCCACGGCATGATAGCCCATGTGAATCAGCAAGCTACCATAAGAGTTTACTCCTTTGACAAATTGTACAAAAATTTTATCTATAACTATGTGAATTATCCAAATTTTATCTAGTTATAGATTGGGAAAGAGAGTGTGCCTATGCCTATTTCCGATGCAAGACGCCGAGCCAATGAAAAATGGCAAAAAGAAAAAACAGATGAAATCAAAGTCCGTGTCCCAAAAGGGCAAAAAGAGCGCCTCCGTGCCCAAGCCACCAAAAAAGGCGAATCCCTCAACGGCTTGTTCCAACGGCTCATCAATCAGGAATTGGAAGAAGAGTGAACAAATTCAAAAATTTTTAGGTTATAAATGTTACTATAAAAGTTAGTCACCTCACTCCTTGATGCTACATCAAGAAATTTTAAATTTTTTATGATGTTGACATACTTTCGTTTTTTGCGTATAATAATAGTAACGACAGGCAACGTCTGAGTGTCTGCCAAGTGTTGATGTACAGGGGGGTATCGGAACGCCTTGCTGTACGGAGCTTTCCGCAGGGGTTGTGCAGCTAACCTCGAACCGATTAGGTAGAAATACCGAACGAAAATGCTCATAAGCCACTTTGTGCAAACAAGGTGGCTTATTTTATTAGAGAGGGACACTATGGACAAATTACTTGTGTGTGCAACAGCCTTTCACAATTTGCTTGATGTTGAATACAGAATTGTGTTAGGGCGAAAAAATCAACTTACCGAATTACATATAAGATTTGAAGCAGTACATTTTCATCATTTAATGGGACTTGGAAAGCTCAAAGATTTGCAAGTTGCTACAAGAAATCGTAGTCAAATTTTTGGCGAAATTTTAAGTGGTTCGTTTTCTTATCAAGATATTGCAATCAGTGACTTTGTAGGACAAATCGAAAATTACTTTTCTCCCCTTTCACAGATAGAAACGGTATTTGATAATAACAATCTAGTATTTCGCTATAATGAAAGGCTTCATAGTTTTTCAATGATTCAAGCGGATTTCTTACTATCTACTCCTATTGATGGAAATGATATTTACGTTAAAAATTTCTGGTTAGTAGCACAAGGCTACGGACCAGAAATTTTTATGCTTTTCGATGGTGAACGGTCAATGTGCTTAGTCTATAATACCTAACATTTTCAGGCCTTTGTGCTATTTGGATTGGAGCCCTTGAGTTCAATTACCCATGGTGGTCAAACTGGCAAATTTTGAGAAACTCTTTAAACTTTTGTGGCGGATGTATGCTATACTATAGGTAAAAGCCTTTGGTGCTAGGATTGTTATTTTGGAGAAGGAGTCAGCTATGAAAGTATGTATGATTACAGCGGAAAATGTATCCTTTTTTCAGCATTTTTTGGATAGGGAATTTGCAAGTGACGTTATTTCTTACGGATTGATGGCAGAAGGTGTGGCTTGTGGATGCGCACAGGTGACATTGGACCAAGGGCAAGGCAAGTTGTGTCATATGTTTGTGGCACCCACCTTTCGTAGACTTGGTGGCGGGACCCTTTTGTTACAGACCATAGGGAGAGAACTAAAGCGCCATGGAGTGGAGCGCATCACAGCTTCAGCCGCCTATCTGACCTATGGTGAGATGGCATATGTGGGGCACTTTTTAAAAGGGTGCCATTGGGTGGAGCAACCTGTCACCAGTTGGCGCTACACCTTCCCTTTGGCACAGGCTTGCGCCCAATATGCCAAGGCTCCGGTGAAGGACAAAGGTCTAATTCCCTTTGGCAAAATCATCCCAGCTCAGCAAAGAAGCTTGCTGAAAACCATGTCCAATCCAGAGGCGAAGCGGGAACTGCAAGAGATTTTGAACCTGCCAGATTTGTGCCCCCATGCCAGTGTATTGGCCTTGGGGCAAAGGCAATTAGACGGCTATTTAATGGTGCGCCGTTGGGACGATAAGATGGAACTGGTAGGACTGCGTCACATGGGGCGTGATAGCACGGCGCTTTATGGCATGATTGGGGCTTGCTTTGCGTGGGCAGAGCCTGTAGCTACACCAGATACCATGGTGGATATGTTGATTACCAATGAAAAAGTGAAGTCCTTGGCACAGCATATGTTAAAAGATGTGGCCTATAGCGCCACCCCTGTCCATCACTTTGTACATATACTTTAATAGGAGGTTGCATCATGGGAGAAGACCAACTGGATTTACAAAAAGAAGTGGCGAAATTAGAAATTAAAACCCAAACCACCGCTCCGGTGGAGCAAACTGCCTTTGCGCCATTGGAGCAAAATCTGCCCCAACAGCAAACCGCTGAGCAGACTGTGGACAACACCCAATTGATGGCCTGGGCCATCCAACAGCAAGGGCAGGTGGCTCTGCCAGAAACCTCTGTGTATGAAACCTACCGCAAGGAAAAAAGCTGGACAAAAAAAGAGAAAACCGTGGTGGAACAGCACACCCGTCAAACCCCGAAATCCTTGGCACGGGCTCAAGTTCTACAAGAGCGTATGCCCGAGCTGTATGCCCAGGAAGGCACCCAAGGTTTGGTGGAATTGGCAGGGCAAGAGGTGGAAACCACCTTTAACAATCGTTTGGAAGGTGCCTCCGACCAAGGCTTGGTCTTGCTGGACAAGCTATCCAAAGCCCAAAAGCAGGTGACACCAGCGTTGGTGGCAGAACTGCGGACGGAGATGCAGAGCATGGGGCTCCAAACAGGGGAAGAACGAATTCCTTATGAAGGCGTGTTTGAAGACGCAGAAGTTTTGGTGCTGATGAGTGCCAATCTAAGCCATCATTTGCTAGAGCGGATGGAGGCTGCGGAGGCAGATAAAACCACCCATTCTTCTGCTTATGAAGGGATGCTCAGTGTGGCGCACACCACCAACACCTATGCCAATGCCATCGTGTCCAAGGTGACAAAGGAGCGCAGTGCCCTGATTGAGCAAAAGCGTGCCCAAGCCTTGAGTGCCCAAGAGCGTCAGGCAGAGGAAGAAGCACGGCTACAAGGGCTGTTGGCGGCAAGATTAAAAGCTGACCAAGAAGAAACCCAGCGCCAACTGGCCTTGGCCAAACAAGAACGAGAGCGCTTGGAGGCAGAGACCCAACGGCAAGAAGATTTGTCTCGTCAGGCCTTGGTGGACAACGATCGCCGCAAGGCCAATTTGGCACGGATTGCCCAACAAATTGCCCAAGAGAATATCAATCAATTAGATGGCGTTTTGGATGAAACGCAGCGTTCCGAATTGGAAGCAGAGGTGGCTTTCCAACTGGGGCATGACGTGATGAAGGCAGATTTGGGAGAAGGTGCAGGGGATGAACAGGCGTTTTTGACGGATATTCGCTCTGCCTTGTCTCGGTGCAATACCTTCCAAGAAGCCGTTGCCCGGCAACAGCAAGAACCCCAACAAATGAAGGACTTTTTGCTACAAAACGGGGTCAGTGAAGCTGAATTGGGGTTGTATCAAGACCAACGAGATTTCCGCTTGGCATTGCGGCAAGGACAGGATGAAGCACTGGCATGGCTGACACCCATCAAGGCGGCGGTGGAGACAAATCGCAACTTGGCACTGGCCTATGTGAAAGGTTATCGTGGGGATTTGACGGAGCAACAGCAACAAGCCTTGGTGCAGGTGAAAATGGAACTGACACCAGAGCTATTTTCTGCAGGTTCTCAAACAGATGTTACCACCCAAATGGGGCTGTTTTTGCGTTATCAGCAGTTGTATGCACCTCAATTGGCTGTGGAAGTAGCGCAAACCAAGGCAGACAACACCTTGATTGCCACCCCAGTCCCCCAGATTGAAAACGTGGAACAATCCCAAATGATTGACTCCTTGGCTATGCTGATGAGCGACCATGCCGTGCTATATCGCTTCTTGCCAGAACAAGGGCGAGAGGCCTATTTAGAGCAGGTGGTCAGCGGATATTTAAAAGACAAAAAGACGCCTTTTGCTGACATGAAACCAGCACAAAAGGCAACGTTAATCCCAGAGATACTTGCCATTTTGCAGGCGCAAACAGCATTGATAGCGCCTATTTTGCAGGATGAAAATGCCCAAGTATGGGTGGGGCTGACAGCGTTTTTGCTGGCGGAAAAGCCGTTGAATCAGTTGCAGGCCAAGATTTTAGAATTGCGAACCGTGGCAGAGTGGGAAGGCGTGAGCCCAGAATCTGCGTCGGCACTGCAAGTGGTCAATCCGTTGGTGAATCACGGGGGCGAAATCCCTCTGGATTACCGTGATAACGCCTATTCTACTGACTTTTTTGGCAAGAACCGTGAACTGCGTGGCGAGCGTCGTTTGGCACGCCTGGATGAAGACTTAGCGCAATTCGATGTGGGTGAAAACTGGCTATTTAAGGGCTTTGTTGTAGAACAAATCGGGTCTAAAGATTTAAATCAGCCCCGTGAAGTCTATGAAAATCGACTCAAAGAGGTTGTGACCCGTGCCAAAGAGAACCAAGTGTATTTGGAAAAAACACTGTCACCCTTCCTGTTTGAAAATGCAGAGGCCTATGAAAGAGCCTTGTTGAATTTGGGCTCTGCGGTGGTATCACAAGATGCACAAGCCTTCCAAACCACAGTGGAAACGGCAAAACAAGGCCTCAGTAAAACAGCCAACCCCCAAGCTGAGCAAGTGACAGAGATGGATGCCCGGCGCCAAGGGCGCATTGATGGGCTGAAAGAGCGCTTCCCCACCTTGAAAGCCCAAGAAGGGGATTTGCGCAAGCTGTTGGCATCTGAAGATGCCCAGATGCACCTGTGCATCCAAGGGGAAGGCCAGTGGCTGGATTTCATCACCCCAATTATCAACAACGCTGTGCCAGTTTTGGCGTACATCGACAAAATGTATAGTTCCATGCAGTGGCTACCAGACCAGTTGCGTCTGGGGTTTCACGATGAGATTTACAGCGGCAAAATGACCCTAGAGGAAGGGAAAGTGAAATTCTCCGACTATCACAAAACCCTGAGTGCCATGGAAATTCAAAAAACAAAGTTCGAGAGCAAGAGTTTAAATCAGAGTATCAAAAAACTGCTGGACGATGTGTTTAAAACCAATGAAAATCCAGAAGAGCAGGCAATTTTAAAGGACTATTTCTCCATCCTTCTCAACGATAGCTCTATGAATGAAGTGCTGAATTTGGAGAAAACATGGGATAAGAAAAAGGGCACCATCGGCAAGCAAATCCTAACCAACCACAAAGCCATGGAGGCTTTCGTGGGAGAGCAAACGCAAGAGCCTGCCCGTGTGGAAGGGTTTAAATTGTTTGTCCGTGGGGCGGTGTCTAGCCAAACCGAAGCTGAATTTAAGCAAAACCTATCTCAGATGTGGACGGAGTTCACCATCCTAGAAGGGAGCGCTGCGGCTGTGACCGCTATGGCTGCCCAGACGATGGCTGCACGGATGGACAGTCTGTTGGAAGTGGATGCCCAACGACAAAAGGCGGTGGACAGACAAGCTGAAGACAATGCACAAAAAGAGCGGTTGTACAGTGTGCAAGCTGGGAAACAATCTGTGTTTAAAGATGCAGGCAAAGGCACCATTGACCGTCTGCCACGGCGGATGAAACTGGTGAAAAAAGAGGTGCAGGCGCTAAAAACCCAAAATGCACGCAGTGAACAAGGGGTGCAAAGCCCAGTGCCACTGGATGGTGCCAGCGATATTTTGGCAGAATACTTGGCACGCAAACCATTGAAAGAGTTGCCAGCAGACTGCGCCAAATGGGGCGTGGCCAACATTGGCAAGCTAGAGCAAGCCTATAGAGACAGCTGTGCCACTGCCAATGTAGAACCGTCAGAAAATCTGCTGTGCAAGGTCACTACCTTAGCACTGTCTCTCTACGGCAATATGTTGTTGCAACAAGAAGGCATGAGTCTTGTGCAAATGACTGGCGTTGTGGCTGACGCTGTGGGTAGAGATGCCCAGTTGTTGCGAGAAGGGACGCAGTTGGGCGACCATGCTGCTTTGCTGGAAATGCAAAGTCTGACCATGGACAAAAAACGGTATGATAAGGCTGTGACCACCGCCAAGGATACCATCGCCCGTGACAAAGCCATTGACCAACTGGTGAAGGCAGAGCTGAAAAAAGGCAACTGGTCTCCAGAGGAACAAGCCGCCATCCAAAATGGCTGGCAGGTGTACCGCTATAGCGACTGTCTCAAGCTGTGGGAAACAAACCACCAAGGGGATATGCAAACCTTGTTGCAAACAGACCTGCTGAACCCTACCTTGGTGGACACCTTGCGGGCTGTGGGCAATCGCAGTATTCTAGAAAGCTACCAAACCAAGGGTACCATGGAGGCGGTGGGCGCCACTTCTGCCACCAAAAAAGAACAGCAAATGGCATCCAAGGTGGCCAAAACCCGTGAGGATTTCGAGGGGTATCTCTCTAGTCGTGGTGGGGAAACTGTCCTGAAAGCCTACAACCAATTCACCGTGGAGCAACGGTTGCTATTCGCTTTTGGTCTGTCTATGCCTCAAAAATTGCTGAACCTGCAAACAGGCGCCACAGGGAAGATTTTACAGCGGAGCAATACCCAAGCGTCGGACTTGGCAGTGAGTACTCTGCAAGATTACATTTACCAAGGAACCACCTTGGAGATGGAAAAACTAGATTATCAGCGTGCCATGGCAACCTTGGAAGGTGAGGCTGGAAAAACCTATGAAGTGGCCTTGGATTTCGTGGCATTTTGCACCAAGGCAAGGCAGGAAACGGTGCCAGTGAACACCCCACGTCTTACCGATGCCCAACAATCCATTCAGGCGGCAGGGAACCTGGCGCCTGAGCGTGAGTGCAGCACTGTAGAGGAATTGAAAGTCTATATCCAAGAGCAAACCGCGCAAGACCGCAGCGACATCAACCAAGGGGTGCAAGCGCTCACTGCTGACCAGATGACACTGTTGCTAGTGGCGTTGCAAAACCGCACCTTGCTAGACAAAAGCACCATCCCGGATGCTGACAATTTTGTCGACCAAGACCAACGGGAAGAGTTGATAGGGCAGTTCTCTGACAACTATGCCCAAGCTTTGCTGGGGCAAGCCCCTTCGGCTCTGCTGGGTAAAGCGGTGCTGAGCTTGCAGTCTTATCAAGTGCGAGATGGCATTGTGTTGGGAGATAACTTGCAGCGCAGTGACTTGGCAGAACAAGGGCTACAGCGCACCACGGAAATCGACATTGCGTTACTGCAATCTGCCCTAGAGCTGGTGAGAGAAATTGAGCAAAAAGCCACACGGCTTCAAGCCATCCGTTCAGCCAACAAGGTTATTGACAAAAGTGAAAACCAAGGCGCACGGGACAGCTATGCCCAGCATAAAGGCACCGTCACCACCCAAGAAAAATTTCAGGAGTACATCAACCATCAAATCCAAGGCCAATTGTCCACCGTTTTGGGCAGTGCGTTGTTAGATGAAGCCAGTTCTGAAGCGGTGGGGTTGTTTGCTGCCTATCAAGACTTGGATGCAGGCCAACGGAATCTGTTTTTCAAGGCTTTGGGCAGTCGCGATTTGCTGGATATTTCCAAGGAAGGCATTATGGCCAATCGCTTTGGCTTGCGGGAACGTGACTATGTCAATGAGGCGGGGCGCAACAATTTGCTAGACGAATTCGCCATGACAGGCAATGTGGTGTTGGAGGGAGATGGGGTGGCCCAAGCATTTACAGGCATTTTGTCCACCCAAGTGGATGACACGGTGGACTTTACGGCAAGCCAAGATGTGGTGGCGGCGCAGACATCAAGCCGCAAGACCCCAGTGGACTGGAAGCTATTCAAGCGAGGGATTCAGCTGGTGCGTCGTGCCACAGAGGAACGGAAAACACGGCAAAACCACTTTGAGTTGTATGCAGGCAGTGGTGAGGTACACACCCACGGGGAGTTCCAATTTAAAAGCGATTTCTTGCGCCGCAATCTCCACAATGCAGGCAACCGCTTCACTCGTTTTTTGGGGCGTCGTGTTGCCGCCAATGTACAAGATAGCCTGTCTGATTACTTAGGCGATACGCTAAGTGAAAAGGCAACGGATTGGATGGCTGGTAAATTGGCTGGCACCGATGACATCACCTTGTCAGCCAAGGAAGAAGTGAAGTTGCCAGGGGCTAAGCAGTTGGAGTACAGTGAAAACTTCTTAGACGTGGTGAAAGATGCACGGAAATCTTCTGCCATGGTGGAAGGAAAAGAAACCGCCTTGGGGATGGTCAAAGACGTGATTTCCAAAGGCATTGAAGATGTCAGCGAAGAAACTGCTTTCGGACTGGGCATGGTAGAACATGGGCAGGAAGTTTACGAAAGCGTGGTGAATTATAAGAAGATAAACCGTGCCATAGAAGAGGCGGAAGTCTTGCAAGAACAAGACAAAGGGAAGGTTTTGGCTGCCCACAAGCGACAGACAGCGGCGGAGCAACAGCGCTTTGATGGGGCAATCCAAAAGGCCAACGAGATGTTGCGCCAAGCGGCTACGATGGGAAAGTCTCGCCAAGTGGATAAAGGTATTTCTGCGGTGGGGGAAAGCATCAATGACGTAGGCGGGAGCTTTATCATGGAGGCTGTTCCTCTGGCAGAAACCGTCGGTCGGTTGGCACGAGAGGCGGCGGAGTTAATTAACTTTGCTCGCTCTGCCTTTAGTGAAAAAGGTCTGGTAGATCGAAATTTGCAAGCCCAGAACTATTGGGAAAGTCGCAGAGAAAATTTGAAAACCGCACTGCCCCAAATGGCAAACCAACGGGTGCAAACCTATGCCTTTGCCTTGGCGGCCAGTGGCTTTGAAAACATGACCGAGTACGCCACCGCCAAGGGCATGGAATTTGTTCAATCCCTGTTGTTTGCCGCCAGTAAGTATAACACCATGGCAAGCTCTAAACTGTTGGCAGAAACCGTGCTAGAAACCTTAGAGCTTAAGCAAGTGGGCAAAGACTACGACACCCTCAATGCAAAAGCTGTGTTCGACCGCCTGATGGGCATGAACCGATAATAGACGCAAAAGAACACCGTCACTGCAGTCAGTGGCGGTGTTCTTTTTGTGGTGCGTATTTAGTTGGGTTTTGCTGGTTCTTGCCCTTGATAGGTCAGTGATAGCAAGGTGATGTCGTCAAATTGGGGGGCTTCTCCTGCGTATTGGTTCACAGAGGAGAGAATGGTTTGGCAAAGGATATCTGGCTTCAGGGGTTCTTGATTCACCAGAGATAGCAAACGATCTTCTCCGTAAAGCTGACCGTCCACGTCCATGGCTTCGGTGACTCCATCGGTGTAGAGGAGGATTTGGTCGCCAGAATGCAGTTGTATTTGGTGGCTGGTATAAGGAACGCCCTCCATGGCGGCCAGCATTAGATTGGGTGGGGTGGCGAGATAGGCATAGGTGCCCTTGGTTTTGAGCAAGGGCGGATTGTGACCGCCGTTGACAAAGGATAGTTCTCCAGTTTGCAAATCCAATATGCCCATCCAAACGGTGACAAACATGGTGGCTTCGTTGTTTTCGCAGAGTTTTTCGTTGGCAAGTTCAAACACTTTGTCCGCTGGATACCCTGCATCGGCCAAGCTTCTGATACAGGCCTTGGCGCTCATCATAAACATGGCGGCAGGAATGCCCTTGCCAGAAACATCGGCAATTAAGATGGCCAGATGATGAGCGTCTACAAAGAAGAAGTCATAGAAATCACCGCCCACTTTTTTGGCAGTGTCCATCAGGGCAAACAGTTCAAATTCTTTGCGGTTTGGGAAGGGATTGCTACCACTTGGCAGGTTGGCAAGCTGAATGGTGCGGGCAAATTCCAGTTCTTCATCAATCCGTGTGGCGGCTTCATCGATGTACTCTTTCAAGGTGTCCACCGTGGCATTGATGCCATCGGACAAGGTGGAAAATTCTTGGTTACTGTGGCAATCTACGCTGACAGCCAGATTGCCATGGGTGATTTCTCCCAGTGCTTGGTTGATAGAGCGGACGTTGGCAATGATATTGCCTTTGACAAGGAGGAAAATCAAAACGAATACCAGTCCTAAAATGGTGAGCTGGGTGAACAGAGTTAGATAGAAGGTGATGTCCCGAGAGAAAGTGGCTTCGTCTACAGGGATAATGCCTAAAATGGTGTAACCTTCTGCCACGATGTAACAGCAATAGTGGGCGGTGCCAAACAGGGTGTAGGTAAACAGGTCCCCTTCTGCAAGGCCTGTTAGGTCAAGCCCTATGTCGGAAAAGGATTGGCTGAGGTTGTCTTGGGTGGCGCTGACAATGGTGCCGTTTAAGTCGGCAATCAAAACGGCGCCATTTTCCCCAATGTGTCGATAGGTGGCGGCACTGTCAATCTGACTGTCAATGCTTTCTTGCAACTGTTCGGCAGTGAGTCCGATTTGGACAAAACCGTTGGTTTCTAGGTCGTAGGCGGCATATTTACGCAAAATCTCTTCATTTTCTGACATAGGCTGTAGGGCTTGCACCAGACTGACTGTAGTCCCATCTAAAAGGGCTAAAAAGGCGGAAGATTGTTCCCCTGTGTTCATGTTAAAGCCAAGAAAAGATGGCTGGGTGGAATAGCAGATGATGCCGTCTTCCCCGATGACACTCATTTCTGTCAGTCCGTAAAATTCCACCAACATATCCATGATTTCCACGGTGATGGGGGCTTCGTCTAGTTCCCACGCCACCAGTTGGGCAATGGTCAAGAAGGCTTGGTCAGAGCGGGTATCCAAGTCGGCTTTCACATCAGCCAAAGTGGTGGTGAGTAAAAGGTCAGTGTCATCCGTGGAGACTTGGGTTTGCATGGCCCAAGTGAGAATGGTAGACAGGGTGACTGCCACAGCCAAACCAGCAAGAATCCATTGCTCAAAGCTGTAGATGATGGTTTTTTTGTGATGGGTTGAAAATAGAGACGGCTCTGTGGCTATGTTGATTGCCAGCAAGGTCAAACCAGTGACCAACCCATTGACGGCGATGAAGGGAAACGCACAGGCTTTTATACCGGCAAAGGTGATGCCTAAATTGTTGATGTTGGATAAAATCAGAAAGAGAATGTTGAAAACTGGCACCAAACACCCAAATAAAATCCCCTCAGACCAATTGGGGCGCTTGTCTTCAAATAGGAATGTCCGCAGTCCTGCACCGATGAAGCCTGCTAGAATGGCGGCAAAAGCGGTGGACCAATGGGGGGTGACACCGCTGAGCCAAAACGTGCAAAGATAGTTGTAGAAGCCAGCGATGAGACCAGCCAAAATACCGGCAGGACCACCAAAGACAAGACCGGCAGTTAGGACAATTCCGTTGCAAGGAGAAATGACACGATCCCCTATCTCTACACTAAGCCCAATGTTGATGCAGGCCAGTAGCCCCAGTGAAATGCCTAAATAAAGCTGGCGGATTTTGTGGGGCAGGGCGGCTATGGGTGCGGATTGACTCAGGGGATATAGCAGGGATATTAACACAATAGAACCCACTGTGAGCAGGGCTAAATGGAGGGTGATAGACATGATGGAACCACAATCCTTTCTGGAGAATGTGCAAAACAATGTAGCGAAACATGGTGGTGAGACTTACAGTTCTTCCTTGCGATCTTCCACTAGCTTTTTTTCAAAGGTTAAAATATTTTCGCTGTTTTCATAGCGATAGTAAATGTTGTCAGCCATCAGTTGCACCATGAAAATGCCCAATCCGCCAATGGGGCGGTCTTCGATAGAGAGGGAAATATCAGGTGTAGCACGCTCCAAAGGGTTGTAGGGGGTGCCGTTGTCACGGAAGGTACAGGTGATGGTGGGCGGGGTGGCATTGTCGTGGGAAAACTCGATGGTGGCGATGCCCTCCTCGGGGGATAGGCATAGTGGGCGATGTTGACGAAGATTTCCTCCACACCAATGAGAATGGAGATTTGCAAATTGGGGGACAGGCGAGGGTGTCTAACTCGTGGGACATAAAGTCTAAAACCTGTGGCAACAATGTGACATCGGCTGGGAGGGTGATGGTTTTCATGCAGGCACCACCTCCTGTTCTATCAGGGTGGACAGAGGGAGGGTGAAGCGAATGCGCATACCTTGTCCCCAGTCACTTTTTGCCGTGATTTCACCACCATGGGCCAGAATAATCTGGTGTATCATGTGGAGCCCTTGACCTTGCCCGGAGCGTTGTGCGGCATTGGAGCCGCGGAAATCCACATGAAAAATCTGGGCTGTTTCTGCGGCAGACAGACCAAGACCATCATCTTGCACCGTGATGGAAACCATATCATCTTGGGTGTCAAGACGGACTAAAATAAGCCCTTGACGCCCCATGTATTTCAAAGAATTTTCAAAAAGATTGAGCAAAACAGTGCGCAGTAGGCTAGGGTCGGCTAAGGCAATGATGGGGGATGGGATGGGAAGCACCTGTATTTGCACACCGTGGGTTTGGGCGGTGGTACGCAGATCCCCCGCCACTTGCTCAACGATGGGAAACAAAGGTGTGGGCGATACGCAGGGGGCAGGTGCTTGGCAGTCGTAGAAAGCATGGTAATTTCGAGAAATCAGCAGAGAAAGTTGATTGCTATGGTCTACAATTTTCTCTAGATAGCTGTGTTGCAATTGGGGGTCTGTTACCATATCGTCTCGCAAAAGTTCTCCATAGCCTTTGATGATGGATAAGGGCATCCGCAGTTGGTGAGACAGGAGGGAACGAACGGTATCCAGACGGTGGTTGAGTTCCTCTTGGGTCGATAAGGCATCGTCCACTTGGGTTTGCAGCTTGTGGGTATGATCGTGGGCTTGTTTCAATTGAGTCTTTAAGGCATGTAAGTTGTAACAGGCTACGACCAGCAAGATGAAAAGAATGAATTCCATAGAAAAGTCCCTTCGCAATAGTGTTTTTACAGATGGTGACTTTGCGGTTTGTGCTCAGAATGGACGCTTGTTTAAATGGCGAAAGAATAGGAAAAGAAAGATTGCAATGCAATGGGAGGTATGATACAATAATTGGAAATACTACCTATTATTATAATAGCATACAAAATGGTGAAAAGCAACGTCAATTCTTGAGGGTGGTACGAACGCAAGTGATTTTTGAAAGAGGGGGGTGCGCAGGTGAAAACAAAGGTGTTAATCGTGGAAGACGAGGCTGATTTGGCTGTAATCACAAGCATTCATTTGGAAAAAGCTGGGCATCAGACCCGGTGCGCTACCACCTGTCAAGAAGCTTTGGAGTATCTGACACAGGAGATGTATGACCTTGTGGTGATGGATGAGATGTTGCCTGATGGCACAGGACATGATGTGTGCGCAAAGATGCAAAAAATGACTTGGGCAGATGGGCGGTGTCCACCGGTGTTGTTTACCAGCTGTGAACCAGATAGCTTCACCATCATCAAGGCATTGAGTAGCGGTGGCGATGATTATATGGTCAAGCCCATCCACTATCCTGAATTTTTAGCACGGGTGGAAGCCTTGCTGCGCCGTAGTGGCAAGCACAACCAAAGCGAAGGGGCGCATATGCGCCAGTTTGCCACCTTTTCGCTAGATACCAACACCCACCAAATTTTGCGAGAGGGACAGGCAGAAGAACTGTCCCCTGTAGAATATCGACTGCTTTGTCACTTAATTGACCATCCTAACACCTTGTTGCTCTACGATGCGTTGTATCAAAGCGTGTGGGACAGTGATAGTTTGGGAGATAATCGCACGGTGATGGTACATATTTCCAATCTGCGTAAAAAAATTGACCCCTATGGCAGTGGTGTGATTGCCACGGTGCGCAATGCGGGGTATATATTCAATCATAAATGAAAGGGGTGGATGGGATGAACGTAGCAGCACTGTTTCCCCAAGAACAGGCAGGGCAGGCATTGGCATCGTATGAAGCCTTTATCAATGGGCTGTTTGCTTGTGTAGACCATAGTCTTTGCCAATATTTGGAAGGGCAAAAGGCTGTGTTTGCCCAAGAGGGTGGCGGTTATAAAAATGTGCTCTACCCAGATTTGGAGTTGGCTTGCGACCAGTGTGCCAACCATCTCTATAGTCGTCTGCCCCAATCAGATGCCAAAAAGGACAACGCAACAGCCCGAGATGATGCCTTGCCAGCGGATTTGGCAGACTTGTTTGCAGGGCTGATGGATGCCCAAGAAACCACAACGGGTGGTGCAGAGCCACAGTCCCTTGATTTGGAGGAAACCATTGCCTATTTGATGACCCGTGGCGGTTTGAGCGATGTGGATGCTGACGCCATGCCCTTATATGGGTTGATGGCGGAGCGAGGGTTTGGCCCCTTTACCATTTTTGCCTTGGCCTGTGCATTGCTCTCTGCCACCCAAACCAGTTATGCCAGCGTGTTTCAAGTGGTGAACCAGAACGGAAACCTGTCTGTGCCTACCGTCGAGTCGGCAGCGAGGGTGTATTATGGGCAGAATTTTTCCATCACCCGTGCCTATCGTGAAATGTCTACGGCATTGGAGCAGTTGCGCCCTATTTTGCCCATGCAAATACGCCCAGAGCTGCCTTTCTCCACGGCGTTATCTCCAGATAAGCGGTTGGTGGACTTTTTGTTTGGTACCAATCCTCTGCGACCAGATGAAACCTATCAGCGGTTCATGGCCAGCATGGATTTGTCGGTGACCCAATATCCCTTTTTAGCCAACCAACAGGTGCTAGATGCCATCAATATTTCCTATGAAGATGGGGGACGGATTTTTGCCCTGTCTGGGGATGAGGGTGCAGGACGGAAATTCACCTTGGCACACTTTTGCGCCCAGAAAAATGCCTGCTGTGTCACGCTGAATTGTGTGAAGCTGTTTCTTTATGATTTCTCCTTTGTGGAACGAGCTCTCTGGTCGTTGACCCGTGAGTGTATCTTGACAGGGGCGGTGTGCGCCCTAAGCGAAATTTCCTATCGTGAGGATGAAAAAGATAAGTTTTTCGGCTATATGGACTTGGCTTTTGAAAAGCTGCTGGAATACAACATCACCATCTTTGCACTGAGCAAGGAAAAACTGCCTATGCGAGAGATTACCACCTTAGATTACGCACAGTTGGAGTTGCCTACACCGTCTAACGCTGAGCGGCAGTCTGTGTGGCAGTATTACGGACAAAGTTATAAATTAGGGCCTGACGTTTCTTTGGAAGAGGTGTCTACCAAGTTCCTCTTCACACCGGGGAAGATTAAAAGCGCCCTCCATCAAGCAAGGTCTTTGTCGGCCATGGCAAAGGAGATTTTGATTTCAAGAGCCAGTTTATTTAAGGCTTGTAACATGCAAATGAGCCATGAGTTAACCCAAAAAGCCACCCGCATTGAAGCCAATTTCGGGTGGGATGACATTGTCATGAGCCCAGACCAACGGGTGGCATTGGAAAATGCCTGCAACCAGCTGACTTACCGCAAAACAGTTTACGACGACTGGAATTACACTAAAAAATACCCCTACGGTCGTGGGTTGTCGGTGCTTCTCTTTGGTGCCCCTGGTACTGGTAAATCTATGTGCGCCCAAGTTATTGCCCATGAGATGAATTTGGAGCTGTACCGTGTGGATTTATCCAAAGTGGTGGATAAGTATGTGGGTGAAACGGAAAAGTCTATTTCTATGATTTTCCGCGAGGCCAAAAAGTGCAATGTGGTGCTGTTTTTCGACGAATGCGACACCCTGTTTGCCAAGCGCTCTGATGATGGCGGTGCCAACCAGTCCTCTAATAATAACAAAACTGCCTTGCTGTTGCAAGAGGTGGAAGCCTATGACGGTGTTTCTGTTTTGGCCACCAACTATAAGCATAACATTGACCCGGCCTTCTTCCGCCGTATGAAATTCATTGTGGAATTTCAGTTCCCTGATGTCCAGACACGAAAAATTCTCTGGAATGCCACCATTCCCCAAAACACCCCCTTGGCGGAGGATGTGGATGTGGATTTCTTGGCATCTCGGTTTGAATTTGTAGGTGGTAATATTAAAAACTGCATTTTAAATGCCGCTTTTTTGGCCGCCGCTGATGCCACGGCTGAGGGTGAGGTGCATATGCGCCACTACCTACAAGCGATTAAATATGAATTTGTGAAAACGGGCAAGGTGTTCACCAGAGCAGACTTTGAACCCTATGCCCACATGGTGCTATAAGCAGGAGGTGTGGCCATGGAAAAACCTACAGCAGAGAGCATAGGCAGCAACAAAGAGCAGCCCACACCGCCTCCTGAGGAGGAGATGGAGGAAGAACTTGCCCGCCCTCGCTTTGTCCCTATCAATCGGCGTAAAAACGCCATGGAGGGAGACGGTGCAAACACCTTTGGCGGCATCAATAAAGCCCCCAGCGTGTTTGAAAAAGGCACCTTGTTTGATACCAGAGTGAATTGAAAACCATCCGCTCCACACGTTACCCGATGGGTGACTTGTGGAGCGGATTTTGTTTCTAAAGGTTTTCTAAAAAAATGGGTAGGACTCTTTTATAGAGGTGGGAAATATAGTAAACTATATATAAATTAGCCGACAAAATATCCGCTTTTTTGCGGGCTTTATTAAGTAGAAAATGAGGTGTCTTGATGAATAAAAATCAACAATTACCCTTCCAACGCAACCGCTATTACCATGGAAAGATGTTAACCTCAGCAGACTTTCTGGCGGAGCAAGTCTATGGCTTGCAAAAGCGACAATTCAGCAATGGAATGCTCTTTGGCAAGGGCATTGTTTGCGGTCTGGGGGTCTATAGTCTGGATGACCAGTCCATCATGGTGGACTCTGGCTTGGCACTAGACAGTGAAGGCCGTGAATTGGTGGTGGCCTCTACTGTGGTGCGCAAACTGTCCACCATCACAGGGTTTGACAGCTTGGAAAGCAGTCAAGCTGTCCTTTGCCTGCGCTATCAAGAAACCCAAACCACCCCTGTGTATGCAGTGGGTGGCGCCCAAAGCAGTGAAAGTTTTGAGCACAATCGTGTGGCAGAAGGGTGGGAGTTAGTGCTCCAAGATGGGGATGCCTTGGAAGAAGGGGCACCCATTTCTGAGTTTTTGACCAGTGCCATGGTGTATAGCGACAGCACTTATGTGGTGAGTTTGTCTCTGCCTGCCATTTGCCCAGTGGGGCAACAGGTGCGCTTGGATATGAGCGTTCAATGTCTGGCGGAAGGGGCAGAGCCTTTGACCATCCAAGCTGTGGTGAAAACCCCTGCCTTTACCACCCCGGATGGTGAGCATCAGCTGACCATCGTTCAAGAAAACATTGCCTTGTCCCAAGGGGAAGAAGGGGTGTATTCCTACTGGATGACAGCCCAAGCCACTGCAAACCCTGAAACTATTTTGATTGTGGAAGGGCAAGACACCCACATCACCGTTGGCGATAGTGCCAAGGAGATGAAAGACAATGTCCATCTGCACTTGGGTATTCAAAATGTAAGCGCCCAAGCATTGGTGTTGCGTGCGGCTACACGCATCAATTTAGAAGGGCACCAAATGGTGGTGGAACATGGCATGGTGGCATTGGCAACCATCACCTTGCAACGCACACGCACGGCATATTTAATTGAAGCCATTGACGAAGATGGGGTGCGGACTTATGTAGAAACCCCAGCCCATGCGTCGTTGCGCCACCATTATGAAGGATATTTTGCCCCCAGTGGTACGCCACAGGTGGGACAGTTGGAGGCAAAGGCAAATAAAGAAGACGCTATGGCTCATGGCTATAAAGAGCCTGTGTATGCAACGGGCGTTTGCGAAGTGCCTGTCAGTCAAGGGCGTAAGGGGCAGATTTTCTTCTCTGATGAAATTCTCCATGGCCTTGGTCGTGGCAATGTCCATGTGGAAGTGGGTTTTGAATATTTGACACAAGACAATCGCACACAAAATCAGTCTCGCAATACTATTTACGGCAATGCAGACTTGTTCCGTGGGGAAAATCCCCCCATCGTCCAATCGGACAAGGCGGTGAAGGTGCAGTGTGACCGTGGTAGCTTTGTGGTGGCGTTGCGTTTGAACCAAGACACCACCCAAGCCACAGCGTCTGTGCGTTGGGTGGCCACACGCTACGGCGGTGGCGAAGACAGTCATCGCCTCCAACAGCTTGTCGGCAAGAGCATTGCGGCCTTGCAGCCCACGGTGGTGCTAGCCACCCGAGAGAGCCATTATTTCGGAGTGGAATTTAAAAATATTGAGCCTTGCTCCGTCAGCTATACTTTGACCGAGGAAAACTCTGGCTCCATTACCACCGATGGGGTTTATACTGCCCCCAGCAAGGAAGGGGTTTATGAAATCCGCATTTCTTGCACCGATAACCCTCTGGTTTCTACCTATGCCTATGCAGTGGTGAAAAAGTACCAAGTCAATGAGCAAGAGGGCAAACAAGAGGGTAAGTAAGAGGGCAAGGGCGACAAAGCCTAACTGTCTATCTTAGGATACCGCAAAAATTTTCGCAGAGGAGGCATAACATGGTGTATCAAGGTGCTGGTTTAGTGTTGCAAGTCATTGGCGATATATCCCACGGTGAGAGCAATGATGTGCTGATTTGTCGTGATAATGCTTCTCCTCTGGGCAAGGAATACACCCTTTTGGTGCTTCACAAGGAACAGAGTAAACGCAAAGTGGTGCAGGTGCTAGAGGGGGCAGAAAAGCAAGCCTATGTGGCACGGTTCGCCCACGGAGAATCCCTGTGCTATGTGTTCCCCTACCGTCAAGAACGGGAGCTATCTCAATTTGCACCGGGGCAAGTGACGGCTGTAAAGCAACGGGAAGAGGTGGCTGTTAATTTGGTGATGGCTTGCCTATCTTGTGGTCTGCCCTATCCCATACTGGCTCTTATTCTCACCCAAAATCAGGTGCATCTAGGGCAAGACAACGAGATTTACTTTGGCTATGGACTGGATTTATCGCTGCTGAAGCCGGAGGTAACTGAAAGCCAGTGCACCATTGCTTGCGCCGAATTGGTCATCAACCTGCTAGAGCGAGACATTCCGGAACGCAAGCAATCCCAAAGCTATCAAATCATCCGCAAAAAGCGTTTGAAAAATGCTTACAACAATCTGCCAGAGCTGTATCGTGATATCTGCCTTACGGCAGTTTCGGGGGAAAAGGTGGGGATTGTCAAGAAACTGAAAGCGTGGTTCAAAACCCACGAAGGATTGTTTTTCCGCCTGCTGGTAGTGGTGTGCATTGTGCTTATTTTTGTGGCACTGACCAGTTTGCTGTCCTATTTGATTTTTGGCGAGAACCTGTGGTTCCGTTTTTTCCAAGATAATTTTTCCATCATTGGCACAGAGAATTTAAACCCGTAGCAGTAGATTTTTTAGAAAGGGGTGGGCGCTGTTGAAAAAAGTGAGCATCACTGTCGTTCTAATCCTAGCTTGTTTGGGGATTGCGTTATACACCTTACCCATGCCCCAAACTGAAACCCTGCAGCAAGTGGTTGCTTTAGACGACCGCAGTGGCTATTTGGCCATTGAAACGGTGAACCAAACTCATTGGATTTACGAAATAGACACCACGGGTGCTATGATCAGCGCCCGTGTCCTTGACTTTGATGACCAAGAGTGTTACAGCTGGGTGGAAGCCATGGCGCAGGCGGGGGACGATTGTTATCTGCTCTTAGGGCTGTATGACACCAACGCTGTTTATAACACCACCTGGCAACTGTGGCACATGGACGTAAGTGACTACACCTTGACCAATTTGGGTAATGACAATGGGCTATATTCCATGGTGGTTAAGGACATGATTTTAGACGGTGCAGGTGTGTCTGTGGCAGGTATCAACGATGACCAACAAGTGCAGGTCATTTCTTGGGATGAAACCACTTGGACGCTGACCCAATTGATAAGTGATGTAGAAGCACTGAGCCTGTACTACAACGATGACGTGTTGACCATCCAAACCCTAGAGGGGGACTGGTATCGCAACGTGGGAGAAAGCCTATATGCCACCACGTCGTTGAGTGGCAATGGTGCCTCTGAAGTGGCTGGCTTTGACATAGAGTTGACCCAAACATGGAGCGGTTTATTAAGCCGCGGGATTTACCGTTTAGCTGTGATGGGCATTGTCATTGGGCTGGGTCTGCTGCTGTGGGTTTTTGCAGTCAAATACCAAAATTTAAAACTGATTTCCCTGCGCTTGATGGTGGTCACCGTGGTGACACCGCTTGTGGTGCTGGCAATTTTAATCGGTGCCTTGTTCCAGATGGAGGCAACACAAACCATGAACCACAGACTTACCTTTGGTCAAGAAACCACGGCGCAAAAGGCGCAGTGGCTTGGTCAAATAGAAGGGGTATCTCGCCTTGGGGTGCTGTCAGCAGAAGATGTTACCTTGCTGGGTGAACACGACACTTTAATGACTGCCCAAGAAATTCTCTACTCGTCCACCATGGCGCAAGGCACTTTGGTGGAAGGGAACTTTGACCAAGAGATTTTGGACATGATGGAAGATGGTTTGCGAGGTTATGGCGATGCCGCTACCATCGCAGCTAACGACCGCCTTTGGGTGGTGGCTGTGGAACCTGTTTATGCAGGCACCCAAGTGGTGGCACTCTTAATGAGTACATATCCAGTGGACACCCAAACCGCCGTGCTACAACCTGTTTTGGAAGATCAAGTGATGACCTTGGTTTTGATGACCATGATTTGCCTGCTGTTTGCCATTTGGAATATTTGGCGGTCGTTCCGCTCTATGGATAAATTGGTGAACCAAATGGAACACATAGCTCAGGGGAATTATGCCACCCATTTACGCCGGCAACGTCTAGATGAATTGGGCAGTATGCATACCACTTTGCAGGAACTGTGCATGGGTTTGTCCATTCGTGATTATGAAATCAATGCCACGCTCCAATCGTATCAGCGGTTTATCCCCCGTGGGGTGGATCAGCTGTTGGGGTGTGCAAATGTTACGGACATTGATGTGGGCGATGCCCAGATGTTAGAAGGTGCAGTGGCATTGATGGCGGTGAGCAACCGTGGCAAAGCCCGCAGTAGCCTTAGTGACCGTGACTATGTGGACTTTATCAGCCGCAGTTTTGCCCAAGTGGAAACCCAAGTGGGCGAGGGAGAGGGGCAATTGCTTGCCTCAGGCTTCCAACCAGCATTCATACCGGCACTGTTCCCTCAAGGGGTGGCCAGTGGGTGTGATATGGGCTTGCGGTTGATGGGCAGTTGTCAAGATGAGGGTGCCGCCTCTAAGGGTGTGCTGCAACCGGCTTACAGCTTCATCCTCCATTACAGTAAATTTCTCTATGGGGTGGGTGGCACCAAAGGACAGGTATTCCCCTTTATTTCCTCTGCGGAGCTGATTTTCCTCAGTGGTTACAGCCAGAGCCTGTACAAAGCCGGGGTGCAAATGGTGATGACCCATGTGGCCATGGAGCAACTGGGAGCCAGCTATGCCAAACGTTACATTGGCTTTGTGTCTATGGAGCAAGGAAAAACCTTCCAACTTTATGAGTTGCTTGGCGGCTACAGCGACATTGTGCGCAACCAACGGCTTCGCTATGACAGCGAATTACAAAAGGGGATTGCCCTGTTCTACAAAGCGGATTTCTTCTTGGCCCGCACTTGTTTTTCACAGTTGCTCAAAAGTTGCCCTGACGATGGCATTGCCCGCTGGTATTTGTTTGCCTGCGAAGAACGGCTCCGTGGTGAACGGGTGGAGGACTTGGCTCTTTTTAGCACAGGGTAAGCATATAACGCATAACGACAAATCTTAAAGCAGACAGGAAAGGGGGCGACCTAGGTGAGCAGTTTGTTTACAGCTGTGAAATCAGCAGTACGAAAGCGGATATACCCAGTGTGGTATGCAATCAAACGCTATAGTAATCTCTCGGTACTTAAGGTCAAGCTCTTTATTCCCATTCGCAAATTCCTAACCAATATCTTAAATGTAAAGCCACGCTCTAGCACAGATTATGTGCCAGTGGCACGGTACTTGGTCAGCAAGCGATTGGTTCTAGCTATTATTATTTTGGCAGGTGTTGGCTGTGCCTATTATATCTCCACCGTTATGCCAGATGACTTGTTTGGCAGTAGCACGATTTCCCGTTATCGCTACGACTCGTGGATTTTGAAGTTCTACACAGGCGAGGTGCAAATCCTTGCCGAAGATGGCTATGTGGCCTATGAGGGATATGTGGAAGACGCATATTGCACTGGCACTGGAAGCCTGTATGATAGTGATGGTAATTTGGTATACGCAGGGGATTTCGACCAAAGTGCTTTCAATGGCACAGGCGTAAGCTATTACCCCACTGGTGTGGTCAAGCACACAGGCGCCTATGTGAATAACCTTTACCACGGTGAAGGACAAGATTATTACGCCACAGGGATTTTGGCCTATACAGGGGCGTATGTAGACGGCTTACGGACAGGGGAAGGGGTGCTAAACAACTACGCAGGCACCCAAATTTACCAAGGTACATTCCAGAGCAATTACATTGTGTATCAAAATTTGTTGGGCAAATCCAGCCAAGAGGTGGATGGTTACTACAGTGGTAGTGCCACAGTGTACAGTTCAAGCAGTGAGTATGTGGTGACCATGGAGGAAATCGATGCCTTGTATAGCTTGGCCGATGGTGCCAATTCTTTAAATGAAACTTGGCCTGTGGAGCGAATTTTGGTTCTGGAAGATGAAATTCAAATCGAAGGACAGATTTTCACCAGTATCAACGCCATAACTGCCTATCTGGGGCAACCCAATTACATGGGCACCGCCTGGGTCAATCTGGAAGAATCTGTGGCCATCAATACATTGTATGAGGCGGGGCGGCAAGATTTTGGGCAAGTGACCATGTCTGGTAGTTCTGTATTTCAAGAGGTGTATACCATCGATGGGTACGACACGGCTGTAGAGGTGTATATTTACAGCTATCTCCGTGATGGCATTGGCTATACCTTCTACACACCCATGGCAGGGCAGGACAGCTTTGTCTTTTATGCCTTGGAGCTGATATAACAATTTAACAAACAAAAGGGGGGGAGAACATGAACGTCTATAAATGGAAACGCTATCTTTGTGCATTGTTGACAGTGACCTTTGTGTTGACCTTGTCCCCCATAGAAGCCCAAGCCGCCAACAAGACCCTCACATCAGCCCAAGCAGTGGTGCTGGCGGTACGCAATAGTTCTGATATTTCCAAGCGCAACAATGAGATTATTTTAAAACAGCTACAATATAGCGATACAGTGGCCAGTGCCCAAGCGGTGGCGAAGAGCATACGGTCATTCCGCTGGACACCGTTGCTGTCCTTTTCCTTCCCTTCTCAGTTAGACATGGGGGAAACCTATGATTTGCAAATTCAGCCCATTATTTTGCAGGTGGAGCTAAACACGTTAAAATATTCCTTGAACGAGGTGACCCGCACGGTGGAAAATGAGGCGCAATATCTCTTTTTGGAGTGTTATGTGGCCCAAGAAACCATTGCCTTTACCCAAGAACGATTGACCAGTGCAGAGGCGGACTATCTGCGAGACAGCGCTCGCCTGCTCATTGGCGAGGGTACCCAAGAAGACGTGGATTACATGGAAGACCGTGTGGACACCTTGACCACAGAGTTGACAGACCTTTGGCGCAGTTACGAACTGTCCAAAAGTAGCTTGAGCGATATGATTGGTGTGGATGTCAGCACAGGATATACTTTCCGCAACCCCATGCTCACGGCTGATATTCCACGGACACAGCTGGATAATTTGGTCAACTACACCTTAACCTATGACCTGTCTTATTATGAAGCACGGATGACCACCTCTACGGCACTGATTAACTTAGAGGGGTATGAAACCCTGATGAAAAATTACTACGGTGGTGCGATGGGTACCATTCAAACCTATATCAACATGGCGAAAAACGGTCAAGACATTGACTATGCCGCTTTTATGTTGGCCTATCGGTCGTTTTTAACCCAAATTGACTCATATTGGAGCGGGACACGACGTATCCTCTTTTTCAAATTCAACTTGGAGTGGTTCAAAGGGGATTTAAGCGGTAGCCGTTATATCGAAGATGAAATGTATGCCGTTTACAATGCTTGCATGGAATATAGCAATGCGTTGCAAAACGAGGCCATGGTGAAAGAATCTGTGGAAACCCAAGTCCGCACCAGTTATGAGTCGATTGGCTCAGCCAGTCGTGCCTACGAGTCTTTGACTGAGTCGGTGGCAGAGTATAAAGAAGACTTGGAACGGGTGACGGCACTGAATAAATTGGGGCAAGCCACCTATGACGAGGTGGAAGTGGCGCTGACCTTATACCAAGACACCCAATTGTTGCAGGTGGAGGCGCTGGCGACCTACAATGAGCTGCTATACGATTATGACCTGTTGACCTGCGGCGCTGTTAGCAAGTATTTTTCTGGCGAGTCTTTGAGCTTAGACGGAGATGGTAGCGGTGAAAGCGTTACTATTTTAGACGTGACCAGTGACCCTTATTATTACATCACCAACACGGTGTTAGACTTGATGTTCCATGTGGGCGTGGTCATTCCCGATGGGCTAGATCCTACTGTGACGTACTTTGAAGTGTGGTGCGAGGACTATCAAATTGGAAGCCGGGTATCGGTGGATGAAGTGGTGTCCCACTTGGCCACTGACTATGGTGGCACCAATTTGTTGACCTTGCGGTTTTACGATGGAGACACCTATGTGGGCGAGTGTGAAATTGATGCTAGTGTGGCCTATGGTGCCTTAGACTTTGGCACAGTGGAAGTGGCGGCGGAGGTGCTGCCTTTAGGGAGCTACGCAGGTTCTACCCAAAACTATGGCATGGTTAGCACATCTACCTTGTCCATCACAACGGCAGTGAGCACATCCAATGCCATGGGTGATGCCACGTCTTACATGGTGTTTTACCAAGGGCAAGCCGTGGGCAGTGACACTGCCATTGCCATTGCTGATAACCTAAGCTATTTATCCGTACTGCTGGTTAGTTTAGACGATGCCACCATTGTTTTTTACGACAGTAGTGGTACCCCAGTAGAAAAAGGGTATTTCGATACCGCCACCGCCAGTATCTGGCCTGTGGAATAACCCCCAGTTCACTAAAACTCTCAAACCGAGAAAGGAGCGGGCACATGAAAACAATACTGAATTATAAACGCTGGCTCTTGATTGGTCTTTGTTTTGCAATCGTTGTGGGATTGATTGTAGTGGTTTCCGGGGCACTGTGGAGCGAGGACGATGCTGTGCACATTGACCCAGATGAAATTCCTTCGTCCACACTGGTCATCGGCACCCATTTGATTCATTTGAGTGCCCTCACCGATTCTATTTATGAGGTGGCTGTGGCGTCGGCAGAAAATTCAGGGCAAAGCCAAGTGTACTACAAATCAGAGCTGGCAGACGGCACTTGGTTTGATATTACTACAGCCTCTGAATTGGCAGACATCACCACAGGGGGGACCCCTGTCACCACCGATGTGATTGCCGCCCTCTTTTTCACCCATCACACCAAAGATGATGGCATTACCTACGATTTGCGTACCGATACTGCGGTGTGTATTTTCGACATTCCTGACCCCTATGACATTGAAACTCTTGATGAGTTGCTACCTTTGAAAATGCGCTATGACACCATTTATGAGTTGGAGAGTGACAGTGCCACAGGGCAGGCAAAAATTGCAGAAATTGAGGAAATTCTCCTCTTTGATGTGCAAGACAGCTATACCGATGGCATCGATGCCCAAATTGCCGCCTTGGAAGTTTATTGTAATGTGTTGCGTGAGTACGATGCCCCCACCCAAGAGATTATCGAGGTGCAAACGGTGCAAGCTGGATTGGATGCTGAACGCCGTGCCTATGTGTTCGCCATTTTGTTAGAGGAATTGGCCACCTATATGGACACCATTTACGCCGTCACCGACACATATGATGACGATGGCGAGTTGATTGAGAGTGAGAGTGCAGACACAGCCCTCCAGTCGGCTGTCAGTGAAAGTTACGAAAATGTAGGGGAATCCCTGATTAACTATGAAAGCATCACCCTTATTGAGGGCTCTACTGTATTCTCATCTTATCGCTACGGCCAGCAAATGGAATTGGTTGCCAATGCAGAAGCCACCAATCACACAGGCTGTGACACCAATGTGGCAAACCTCATTCATCTTAACAACATTGAGTCCTCTCAAATTGTAGATGCCACAGGGGAGTCTGCTTTGCTGACGGCAACCCTTATTCCTCAGGCCACCAGTGCATATACAGCGGATATTGCAGCAGGAGAAAACGACGATTACGCAGTGGCTGTGGCGGCAAATCAAGCCCAGGTCATGAAGAATTCCGTTATTTCCACTGCCTCCAGTACGGCAGATGGGAAGCGAGGAGAACTGGAATTTCTCATCACCGCCTACACCAATCGGCTAGAAGCCTCTGTAGCCATGGACTATGTGGATGCACGGCTTTTGATCACCATGGATTGGTACAACACCATCCCCAGTGACGACTTTGCCACCTCTATGTCCGCCACTGTGGATAGCCATGTGGATTATCTCACCGCACTGAGACGGACCTTGGAGCTTTCCTTGGGTGGCAATGAACTTGACCAGCTGATAGCAGAAAAAGAAGACTTGCAAACAGAACTTCTGAGCGCCTTAGATGATGGCGACTTGGCATTGGCACTGGAAATTGAAGAGGCAATAGCCTTGATTGACGCAGAAATCGATGCCTTGCAAGAAGATCAACAAAGCCAGGTTACTGTGTTGGATGACTTGGTGGATGCCCTTGAAAGCTTGCTAGAAGAGTGCACCGACACCAGCGATACTGACACCAGTAATACCGATGCATTGCTGGATGGAATTTCTGCGGTGGTGGCTGATTTGACTGACGGGGTAGATGCCCTGTCCAGTGACGAGCAAAGCTTGATTACAAGTGCCATTTCTGCTTTAGAAACGGCTGTGACTGCGGCAGAAAGTGGGGACACTTCTACATTGAGCAGCGATGTTTCTGCTGTGATTGACGGACTGAGTGATGGTTTGGATAGTTTGTCTGGGGACCAAACTGCAAGCGATTTGACCCAAAGTGCCATTGATGATTTGCAAGCGGCTTTGTCATTGTCAGAAACTGGCACCGTGGATACTGACGCATTGATAGAAGGGCTGTCCTCCGTGATTGACGACTTGAACGACAGTTTAAGCGATTTGTCCAGTAGCCAGCAAGACACCAAGGACCTATTGCTGAGCACCATTGCCACACTACAAGATGTTTTGACAACGGCGCAGGCCACTGATGGTGCTACGTTGGCGACGGATTTAACCAGCCAAGTCACCGACCTAAGTGCTACCCTTGCTGCCTTAGAAGGTGGACTGTCTGATGGGACGTTGGGGTCAGTGGTGGTGGGGGCAGTGGCAGATGTGAAGTCGGCGTTGTTAAGCGATGACACAGATGCAGTGGCCACAGCGGTGGACACCTTGGTGGAGATGTTGAGCTTAGACCAAAGCTTGGTGTTCCCCTATCTGGCTGATGTCTATGAGGATTTGAGCCTAGACCAAGTGCTCAATGGTAACGACCATAGCGATGCCATTGAAGCCATTGAAACCGCTATTTTAGAGAATTTAGATGCCTATGAAGCCAGTTTGCAGACGGAAAAATCTGCATCTACATTGGCTAGCATTGCAGAGGAGTATTTTACAGGCGATACAGACAGTTTGTTTGACACAGTATCCACGGGTATGAGTGATTTGTTTACCACAGGCACATTGTTCGGCACGGAGCCTGTGACAGATGATTCTGGCTTGGGTTCAGGCTTGAGCAGTGGCAGTGGCGTGGATTTGACCGACTTAGAAACCTTAGGCAGTGATAGTGATGGCGGTGTGTATCTGCTGGCGCTATCGTTGTACTATGACTTGATGGGTGGCGACGATGTGGCCAACTTGATAGGCGGTGTGGCACGGCGACAAATGGAACTGGGCAATGCCTTGGTGTATTATCGCATCAATGACGGTGCCAACTACTATTTGCCCTTGTCTGCGGTGGAAACATTGACAGGATTGCGCTATGTGTATAACACGGCTTCTGGCACGGCTACCCTTGCAAAAGGAGGCACCTACTATGCCTTTACCCTGCGCAGTACCAGCGTGCAAATTGGCAGCGATACCACCCAAACCATGACACAACCTGCTAGCTATCAAAACGGCATGCACATCATTGACAGCTATGCCATTAGTGAGTTTGCCATAGGGTGTATCTATTTAGGCAGCACAGATTACGGCCTGGCCTACACCGATGAACTATTAATAGAAGCAGAGACTTTGTTGGCGCTGATGCTGGCATAAGGGGGGAGGAACCATGGCAGATTATCCGATTTTTGCAGATGTATCTCAGTACATCGTGGAAATGTTGCGAGGCAAGATGTGCCCTGAGCCCATCCCCTCTGGCAACAACATTCAAGTCACCAGTCCTGCCGAGCAGGATGCGGACTATCTTTTGGGGCTGTATCTCTACGATATTGTGGAGGATGGGAATTTTTCTATGCCCCAGACTTTGCGTCGAGGGAGCACCCAACAGGTGAAAGCCCCCAAGCCCTATAAACTCCATTATATGCTCTTTTTAAATGGGTCGTCTCAAATGGGTTTAAAAGCAGGAGACACCCAAAAGATTTTAGGACGTGCCGCCCAAATCGTCAGCGATGGTGGTGCAGTCAGACCCAACGACTTGCAAAACTGGTTGGAGTTTGAAGAACCGCCTATCCGCATTGTGGCCAGTAAAATGGCGCTGGAAGAAAAGGTGCGTGTCTGGTCAGCCATCAATAAGCCCTATCAGGTGAGCCTGTTTTACGATGTATCTCCTGTGTATATTTCCAGTGAAAAGGTGGCCACCCATACCTTGGTTACCGAGGCTCAATTTGGTATCAACCTTAAAAATGCCCCAGAAAATGGGAGCAGGGGAGGTGATGGATAATGAGCCGTTTGGTACACAAACTGGTGCTGGCTCTGCGATTGATAGACACCACCACAGGACTGGGCGCACCCATCCAACAAGTGCAGGTGTGGCGCAATGGAACGCTGTTGCACCTGTATCCAAGAGACGGCGGTATTCTCATTGTCTTAGACGGTGAGCGAGAGGACGGTGTTTTAGAAATTCGTGTGGCTGGGTTTTACACAGAACGTGTAGATCTGGTGTACGCAAATCTTTCGCCAGATGCACCGCTGTTAGAATTAGAGCTTATTCCCATTACCAAGGACAAGGCCATTACATCGTTGCACAGTCTGCGTGGGCAGATGAAAGGCATGGTGGCGCTAGATGCTGTTCGCTTGGGGCGAGGGGGCTGTTTCATCAAAGGCTATGACAGTCGCAAACGGATTGTCACCCTAGACAATCCCTATCATCAGATTTTCGACAGAGCCAGATATGCTGTGGTGGATGGACGCAAGCAAACCTATGAGGTGATGGAGCTTGCCCGTGTGATTTCCGACCAAGAGCTAAAGGTGAAGGGCACGTTTGCAGGTGATTTTGCAGGTGATTTTCACTTGGCATCCATTGTCAAAGGCAGGGTAGAGCCAGATGGTACCTATCTGTTGCAATTGCGAGAGGACGGTGGTCCCACCAAATGGTTGGTGCGCTATCAAATCCGAGATGGAACCCACGCCTTTGTGCCTGTCGACTTGCGTACAGACACCAGTATTCTTCCGCCAGAGGTGGAAGGCGGCGGTAAACCGCCAACTATACAATCAGATGTAGAAAAGGAGGCGGTGAGCGATGCCTGTAGCGGTGGTTAATCAATCTCCCATTCGTTGTAGCATGGCGGTGCCGGGGAGCACTGGCGTATTGGTGGTGCAATCCCAGATGGTGCGTCGGGTGAATGGGCAAGCGGTTGCCACGGTGGCAGACTCCACCCCCACCCAAGTAATTTGTGGGGTATGCAATTCTGCCAGTGCACCGCCAGTGCAAGCGGCTACCGCCGCCGCATTAGGGGTACACACCCCAGCGCCCTGCATGCCCAGCACCACCCAAACGTGGAAAAACCAGTCCCCTGTCAGTATGAAACTTTCAGGGAAAGAGGCATTGATGACAGGTGCAACCTTGACCTGTTCTTATGGCGGCACCATCACCATCATCAATTCCGCTCAGCAAAAACTTCGTGGCTAAGTTGTACCTAACAATTTATATTTTATAAAATTTTAGTAAGGAGGATGGATTTGAGGAGGCTCAAATCCAAAAGAAAACTATGGCTGAATATCTATCTCCCGGTGTCTATGTGGAAGAAATTGACTCTGCACCCCGTGCAATTGAAGGGGTTGGCACCAGCACAGCAGGCTTTGTGGGCATGACTGTGAAAGGCCCTGCAGGTGGCGCACCTGCTTATTGCCCCAGCATGGCTGAATTTACCCGTCAGTTCGGTGGTTTCCTCAGCGAGTATACCCATGGGGAATATCGCTATCTGCCTTTGGCTGTGGAACAATTCTTCGCCAACGGTGGTACCCGTTGCTTCATCTCCCGTGTGGTGCCTGCTGACGCCAAGTGCGCCCAAGCCAACAGTGGCGTGCTGAGCATCAGTGCTGCCAACCCTGGCAAATGGGGCAACCGTGTGGTGATGACCTTTGAAACCGTCAATCGTCGTAAGTTCCAAGTGCTAGAAGCCGTGGGCGGTGCCTCTTATCGTGTGAAAACCATTTCTGGTTTTGGCGAAGGGGATTTGGTGATTTGCGGTAGCGAATTGAACCGCATTGAAGGCGTGTTTGACAACATGGTCACCTTTGTGCAACCTTTTGAAAGCGACATCGTGGACACCGCTCTGGTGCCTAAGACTGTGGTGTATTCCGTTGAAATGGACGTGCAAGTCCGTTACGAAGGGGACGGAGAAAACTATGCTGGTGTCAACCTTGACCCTGCTTCTAGCAATTATCTGGCAAACCGCATCACCAAGAGCGACTTGGTGCAAGGCTTGACACTGGAAACAGTGGACGGCTTGGTGAACCCTGTTTCTGCTATTTTGGGCGAAGGCAAAACCTCTGGCGTTTTGGTGTTTGCAGGCGGTAGCGATGGCACCCAAGGTGCAGTAGACGCTGGCACATACATCGGCACCGACGAAGGTCCCGGCAAGCGCACTGGTATCCAAGCCTTCTTGGAAAACAATGTGGTGAGCATTATGGCAGTGCCCGGCATCACCATGCCAGAAGTGGTCATCTCTTTGGTGGCACACTGCGAAAACACCCAAAGTCGTTTCGCCATCATTGACATTCCTCAAGATTTGAAGAAAACTGGGGAAATCTTAGAGTATCGTGAAATGATTGACAGCACCTTTGCTGCCATGTACCATCCTTGGGTGCAAGTGTTTGACCCCATCAGCAGAAAACCCGGCTATTGCCCACCTTCTGGCGCTGTGGCTGGCGTGTACTCTCGCACCGATGTCCGTCGTGGTGTCCACAAGGCTCCTGCCAATGAAACCATCGCCTGCTCTGGTTTGTCCATCGGCTTTACCACTGGCGAACAAGATATTTTGAACCCCGCTGGCGTGAACTTGATTCGTGCTATGCCTGGTCAAGGCATCCGCATCTGGGGCGCTCGCACCGCTTCTAGCAATTCTTCCTTTAAATATGTCAACGTGCGCCGTCTGTTTATCTATGTGGAACAATCCATCAAAGTTGCCACCAACTGGGTTGTCTTTGAACCCAACACCGCTGTTTTGTGGAACCGTGTCCGCATGACCATCGATGGCTTCTTGAATGGTATTTTCCGTGCAGGTATGCTCTTTGGTGAAGCACCAGGCGAAGCTTATTTTGTGGAAATCGGTCCCAACACCATGACCCGTGATGACATTGCCAATGGTCGTTTGATTTGCGAAATAGGTATTGCCCCCAGCCGTCCTGCTGAATTTGTCATCTTCCGTGTCAGCCAATTCACTGCTGGTGGCGGTGAATAAGTAGAAAAACAAGTTTGACACATAAAGAATAAATAAAACAAAGGAGGGAATATGAAATGGCTGATTTATATCGTCCCCTATCACAGATGTCGTTTGTGGTCACCCTTTCAAATGTTGGCGGCGGCACAGAACCAAGCGCTGCCTTCAGTGAAGTCACTGGGGTGGAAGCCACGGTAGACGTGATTGAATTCCGCCAAGGCAACTCTGCCAGTTTGGCGCCCATCAAGGTGCCTGGCATGGTCAAGCATGGCAATATTACATTGAAATTTGGCTATACCGAAGACAGCTTATTTAGAGATTGGGTGATGGACTGTGTTAGTGAACAGCGTCCTGCCATTGACCGTGCCACCGTGACCATCGAGTTGGTGGATACGGTGGGCAAGGCCACCGCCGAAGGTAATGTAATCACAGCTGATACGAGTGTCAACCACGCTTGGATTTTGAAAAATGCTTGGGTTTGCAAATATTCTGGGGTGGATTTCAATGCCACCACCAGTGGGATTGCCATGGAATCTGTGGAAGTGGCCTATGAAAGCCTGACCATCCCCAATGATGCAAGTAGCTCTGGTGAAGATACATCTGGTGAAGACGCCAAAGAGACCTAATTTATTACAACGAATAAAGGAGAACTAGTATTATGGCTGAAAATGAATCTGGTCTGTTCAGACCTTTATCTCAAATGTCCTTTGTGGTCACCACTGACTCTGAGGATGCAGGCACCGCCGCTTTTAGTGAAGTTACTGGCATTGAAGGCAGCGTGGATGTTATTGAATTCCGTCAAGGCAACGCAGGGAGCATGAACCATGTGAAACTGCCTGGCTTGGTGAAGCACGGCAACGTGACCTTGAAATTTGGCTACACCGAAAGCAACGCCTTTAAGACATGGGTGATGAACTGTGTTAACGAGCAACGCTCTGCCATTGAACGTGTCAACCTGACCATCGAACTCATTGACACCGTCAATGAAGATGTGGGCAGTGGTGACTTGATGGAAAGCGACGGCTCTGGTGCTAAGGCTTGGGTGCTGACCAATGCTTGGGCTGCCAAGTATTCTGGCGCTGATTTGAATGCAGGTACCTCTGGCGTGGCCATGGAATCTGTGGAAATCGCCTACGAAAAACTAACCATTCCCAATGGCTAATGCACGTTAATCCACGTTGCACTGTGAGGGGAGAACGCTCCTCTCACAGTGCGACGCCAATCATCTGATATGGAGGAATCATCTATGACAACTGAGTATGAATTTACCCTGCCAAAGGGCTATTTAGATAAAAGTGGCACTGTCCGCCGCAACGGCACAATGCGACTGGCCACCGCTGGTGATGAAATCACCGCCACCCGTGACCCCCGTGTCCTGTCCAATCCCTCCTATCTGACCATGGTGATTTTGTCTAAGGTCATCACCAAAATTGAGGGGCTAGACATTATTTCCCCCAGCACCATCGAGCGGATGTTTACCGCTGATTTGGCATTTTTACAAGATATGTATCAGCGTATCAACGATGTGGAACCACCTAAGGTGACGGCTGTTTGTCCTAGCTGTGGGAAAGTCCATGAGGTGCCTATAAATTTTACGCAAGAGGGATAACGCTGTATCCAGAGGCTGAGCTGTTCCAAGAGGTTGGCTTCGTCTCCTACTATTTCCATTGGAGCCAGAGCGATGTGTTGAACATGGAACACGCCATGAGGCGGCGCTGGTGCCAAGAAATATCCAATATCAACAGCGCCCTCACTGCCCAGTCTAGTAAACCTGCCAAAGGCAAAGAAGTGAGCATCACTGAATTTGGCAAGAAAAAATAAAAACAGAGAAAGGGGGATGCCCTATGTCCTACGATGTGGAAAATTATGTGGTATGGAACCAAAGCCGCCGTGCCTTAGAAAATTTTAACTTTATGCTCCGGGTGGAACTGCTTTTTGATATTCCTCTGCGCTCTGTCAAACCCTTTACCAGAGAGTTGGAGTATGAGCATGTGCAAGAAGGTGGCTTGAATGACTACGTTCATATGCGCCGTAAGCCCATTAGCAAACCCTTTACTTTAGAAATTGAACGTTATGTCACAGGGGCGGCTATTGACCCTCTCCCCCTTGGCACACCCTTGGTTTTGCCATTGATGTTGATGGTGGGTCATGCGCCCAATCAATTTATTCCCCTCTGGTGTGCCCGTACTTATGTATTTACAGGGTGCGTGGTGATCTCCAAAACCTTTGGCGAGCTGATTTCTGAAAAATCAGGACTGCTCACCGAAAATCTCACCATTAGCTATCAAGAGCTGTACCATGTGGACAATCCCCTCTATGACGTGGCGGGGAACATAGGTGCAGAATAACCATGGGGTAACCCCCTTGCCAGCTGTGAAAGGAGGGCGCTATGATTACCATTAAAAAACCAATTGCTCTCCATACCGCCATGACGCTGAGCTGTGACACAGGTGGCTTTGCCCAGCGGATGCAGGCCAATTATGCCATGATGGGCACCACCGTCAAGCCCAAAGAACTGTTGTTTTACGTCACCGCTCCCATGGAATTGCCAGAGGAGTGGATGGGCGCCCAAACCAGTTTGCAATTAAGCACCCATGTGCAAAACAATCAAGTGGTGAGCCTGAGCGTCACCAACAATCTCATCAACCGCATTTTATTAGAGCACAATACCCCCTTTACCTATCAAGACACTGTCTACATCTCCTCTGTTTTGCGACAGTTGGGGGTGGAAGAAGTGAGCCACTTTATGTCTGAGGTACGCCGTTTGCGTAAAGAGCAAATGAGCGCCCATACCATCAGCAAACTCTATCAAAAAGTCAACCATACAGAGCAAATTCTCCAGACACTCCTACGCCAAGAGCGTGAAACCCTTGGCCAAAGCACCCAGCAAGAGCCACAAGGGACGCTACGGGAAGGTAGTCAGGACAATTATCTGTTTCAACATATTTTTAACCGCCTAGACAGCAAAACCATTTACCAAGGGGTGCATGCCTTCCAAGGGCACATCCGTCAAAGCGAGTTTAACCCCACCCAAGAGCAACTACGGCTCACCGAGCATATCCGCACCAGCCAAGCATTAGAGCGGACAGAACTACGCACCAACCTGCTAGGCAAACAACAGTTGACCTTGGAGCACGTAATCAATCTCTATGAACAAGGGGATGGGTTGCCATTGCCCCAAAGCCAAGAGCAGGTGCTCAATCAAATCACACAGGCCACCGTGATGCACATGGTGACCCAAGCCCTGTCCCAAGAGTTGGTGTATAACAAGGTGCAAAAGCAACAATGGGTTAACTTTGAGCGCACCATTGCCCAAATGGCAGAGCACAGCTTGGCACGCTACGAACAATTCCACAGCCAACCCATTTCCCATAGTCATCACCATGCCCAGCATACGGCGGTGCAACAGGCTGTGACGGCAGTGGAAATTGAGCAATTGCAATCTCTTTTGCAATGGAGCCAGACCTATGCCCAGACAACGGCTACGACACTCCAGACTCCTGCGCAAACGGCGGAGCATATCATCCATGTGCAACATCCGCAAATGCCAGAGGGGCAAGACCAAACCATTGCCTTTCAAATGCCTGAGGGTGAGGTGCGCCTGTCTCAATTTGAAACGACCACCCAGCATACCTTAGACCGACAAACCACCCATCATGAAACAGAGATGGAACACCAACGCCATCAACAAGAAACCATTACCCAAACCCAGCAATTGCTGCGTTTGACTGCGGAGAAAGAAACAAGGCAAGCCTTCCAAAAGCTGACAGAGCTTCATGTCTTAGACCGTGGGGTGGAGCAACTTTGGCAACGGGAAACCACCTTGTCACCAACGCTGATAAACTTGTTTGGGCAATGGTATGCCCAAACAGTTGAGCAAGGCAGCCAAACTTACAGTCACCACCAACAGCTGCGGCAACAAATTATCAAGACCGATAGCAAACTAGCCCATAGGGTGGAGTTAGCACCTCAAACGGAGGAAGAACTGCTAGAGCAACTTACCCAAACCCTAGTGCAATCAGCCATACACCAACACCGTGACCATATCACCGACCAGTACACCCAACAATTGACCAATCTGGTGGAGCAAAGCTACTACAATCGCCAGCAATTGACCCAAAACCAATGGGTGGAACAAGGAAATCAATCCCACAGCCATCACCAACAGCTCCTCCAGCAGATGGCCGAAGAACAAACGGTGCTGACCCATGCCATGACAGTCATGCCCCAGACAGAGCAAGTGTTGTTGGAGCAGGCAAATACCATATTAGAGCAGACCATCCGCCCCCAAATCGCCCATACCGTCAAGGTGGCGCAAGTGACACAACGGATGGAGCAGTTGGTGGATGAAACCTATCAAAACCAGTATCAAAGTCGATTGACCCAAAACCAACTGGTGCAACAAGCCCAACAGCGCCATATCCATCAACAACAGGTTCTCCAAAAGATGAACCAACAGGTGATGACCCAAATCCATGAGGCCGTGAAGGCACTGGAAGAGGCACAAGCCCTGTCACCTCAAGACACATATATGTTGGAACAACATTTATTACAAGAGTTCCACCAAAAGCTACGGCAAGAGCAAGTGCAAAGAGAGTTGCAAGCCTTACAACCACAAACCCATATTCATACCCAACAAGACCTACAATGGGTGACCCAACAGCATCTCTCAGGGGAGGAAGTCCCCCTTGCCGATTCCCAAGAAGACTTGATAGCAGGTGGAGCCCAGTCCCTTACGCAGGTAACCAATACCCAAATTGACCGCATTACAAAGCTGTCGCAGGTCACAGAGCAGATGGAACAAGTGCAACAACAAACGGACACCCATCTCCATCAAAGCGACAGCCACAGTCAACAAATGTTCCAAAGCCAACCAGAGTTGCGCACCACCTATTATCAACAGCTCACTCAAGAATTGGAGCGCATCCAGCAAGAAAACACCCAGCGCTATCACACCATCCAAGAACAAACGCTATGGGAAGAACAAAAGGGACACCCACAGGCAACTGTGCCCTTAACCTTTGCCTATTCGCCACAAGAGGAGCTGTATCCAAACCAAGGTCAACAGGTGGAACCACCTGCTTTCTTAGAACGTGAGTGTGTTGGCACTGACGGTGCCACCCATATCCAGACCTCTCAAGTGAGCCAACAGCAAACCATAACCCAAGAAGAACACTATGCCCAAATTGCCCAATCGGTACAAATGATTGAGCAACAAAATGCAGAGCGGTTACAAATTCTCCAAGAGCAAGGCTCTACAGAGGAAAAAGGATTTGCCACCACCAAGGCCGATGCCCTGCGGACTTTGACCCATGCCCACAAAGCGCTGGAAGACCCAGAGGTGGTGCAAGAGTTGCAGGGGGCGCCACAGGTACCAACCCAGACCGCTATGCCACCCCAGTTGATGAAAATCATGGAACAGGCCGACCCACAACAGCAGGCACTATTCCAACAGGTATTCCAAATGGGGCAATCGCCACAGTTACGTCCCCAAGGGATGCAAGCTGCAGATGTTGCCGCATTGAAACGGGACATTCAGCAGGCAGAGCGTGACTGGAGCGACCCAGTTCAGATGGCGCATCCCAATCAAGAAGATGGCGAGGATTGGCAGGAAAATCAGGTGGCGGCGGAGGGGTATACCCCCTTGGCGCAAACCTATGGCCAGTTTGCCCACATACAAACGCCAGGCACAAGTCCTCGTAAAGTAAGCAAAACTACAAAATCTACCATGGTACACCGTCAAGAAAACAGCTTCCAAACCCTGTTAGAGGAGATGGAGGAACGCTACACCCAACAGGTGTTGGCGCAGCAGCAAACGGTGCATACCATGGAACAAACCCACACCCAAAATATCCATACCCGCCAGATTAACCACCAAGAAGTGCAACATCAAGTGGAGGATATTTCAAATTTGGTACGCACCACGCTGAGCGGTCAAATGAGTTACATCACTGACCAAGTGTATCAGCAGATGGAGCGTAGACTTGAGATGGAACGCAGTCGCCGTGGGCGATGAGATAGAAGCGTTCAGAGAGGCGGTGCAGTGACATGAGTATAGCAAACAGTGCGAATTTCAGCAGTTTTTTGCGCAAAAGTAGTGCAACGGCATACCTGATTCTCTATGACGTAAACGACAAGAAAAGCTATCATAATTTGGCTTTTAACCCCAATGAATTGAAAATCAAAGCCCAGCACAAACCAGAGTCTAGAACCTATTTCAACACAGGCAGTCAAGGAACCTCTAGCCAGAACTCCCATGTCAACGCCTATGTGGACTTTTCGGTGAAGCTGTATTTAGACAACTTGGATAACTTGCCACGCAGTGATTATTCCCGTATGGATGAACTGCAAGCTTCTGTGGATACAGCGGAAGGGATATACATTGCCGCCACAACCACACAAAAAGTTAGAGAGCGTAAGCTGTACGATCAAGTCAATGGATTGGTGCAAAGTTTAAACAGTGCTAGTACCCGCAAGGTGGAGTTTTGTTGGAATAAATTTTCCTTTTTGGGCTTGGTGACAGGGGTGCAGGTAGAATACACCATGTTTACCTTTAGTGGCAATCCAATTCGTGCCACCATTGACCTGACCCTCCGCCAGCTTCACGATGATATAGCCAAAAAACCGTATATAACCCAGTATAATGCTTGGCTGAGCGAAGAAATGGCAGGAGAAGCAGTCAGCAACGATATACTGACACCGTAACATTTGGGAGAGGAGGGTCTTTCATGTCTATTTTAGAGACTGTAGTAGACTTGGCAAAAGGGTCATTGGAAAAGGCAATCTTGACTTTGAAGAACGATAGTGGAACTGTAACCAAAAGTGTGCAGTACAACCCCAGTACCTTGCGTATTTTGGCACAAGCAGAAATGAATGACCTATCCACGTTAGACAGTGGGTCAAACAGCGGAACCCTTTATCAAGATTTGGTACCTGCCAAAACCTACCTAATGGTGACACTGGTGTTTGATTCTGCCAGTTCCAGTACCTTTTATGATTACAACGATGCCAATTCCGCCGTGAGCACCTTAATTGACAATCAGCTCAACACCCTTATGAGCAGTGTGGATGCGCTGAAGCTTGAAAAAGTATGGCCGACCAGTTCTGTTCGAGTGCGGACCAATGCCTTGATTGGTGCCATTTTAAGAGATACCACACGGGATATTATCTTCCACTGGGGTGAGCAAATTTTTGAAGGGGAACTCATCAATGTAGAAGCCAATTATATTCTCTTTGACCCCAAAGGTGAGCCCACCCGCAGTCATGTGAACTTGACGCTGGCACAAAAAATAAGCGGCACAGACCATAGCAACGATTATAAGAATTTTTACAACAGCACAGAGGCTCAGACCACCAATAGCGGGGCTTCGTCCACTGTAGATGCTTCCTTGGCAGCTGTGTATGCCAGTGCATCGGCTGCCCAAGAAGCCATGGCCACCACAGACGATGGCGCTCAGGCGTCCTTGGACGCTGCTGAGCAGACTGCAGAAGCCGCCATCACGGAAGAAGTTGCCGCAGATTCCACTGAAAAAAATTATGACTATTACGCCGACACCTACAATAACTTTCGCATGGCCTGCCTGAAAATTTCGGTAGGCGGCACCGCCCTGAGCGTTGCCATCACAGATGCAAAGGTGGAGTTGGGCGTGGGATATGAGGCTAGTGTTGCCAGCTTCACTGTGGACGACGCATACGATGGCGCTGTATTTAAGTTAGAGGGCAGTTGGCTGTATTTGGGCGCAGAGGTTAGCATTTTCATGGGCTATGGGGATGCTTTGAAGCAAGTGTTTAAGGGACATGTAGCCAGCTATCGCTTCCATTTTGATGGCACGCGCCCACAATTGACTGTACACTGTATGGATGCCAAAGGTCTTTTGATGGCAAGCACCTATGCCAGAGCCTTGACCAGTACAGTGGAAAAGGGCTACAGTGGCGCTGTGAAAGAAATCTTAACCAACAACAGTTTGGCAAGCAGTGTCAGCATCACAGCCACCCCGGACATTGAAGCCTTTGGCAAATCAGACAGCGCCTATAAAGAGCTGTCCATAGAATCTGTTTCAGAGAGCGATTACGACTTTATAGTCAAGGCTGCTAAAAAGTTTAACTATGAGTTTTATGTAGAAAACGGAAAGATTATTTTCCGCAAAGCCAGAGAAGGTGCCCAGTTAGTGGCAACCCTTGGAAACCAACGAGGCTTAATCTACTTTGATGTTGAATACAACCTGTTAGGTTTGGTGAAAGACGTGGTGGTCAAAGCCTATGACCCTGCCAAGGGCGGCGATGTTTTAACCAATGCCACCACAGACAGTCAAGACCCAAACCATGCCAAGGGCAAGGAAGTGGTCTCTAAGATTACCAAAACCTATGTGGACGCATCGGTGCGCAGTGTGGATGAAGCAGGGTACCGTGCTGATTATCTCAGAGACCAAAGTAGCTTTCGTCTGGGGCACCTTAGCGCAGACTGTGTGGGAATTCCAGACATATTGCCAGGCAACAACTTGAAAATTGACAACCTTGGGGACTATGTGAACAATGCCTATTACCTCACCGAAGTGACCCACAGCTTTTCAAGTCCATCTGGTTACCGTACCAAGGTTGTGGGCAAATGCCAAACCATGGCTGTAGACATTGGAGCATCTACCACTTAAAAAAGGAGCGACGATATGGCCTTAGTAGACATCATTGAAGAATTAACCGCCACCCAAGTTCATAAAACGGAAACAGGCGATAACCGTATCTTCGGCGTGGTGGTAGGCGTGGTGGTGAGCAACTACCAAAAAACCGACAACTATACCCGTGAGGGACGGGTGCAAGTGAAAATCCCTGTTTTCAAGGGAACGTCTACCGAGGTGGTGAAATGGGCCCGTGTGGCCATTCCCTATGGCGGTGGAGATTATGGGATGTACTTCTTGCCAGAAGTTGGCGACCAAGTGCTCTTGAGCTTTGAAGGGGGCTTGATTGATTGCCCCTTTGTCATTGGCTGTTTGCCTAAGGATTCTGACAATATTTTGACCCAAGACTATAAAACTACACCCTATGAGAACAATTATGTTAAAAAAATCCGCACCAAAGGCAAACAACAAATTGTCTTTGACGACACAGCAGATGCCGAAACGCTGACGCTGAAAGGCTATGCCAGTGCAGATGGCACCTTGACCAACCATATTATTATGTCCCACTCCAAAAGCGAAAGCGAAGAAACCCATGATGTGGCTATACGGGGCAATGATTCCATTGCCATTGAAGCAGTGAACGATTCCATCACCATCACGGCGAAGAAAAAGCTTACCATCAAAGTGGGCAGTGAAATTGTCATTACTCTTAATGGAGAAAACGGCAATATTGACATTACCAAGGGTAAAAACCTGACGGTGAATGTGTCGGGAAATATGAATATGAAGTCTTCTGGCACCGCTGTTTTTCAGGGTGCACAATCTGCTACCTTGGGCAGCGATGGTCCCACCAAGGTGGAAGGCAGTAGCGTGAGCACATAACGCAAAGAATGTAAAGGAGGGATTCCATGAGCGACAAGACGTTTTTAGGAGCAGGGATGAAGTTTCCGCCTCAAATTGATATGAGCACAGGGCGCTTTGCTGTGGCAAAAAAAGAAATAAGCGTGAAAGAGTCGGTGTACCTCATTCTCATGACCCATCGGGGAGAGCGGTTTTTGCGTCCCAGCTTTGGCAGTCAAATCATGGACTACACCTTTATGGACACGTCTGTGACCATGCTTTCCATCATGCAACGTGAAATTGAAGAAACCATTTTGCGCCAAGAACCACGCATTGGCAATGTGCAAGTGGAATTGCAACAAAGCAATCAACGAGATTGCTATATCTTTGACATCAAGTATACGGTGGCAGAGGACAACAGAGCCGACAATCTGGTGTTCCCCTTCTTCCTAAAAGGAGATGGAGGTGAGCAAGATTGAACAGCCATTCCGCTGAAACACCTTGGGCATTAGATGCCAGAAAAACAGAGCAATTACGCCAAGAGTTGGAACAGCTGGCAAAATCTTATACACCCCAATGGCATTTGGATTATGAAAACCCAGACATTGGCACCACCCTTGCCATTATTTTTGCCAATCAAATGGAGGGAAGCATCGTTCGGATGAACCAAATGCTCTCTCGTTATCAAACAGAGTTTGTGAACCTGCTGGGGTTATCTTTGGGGGCGGCCAATCCAGCCTCTGGACTGGTGACCCTTTCCACCATCAACCAAGCCATTGATGGAGCCCCTTTGCCCAGCGGAAGCCGTTTGGCAGGCAATGGCATCCCCTTTGAAACCCAAGGGGACGTATACATCACCTCTGCACAGGTGGCTCACGTTGTGGAAATAGACCCAACCCAAGGGCGAATTACGCCGTTGTATCATGGGCCTAAGGGCGTGGTGTTGCCAATGGCACCAGAGGATGTACCGAAGCAAGGCGGAGATGCCTTGCAGTTCACCTTGTTTGACCCCGATAGCCCAGGGGTGGATTGTCATGGATTGATGCTCTATCACCACAGTGTGTTTGCAGTGGGGGAAGCAGGATCTATTTCCATTCGTCTGCCCCAAGTGTCGGCGTTAGACCCTGTGCCTGAGTATGGCGACTTGGAGAAATTCACATATAGCTATTATAACGGCACTGCCTTTGTGCCCTTCACTGGGGTCGCTGTGGGCGAGGATGGGTATACCATCACCTTGCAAGGGGGTGGCGACAGTGTTCCACTGGTTGGAAACGATGGCAGTCAGGACGGTGCGTATGCCATCTGGATGACGTGTGCAGGAGATGAACTGGGTCGTGGTATCACGGTGAAAACCGTTGAAATTGCCTCTAGTTGCCCCCAAGATGGGGTGGAGTTTGTGGCTTGCAATGACCAAGAGAAAAGCCCAGCCCATTTTATGCCCTTTGGGGAAACTGCGTCCCCCTTTGACGAGTGCGTCATTGGGCATGACAAGGTGTTTTGCCAAGCAGGGGCACAGATTACTCTTTCGTTCGACTTGTCTTTTCAAGAAAAATATATCAGCCTGAACCAACTGCAAGTGGCAGAGGAATTGAAAATTATCAAGCCCAGACAGACGGCACCCATTTATGAAACCTTGCATTGTTGTGTGGACGAGATGGTGTTTGAATATTACAACGGTACAGGCTGGCGACGGTTGCAGTCACTTGTTGGTTGGAGCAATTTGTTTGCCCAGCAAGACCATGCAGGTACCCACAGCGTCACCTTCCGTTGCCCCACTGATTGGGAGCCCCAAAGCCATGGTGGTTATCAGGGGCGTACATTGCGTTTGCGGTTGCTGCGAGCAGACAATGCCTACAGCCAACCCTGTATCCACACTATGCCTGTTTTGGATAACCTGTCTTTGTTCTATGCCTATGACCAAGGGTGGACTGGTCCCAGTAAAGCCACCATGGTGACAGGGACAAAAACTGTGGACATCACCAAGTCCTTTGTCCGTGGCGCCCCTGTGACTCTGTTTCCACCGTTGCCTTACGGACAGCGGATGGTCTGTTTTGGGTTTGACCGCCCGTTAACGGGCAGTCCCATCAGTATGCTGTTCCAAGTGGAGGAATACTATCAGCGCCCATGGGAAACTATGGACTTGCGCTATTCCACCATTCACGGGTTCCAAAGCTTAAAAGTAGCAGACGGCACCCAAGGACTTAGCCGCACAGGCACTTTGCTCTTTGCGCCCCCAGCTGACTTTGCTCCCATGGAGCTAGAGGGTATCACCGCCTATTGGATTGCCATGGTGGACACCCAAGATGCCTTCAATGCTCAAACCCACACACGGCCTCATATCCATGATATCCAAATGAACGGCGTGGACATTCGCAATACCCAAACCCTACCTGTTCAAACCTTTACCATGGTAGTGCCTAAGGCCAACTTGCGTTTTCCTCTTGGGGTGGAGCATATTTTAAGTGCCCAAGTGTTTGTCAACGAATTTGGCGCTCACTCGCAACCAGAAATGGAACGGATGATGGAAACCATGGGGGAAGATGTGGAAGTGGTCAGGGACTTTATGGGGCAAATCCGTAGCTTTTTTGTAAAGTGGAGCGAGGTGGAAAACTTTGACCACTCTGTCCGTGGCGACCGCCACTATTGCTTAGACCGTCAGCAAAGCTGTATCTGCTTTGGCGATGGCGTCCATTGCGCCATTCCCACCTACACCCAAGGGGTTGCCTTTACGGTGCAGTTGAAATGCTGTGCAGGGGAGGCAGGCAACTTGCCAGAGGGTACAGTGACCCAACTCATTGACCAACAAATTTACTTAGATAAGATTTCCAATCCCATCCCCACCTATGGTGGGCACAACATGGAAACCATCGAGGCCGCCCATGTCCGTGGCGCCAATTTGGTGAACCATCGTGGCCGTCTGGTGACGTTAGGCGACTATGAGCGAGAAATCCGTGGGTTTTCCGAACAGATTGCCCAAGTGCGAGGCTGTGGCGGTGTGGACAAGTATGGCAATGACTGCCCCAATCACATTACCTTGGCGCTGATGATGGCAGATTACACCCAAGGAAGTCGCTCCTTCTGCGCCATTGTGCCCAAGCTAAAAGCCCATCTCTTGGCCCATAGCCAAGTCACCGTGGGAGAAGAAAATTTAACCTTAAGTGAACCCTTTTACATGGCATTTACGGTGGAACTCTGGGTGGAGATAGAAGACTTGCGCCGCAGCAGTCAAGTGCGTCAAGAGATTTTTGACCATATCCATGGCTTTTTTGACCCCAGTGAGGAAGAAAATGCTTGGCCCATTGGCAGTCTGCCAACCCACGGGGAGATTTCCATGATGCTGGGCGCCTTGGGTCACCAATATCATATTCGCCACTATGTTGTCACCGTGTCTTATCAGGATGAGCAAGGGCAACATCGGGTGGATATGGAGAAAATTCCCCAAAACCCCTTTGTCATGGTGACCAATGGAAATCATTGTGTTCATGTGGATTGGAAGGGCGGTCAATAAATTGAGATGAAAAGGAGGGCGGAGCCATGTTGAGTCGTAGCCCATTGAATGATAAAACCTATGGGGCCTTGTTGGCAGAGGCCGTTGCCCAAATTTCCCTGTATTCCAAGGAGTGGACAAATTTCAATCCCTCCGACCCAGGGATTACCACCCTAGAAAATCTCACAGCGTGTACCTTTGTCCAACGAGCCCACATTGCCACCATCACAGACCAAGTGCGCCGTGAAATGCTCAAGCTGTTGGGCTGTGACTGTGGGAAAACCATACCCTTGCAACTTTTGGTACAGCCACCTTGTGGCTTTGCAGGCTTTTTGCCTGCCCATCAACAGTTGACGGCAGGGGAGATGGCCTATGAAGTGACAGCGCCAACTCACTATCATCCTTGGCAATTAAAAGGGTTTACCAGCACCCAAGGTGGGGTGACACGAGATTTAAGCCATTTCGGTCTGCGCTGGGACGGGGTGTTCCATCCCTTTGGGAAACACCCACAAGTGGGGGATTGTTTCACCCTACTTTTAGATGCACCCCCTCATATGGACGGCCCCATTTATTTGTGGGTAGAAGCGGAGAACAGTGGCAAGCGCACACCTTTTGCACCAGAGCAAGGGGAATTGTTTGGGCAAGTCACATGGCAATATCACTCCACCCGAGGCTGGGTAGATGTAACCCTAGAAGCTGACCACACCCATGGGCTGTTGGCATCTGGTGGGGTTATCTGCACCCTGGATGGGCCATTACCCGCCCCCTTGTCACCAGAGGGTGACTATGGGTTGCGCTGTGTGCTCACAGGGGGACACTATGACCTTCCTCCCAAAATTTCTCGTGTGGCAGGCAATCTCCTTGCGGTAGAAAAACAGCGTCAATGTGCCTATACATTTACTCTAGATTGGGCGCAAGGGCAACAAACTGCGGAACTATCCAGTGCCTTGGCGGCCAAATCCTTTGTCTATGTGTATGTCAAAGAGGGAGAGTACTACCGCCTGTATCAACAAGGAAGTGTTGACTTTCCCAAAGAAGGTCGTTATTATTATATGGAACCCACCTTGTATGGGTTGAAAATTTCCTTCCCTCAAGGTGGTGAACCTGCGGAGGGAGAAGGGGCAGTGAAGGTGGTTTGTTATGACGAGCAAACCATCCACCGTCGCAGTTTGGGGGCGGTATACGGCTTTGCTGATCAATTTATCCCCCTAGACAATGGCACCCAAGTGGTGGAGCAGGATTTTTCCTTGCTGGCCTGTTGCCCAGATGGGCAAGGGGGCGAGGCGTATTGCTTCGTTTCTCCAAACGGGCAAGACGAAGACCAACTTTGTTACACCATCGACACGGCCCAAGGGGGCATTGCCATTCAGAGCCCCGGCATGGGCACTACATATACCTTATATTTGGCACACACTGCCATCAGTGAGGAGCAAAGTTTGCCAGCCAAACAGGTAAAGTTGTCTATGGACTACCAAGGTGACAGCCATCTGTTTGAAGGGGTGGGGATTTTGCGTAAAGGACAAACGTCTGAGACGCTAGAGCAATTGCGAGAACGCTTTTCTAAAGATATGAAAACGGTGAAAGCAGCTGTTTTGCCAGAGGATTATATGTATCTTGCCAGCCATGTGCCGGGTTTGTGTATCCACAAGGTGGGGCTAGAAGCTGACAGTGAGAAAAATCTGGTGAAGCTAGCAATCAAGCCTTATACAAACCAACAACGACCAACTTTGTCTCAAAACTATATCAAGCAGATTTCAGATTTCTTGGAGCACCGCCGTATGGTGACCACACGCATTGCCATTGTCCAACCTCGTTATGTGGCGGTGGATGTGGTGGTGACGGTGTATGGCGACCCGATGGAACCTCACTTAGAGGAGCGAGTCACTGCCTGTTTGACCCAGTTGATTGATGGCATTGAAGGAGATATTCCCTTTGGTGCAACCTTGTCATTCCATCAGATTTCTCAGACCGTCGGCAAGTTGTCTGGGGTGCGGATGGTGCAAGATTTGCGCCTAATGGGTGGGGCTGGAACCCAACCCAATGGGCCAGATTTGCAATTGAATTTTGATTGTCTTCCTTATCTTGCACAAGCCCATGTGAAGGTGCTGGCAATGGAGACCATAAGGAGGGGATTGAATGGATACAAATAAACGATACCGCTTTCCTCTAACCAAAAGCCGTTTACAACGGGCATGGAAGCAGGGGTTCATGGTGACAGAAGATGGTTGTTTAAAAAGCCACCCAGAAGGCGGGCATTGCATCTTGGGCGTGATTGAGAGTAATCTCCCTGATTGTCAATGGAGCCGTTTGGCCATGGAAGGGCAACTGGGGGAAGAAAGCCTTTGCACCGTGTGGGCCTTTGCTGTGGAGCGTCAGCAGGTGGTATGGGAGGGAACCTTGACCACCTATGATGCCCTGTTTCAAGACCCTGCCTTTCCGCTAGAAGAAAAGAAAGCGTTGTTCCAAGCCCAAAACCCTGTGTGCTTGCAAGGCCATTTAGACGGGGTTCTCTATGGGCAAGAGGGGCGCTACCTCTTTGTGTGGATAGAAGTGTTGGGCTTGGGCGAAAGTCAGTTTTGGAATTTACGCACCTATGCCTATGGGGATGCGCTGTTTTCCGCCTTCCCCCAAACTTATCAGCAAGATGGAGAATTTTTCCGTCGCTTTCTTGCTATTTTTTCTACCCTGCATGGGGATTTGGAAGAGTTTGTGGGGCATATGCACCAAATGGTTGATGTGGAGCAAGCACCCCGTGGAGCGCTAGATGTAATCGCCAGTTGGTTCAGCTTGGATTTTCGTGGCATTGGCGTGAGCGATGAGGAATTGCGTGCCATTTTGTTGCGTGTCCACCATCTTTTGGCCTATAAGGGTACACGGGAAACAGTGGAGGAATTGTTGGGGATTTTGGTGCAGGCACCTGTGTATTTGTTAGAGCAAAATTTGTTGCCAGCAGGTCAGCAAAAGGAGCTTTATGGTGACAACCCCTATCAGTGTACCGTCATCATTGCCGCACCCTATACCCGTGGTTTACAGCGGAAAATAGAGCAGGTTTTAAGCCAGTTTCTCCCTGTGCGCACCAAGCTGTCCATTCGCTTTGGACAAGAAGGCCTGGATTTGGATGGCTATACCTATTTGGACGTAAATGCCACGGTGATGACCCAGCAAAGCGGTGCCATGGATGGAGATACAGCCCTCAATGGTAGGACATATTTAGAGTGATTTTTAAATCATCAAGGAAAAAGAGGAATAGCAAATGACCATTGAAACTACCCAACAAGACCAACAAATCATTGTGACCGTAAAAGGGCGCATTGACACCAATACCAGCCCCCAATTGCAAAGTGCTGTTTTGGCCGCCTTTCAGCAGAGCAAAGCTGTGGAGCTTGATTTGCGAGAAGTGGATTATGTCAGTTCTGCAGGTTTGCGTGTGTTCTTAATCGGACAAAAAACCGCCGCTTCGAAAGGTGGCACCATGACCCTAGCCCATGTGCAACCCACCGTTATGCAAGTGTTCACCGCCGTAGGATTGGCGCCACTATTGACTTTTCTGGGGTAAATATTGAAAAAATCCACCTCCTGATGTGAGAGGTCAACGTCACCCATCAGGAGGGTATTCTCAAAGCGAATTCACGTTATACAAAAGCAGGAGGTGTTCTTATGGGAGAATCAGACGATTTATTACTGCGGCGCCGCAGACAAGAAGAAATTCTCGCCCAGCAGCAAGAGCAAGCCACAGTGGAAGCGCAAGGTGTGCTACAACAGACCCATGGGTCTGTGGTCACCCTTGAACAAGAGCGGATGATAGAAGCCGAAGTGACGGAAAATCAGACGTTATTAGACCAAGCGGCCATACAGATGGAGCCCATAGAGGCACAAACCACCGCCCAAGGTAGCCCTGTGCAACAGCAAGCACCTGCTCGCATGAGCCGCAAACAGAAAAAGGCGGCAGAGCGTCAGGCCAAACAGGATAGAATCAACCATGCCAGAGAGAAAATTGGGGAAAGTGCAGATTATTTGCAGGTAGACGAGCACACAGCGGTCATTGCCGACAATCTGGCTATGCGTAAACGCTCTATTAAGGCTACCTTTAGCACCGACCAATACCGAAATACCTTTGACAAAGCGGATGCTCGCCTCAGTTACGGGATGCTGCAAGGGCATATCATGAATGAGCAAGGCGAGCCACTCAATGAAGAAGAAGCCCAGAAAAAGGCGGCAGATATTCAACTGATGGAGGACTATAAATCGGAGAATATTCACCGTCGTCGCCCCATTATGATGCAGTATTTTAAGCGCCTAATAGATATGAAGATAGACAAGGAAATGCTAAACAATATGGATGATAGTGCATTTTTAGCTGAAAACATTGTCCAATTGGATCATATGGGTCAGGATATTACCTTGTTTGAAAATACCATGCGAGACCCTTTGAATAAAACCATTTACGAGGAATTGCCTGAGGAAATGCGAAACTTCATTAAGCATAAGGGTGACATGGGCGCCACCATGATGACCATACTTAACATTAATCTGAAAAAACGTGGATTGACCAATAATGCGGCGCCCACAAGCGATAATAGCAACAGTGATTTTATATATGAAAACATACCACTGGAAGACACTCGGAATACCATCGACACAGAGATAGTGAATAAGCAGATGCTGGAATCTATGTTGATAGCGCAACTTGAAACCCTGCCACAAATGGAAAAAGAGGCGTATGAGACCTATCACCAGCACCGTGAAGACCAGAAAGTTGCAGATGCCGCCCGTGTGAAAGCATTGGCGCAGGCGCAGGCGGATAAAGGTGGCGGAGACAATGTGACCATGGATCACATCAGTGCCCAAATCTACGACAACCTCACCCAACTGCATGCTGAACGTACAGCCGTAGATAAGGAAATAGGAATTAAAAACTTGAGCCGAGAATCTGGCGTGGACGACCGTGTACTAGGGCTTATGTTCGGCCAACGTTACAATATTGTTGATTTGGAAAAAACGGACAAGCAAGGTGAATATGCCAGAGCGGTGCAAGCTGCCAATATCCAGCGTATTCGAGACTATGCTAGCAACGATTTGGAAAAGCGTCGGTCTAGTATTGATATGGTTGTGGAAGAATTTTTGAACTTCCACTTCTCTGTGGAAATGTTTACCCAAGGGCGCTTGGGACACAATGCCGCCATCTATGCTGAGATGGCAGATAAGATGACTTACTTTGAAAATATCCTCAAAGACCCCATCAACAAGCCCTATTTTGATAATTTACCAAGTAAAACAGTGAATTTCTTGAAACAAAAGCATACGATTATGACCGGAGTATTTGCCAATCGTTTGACGTCGGCCACTAACACTAAAGGGATTAGTTGTAATACCGCAACATTTACCAGTGCCAAAATGCCTAAGGATATGGTGGATATGACGAATGAGATGGCACGAACAGCATTCGCTGAGGCTGTAGAGAAGTTGAAAACGGCGGAGCGGGATTTCAAGGGTTGAAATAGACCCCTGTAATGTCAGGGTGTCCGTCCTAGCGATACACCTAAAATCAGGAGGTAATCCATGAACATTGGATTTGTACAACAAAAAAATCTGGCACCCTTTGCATCCTTGCTGTTGTCCCAAACAGCCAAAGCTGTGGAGCAAGGGGAACCTCTTTTGTGTTTGGGTGCAGTGACAGAAGATGGTGTCGCCTGCGGGGCGATTGCAGGATATATCCGAGAGGGTGCATGGCAACTGGCTTCTCTCTATATGGCCCCTGAATATCGCCGTCAAGGTGGCGCCAGTCAACTACTGCGTGCTTTGCTTGGCATATTGCAAGGCGTGCAAGAACTACATACACTCCAGGTGGAGTATACCATTACAGCACCTGAGCATCATACCTTGGCACCCTTTTTAGAGGCGGTTGGCTTTGTCAACCATCCTGTAGGTTCTTTGGGGATTTATGGGTGCACGTTAAAAGCAGTGGCAGAGCAACCTTTCTTTTCTGCCAAAGAAGGGAAAAATCCCGATATTGTGCCTTTTAGCACCATACCCCACATCCAATTGCGTCAAACCCAGCAACGGATGGAACAGTTGGGCATGCCCCTTTCTGACCATGGGTTGACGTCGCCCTTTGTGGATGCAGATGTCAGTGTGGCCTATGTGCAAAACGGGAAAATTGAAGCTATTGTACAGGTGGAGCGATTGGCTGAGGATCAAATCCATTTGGCCACAGCATGGTCAAACGCCAGTCCGCAAATTCTAGTGACCATGTTGCAGTCTGCTTTTCGGCGGAGTATGACAAAGTATCCACCCCATACACAGCTGACAGTTCACACCGCCACAGATATCTCTGCAACCCTTATGAAACGCTTACTGCCCCAAACGGAGTCCCTCTCTCGTCAGTATGCTTACACCATTGACTAATTCTCTTGTAAAGTAAGCGCTCAATACTCACCCATCAAAATGAAACGCACCACCTCGTTTGAGGCGGTGCGTTGTATTTTTAGTGGGTGCTTATTGAGCACTTATGTTTCTCTTTTCGTTTTGCATGATGTAATCGCTGCTGCGCTATTGTAACGCTTCGTGCATTGCCGTGCAGCTTATGCAGATTTACGGCAGAAAAGAACGACGCACCAAATCCAGCCAATAACAGGAATGAACCATAGGAAAATCCAAGGCCAAGCTTTGCCGATATCGCGCAGGCGGCGTACTCCCATTGAAACTTCAGGTAGCACACAAGCGGCGGTGAAAATACTGCCAAGAATGGTAATGCCGATAGCGTCTAGCACCGCGAAAACAATCGCATTAAAAATATAGCACATCAGAACGGTCATCCAGAAGGTGTGACGGTCTATTTTCCCAGAAAAATCTAAACAGTTTTTCCAGAAATCAATGTAGTAACCCAGGTTTTTTTGAAAATTCTCTTTCATAGAATACACTCCCTTTTCGTTTTGTAGAATCTGTTTCTTGCGGCAACTCGCACACAAGCGAAAGCATCCGCTCATATTACATATTATACGACAAAATGTCTTTTTTTTATTATATAACACAAAAAGAGCGTTGTCAATCACTTTGCCACTTTGGTTGTTGGCAGATTACATGGGCAACGATCAACTACTGCCTGCTTACAACATACAGTTGGCAGTTTGCGACCAGTACAGCCCATTTCATCGTGTTCCAGTTGCCAATGCAGATTATAGAAGATTCAATAATCACCTATTTTACCAAGAAAAAAATGAAAAGTTCATGAAACTCCCTATGTGCGAAAAAGAGAGCAAGAGTGAAAATATCATGACAACCCTCTATCGTGCCACAAATTTTCCACTAGATGAGGAGGGCAACATTGGTTTACCCCAACAGAAAGCGGTTCTTTTTTATGCGCACAACGTCGGTAAGAGGTAATCAATTTGGCGCACAGAGGAGTATTATCTAAGCCTGAGTGCTACAAGAAAACAGCTAGAACCTTTTAAAAAAGTGTAAATGTCAACAATCTACTTGACCATTGACAGCGAATTAGTTTACCACTTCTTGTAGTTGGGAGACCTCGCCTGCGTGTTGGGCGCGGAAGGGGTGCTGGGAATTCATGTTCAACACGAAAGGTCAATCGGTCAATCATAGCCGCCATCATGGTCTGATTTTCAAACATGGTCATCCACTGAGAGAAGGGGAGATTAGTTGTGACGATAATACTTTTTCGTTTGCTTCGGTCTGCGATGACTTTGAATAAAAGTTCCGATTGATGACGATTGAATGTTAGATAACTCAGCTCGTCAATGATGAGCAAATCACACTTGGTAATCTGTTTTTCTAGGCGCAAGAGACGGTGGTTATCCAGCGCCTCAATGAGCTGGTTGGATAGGTTTGCCGCAGTATAAAAACGCATATCTAACCCTGTCAAACAGGCCTTGAGCTCCAAGATGATGGAGAGGTGGGTTTTGCCTGCTCCGGGGTTACCAATCATCACAATATTTTGACGATTGCTCGCAAAATCACAGCTACTCAGTTGTCCGATTTGCGCCTTAGATACGTGCTCCAAATGCTGCCGCTGGAACTCTTCTAAGGTTTTGATGTAGGGGAATTTGGAGACCTGAATGCACCGCTTTCTGGTGCTTTCCATCCGATTGTCCAGTTCGCCACGGAGTAATTCCACCAGAAAATCATCATAGCCTTGGTCTGGATGCAACTTTTCACCACATCCTCAAAGTGGTGAAAAGTTGGCATGCGTAGCTGCTTGGCATACAGCTCAATAAGCCCCTGATCCCGTTCGTCCATTAAAACTCACCCCATATTTCTGGTCATAAAAAGATAAATCCGTCTGCTGGATTGCTAGTTCCATGGGAAATGGAATGACCTTGATTGTGTCCAGTTGACTACGTAAATTTGCTAAGGTAGGAGCATCGCAAAGCTGTACCTTGAGGGCTAGGATTTTATCTTCGCCAGGCTCCATTGTGTCTGATTCTTTCCGAAAACGCGAGAATACTCCACAATATTATCCTTATCACAGTGGATTTCTAACCTTTCAGCGAAGCCTTTTACAGTTACCATTTTGCGGAGGAACTGGACTGGAACAGAATAATTGTTGCCCTCGAAACGAACCGTGGAATAATCGCCAACAACGGGTGTTGCAATGCGAGCCGTCTCAAATTGGTAGGTTGGAATTGGCAGCAAGCAACGAGCTTCCACGGCATATCGCTCTGCTACAGCGTGCTGACGGTCTGCGATTTTATGGGTGTTTCGATAGTGCAAACAGGCCTGCACAAGTTGCTGATTCAGGCTGTCCATGTTGGTAACTCTGGGCACTGGTACAAAAAAGTTCTTCCGTGCGTAAGCAACCAACCCCTCCACCAAACCCTTTTCATTGCCTTTTGCAACATTGCCCTAAACGACTTCCTTCGGTCGCAAAACTCCGTTTTGAATCCGTATACCAGCATGAAAATCTTTGTAATAGACCAAGACTATCTGCCAGTGTTGGAACTGCAACCATAACACGGGCGAGATGAACAAAGTGGCATAGTACACGGCGTCCGTGATACTGTGATACATCCAAAACCTAAATGCGTCCAATTTGCGTCCAAAAAATGAGCGTGAAAATGTGGTGAAAATTTTATGACAAAAAACATCCTATATTTTAGAAATTTCTCTAAAATACAGGATGTTTTGCTTATTATAAGTTGTGGGTTTTTGGTGCAGACAACACCTGCAAACCAAGGGGTGTCACTCCCACTCGACAAGTTTTGTTATTGTTTTGAATATTTTTGCTGTAAAAATGCCGTTTTATGTGTATTTATATTTCATATTATACACGGTATTTGGAGGTTGTCAAGATGGTAGTATCATGGTGGTAGCGGAGGAACTATGCAAAGAGGGGGCTTGACCTCCATTACCGCAAAGGTGGAAGTCCTCGTATAGTTAAAAACGCTTTTACCGTAGAAGAGAACTCTTTTTCCTCTTTTGATTCCTCATGCAACTCTTGTAATAAAACTTTTTTCATATCCATATTATCCTCTTTATCCCAAGATTGCAGAAGTGACTCGATATGTCGGATTCGATCTTCTCTCCTTTCTATTAATTCAGCTCTGTTGAGCTTCAATATTTTTTCACTGATCTCAGCTCTCCGATTCCCTATAATCGGAAATATAAAATTCCCCACATCTTGTAATACTTGGCTTGGGTCATCTTCATACGGGTTAATCAATGGCAAATCGGCATTATAATATGATTTTTTCCCCGAGCGATTACAAATCTCACACGCTATTGTCAAATTGCTCCATTCAACGTATAAGTCTGGACGTGCATCTTTTCGCTTTGGTAAAATATGTTCAACATCCCCATACGAATTATGTTTTACTTTGCTTTCGCAATAAGCACATTTCTCGAAAGTTTCTTTTTCCAATGCTTTTCTAATTGCTGGGCTATTGTATCTTTTAGCTAATCCCTCGCTTGGTTTAACGCCTTTTGCTAAACAATCACAGTATTCTTTCGTCCATTTTTCTGCATTATCAGTTAACTCCTGAGGTTTTTCACCTTTTACAAGTTTAATCATACATGTGCTTCCTTTCTACAACTTTCGAAATTGTATTAGGTATGTAATCACTCATCCCAATCGATGATAGCTGATTTTTCAATTCTTTAAGAACATCTGAATTAAATTCCTTGGAGCTATATTCCTGAACTATTTTTTCGAGAGATACTTCCGCCCAAGCTGGGATAGTCGTATCTATTCCAAGCACATCCCTGAGAATTGCGTTAGATGTACCTGCCCTATTTATGTAATCTAGTTTCTGTGAGAAAACCTGGCTACACTCATTGTAATTCAACACATACACATTCGAATCCTTTTGAGAGCTAATCATAAATGGATTATGTGTCGCTACAATAAATTGAACATTGGGAAAAGCTGCAATCAAATTTCCTAAAAATGATTTTTGAAGTTCTGGATGCAAGTGATTCTCTGGTTCATCAAGTAAGGCAACAAATTTTTCGTTTTTGTCAGCAAACATGTATAACTGCCATGTTATATCGATTATTGAAGAAATTCCTCCTGAAACAGCATCTATGGGGAAATCACCTGTTTTGGTGCACAAAATAACTTCAGGCATAACTACATTAATGGTCTCAAACTCCAATTTGGGGGGTAATACTACTTTTAGTATTTCTATATAGCCTTCAAATAATTTTTTCGCACTCTCGTTTTTAGAAACAGCCTGATTTCCATATCCGAATATTGCAAGTGATGCAAGCGTTTCTTTTATGAGAGTGGTTGCAGAAATCTCTGTTGAATTCCTAAATGTGTCAAACACAAATGTTTTGCTGAAATCATAGTACTTTTTGTAGATTTGCTCGCGAGTCGAGATTACAGTCGGTATGGCTTTCACGGCTTTGTATGGAAAGGTTGGTCTATGTGAATTTATGTATACCCCGTCAACTTGGGGCTTTCCTGATATTGTAACACTATATGTACCTGTTGTAATATTTTTTGGCGCATGTAACGCAGAAATTTTACCATCCGAAAATTCTAATTCACCTAGTTTATTGATACTATTAACAGGATTATCTTCACTTTCTTCAATAAAGCTTTTTTCTATTTCATTAAACAGTCCACTACGGTATTGTGCAGTTCCATCTTCGTCTTGATTATAATTGCTCACAAATTTAGAGTTCCATCCTGTTGCTTGCGATAGCAAATTAAGAATCGTGGTTTTCCCTGCTCCATTTGCACCTGTTATAATAGTTAAATTTCGATGAAATTCGATATCGATTTCTGAAATTTGTCGCCAATCTTTTATATTCAATCTTCGAAACAAAATGATTTCCTCCTCATCAAACTATAGCTCCATATTATTGATTGTCTTCAAACTCTCCAAATCTGCAAGAGAGCGCCCATATCTAGGAATCTCTTTAGAGGTAATCCGCCAAAGGCCTGACACTCTCACGCCAAAGCGACTTGTGTCCTCTCTAGCGGTTGCCTTTCCATCAACGAACTTCCAGCGGCCACCTCTACTCTTATGCTAGGGTTGCTAACAGATGTGAAACTTGTCCTCATGTCAAATAAAGGAAACCAATACTTCGGTCATAAGATTTCCCTCACTTCAGCAAGCATCCAGCCAACTGATTTTCTTTAGGCATATAATTATCTATTTAAACCGCACCTGCATATTCAGATTCAAATAAACCTTCCCATCCTCCTGATACAGTGAAGCGAACTTATGCCGTGAGGTAGATCCTCGCTCAAACTTCGTCTGATTGAGCAGATATGATTCAAAGAATGCCCGGTTATAGATGTGGTAGGCCAGTACATCGCCCTTGGAGGTTACGATGATATAGCCACCATTGGCCTCGTCGATGCCGTCCCAGTTCTTCGCTGGTGTCATGCCCAGTGCGGCAGAACAGAGTAGTTTCTTGAACTTATACTCATAGAATCCCTCGTTGGGATAGCCCATAGGATTCTCCTGCTCCAGCTTGTCCACAACGTCCTTGCAGTACGCAAGGCCATCACGGTAGTGACAGACCAGCGCATGAGCTACTAGCTCACCCAGTCGACTGTCAATGAGCATCATATTTCTGGCAAAGGTATCACTCGCCACCTTCGTAAAGTTTACCGAAGTTGCCTCAGTGAAAATGCGGCTCATTCTATCCTTAATCATGGTCTTGGATGTCTCTTTGGTGATAGCGTTGATACTGTCAATCTGCTCTTGGGACAGCCCATGCACTTCGTAAATGAAGTTTGTTGCCCCTGTTGCGTTAATCAGCGTAGGAGCATTGCCTACCTCAGACTTAATGCTAAAGCCACAGACAGGCGCAAATCCAGTCTGAATATCATGAATCTGCATGGTGATGTCCGTCTTATCAGTGGAGGGAGCCGCCAGACGAGTACAGCCAATCTGTCCCATGAAGTCCTCGGTCTGCTCCACAGCAAAAGCACGGTCTTTGCCTGCTATAATCTGTGTGTAGAGGTGGTCAGCTTGTTCCTCGAATGTCTGTTGTTCAACCTCGCCAATCAATTCACCATTAAGATGAATCTGAACTTTGGGGGCATCCTGTCCCACGACATACTCGTATTTCTTGCTCTTAATTTCTTCACGAATGATTTTCAAGATGGGGAAATAGGTGTCTGCTAGTCGCTGGACATTCTCATCCGCAGCGTGTATTTTCCCTTGCGCCAACAAACGTAGCAATACATACATCTCGCTCCATTCGCCCTTGTTCCCTGTGATGTTGCTCGGCATGGTCAAGTACCTCCTTTATCTTTTTCGCAATCGCTTCAATCACTGGCACGGTCACTGTATTGCCAAACTGCTTATACAGATGCACATCGGCCAGAGGTAATTTATAGGTATCGGGGAAACCTTGCAGTCTCGCCCATTCACGAGGGGTCATCTTACGGATGCCCTCTCGATTCACTTCGCCCTTGATATGGGTGACAGGGGTATAATCGGTAAGCCGGTCATCTACAATGAGATTTCTCTCCCGGCCCATACCACCGCATACAATCGCCCCAGCAATGCCATCTAAGGGACGCACCTCGTACCCGAAGCCGTTGCCCTTCGCCTCATGGCGAGCCTTGTGACGGCGCAGGGTATCCATGTAGGTGGTGCTGAGATAATACTTGACAGAGACGGGGTCTTTCTCCAAAATATCTTGAATGGTCTTCTTGCTGTCAGTAGGCTTGGGGAAGGTAAACCTAGAGCTATCAATGTCATTGCGGAACGCCACGATATAAATGCGCTCACGGTTTTGAGGCACACCAAAGTCTCGGCTATTCAACGTCTTGTCATGGTTGGTATGTACGGTGTAGCCCAGATCGTGGAAGGTCTTTTTGATAATTTGGAATGTGCGTCCACGGTCGTGAATGAGGAGTCCCTTGACGTTCTCCGCAAAAATCACCTTTGGTTTGTGCTTCTCGCAGATACGAGCCACGTCAAGGAACAACGTCCCCCGACATAACCCCTTGTAATCATCATCAAAGCCCTGCCGCTTGCCAGCCATACTAAAGGCCTGACAAGGAAAGCCAGCTAGACAAATATCAAAGGCCGGGATATTGGCCTCGTCCACTGCTGTAATATCACCAGCAATGGGGAAGTTATCTTGGAAGTTTGCCCGGTAGGTCTTTTGTGCATGGACATCCCATTCGCTCACAAAATTGGTCTCAATCTCCTCGCCAAAGGCTCTCTCAAAGCCCAAGCGAATGCCGCCAATACCAGCAAATAAATCTATACTCTTATATTTCTGATTCATCGTAATACCTATCTCTTTCAATCCGTCAGTTTTGTAATTTCCATAATGTCACCGATGTCGCAGCCCAGAGATTCACATATCTTGATGAGTACATCGCTTTTCACGGTTTCATTGCGACCAAGTTTCCCGATGGTAGCTTGGCTCAGGCCAGTGATCGCCATCAGGTCTTTTTTCTTCATGTTTCTGTCGATTAGCAGTTTCCAAAGGTTGTTGTAACTTGCTGGCATATTATCACCCCTTCGACTTATTATAACATAACGGTGTTTTGATTGAAAGTAAAAGTTATGCGTTCGCATAGGTTTTTTAGGCGATGAAACGACGAAGGAATCGCTCCTCCTTTCCTAATACATCCTACCAATCACACTTTTATATATTTGCACAGTAGGTGCTATGCTGTCACGCCAGTTCTTACTATCGCATTCTATTGTTCTATCACTGATAGTAAATAGAATAGTGATAGAAAGGGGCTTCCAAACCGGAAACCCCTTCTCTACTATTATCCGATTACCCCCAATTCCTTTAGCACTCCAACACAATCCCGCATCCCCTGCTGATAGAGCCTCTCCCCATCCCTCTCCAGAGACAGACACCGTGCGAACATCACCTCGTCTACCATGTGTTTCTCATCTTTGGTAAGGTTAGTCTCCAGCATCTCCTCCTGCTGGATTTCAATCACTCGACGGTGACGGTACTCCTCTGTCTTGCCGTACTGCTCACGCTCCGTTTCCATACGAGCATTGATAAATTCAAACCAGTCTTGATTCATAGTCGCTCCCCCTTATGCGTACACGATGTCACGAAGGACGATTTCCTCAGCACAGGCCTTGTAGTTGTTCATCAAGCCCACCCAGCGCATTTGGTCACGCATTTTCAGCGCACTGTCTGTACCCTCTTTGGCGGCCATCTGTGCCACGATTTCATTCACCATATTCCGTGCCTCATCGTCCACTCGGTGGAGCTCTGCGGACAGCTTGCCGCTGGTGAGTAGGATTGTGAACTGCACCTTACGATGCTCCTGCAAATAGCGTTTCCGCATCAGGCCGTACTTGCCCAGCGGTCTGGGGTCTTGGGGCGGTAACTCCAAATCGGGGTAGTACATTCCGTCCTCTGCCAGTGTGTAGTGCAGGCCGTTGACCTCGTTGTAATATTTATCTTTCATCATGTGCATCTCGCTTTCTGTTTGGATATAAAAATTGGTTTAGTTTCTCTCGGAGTCCCAGTCGGTCAATGAAATCCATTGCCCGATCCAGCTTCTTTTTCAGTCTCTCATAATCCTGTTTCAGCTGAGTGACACTCAGCTGATCTCGCACGGAGCGAAGGGTGGTGTTCTCCTGTTGGAGGGTCTGGACTTCTGCTTGCAATGCGCTATTTTCTTCTCGCAATGCGCCCTCACGACGTTCTGATACAAGATATTTCTGCCCCAAGGTCATAACACCCTCGAACTCCTTTTTATCTACCACGACCTTGCTTTTATCTAACACAGCAGGTTTTACCTCTATGGAGGAAATTTTCTCCACAGCAACCTGTTTCTTACCAATGGCATCCAGTGTCTTTTGCTGACGTTTGACCTCAGAGGTCAGTTCCTTCAGCTCACGCTGGCGCTCCTGCTTTTTGTAGTCCATGACTGCGAGATGTTGGTTGTGGGTGCCCTTCTGCTCCCACTCAATGCCGTGCTCCAACATGACTTCTGCAAGTTGCGCCTTCTCGGACTGTACCCACTGATTCCACTCGGTTGCCCCTCTGGAGCCACCAGTGAATCCCTGTGCGGTCAACGCCCCTTTCAGCGACACTCTGGTATCCAGTCCTCGCTTGCTCCCTGTGGTGAATGGCACAAAGTCGATGTGAAGATGTGGGGTGGCCTCATCCATGTGGAGGTGAGCGGAGAACACCTGAAGATATGGATTTCTCTCTTGGAACTTGCTCATATAGTGATCCAAAATTTTTGCCGCTACTTCTCCCTCTGGGGTAATTGCACTGCAATCCTCCAGACTGCCCACTTGGACAATCAGCTCATGAAATGACTTCTCCTGCTTGCCAGTGCGAATCTTTTTATAGTAGTCTGGAATCTGTCGATCTTGTCGTTTTTGCTTTGCGTTGAATCGCTCCAGAGCCTCATCGAAGAGAGTGTGATAAACTGACTGGATGGGCTGATTGATGTAGCAACGGTTGAGTGGGGTACGTTCAGGGTCAGTATTTTCAGCGTGGAAGGCACGGGTGTTGTGGTTGACGGAGCCTTTGCCCACACTCATGCTAATGGTACGTTTCATTGTCGTTCCTCCTTTCGCCGCCCAGCGGCGGGGTTTTGTTACTTTTGTCAAAAGTAACGCAAAAGCACTTTTGACACTGCGTATCATAAGTGCCCTGCGCTCTCCGAGGGAGTTTCGGGGGCATCTGCGGATGTAGGTTTCCCCACAGGACACAGGGGCGTGACACGCCCCTGTATTCTGTTCCGAGGGAAAGTTACCAGCGGTAGCTCTCACGGTAGCCTTTCAAATCTAGGTACTCCTGCCGTGCTTTCTCACGCTCCTCTGGGGTGGTGGCAGTCTTGTATGCGGAGTAGAGCCGTCTGCCCACCAGAGCATTCAGCTTGGTCTCTAGGGCTGTCTGGATTTCCTGTTCCTGCTCCTCATCGGTTTCGTTGAACAGGTGGCAGTTGAGAAGCTGGATGAATAGGGTTTCGGGGATTTGTACAGTTTTCATTCGCTCACTCCCTCCAATCCATCCATCTGCGTCGATGTGTCGATGTTTTGAGGGGTGGGGGTACCCCTCAAAACATCGACACAATCGACACGCTTGCTCAAGGTGATGACTTTTCCACTGTGGGTACGACGATTATCATAGTCAATGCCGTACTCACTGATGAGCCTGTCCACGCTGACATTCAGCTTACGAGCAAGGGTATTGGGCTGTAACTCTGGCTCGTCCAGCAGTGCCAATAGTTCACTGGATGATCCCTCCCAAGTCGGTGCCTCTGCCGTCAGCAGTCTCGCCACTTTCTCCAGCAGAGGGTCGGGCGGTGGTGTGGTGATTTTTGTCTCCGTCTTGGTCAAGTTCCAGATGCAAGTATCTGTATCAAAATCCAGATGTAACCGCTGATCCTGCTGGTCTCGCCCTACAATATCAATGGTGGATTTACCCTCGATGCGGTTGGCCTTCTGCATTACAAAGGCTCCATCGGCGGCACCCAACAGGCCGTTACTGCCCGAAATCAAATCCGCAATATCACTAGAGCCTTGCTTTCTGGTGTGGTGGACGATAAGCAGGCAAATGTTCCTGTTCTCGGCAAAGCCTTTTAGCGCATCCATAATTTCATAATCGGCATCGTAGGCATTCTGCTCCTGCTCCTTGTCACGGATTTTCTTCAGGGTGTCAATGATAATCAGTCGGGTGTTCTTATGGGATTCCAGAAATGCTTCCAGCTGGTCGGGCAAGCCCTCTTTCAGCTTCCTTGCCATGATTGCCATGTGAAAATCGTCGGTGCTCTCAGTGCCATACATGGTGGATAGGCGGTGCTGGAGTCGTCCATAATTATCCTCCAAGGCCAGATATAACACCTCGCCACGGTGGACGGGAAAGCCCCACAGGGGGATCCCTTTGCTGACGGCATATCCCAGCTGTGCCATGAAGAAAGACTTACCCACCTTGGGGGCACCTACAAACAAGTAGGTGCCCTCGTAGAGGAAATTTTCAACGATGGCAAGCCGTGGTGGGTATACGGTATCGAACAATTCCGTCATAGAAATCGTCTGTAAATCATTGCAATTTGGTAGTTTGTCTGCTACAATAGTCTCAGTTAATATTTTGAGTGACTGCCCTCCATCTGCGCCAACAGATGGGTTTAGGGTGGTCGCTTCTTTTTTATGCTCTGACATGGGTTTCCTCCTTCAATCCGTTTAGGGTCAGGGTAATCAATTTGATGGTTTCTAAAAGTTCGCTATCTACCTCCCTCACTCCCTCCAGCTTCTCCAGTACCTTGGTCAACTCGTTCCGAAGGGCTTTGTAGACTCTGGGATTGCCCTGCACCACAATGTCTCGCTGGTACATTCGGCTGATGAGATACTCCTGCTTGGACAGCCCAGAGAGTCGTGCGGCGGTCTCGAACTGTTCCCATTCCTCTGGCGATACCCGAAAGGCCACGGTCTTGTTGCGCCAACGGTTTTTCTTATCCACTACCTTTAGAGACACGCTGTTCCACCTCCTTCACCATTGAGCCTATTTGCCAATTCCACCTGTTTGGAGGGGAACATGTGAGCATAGTTGAGGGTGATTTGGATGCTCTCATGACCCATTCGTGCCGCTATCGCTGTAATGTCAAAACCCAGATTGATAAGCAAGGACACTGCGCTGTGTCGAAGGGAATGGATCGCTATCCGCTTCACCCCTGTCTCTTTGCAACCACGGGTCATCTCGCAGTGGAGATAGCTCTTTGTGATGAGGAACATACGGTCAGTAGGCTTAATTTTATAGAGGGTCTGGATGTACTCTTCCACCTCCTCACAGAGGAACTTAGGAAGCTGGATGACACGATTGCTCCGCTCCGTCTTAGGGGTAGTAATCAAATCCTCTCGCCCCATTCGCTGATAAGACTTGCTGATGGTGACTGTCTCTTTGCCAAAATCAATGTCGCTGGGTGTCAGAGCCAACAGCTCGCCCACTCGCATCCCCGTCCAGTAGAGCATCTGGAACGCATAGTAGGACACAGGCTTGTCTCGCATGGCATCGGCAAAGGTGAGATATTCCTCCTTCGTCCAGAATTCCTTCTCCTTACTCTTGGACTTGCCCATGTTGCCCACCTTGCTGGCAGGATTTTCTTTCAGGTGATAGAACTTCACCGCATGGTTGAAAATAATGGAGAGCTGGGTGTGAATGGTCTTGAGATATACGGGAGAATAGGGATTCCCATGCTCATCTCGGTAGTTGATGAGGGTGTTTTGCCACTGGATAATGTCCTTGGCGGCAATCTCGCTGATCATACGATTGCCGAAGTAGGGAAGGAGCTTCTCACGGATGATGTGCTCCTTGGTTTTCCAAGTGGTGCGCTTCAAGCGGCTCTGCATATCGCTGGTGTATAGCTCCACGAAACTCTCGAAGGTCATATCCAGATTGGAGGACAACTTATTCTGCTGTTCTCTCTCCCACGCCAAGGCCTCTCGCTTGGTGGAGAAACCACGCTTACTGCTCTGCTTCTTTGCTCCTGTCCAGTCGGTGAAGCGATAAATGACTCGCCAACCGCCTTTTTCATCTTTGTGTACTGACATATTCTACTCCTTTCGCTGATAACAGTATTTTTCCTTGAAATACTCGGTATTGACCTTGCCTGCGATGGTGTGAAACCCCTTCGCCTTCATTTCTTTGTTCAGGGTCTGCACCACCTTATAGGCAAATGACTGCGACACGCCCAGAAATTCTGCTACATCTGCGGCTGTCATAAAACCATTGTTCATACTATACCTCCTTCTCGCACTAACTATTTTCGTTTAGTGCACATTTCAATTATACTAACTACTTTCCGATAAGTCAAGTGGTTTTCGAAAAAATCCTAACTGAATTATTTTAGTTTATATTGACGTGTACTGATTATCTGTGGTATACTTCATTTAATAAAAATTCTTATTCAATAGGAGGACATGCTATGGCAACGGGTGAAAGAATACAATTTCTTCGCAATTTAAGAGGCATGACCCAGAAGTGGTTGGGTGTTGAAGCTGGATTTCCAGAGCGGTCCGCTGATGTGCGTATCGCACAATATGAAACGGGTGGCCGTATGCCAAAAGCGGCACTGATCCAGACCTTATCTGAAATTCTACAGGTCGACACTCATGCTATCACCGTACCAGATATCGACTCTGCCCTTGGTTTAGCTCATACCCTTTTTGCCTTGGAGGATATCTATGGACTGAAAGTCGCCAAGCTCGACGGGCAGTATTGCCTTCGTGCTGAGAAGAATCAGGATGGTGAGAGCCATTCTGCCTTGGACTTCTTTGAGGAATGGCACAAGCTGTCCCAGCAGTATGAGAATAGTGAGATCACCAAAGAGGCCTACGATTATTGGAGGTACTATTTCCCCACGCCCATGCTAGAAGATAAAACAGCAAGAGCCGCAGCGGATTTTAACCCAGAGGAGCACCAGCACAATCTGGGCACATCCCAAGTGTGGGCAAAGTCTATTTCTCATGAACTAAGTGATTTACTTCAGGATGCGATGGAAGATGAGGACTAATTCCATAAATAGATAAGGGGGGATTTCCTGTTGATGTACGAAAATTCGGTTACTGAATTCCTAAACACTCAGCTAGTACCTGTGCAAAAGCGGTTAAAGAAACTTGAAATGCTGCGAAGTAAATTTTTACAGACCTATCCAGCTGAATTGATTCGGGAGATTACCCTCGATGAATATGTCGTAGGCAAGGGAAGTCACACTTCTTTTTGTTACCAACTTGAGACAACGCTACGAGAGTATGGTAGCATCAAAGGTGGCTCGACTGCTGACAAAAAGTTCGGATTATACTACAGCAAGGACGATGGCGACTATAAAAATTTAAAGCGATGGGGCGAGGATTCGTTGACCGCTTTTAGTGATATCCTTACAGAAATCTCCAAACTGGTGGAGTGGGGACAGGATCTTGACTTAGATGCAATTTCTAGCAGTAAACTTTCACCCATGTTTAGGGGGAAAATATTATCTGTATACCTGCCAAATGACTATTTGCCAATTTTTTCGACACGCCATGTAGAGCACTTCCTAGATAAGCTCAATGTGCCATATTCAAAGGCTTCAACTATTGAAGCAAAAAGAAATCACTTGCTCGACTTCAAAAATTCCTCCGCATTTTCAAAGTATGACAACTATGTATTTACACAATTTCTGTATTGGTGGTGTGACCCATCTATTACGGAAAATACATTGAGTGAAGTCGAAGTAGAGCATTTTCTTAATGCCACAGATATCAATGCCTGCTATATCACCGAAGAAAAACTAGTTCGGTATAGAAGATTGAATCAGAAAATCTTAACAGATTTGAAAAAACTATACGACAACAGGTGCCAACTGTGTGGCACCCAAGCTGGTATAGAGTTTGGGCCTCCTGTTGCTGAAGCACATCATATTGATTATTTTTCAAAATCTCAGAACAACAACCAGAACAATATCATCGTCCTATGCCCAAATTGCCATTCTATCCTACATCGAAACAATCCTACATTTGACAAGAAAGATATGTCCTTTGTATTCAAAAACGGGAAAAGGCTGCCGCTAATACATAATGAACATCTATAAAAAAAGAGCGAACTGACTCCAGAAAAGTCAGTTCGCTCTTATCTTTTAGTTACTTATGTTGCCATTTTGTTGCCACAAGTGGGGTTAAAAGTCTCGAAAGCCTTGATATTACTAGCTTTTTATGACTTTAATCCTCACTCCCACTCGACAAGTTTTATTATTATTTTCGATATTTTCGCTGTAAAAACACCGTTTTCGGTGTATTTATATTTCATATTATACACGGTATTTGGAGGTTGTCAAGATGGTAGTATCATGGGGGTAGCGTATGACTTGCTAGCCTCATGCGCATATCTTTGCATCTAAAATTTCCCTCTATACACTATATATACATTTTTTGTTAACTGTTTTGCTTCAATTCCGTTTTCATTCTCTTCGATTAGAACATTAAAACAATCTTTGGACAATCGGCATATAATATAATTTCCCATAGAAGATTTATATACTTTATATCCCAAATACAAAAACCATGGGCACAAACGAATATAGTCTCCCGACGTAGCTATAATTCCCAAAATCAAAAAAACAACACTTAATATACCCCAATTATAACCTGCTTCGGATTTTGTTAAAAATACCAGAAACACAGGTATAAGGAAAGCTATAATTTCTATAGTACTATTTTCCTGTATCGTTTCATATAAACGACAATTAGACTTGAATCGATTGATGCTATAAAATATTATCAGCGAACAAGATACAACAACCAGAAATATAATTGTCGATATTGAAAATAACTCCTTAAAATATACTCTTTCTAGCACCGGTTTCCCCAATGCTACGCATTTACTATAAAGCGCATATCCTCCTGCTAGAACATATATAGGAAAATATGACACAAGATATAGTAACCATTTATAGAATGTCGTCACCACTATAACTGTCCCTCTGCAAGCGCTACACCTGTTCTTTGAGCAATTAAAGATTTAAAATATGAATCCGACATCAAATTGATGATATGAAACAGTTGGGATTTTTCTCGGTATATCAATCTTCCATCTTCTGTGAATTGAATGTCTAATTCCAAATCTGTCACTATTTCTACCACCCTTTCATAATTCTCAAAAAACAATGGCAATCGTTCCTTGGTCATAATTGAAGTAAACCTTTTCATAACACGAATGTCGCCAACACAGTCGCTAGTAAAAAGTTCAATATTTTCAATTACATTTTCGCTGAGAATTTGTCCTAATGCTTCTTTAGTTTTCTTAAGGAACTCGTCTCTATAGTTGAAAATTCTCTCTAAGGAAATATGATTTAATAAGTATAGTGTATCATTAAACCCTATCATATCCACAATACCATCAATACCTAAAATATCATTATTTATAACATTCAGTTCATTATCGATAATACTAGTGATAAACCCCTTACGTATTCTTTTCATTTTTGGAAATTGGCGGTATAAATACAAATTTTCTGAGTCAACTGTAATTTTAACGCAATAAAAATCAATGGACTGAACTTTTAGCGAACTCAAGTCCATCTTTATTTTCTCTTTTGTAAGGCTTTGCATAAACACGTCAACTGCAGGAATTGCTTCCATTGATATAGATTCTAATTCTCCATCCAATGCGCCTTCAGGCCTATACTCAACCAAAGAAAGTTCTGCTAATTGGGTATTGACATACGAAAACATTGTCCTCCATATTTCATTTTGCACATCGCTAGATATTGCAGGTTTATGTGTTACATATTTTATATTTTCACCGTTTGAAATTCTGTGTGAAAAATAAAGCTCCATACAATTATCTGGCCTTGACGTATCAATTTTAGAAAGAATCTTTTTCAAATCATCCATTATAAAATCTCCTCATTTAGTTTGTATGTTTTCGATTCACTGTAGCAAATATAATAGAATCCTGTCCCACAGCACCAAATATATCACAAAATAATCCAATTTTCAACCAACCATACCTCAAAGTCACTATGCTCCAAAATCGCTGATGCTCCCCCACGCACCTGATAAACTACCTTCATCTTCCCAAAATCCTCACTACCATCCCACTCTGGCGACTCCATATCCCCCAGCGCATACAGGCGGCAGAATCTTTTCAGCAGCACATCCGAGTGCCAATCGGGCACACTGGCAGGGCGAATGAGAGATGAAACGGGCAGCTCCTTCCCACAGGGGTTCAGTCCACGGAGTTCCTCCATAATCTCTCCAAAACGGGAGTCCACATAGATGTAATTGTTCTCGAAGATCTTCCTACTGTCTATCTCCATCATGATCACCTCGTATCGCTCAGTATGTGCCTACTTTTCGTATGCAAATATTAAAAATTGCTTCTTAAAAGCAGTTGGCATTAGGCCAGATAACTCTGCTTAATCTCCTCCAAAATCTCCACATCTGCAGGACAGAACTCATAGCCATCAATCTCATCAGGAGTAATCCAATCGAAGGCCTGATGCTCTAACTTCTGGGGCTCGCCCTCCGCTATTTCAGCGTGGAACAGGGTGAGATGAACGGTCAAATCTGGGTAGACGTGGGTCACGTCCATAAACTTGTCTCCCACGGAGACGGTCACACCCAGTTCCTCCTGGCATTCACGCACCAGAGCCGCTTGGTGGGTCTCACCAGACTCTACCTTTCCGCCGATAAACTCCCAGAGGTCACCTCTGGCCTTATGACTAGGGCGCTGGCAGATGAAAAACTTGTCCCCACGCCAGATGAGGGCGGCAACTACTTCGGTCATAACTTTCCTCCAAATCAGCCTGCGTCCAGCTGGCTGGTTTTCTTTTGGTATTTGGCAGGGATAGGTGCTTCCAGTCGCCAAGTGATATTCATGGGGCGTTCTCCCTTATGTCCGCCATACTGGGCAGTACCCAAGAAGGTGTAGGGCGATGCGCTATTCGTCACTGCATCCGACTTATTCTCACGGACAAACAGCAGGACATAGCTGCCCTTCTCCTTATGATGAATGTACCGCTGACCTGTGGCCGAGTGCGACCCCGTGGTGCTCTGGCTCTGCCAGTGAAACAGAATATCATTGATGGAGTAGTCATGGTACATGGTGGTTGGGGAGTAGAATTTCTCCGACTTATTCAGGGTAATGAAGAACAAATCAGTCTGTTTTTCAGGCAGATACTTCACACCTTCACGGACGGTATTGGGCTTCATAAAGCCCAGTGCAACCAAAATTTGATCTCTGGTATATGTACAGTGCACATCCAGTGAACAGGGATAGGGCAATTGAACAGGGCTATCCACGAAATCAATGTTGTCGTATTGATAAGCCAGCAGCTCCAACAGCTCACCGCAAAGCACAGGACAACTGCGCAATTGACGTACACCATCCAGTGCATTTTCAAAGCCGCAGTCCTGCCACGATTTCTGCCAGATGGTGAACTGGAGCATGTCCAGCATAGGTAATTCATTTCCAGTTGTCGCTAGACAATCAGTCGTCAAAATTCGCTGTAAAAACAGGATAAAACGGCGAGAATCGATGTAAGTCAGACGGACGAGAGTCTTTTGCACAATGGTCTCTAGTGGCTCATCGAAGTCCTCTCGCACCCCTGCCATGACACACATCCGAGAGAAACTATCCCAGCGGAGCAGTGCTTTGGGCTCTAGGTGGTGATAGCGGAGGAAATTTCCCATAGTGAGAGGCAGTCCGCTGTCCTCCTCAAATGTAGCAATACGGGCGACAAAGGCGGCTTTGCGTCCAAAATGGCTCTTGATATTGGCCAAAATATAGCTCTGCGCTACTTTTTCCAATTGGATATAACACCCCTTGGGCAGCGTCAGGAAACCATCTTGGATTTCCTTCTGAACACTGCGATTGGACGGGGTGAGCATGGCGGAGAACTTACTCTCGAAGTTGTACTTAGCGTGGGCTTGTCCGATGAAATCTAGTACCGTGAGGCACTCCTTGCCATCGGCCAGACGGAGGCCACGTCCCAGCTGTTGCAGAAACACGGTGAGGGACTCGGTGGGACGGAGGAAAAGCACGGTGTTGATTTCGGGGATGTCCACGCCCTCGTTATACAGGTCCACCACGAAGATAAACCGAATGTCTCCGCTGACCAGCTGTGCCTTGGCAGAGTTTCGCACCTCATCAGGAGAATCACCTGTCAGATGGATACTGGGGATGCCACGGCTATTAAAGTGCTCACTCATGAACTGGGCATGGGCGATGGAGACGCAGAATCCCAAGCCCTTCACATCGTTCATGTCGGTGACATAGCGGTCAAGGGCAGTGATGACACTATCCGCACGGCGACTGGCCACGGCTCCGCTGAGGGTGTAAACGTTGGAAAGCTGAGCCTTATCATAGCCTCCAGCGCCCCACTTCACCTCAGACAAATCCACATCATCGGTGACGCCAAAATACTGGAAGGGACAGAGTAACTTACGATCAATTGCCTCTGGCAGACGGATTTCCGCGGCGATACGGCCGTTGAAATAGTCCAAAATATTCTGACCATCCATACGCTCTGGGGTGGCGGTAAGGCCCAGCAGAACTTTGGGCTGATAGTATTGGAGTAATTTCTGATAAGTGCGTGCGGCGGCGTGGTGGAACTCATCCACCACGATATAATCGTAAAAATCAGTCGCTGTTTTCTCGGTGAAATCCTGAGAATTCAGGGTCTGGATAGACATAAATACATGATCAATAGAGTCAGGGCGATGACTGCCCACAAAGAGCGCACCGAAGTTGGCATCCTTTAGCACCCCACGGAAGGTGTACAGGCTCTGCTTCAAAATCTCCTCACGGTGGGCGACAAAGAGCAGGCGGCAGGGGCTCTTTGGATTTTTTCTGCGGAACTCCTTATAGTCAAAGGCGGAAATCACCGTCTTACCAGTACCTGTGGCGGCCACAACCAGATTGCGGAATTGACCGTGGACAGTACGCTCAGCCTCCAAGTGGTCAAGAATTTCCTGCTGATAGGAATAGGGGTGGATATCCAGCGCATATCCGCCCTCTTCACTGGCGCTTTTATAGTGCTCCGCCTTGATGGCACGCACCAGACGGTCGTGCTCCTCTGGGGCGTACCGCTCAAAGGCTCTGGCATTCCAATAACTCTCAAAGGTGGCGCCGATTTTGTTCATCACCTCGGGCAAATCCTGTTGAGTGACTTTGGTATTCCACTCCAAACCCGAAGAAACAGCGGGCTTAGACAGGTTGGAGGAGCCCACATAGGCGGTGGAAAAGCCCGTATCACGATAGAAGATGTAGGCCTTGGCGTGAAGACGTGTGGACTTGGTCTCGTAGCTAATGCGGATGGTGGTGTTGGGCAGTTTCTCAAGCTCTGCGATGGCCTTGGGGTCGGTGGCACCCATGTAGGCCGTGGTGATGATACGCAGGGTGCCGCCATTCTGTGTGAAATTACGTAGCTCATCAATGATGAGCCGTAGGCCACTCCACTTGATGAAGGAGACCAGCATATCCATACGGTCGGTGGAGGCAATTTCTTTCTTGAGTTCTACGTACATCTGGGGCTCATGGGCGGCACCAGTGAACAGGGAGCTCTGGGCGATGGAGGTCTCAGGCCGTGGCAAATCCTTGGCGGTTTTACCTAGGGCTAAGAGAGGGTCTCGCTCTTGCAATAGTCCCCACAGTTGTTGTCCTTGGGCATCTACGGAAAGTTCAGAGAGGGATGGCTCCCCTGTTTCCTGCTGAATCAGGTCGATGATGCGATTGGTCAGCTTCACCTGTTGGGTGAGATCGCTCTCTCCCTCCCCTGCAAGCCGCAGACCATGCTGTACCACGTCGGTCAAATACTGAGCCAGCACACCAGCCGCCTCGCCGCTGTCGATGGGCGCAACGGATTTACGCTCCGCAGGAATTTCTTCCAGCGCAGTTTGGGTGGCGGTGTTGATGACCTGCTCGTATAGTCCTGGTTTTAGCATGGGTGGCCCTCCTCACAGTGTTTTGGAATTCTCATAGATATTTTTGCCATCTTCGTACTTATATAAATTAGACTGTCAAATCATTATTTGATAAAAACGCTACAAAAGCAGCCATTATTTTTGAGCTACGAGCCACAATATCTTTCTCTTCAAAATCGTTTGCCGTATTTGCAAGATCATTTAATTCGTGTACTCTTGTGCCGTCCTTCTTTTGGTTACGACTATTCGTAAATCCTAAGTAATATTTTTTCTTATCGACAAATCTATAGTCAGCAGCTCTAATATTGATGCGTTTTTCAAGTAGTGCCTTATTTCCTAACGCCTCAAGATTACGTCCATCGGTCAATGATTGCTCTTTGTCCTGCCTGTTACGGGCATAAATGTGTTCGATTTCTAATACTGTTTCAAGAGGCATCAAAGACTGATCCTCGCTTTGGAATGCCCACCAAGTTACCATTGATTTTGTAATTGGACGACCATTGTTGAAACTGAAATTTGAAAACATACTATTAATTTTCGCTGCATCAAATTTGAAATCAGAAAATGTAATAGGCTGATTATTTACGATATTTATCATCTCTGCATATACTGGAGTTCGAAGCGCATTTACACCTGGATTAGTAACAGCATACGTCCAGATAAATCCTGTGATTTTATCAAGAAATACGCAGAAAGCATCCTCCTCTAGCATTCCTTCTGTATCCTTATGCTGCATAAAATATACAGACAAAAAATATGTCCACATACCATTAGGAGCATAATTTAGTACAAATAGGCGGCGAAGAATACGAGCAGAAAATCTATCCTTATCTTGATTGGATACATCATTCCAGAAATCAGCAAGAACAATTAAGTCATCTAATGTATCTTGGTTTTTGAGCAAAGCATAGCCGTCTTTCTCATAAAATTTACGTAGGGCTTCTGTTGTTGATGATTTTATGCCTTTTTTTGCACGGACAAAGTACATATATCGAGTAAACAATTCGTCCATTGGCGTACCAGAAATGGGATGGAATATTTTTTCGCAAAGTTCTTCGAGAGCCTTCCATTTTGTAATGAAAACATCCTTTTGACCTTGTGCTGAGTAAAATTTATAGAATTGCGCCTTGAAAATATCTGCATCTGACAATGGCTTGCCTCTATCATTCAGAGTGGAGAAAATACGCAGCGCCGTATCCTGTGACTCTGCTTCAATTGGTAACAAAATGCAGTTATTCATGATTCGTGTAGGCAGATAAGCGAAGTAACTAGGAAATCTATCAAGGAAAGCCTGGATACTGTTTTGGAAGAAGCGATAGTTTTCCGCATAACGGCTTTTTTGCCCTTTGGACGCATCACCTGTTCGCAAAATTTCCAAAAATTCATCCTTATCTTTGTCTGTAGCTACTTCTGAATCAATTTTCAATGCATTCATATCAGGCTCGCCAAATTCATCAGTTTTCCATAAACATTTTTCAATATTTTGTTTTGTGGAAATGGATGCTCTATCCTGCATATGACTGAACTTAGAATAGAATGCACGCAGCAAAAGCATGAGTGTAGTCAAGCGCTGTTGTCCATCTATTACTTCCATTTTAGTATTCTCTTGGTTTTTGAATGTTACGATGGGGCCAAGGAAATATTCGCTGTTGCTATCAAATTCCGTGCTTCCGTCATCAGGAATTGCAAATGTGAAAATATCATCCCACAAAGTCTGGCATTCGTTTTCACCCCACGCATAGGGCCGCTGATAGTCAGGAATAAGGAAATCCGAACGCTTATCCTGAAATAACCCCTTAATAGTTTTCTGGTCTACATTTAATTTCGACATTTAATATACCTCCATCACACTATTTTATATAAGCATCTGTTCTTTCCAGCAAAATGGATTTTCGTGTTATATCAATCAGAATACGGCACCTTAAAATAATCCAGATAGGCCTTAAATTGATCCTGCGCACTGAGGCAGGTATCCAACAAGAAACCTCTCTCTCGCTTCCATTCGTGGAGACCACGGTAATAGAACATCTTGGTCTGCTCTCCGATGATAAAGGGGGTGACGTTGTTGCGCAGGCACTCCTTCAGCATAATCAGTCGTCCCACACGGCCATTTCCGTCTTGGAAGGGGTGGATAGACTCAAAGGCCACATGGAAGGCCACAATGTCCTCGAAGGCCTTTTCCTTGGTTGCGTTATAATCGGACAACAGTGCTTGAATTGCTTGAGAAACGTCCTCTGGTGAGGTTGTCTCCTGCCCACCCACTTCATTGGGAAGTTTTTTGTAATCACCAGTTACAAACCAATCTTTGCGGCTGTCGCTGGTGCCATGCTTCAGGGTGAAATGAAGCTGTTTGATGAGCTTTTCTGAGAGGGCATTGCCCGCTTGGGCGATCACCATATCAATGCACTTAAAGTGGTTGGCGGTCTCCACGATATCATCCACATTCATGACCTCATTGTCGCCACCAATGGTATTGGTTTCGAAGATATAGCGTGTCTGATCATGGGTCAGACGGCTGCCCTCGATATGATTGGAGTTATAGGTCAGCTCAATCTGAATTTTGTGGTAGATGCCACCAGAGATTTTTGCCGATTGTTCATTACAGAGCACATCAAGAAGGGTATCAGAAGTCTTTTGCTTTTTATTTCCGTGAGTTGGCTTCACAGCATGCTCAGGCACATTCCACGTTTTACCCGTTAAAAAAGCCCCATCAATGCGACCTTGGGCGCAATAATTGCGAACAGAGCGTTCCGACACGCCCCACTTGACTGCAATTTGAGCCACCGATAAGAAATTCACGCACTTCACCTCTAATAAATATTAGTGCCATTATTATACCACAGTGTCGGCAATAATACAAGCAGATTGAGTGATATATTTTTGCCGATAACGGTAAAAATAGGTGGACAGCTACTCTGAGCTGCCCACCTATTTCATTTATAATACCCCCAACACCCTCAACACCTCAACACAATCCCTCATCCCCTGCTGATACAGCCGTTCCCCATCCCTCTCCAGCGACAAGCACCGTGCGAACATCACCTCGTCCACCATGTGCTTCTCGTCTTTGGTGAGATTGGTTTCCAACATCTCCTCCTGCTGGATTTCAATCACCCGCCGATGGCGATATTCTTCTGTCTTGCCGTAATGCTCACGCTCTGTCTCCATACGAGCGTTGATAAATTCAAACCAGTCTTGATTCATATTCTTCCCTCCTTATGTGTACACAATATCTCGTAAAACAATCTCCTCTGCGCAGGCTTTGTAGTTATTCATCAGCCCGACCCAGCGCATTTGGTCTCGCATTTTCAACGCACCGTCCGTGCCCTCTTTGGCGGCCATCTGCGCCACGATTTCATTCACCATATCCCGTGCCTCATCGTCCACTCGGTGAAGCTCAGCGGACAGCTTGCCGCTGGTGAGCAGGATGGTGAACTGCACCTTGCGGTGCTCCAGCAAATAGTGCTTCCGCATCAGGCCATACTTGCCCAGCGGTCTGGGGTCTTGGGGCGGAAGTTCCAAATCTGGGTAGTAGCATCCGTCCTCTGCCAGTGTGTAGTGCAGGCCGTTGGCCTCGTTGTAATATTTATCTTTCATCATGTGCATCTCGCTTTCTGTTTGGATATAAAAATTGGTTTAGCTTCTCTCGGAGCCCCAGTTTGTCGATGAAGTCCATCACTCTGTCCAGCTTCTTTTTCAATCGCTCATAATCCTGTTTCAGCTGAGTGACACTCAGCTGATCTCGCACGGAGCGAAAAGTTGTGTTCTCCTGCTGAAGCTGGATATTTTCCTGTCGTAGCGACTGCACTTCCGACTTCAAATTTTTGTTTTCCACCTGCATCCTCTTAGATTTTTTCTGGGCTGTCACCTGCTTTTTTGCCAGTGATTTCAGGTCATCCAAATCCGTTTTGGCTACTACCACTTTGGTTTTGTCCGTGAGGGTAGGCTTGGCGGTCACGCTGTCAATCTCCTGCAACTTGACTTTCTTTGCGGCGGCCTCCTGCTCCATCTGATCCAGTCGTTCCTGCTCCTTCATGGCCTTGAACTCGTCTGGCTTCATGTGCTTGTCTTTACTATTGCGCTCGCCACGCTCCACATCGGCATATCCTGCCGCCTTCATATAGTCAAAAAATCTATCTTGGAGCTTGCTGTATGAAGGGATTAGATGGGTCTCTCCATCCTCATCCACCGCCTTTTCTGATAACCATTTCTTAGAGTCACTGACCTGCATAATGATTTTCTTCACAGTGCCAACCAATGCCTTGTCCTTGCACCGCTTCGTCCACAGGACTTGCTTCTCCACCACAGGCACATAAACCACATGGAGGTGGTAGTGGAACACGTCGTATCCCAGCTTCTCCGACAGCGCTCTATTACGTTCATCAGCGTGCATCACTGCTGACAAAATGTACTGCTCGCCACCCACTTCCTCCATCGCCATACGGTAGGCATGGGCAAAGAATTCTTTGGCATATTCATATCCACCACGATCCTCGAAGTAGGCCGAGTTCACATCAAAGACCATCTCGTCAATGACTTTAGCATTCGGCTTCAGTCCTCTGGTAGAGATGATTCCCTCCGCCACCATGCGGTCAAAATCAGCGGCATAGCCCTCTGCGGGAGTCTTAAATTGGACGTTGAGGTGGCTGTATGAAAGTAATATATCGTTGTTGGAATAGCTCTCGTTCTTACGCTCATTGTGTCGCTCACGAATGCCAACGCTTCCCTTTTGGTATCCGTTGTTTCGCACTATGGTACGGTCAACACCATCATTTCTAGCCATAGCTTTCCTCCTTTGTTGTTATTTTTTTGAGTAACCACGGAGATTGGCTCATACCTTTCCGAAAGTATATTACCCACTATGACACTTTCACTTCGTGCAAAGATGTCGTGGGCTCTCCGAGGGAGTTTCGGGGGAATCCCCCGTGACCGCGGTCACTCCCCCACCCAGCACCGACCTATCGTGAGACGGTCGGTACTGGGCATCTGCGGATGGGGGTTGGGTGCATACCCAAACGGTATACACCTCTTCGGGGAGGGCTATCGTGTTTCACGGTAGCCCCTGCGTAGACGGGGGAACGTTTCGTTCCTCCCTCTCAAATCCGTACCCGAATGCCCTGCAATGCGTTGGTCTTAAATCCCACCAGATACCACTCACGCTGGCAACCCATTTCGATGCGTGTGCCTTTCCAACGGTTGCCCACTTTGACCTCGAAGGCCTCGCCACAGTGGAGACCTCCGTAGAGTTCTTGCTCATCGAAATAGATGTCATATCTGCCCTCGTATTTGTTGTAAACCAAAATGCCTTCTCGCATTATATCGTCCTCCTATATGATGTTTGCCTTCCCCACAGGACACAGGGGCGTGTCACGCCCCTGTATTCTGTTTCGAGGGAAAGTTACCAGCGGTAGCTCTCACGGTAGCCCTTCAAATCTAGGTACTCCTGCCGTGCCTTCTCACGCTCCTCTGAGGTGTCGGCGGTCTTGTAGGCTGAGTATAAGCGTCTGCCCACCAAAGCGTTCAGCTTGGTCTCTAAGGCTGTCTGGATTTCCTGTTCCTGCTCCTCATCGGTTTCGTTGAACAGGTGGCAGTTGAGAAGCTGGATGAATAGGGTTTCGGGAATCTGTACGGTTTTCATTCGTCCGCACCCTCCTCCAAGGAAGTTTGCAACATTGCGGTAGGCTGGACTCCTGCACGGTTGCAAGGTTGGTTTTCTGGCAATGACCAGTACCATTTCCCCTGCCTCTTTCTGGACTTCACACCCAGCTTTTTCTTCACTTCGTCCATCACTCGCTTGGAGATTTCCTTCACTCGTGCCTTCTGCATAATGTCAGCTTGGAGGACTTCGCCATTCTCTAAAACCTCAAGCAAGAGCGCCTCTGCCAGCTTGGTTTTATTGGCTCGGACTTCTCCTGTCAGTAGTTCGTCCACCGACACATCACACTCCCCGACAAAGCGAAACCCAGTCTCTCGATTCAGCTCAAAGGAGATAGATTTCCCCTCTGGGGCGAGGCTGGATTTGCACTGTGCTACCACTCGCATTTCAGGGTTATCCTTCATGCGACCCACCACCAAAACGGATCTAGCCACTGCTTGGAAGTCAATAGAGCCCAGTCCTCGGTAAGAGGATTTCCCTCCGCCCTTGTTCATATGACCCACCAAAATAATAGCGCAACCATGCCTCTGCGCCATCGCTCCCACACGCTTCATCACGTCCCGAATCTCGTTGGCGGCATTCATGTTGACACCATCGCCCAAGTAGGCTTGGATGGGGTCAAGGATAACCATGCGAGCACCTGTCTCCACGATGGCCTGCTCCAGCCGTTCATCCAGCAGAGTGAGACTCTTTTCCTCCTCGTCAATGACCTTGATTTGGGTGCAGTCTGCGCCACCGTCCAGCAGTCTGGGCTTGATGGTATCGCTCAAGCCGTCCTCGGCGGTCTGGTAGATGATGTTGATTGGCTCACGCTGGGTCTCATCACAGGGCAACGCTTCGCCCTTGGACAGCATCGCCGCCAGATGAAGCACCACAGTGGTCTTTCCCTCCCCGGGGTCACCTTGGATGATGGTGATTTTGCCGTAGGGAATGTAGGGGTACCAAAGCCATTCCACCTCGGTGGCCTCCACATCCTCCATGTTAATCAATTTAAGTTCGCTCAAAATATCTGTTCCTCCTTGATTTTAGGAGGGTCACTGTGGTATACTATGTTTGCGACTAGATGCCACAGTGACCCTGTTTGGTATCTCGAAAGGCTCTTATCTTGCAGGATAAGGGCTTTTCTTTTACCCATTTTTCAGACCTTGCAGGGTCAGGGTAATCAAATTGATGGTCTCCAACACTTCACTTTCCATCCCATCCATCCTATCCATCCCTTCCAGCTTCTCTAGGACTTTGGCAAGTTCATTTCGAAGGGCTTTATACACTCTGGGATTGCCCTGTACTACGATGTCTCTTTCATACATACGGCTGATAAGATACTCCTGCTTGGACAGTCCTGAGAGCCTAGCGGCGGTCTCAAACTGTTCCCATTCCTCTGGACTTACCCGAAAGGCAACGGTTTTATTGCGCCAGCGGTTTTTGGGGTCTTTAACCTTGACCGACATTCTGCAACTCCTCCAATCTGTTTGCCATTTCCGCTTGCTTGGAAGGGAAGAGATGTGCGTAGCGGAACGTGATGTCGATGGACTCATGGCCAACTCTGTCAGCGATAGCCACCGCTGAGAAACCCATGTCAATCAAAAGGCTGATGTGGCTGTGCCGAATGGAGTGAATCGTAATCTTCTTGACCCCAGTTTCCTTGCATCCACGGCGCATCTCTGCGTGAAGATAGCTCTTGGTGATAGGAAACACCCTGTCTTTGGGTTTCAGCTTATAAATCTGGCTGAAATAATCCTCCATCTTGTCACAAAGGCTCTGGGGCATCTGGATCACTCGGTTGCTCTTGGGTGTCTTAGGCTCGGTGATGACATCTTTGCTCTGCAACCGTTGATAGGATTTATTGATGCGAACGGTGCCTTTCTCCAAATCAAAATCCTCGGCTGTCAGAGCCAGCAGTTCACCTGTCCGCACCCCACACCAGTAGAGCACCTCAAAAGCGTAGTAAGAAATGGGCTTGTCCATCATGGCATCGGAGAATTTCATGTACTCCTCCTGTGTCCAGAACAGAATTTCTTTGGTCTTTTCACTGCCCATATTGCCCACTTTGGCGGCTGGGTTGGACTTCAACTCGTAGTATTTGACGGCATGGTTGAAGATAGCAGACAGCTGATTATGCAGGGTTTTCAGGTAGGTGGACGAGTACCGCTCACCGTCATAGCTGGTCAGCTTCATCATCTCGGCCTGCCATGCCATCACGTCGCTGGGCTTGATGTTGCTCATTTTCTTGTCCTTGAAGTAGGGCAAAATCTTCTTCTGGATGATGCTCTCTTTGGTGAGCCAAGTGTTCAGCTTCAGTCTGGCCTTCATGTCGGTGGTGTAGATGTCCACGAAGGCAGCAAAGGTCATATCGAGGTCGGCAGTCTCTTTCTGCAAGAAATCTCGCTCCCACTCCAGCGCCGCCCTCTTGGTGGTGAAGCCACGCTTCATCTTCTTAAGTCGCTGACCCTGCCAGTTGGTGAAGTAGAAGGCCGTGTACCACGTCCCCATCTTGGCATCTTTGTAAGCTGGCATTAAGCTCCCTCCCTCAATCCGTAGAATTTTTCCTCGTAGTAGGCACGGCTGACCTTGCCTGCGATGGTGATGTAGCCCTTGGTTTTCAATTCCGTGTTCAGCTGGCGTACCAGTTTGTAGGCGTGGGATACGGAAACCCCTAATTCGGTGGCAATCTCTGCGGTGGTAATAAGTTTTGTACGTTCCATGGTTGTTCCTCCTTCATATTGACATACTTTTGTATGACTTGTTATTTATACTATCACATACATTTGTATAAGTCAACACTTTTCTTTACATTTGTATGGGTTTATGATATACTGGACAAAATGATACGAAATAGCATCCGAGGTGATAAAATACTATGACAGTAGCTGAGAAAATCAAGTTCTATCGAAATGCCAACAAGCTCACCCAAAAACGACTGGCAGAGCTGTCTGGTGTCAGCGAAATTTCTATTTGCAAATACGAAGCGGGGGAGCGCAACCCCAAAATAGAGCAACTGCGTAAAATTGCCAACGCTATGACCATCGGTCGTGAAGCACTATTAGAGGACGATGCGCCTGCCGTCAAGATTGAGACTGTCGGTGACTTTATGAAATGCTTCTATGCCATGATGGAGAGCATCGACTGTGAGTTTTTAGCGACCCAGAGTCCCGAAGGCCACGTTGGCCCTCTTGATATTTTGGTCAGATTCAATAATCCCAAAATTGCTAAGTGCCTCGATCGCATCGTCACAGAGGATGCAATGTCCTGCAAAGACCCCTCCGTCATGGTGCGGAGTGAGGATGGAGTCGTAAACATCGAACAGGCTTTGACGGACAAGTTCCTCCGTGATTTGACCAAGAAAGAATTTATGGAGAGCCAAGAGCCACTACAAGATACATAATAAACGCAAAAAAGCCCTCTCGCTTGAACTTGTCGTTCAAACGAGAGGGCTTTCCTCTTGTTTATATCACTGGTCTGGATAACATCTAGTATCAAACCAGTATCGGAGTGTACTCACAAAGTCCGCAAACCCTTGATATGACTGGGTTTGTTGGCTTTTTTAGGTCACTCCCACTCGATGGTTGATGGGGGTTTGGAGGTGATGTCGTAGCAGATTCTGTTGATGCCTTGGACTTCGTTGACGATGCGGACGCTGATTTTGTCTAGCACGTCGTAAGGAATTCTTGCCCAGTCGGCGGTCATGAAGTCAGAGGTGGTGACACCGCGGAGCGCCAGGGTGTAATCATAGGTTCTGCCGTCGCCCATAACGCCTACGCTACGGGTGTTGGTCAGCACTGCGAAATACTGGTTGATATTTTTATCTTCCCCTGCATTGGCGATTTCTTCGCGGAAAATGGCATCTGCGTCACGCAAAGTATCCAGTTTTGCCTTGGTCAAATCACCGATGACACGGATGGCCAGACCAGGACCTGGGAAGGGTTGGCGCATGACCAGATACTCTGGCAGACCCACTTCACGACCCAATTGGCGCACTTCGTCCTTAAACAGTTGGCGCAGAGGCTCCACGATTTCTTTAAAGTCCACATAGTCAGGCAAACCGCCCACGTTGTGGTGCGACTTAATCACAGCGGCGTCCCCATGACCAGATTCGATCACGTCAGGGTAGATGGTGCCTTGTGCCAAGAAGTCCACAGTGCCGATTTTCTTGGCTTCTTCTTCAAAGACACGGATGAACTCTTCGCCGATAATCTTACGCTTGGTTTCAGGGTCAGAAATGCCAGCCAATTTGCCAAGGAACCGTTCTTCGGCATCCACACGGATGAAGTTCATGGTCCACTTGCCAAAGGCTTCTTCCACTTCGTCGCCTTCGTCTTTACGCATTAAGCCATGGTCAACAAACACGCAGGTCAGTTGCTCGCCAATGGCTTCTGCCAACAAACCAGCGCACACAGAGGAGTCCACGCCACCAGACAGAGCCAACAAAACCTTGCCGTCGCCCACTTTTTCGCGGATGGCAGCAATGGCAGTTTTGCAGTAATCGCCCATGGTCCATTCGCCCTTAGCACCGCAGACTTCATACAAGAAGTTGTGGAGCATGGTTTGACCATGTTCGGTGTGGTTCACTTCGGGATGGTATTGCACCCCGTAGAACCCACGGCTTTCGTCAGCGATTGCTACGTTGGGGCAAGCATCACTATGTGCCATCAGCTCAAAGCCTGTGGGCACTTTTGCCATATAATCGCCATGGCTCATCCAAGAGATGCCCTCTTGAGGCATACCCTTAAAGAGCTTGCAATCGGTGTTATAATAGGTGACAGTTTTGCCGTATTCACGGGCACTGTCATCATGAGCGGCAGTGACTTCGCCACCCAAAGTGTGGGCCATCAGCTGACAGCCGTAGCAAATGCCCAACACAGGGATGCCCAACTCAAACACAGCAGGATCAACCTTGGGGGAAGCGTCTTCATACACGCTGTTAGGCCCGCCAGTGAAGATGATACCGATGGGATTGAAGGCTTTGATGGCCTCCAAAGTCATGGTGTAAGGCTTGACTTCGCAATACACGTTGCATTCACGGACGCGACGCGCAATCAGCTGGTTATATTGACCGCCAAAGTCAAGGATTAAAACTTGTTGCATTAGGTACCCTCCCGAAATACGATGTTGCCAGGTTCTGCAGATTCAATGATGGCCAAAGAATGGAGATTATAACCGCCTTCACGCAGACGGTCACCGCCACCTTGGAAGCCTTTTTCCACAGCGCAACCAATGCCCACCAGCTCAGCGCCAGCAGCCACCACGATGTCACACAGACCGCGCATTGCTTCGCCGTTTGCCATGAAATCGTCCACAATCAAGACCTTGTCATCGCTGGAGATCCATTCGCTAGAGACCAGCAAGGTGACCTTCTTTTTATAGGTGTAGGAGAAGATATCGCTGGCGTACAAACCACCCTCGATATTATCGCTTTTTGCCTTCTTTGCAAAGACCATGGACTTGCCATAGCGTTGGGCGCAGATAGTAGCCAGCGCAATGCCAGAAGCTTCGGCGGTCAAAATGGTGGTCACCTTGTCCATGTCAAACAGCTTGCCAAATTCGTCGGCAATGTCCACCATCAAAGCAGTGTCAATGCGGTGATTCAAAAAGCCGTCTACCTTAATGATGTTGCCAGGGAGCACTTTGCCTTCGCTGGCAATGCGTTCTTGCAGTTTCTTCATATATCTTCTCCTCTTTGTGCCCCTCGTTCAAGGGGTATATAGTCTTTTTCTATTATCTCGAATTTTGCGACATTTTGCAAGAGAATATTGCCCAAAAAATAAGAATGTTTACAATTAAAAACCGTCATTTGGCGGTGAAATAACTAAAAATAGCATAAAGGGTTATTTTGTTAATTGTTTCGCCACATTCTCTAACCAATTGCCTTGGAAATCTTCAATGCGACCAGCATCCACCACGGCTGCCAGAGCAGGGTCGATTGGCATTTGTGCCAACACATCCAAACCATGGCGTGCGGCGGCCTCTTGGGTTTTGCCTTGGCCAAATAGATAAATCTTTTTGTCGCAGTCTGGACATAGCACATAGCTCATGTTCTCCACCAGACCCAACATGGGCACGTGCATCATGTTTGCCATGTTCACGGTTTTTTCCACCACCATAGACACCAGTTCTTGGGGGGACGTGACCATCACAACCCCGTTTAGAGGGATGGATTGGAACACGGACAAGGTGACGTCGCCAGTGCCCGGTGGCATATCGATGAGCAGGTAGTCCACGTCCCAGATCACGTCGGTCCAGAACTGTTGTGCCACACCGCTGATGACGGGCCCACGCCAGATGACAGGGTCGGTTTCGTGTTCTAACAGGAGATTGGTAGACATGACTTGGATGCCAGTGGAGGACACGGCAGGAATCATGCCATCTTCTGTGCCAGAGGCTTGCTCATGGATGCCAAAAGCCTTGGGGATGGAGGGGCCCATAATATCCCCGTCTAATACGCCAACCTTGTAGCCCATACGGCGCAAGGTGACGGCTAGTTGGCTGGTGACCATGGATTTGCCCACGCCACCTTTGCCAGAGACAATGCCAAAGACTTTGCCGATGTTGGCTTTGACGTGGTGTTGTTTGAGTAGGGATTGGGGTTCGGTGCGTTCTCCGCAGTTGCTAGCGCAGGAAGAACAGTTGTGATTGCAGTCGCTCATGATGAGATGCTCCTTATTATATTATAATGTATAAGTTAAACTAAGAACTAAAGACTAAGAATGAAAAACTATCGCCTACGGGCGGGAAACGGCGGGGGCAAGCCCACGCCCTACGGGTTCTGCTTTGGTGTAGGGTAGGGGGCAAGCCCCCACCGTTGTCTTGCATCATCTCCGCCCGTGGCGGATAGTTCTTCACTATTCACTTTTAGCTATTAGTTGGTTCTCACGTGCCTGACACGTAAACAGCAACACTTGCCGTGTTTTTGCCACTTCTTGCAAATAGTCCAAAGCAATCTTGCACCGTTCATCGTCAAAATTGGTCAGTGCATCGTCTAGGATAATAGGGCAATCTGGAGGCAAAATCAAATCGCAGATGGCAAGCCGTGTGGCCAGATACAGCTGGTCGGCGGCGCCTGCGGATAGCAGGGCGATGTCACGGTACAGCGCTTCCCCATCCACTTGGGTGGATAGGTGCAAGTCACGGTCTAAAATCACGCCATCGTATCGCCCTTGGGTGAGACGCTGAAAAATTTGCGCCGTGGCTTTCCCCAATTGAGGGGCAAAGCGATTTTGTAAGGCGGTGTTAGCGGTGGTCAAGGCTTCCATCGCGGTGGTGACGGCGGAAAACTCTGCTTCTGCCTGTGCCAATCCTTGGTGGTGCTGAGAGATAGTGGCGATGATGGTGTTGCTGTCGCCCAAGGCTGTGCGCTGGCCTTCCAATTGTGCCATGGTATGCTGGGTGGTGGCCAAAGCTTGTTGGGCTTGTGCGTGTTGAAGACGTAAGTCATCTTTGGGTTGGGTAGGTCGTTCTAATAACGCGGTAGAAGGGAGGGGAGGCAAGTCTTGGGCTGTGGCCTCCCATCGGATTTGTGCTTCCCGCGCTGCAGCTTGCGCCACCTGAACTGCTTTGCGCCGTGCGCCGCAATGGCGTAAGGATTCATCGGCAGTGGTGACATCAAAGGCAGTGGGTGCAAATCGGCGGACTTCTAACAAAATGGCCTGCTCATTGGTGGACAAGGTTTCGTAGAGCCCGTTATATTGGGCGGTGGCGGCGGCAGAAGTGGCAATGGCTTGGGCGTGGGCGTCCCACAAGGTGGTGTAATCCTGCGCCAAGGCGGTGAGTGCCTCGGGTGTGTCAACGCCGTGGTGTTTTAAATAGGTATCAATCGCCAATTTGGCTTTTTTCTTATGGGCGATTGTGGAGATGCCCCAAGTGAAGGCCATCAATCCCAAACCAGCCACAAGTGCATAAATGCCAGTGGCCATGTTAAAGGGGTGGGAATAGGTCAATGCCCATATGCCACCACCAGTGGCAATGCCCAGTAAAATGGGCGGTATCCAAGAGGGTGGTTTGACGGAGGGTAGATTGACAGCGGCAGACATAGCCTGTTCTGGAGATTGCCCAGCGAAGGGGCTTTCGCCCAAGGTGGCTTGTGCGGTCATGGTTTGGCGCAATGCCTTGTCTTTTTCGCCCATGGCCTTGTCTGTTTGGCGGCGTGTAAACTCTAGATTCACAATGGCGCCGCGAAGCCGTGCCACCACATCGTTTTCGGGAATGTGATCGTCTTGCAAAGCTTGCGAAAGGGTGGCGGCAGTTTGTTGTGCGTCGTTTACAGCTTCTTTTTGCGCTGACAGCGCCAAGTGCTGTTGTTGCGCGTCGAAAGCATCCCAGTGCGCCAAGGCTTGCTCCAGTTGCGCTACTAAGGCTTGGTTATGGCTGGCAAGCTGTTGGGCGGCGACATATTGGGCGGTGATGTCTTGGTGGCTTTTTAATTGTGCCTCCAGCGTGGCCAGCTCTGCCTCATACTGGGGAATCAGTCCAGTTTTATTATGGCGGCGGCGGTTGCGCTGTTGTTTTAGTTTCTCGAGCACTTGGGAATAGGCGGAATCTTCGTCGCCAGTGGTGATGAGAGAGGCAATCCGTCGTTCCAGTTCAGGGGTTTGTCCAATGGAGAGGCCAGCTTGGCGGATGAACGCACTGCGCTCAAACACATCACGGCTTACACCGAAGAGGGTTTCGCCACAAGACAGACCGTCTAGATACCCCGCTTGGTCGCCAGTGCCAGTAAAGGTGGCGGTGAAGTTTGCCATGGGAGCAGTGGTGCGCTTGGTATCACGGGTTACAGTGATGGCTTTGCCATCATAGGTGCAGTCCATGGAGCCGCTCATCAAAGCACCATTCCACGGGGCATAGCGGTTTTTCTCCGCAATAAAGCCAGCCTTGTCTCGCTCACGGCTGTTGATGCCGTAGGCCATGGCCAGCAAAAAGGCGCACCAAGTAGACTTGCCAGACTCATTGGGCGCTTGTAAAATGTTTAAACCAGAGGATATTGTTAGCGATTGCTGCTGCAATCGGCCGAATGTCCCTTGCATACGATGAATTTGCAAATGGGTCACCTTCCTATATTATAATGTATATTGGTAGTATATCATAGGGGAGGGGGGTTGTACATAGGGAGTTTTGAAAAACGGTGGTATAAATTGTATGATTTTGGAAGTGGTGGTTACTATATTATAATGTATAGGGGGGCACTGCCGTGGGGGCTTTCTTTTGCCGCTGTTGCAACGTGTTTGGATAACCCTTCGTAGGGGCGCGGACTGCGCGCCCGCGGAAATCGGTTGCAACTTGCTTCACCCTGTGGGAGTTCTTTGTTTGATATATTGCTCACCACACCATGGCGGCTGCCGCCGCAGTGGCTTTCGTTACTTCCGCCCCTTGTGGGGGAGGTTGGTCCCTTTCTAGGATTTTACCCTTTGGGAATTCTTTTTGGATATAGTTTACCCACTGCTGTGGAGGATGCTGCCGCAGGGGCTTTCTTCGCCTCTCCCTTTGTAGGGGCGCCCATTGGGCGCCCGTGGAAATCAATTGCAATTTGCTTCACCCTGTGGGATTTGTCTTTTGATAGACTTCTTCCCACTGCCGTGGAGGGCGCTCGCCGCGCGGGCGTTACTTTGCAAAGATGCAAAGTAACCAAAAATCTTGCACGTGGCGGCTGACCACTTGTGGTCAGCCGTCTCACGTGCTCCCATTTTATACGGATGGTGGGTATGAGTGGGTGCGGTGCTATTGGGGCATCTGGCTCACATCCGTTCGGCTTATCGTGTGGGATGCGCGAACCAACGCTGATTGCTGCCGCACGTTTGTCGTACGATGACGTTGTAGCACGCGTGTGAGGTGCCTAAGATTGTGGACGTCGATGGGTGCGGTGGCGCTGGGGAGCGCTGACCTGCGGTCAGCTTGATGTTGGGTGGTGCTGGCACCCTTGTAGGGGCGACCTGTGGTCGCCCGTCTTACCCAACGCCACCAACCTATACCACACCCACACCCTAGGCACGCCAAAGAAATGGCACCATATCAACCGCATCTCCCCAAACAGGGCGAAGCCCGAAAGAATACTTCGCGTCAAATCAGGCCACTCGGTGCCGTTCAAAAGACCAAAGCACCCCAGCGATGAGCCCCCCGTAAAAAGCCCTTTTTTTCACTCGACCGCAGTCGTCGTGAAAAAATCGTTTTTTGATTCTTTTTGTCGATACAAAAAGAATGCCCCCACGGCAGTGGTCCGCCCCGAAGGGGCAAAGCCGTCCGCAGGACACCCCCGAAGGGGGAAAAACCGCCGTTTTCACGGCAAAACCACCCCAAACCCATCCACCATTTTCCATATCAGAAAAAACTTGCAAAAAACTGAAAATAAGTGTTGACTTTTATCGAATGCCGTGGTATTCTAACTAAGCTGTCTCGAGCGGTTGCCCAAAAGGTGCTGCGACAGGCGTCGAAAGCTTTTCTCTTTCCTTTGAGAATTCGAAAAAAGTTCTTGACAAACAGCCATGTATCTGGTATGATATAAAAGTTGTCAGCGACGAACGAGAGCTTCGGTTCAAGTTCACCTGACCGTCGAAAACTTCAAAAACTTCCGAAAAGAAGTTGAAAAAAGTTCTTGACAAACGGTGTTGATTATGATAGAATAATCAAGTCGTCAAAACCGAACACGAACTTCTGGTTCAAAACTTTTGAAAAAAAGTTCTTGACAAACGGTTCTGGTTCTGGTATAATGATAACACTCCGCTGAACGGAAACGTCGGCGTGTACCTTGTAAATTAAACAATGTAACAAAAATTTTTAAAGCACCAACGGTAAGTGTTGTGAGTAATTACAACACACCGGAAAGTTGCCCGACAAGAGTTTGGTTGTGCGAACGAAACTGCGGATTAGTCAATTCTCTGCAGGACTGAGGTAACTATAAAAAAACTAATTAAGCTAGCAAAAGCTTGATAAACTGATTTGATGAGACTACGGTCTCTTTAAATACCATTTTATTGAGAGTTTGATCCTGGCTCAGGATGAACGCTGGCGGCGTGCTTAACACATGCAAGTCGAACGAGAATCTGTGGATAGAGACTTCGGTCAATTGAAGTAGAGGACAGTGGCGGACTGGTGAGTAACGCGTGAAGAACCTGCCTTTCAGAGGGGGACAACAGTTGGAAACGACTGCTAATACCGCATAATGTGCTTGGGTCGCATGGCTCGAGTACCAAAGATTTATCGCTGAAAGATGGCTTCGCGTCTGATTAGCTAGTTGGTAGGGTAATGGCCTACCAAGGCGACGATCAGTAGCCGGACTGAGAGGTTGACCGGCCACATTGGGACTGAGATACGGCCCAGACTCCTACGGGAGGCAGCAGTGGGGAATATTGGGCAATGGACGCAAGTCTGACCCAGCAACGCCGCGTGAAGGAAGAAGGCTTTCGGGTTGTAAACTTCTTTTATCAAGGAAGAGTAGAAGACGGTACTTGATGAATAAGCCACGGCTAACTACGTGCCAGCAGCCGCGGTAATACGTAGGTGGCAAGCGTTATCCGGATTTACTGGGTGTAAAGGGCGTGTAGCCGGGAAGGCAAGTCAGATGTGAAATCTGGAGGCTCAACCTCCAAACTGCATTTGAAACTGCTTTTCTTGAGTGTCGGAGAGGTAATCGGAATTCCTTGTGTAGCGGTGAAATGCGTAGATATAAGGAAGAACACCAGTGGCGAAGGCGGATTACTGGACGACAACTGACGGTGAGGCGCGAAAGCGTGGGGAGCAAACAGGATTAGATACCCTGGTAGTCCACGCTGTAAACGATGGATACTAGGTGTGCGGGGACTGACCCCCTGCGTGCCGCAGTTAACACAATAAGTATCCCACCTGGGGAGTACGATCGCAAGGTTGAAACTCAAAGGAATTGACGGGGGCCCGCACAAGCGGTGGATTATGTGGTTTAATTCGAAGCAACGCGAAGAACCTTACCAGGACTTGACATCCTACTAACGAAGTAGAGATACATCAGGTGCCCTTCGGGGAAAGTAGAGACAGGTGGTGCATGGTTGTCGTCAGCTCGTGTCGTGAGATGTTGGGTTAAGTCCCGCAACGAGCGCAACCCCTATTGTTAGTTGCTACGCAAGAGCACTCTAGCGAGACTGCCGTTGACAAAACGGAGGAAGGTGGGGACGACGTCAAATCATCATGCCCCTTATGTCCTGGGCTACACACGTAATACAATGGCGGTAAACAGAGGGATGCAATACAGCGATGTGGAGCGAACCCCTAAAAGCCGTCTCAGTTCGGATTGCAGGCTGCAACTCGCCTGCATGAAGTCGGAATCGCTAGTAATCGCGGATCAGCATGCCGCGGTGAATACGTTCCCGGGCCTTGTACACACCGCCCGTCACACCATGAGAGTCGGGAACACCCGAAGTCCGTAGCCTAACCGCAAGGAGGGCGCGGCCGAAGGTGGGTTCGATAATTAGGGTGAAGTCGTAACAAGGTAGCCGTATCGGAAGGTGCGGCTGGATCACCTCCTTTCTAAGGAGACTTCGAGAGATGAAATTGACTTCTCTTGTAACGTCCTAAGGTCAGCCGTTGAGCTTTGAAGTTGTTACATTGTTTAATTTAGAGGGCACACGCTAGAGCGGTGCTTAGTCTGGGGGATTAGCTCAGCTGGGAGAGCGCCTGATTTGCATTCAGGAGGTCAACGGTTCGATCCCGTTATTCTCCACCAATAAAACTGGTGGTAGACAACGATATCTCCACCATATGGGCCTATAGCTCAGCTGGCTAGAGCGCACGACTGATAATCGTGAGGTCGATGGTTCGAGTCCATCTAGGCCCACCACTTTTAAAGTAATAAGTAATAGTGAATAAGAAATAAGTGTTGATTGAAATTTTTTCAACAGAGAGAATTTCAATGAGCATTTATGCTCTGAGTTGTCGAGAGATGACTAAAGAATGTACCTTGAAAACTGAACATTGTATCAAATTAAAGTAAAAGTAAGGCAACAGAAAGGTTCTGCGTGTTTTGATTTAATTAAAACATACAGAGAATTTTAGTTAAGATATTATTTAATTGTGGAACAACATCTGAAAAGATGAGGGTAACACATTACAATTTCAACGGAAGCGGATTTACGAAAGTAAAAAAACTTCAAACAAAAAACTTTTTGATTGCCTGCATAATTCGAAAGAACGAAATCTAACTGAGATATCAGCTTAGTTTTCGATTGGTCAAGCTAAAAAGAGCGCAAGGGGAATGCCTTGGCACTGAGAGCCGATGAAGGACGCGATAAGCTGCGATAAGCTGCGGGTAGGAGCAAATATCCTTTGATCCGCAGATTTCCGAATGGGGAAACCCACATGGACAATATCCATGTAACGTGCATTGAATAAAATAGGTGTACGTGGGGAACCGTCTGAACTGAAACATCTAAGTAGGACGAGGAAAAGACATCAACAGAGATTCCGTAAGTAGTGGCGAGCGAACGCGGAAGAGGCCAAACCAGTGGATTTATTCACTGGGGTTTGGACTGACATAACGGTTAACTAGGTTAGGAGAATGGCATGGGAAGGCCATCCACAGAGGGTGAGAGACCCGTATCCGAAAACCGATGTTAATTAGTCAGTATCCAGAGTACCGCCGGACACGTGAAACCCGGTGGGAATATGGGGGGACCACCCTCCAAGCCTAAATACTACTCAGTGACCGATAGAGAAGCAGTACCGTGAGGGAAAGGTGAAAAGGACCCCGGAAGGGGAGTGAAAAAGAACCTGAAACCTTGTGCTTACAAGCAGTCAAAGCCCGTTAATGGGTGATGGCGTACTTTTTGTAGAACGGTCCGGCGAGTTATGGTAACTAGCAAGGTTAAGCTATTAAGTAGCGGAGCCGTAGCGAGAGCGAGTCTGAATAGGGCGTATGAAGTTAGTTGCTATAGACCCGAAACCGGGTGACCTACCCATGAGCAGGTTGAAGTGGCAGTGAAATGCCATGGAGGACCGAACCGACCCCCGTTGCAATGGTGGCGGATGACTTGTGGGTAGCGGTGAAATTCCAATCGAACTCGGAGATAGCTGGTTCTCCCCGAAATAGCTTTAGGGCTAGCGTTAACTTAGATTACCGGAGGTAGAGCACTGAATGAGCTAGGGGGCGATAAGCTTACTGAACTCTATCAAACTCCGAATGCCGGATAATTGATGGTTGGCAGTCAGACAGTGTGAGATAAGTTTCATTGTCAAAAGGGAAACAGCCCAGACCTACAGCTAAGGTCCCAAATATACACTAAGTGGAAAACGATGTGGAGTTGCGAAAACAACCAGGATGTTGGCTTAGAAGCAGCCATACATTAAAAGAGTGCGTAATAGCTCACTGGTCGAGTGATTCTGCGCGGAAAATGTAACGGGGCTAAGTGTATAACCGAAGCTTAGGATTGCACGTAAGTGTAGTGGTAGGGGAGCGTTCTGTACGGGGTGAAGTCGTAGCGTAAGCAGCGGTGGACTGTACAGAAGTGAGAATGCCGGAATGAGTAGCGAGAATTATGTGGGAATCATAATGGCCGAAAATCTAAGGTTTCTTGGGGAAGGTTCGTCCGCCCAAGGTAAGCCGGGAGCTAAGGCGAGGCCGAAAGGCGTAGTCGATGCACAGACGGTAGAAATTCCGTCGCCACCGAACACTTAAACCAGAAGGACACTTCAGACTAGTCGAACCCAGCCGTTGGTTGCGCTGGGCGTAAGGGACCGAAATATAGTAGGGAAGTCGATGAATATGGAGGCGAGAAAAGCTCTGGTGTATGCTAAGGTGCCCGTACCGCAAACCGACACAGGTAGATGAGGAGAGAATCCTAAGGCCAACGGGAGAAGGGTTGTTAAGGAACTCGGCAAATTGACCCCGTAACTTCGGAATAAGGGGAGCCTCGAAAGAGGCCGCAGTGAATAGGCCCAAGCAACTGTTTACCAAAAACACAGGTCTATGCTAAATCGAAAGATGACGTATATGGGCTGACGCCTGCCCGGTGCCGGAAGGTTAAGAGGAGAGCTTAGCGCAAGCGAAGGTTTGAATTGAAGCCCCGGTAAACGGCGGCCGTAACTATAACGGTCCTAAGGTAGCGAAATTCCTTGTCAGGTAAGTTCTGACCCGCACGAAAGGCGTAATGATTTGGGCACTGTCTCAACAGCCCGCCCGGCGAAATTGTAGTACTGGTGAAGATGCCAGTTACCCGCAACTAGACGGAAAGACCCCATGGAGCTTTACTGCAGCTTAATACTGGAAATTGGTGATTCATGTACAGGATAGGTGGGAGACTGAGAAGTTTAGCCGTCAGGTTAAATGGAGTCGCTGGTGGGATACCACTCTTGAATTACTGATTTTCTAACCTGCGGCCGTGAATCCGGTCGGGGACACTGTTAGGCGGGCAGTTTGACTGGGGCGGTCGCCTCCTAAAATGTAACGGAGGCGCTCAAAGGTTCGTTCAGCACGGACGGAAATCGTGCATTGAGTGTAAACGCATAAACGAGCCTAACTGCGAGACTGACAGGTCGAGCAGTAACGAAAGTTGGAGTTAGTGATCCGGTGGTATGCAAGTGGAAGTGCCATCGCTCAACGGATAAAAGCTACCCTGGGGATAACAGGCTGATCTCCCCCAAGCGTCCACAGCGACGGGGAGGTTTGGCACCTCGATGTCGGCTCGTCACATCCTGGGGCTGTATTCGGTCCCAAGGGTTCGGCTGTTCGCCGATTAAAGTGGCACGCGAGCTGGGTTCAGAACGTCGTGAGACAGTTCGGTCCCTATCTGTTGCGGGCGTAAGAGATTTGAGGAGAGCTGACCTTAGTACGAGAGGACCGGGTTGGACGTACCTCTGGTGCACCAGTTGTTCTGCCAAGGGCATAGCTGGGTAGCTACGTACGGACGAGATAAACGCTGAAGGCATCTAAGCGTGAAACTCCCTTCAAGATTAGATCTCTCATCCTTTATGGAGTAAGGACCCAGGAAGACTACCTGGTTGATAGGCTAGAGGTGGAAGTGCAGTAATGCATGTAGCTGACTAGTACTAATAGTCCGAGGGCTTGACCTACAATATATGCAGGCAATAGCCTTATTCAAGAAACAAAAATGATACGATGTTCGGTTTTGAAGGTATAATTCTTCAAATTGATCCGCACCTTTAGCTCAGTTGGTAGAGCAACTGACTCTTAATCAGTGGGTCCCCGGTTCGAATCCGTGAAGGTGCACCAAGTGAAGTAATTCTGGTGTATTTCATGCGAAATGCACCAGGACTACGGAGCTAAGAGTTAAAGACATGGCCCGTTGGTCAAGTGGTCAAGACGGCGCCCTCTCACGGCGCAATCAGGAGTTCGACTCTCCTACGGGTCACCAAAAGTCCCTATGAGTTGTGTAGAAATGCAAAAAAACTCTTGACAATATCCCTTGAAAATGTTATAATACGTTTGTTTTTCGGAAGTAGTTCCGAGTGAAACATAGTGAGTGCTTATTAGGATGAGGGTCCACCTGTTCCCATTCCGAACACAGTAGTTAAGCTCATTTCTGTCCACAATACTTGGCTGGCGACGGCCTGGGAAGATAGATAGCGCTCACACAAGGCCTTGGCCTCTATGGGTTAAGGCCTGGATATTCCTCCTTAGCTCAGTTGGTAGAGCACGCGGCTGTTAACCGCGTTGTCGTTGGTTCGAGTCCAACAGGGGGAGCCAAGAAATGGAATGCCGCCACATTGGTGGCGGCATTCATTTTTTTCAATAGTAAGGGCCTTTAGCTCAGTTGGTTAGAGCAGCCGGCTCATAACCGGTCGGTCCCGGGTTCGAGTCCCCGAAGGCCTACCATATGGTGATCGCCAGGCGTCCTTCTTGCGATATAGGGGTATAGCTCAGCTGGTAGAGCAGCGGTCTCCAAAACCGCGTGTCGAGGGTTCGATTCCTTCTGCCCCTGCCATAAACATCTTGACAACGAAAGTTGTTTTTGATATAATGTCTCTTGCAAAGAGCCACTTAAATGTGGCCCGGTAGTTCAGTCGGTTAGAACGCCAGCCTGTCACGCTGGAGGTCGACGGTTCGAGCCCGTTCCGGGTCGCCATTTGCTACTGTAGCTCAGTTGGTAGAGCGCATCCTTGGTAAGGATGAGGTCACCGGTTCAAATCCGGTCAGCAGCTCCACGAAAAACCCTGTAACCGTAGTGGTTGCAGGGTTTTTTCTTTTTGCCTATCTCTGTGAAAAAGTGGATTTGTCTAACATTTGTCTAACAAGAAGGCTGTTTGTCATTTGACGGATTGGGCAGTGCCAAGATGGCGTTCATTTTGTTGGCCGCTGCTTTGTCGGAAGATGGTAGTGAGTGGATGTAGATGTTCAGCGCTGTGGAGGTTTCAGCATGTCCTAGACGGGCGGCAACCTCCCGAATGTCGATACCGCTGGCCAACAACAATGTGGCGCAGGTATGTCGCAAGGCGTGGAAACTGACAGTGGGCAGAGGTGTTTCTGGATTGGCAGAGTTGTAGTGGCGAAGGACTTTTTTCAAAACCTGATATGGGGTGGAATAGCCCAGGCGCTCTCCTGTTGGACGAATAAAGACCCAATCATCTGCGTTATAGGTGGAGCCAAGGGTTTTGCGACAATGCACCTGCTCTGCGCGCCAGGCCTGTAAAAGGGATATACTTTCTTCGCTAATGGTCATGGTTCGCTTGGAATGCTTGTTTTTCAGTGCTTTGATGACTTCCTTGCCTTTGACTTTACTGACAGCTTGCTTTACTTGAATGGTGTTTTTGTGAAAATCAATGACTTTCCATGTTAAGGCCAGAATTTCTTGCTTGCGCATACCAGTGTCAATGGCCAAATGAATCAAAAGCTTATCTTGCAGTGCAAAATTATGTTTCAAAGTGTAGTTAGGCACCTGATAAGTGAGACCAGTGTCATCAGTGCGTGTGTGGCCGCTGACGGTGACCCGATAGGGCATCTGCATGAATGTGAGCAGGTCGGTAACATCCTCGAAGCTGAGACATTCAATGTCCTCATTTGCATTGGCACTGTGGTCCTTGGGAAGCTTGACAGCATTACTAGGGTTGGTGGCAATCAACTCCCAGTCTACAGCTGTTTGAAGCAGGCTGTGGAGGACGCCGAAGTACCGTTGGATGGTGGATTTGGCATAGGCACCAGTTTTGTCATCATAGCGAACACAAGTGTCGGAGGATAATTGATTCATCCATTGGACAATGGCCAATTTGCGCAAATCGCTCAGGCGAATATGCCCCAAGTGGGGGATGATTTGCTGTTGTATGATGCGGTCGGTTTTTTCATAAGTACCAGTGGTCATTTGTGGGAGCGCATGGTTTGCCAACCACTGCTCACAAAAAGCGGTGACTGTGATTTTGCTATCAGTTAAAATTTGGCCAGTGCGAAACTGGTTTTCCAATTGGATGGCATAGGCGGTAGCCGCCTTTTCTTTCTGCTTAGGGGTCAGGGAAGGATCGGGGGTAAAGGTAGTGTGCTTTAAGAGTTGTTTACCATCACCACCACGTCCGAGACTGATGGTGATGGTAAAGTTATTTCCACGTTTGCGGATACTTGCCATGGGGATTATCCTTTCTTATTGGGGGTTGTAGATGTATTTTCTGGTGAACGTTCCCACAATTCACATTGTTCTGCGAAGATACGCAGAGGGCGAACGATTGAATTTTCGATGGCTGCATCGATGGGAGATTTAGGTGGATCTGAATAGAAGCTGTTGAAATGTAAAAGTTCAGTGGAAACAATGGTTGGTAGATTATATTTTTTACGGAAGGCAAAAAGTTCCCCTAGAATGGAAATTCTTTTATAAACATCTGTTCTCCAGTTCCTGGGGTTATTAATGTCCTCGTCACGCTGAGCGTAGTGGAGACTTGAACCGAGATTATCTAAAATTAAAACTTGTGCTGTTTTATAGCGCATCAGTTCAATCTCTAAAAATGTGGTGGGGCTTGTTTTTGCAAAGAAAAGTTTCTCTAAAAGGTCAGATTCATCAACGAATAAAACAGGGATATCATAGCTGATGAAATCGTTGGCAATGCAATGAAGCAAATATGTTTTTCCAGAGTGTCGAGGTCCGCGAATAATAAGATTTATGCTCCGAAAACGACAGGCGGCATAATGCGAGCAATATTGTGACGAACTTTTGAATGCACGCTCAGCGTTAAATGAAGTCGCGCTATTCTTGAATGTATGATCATATGCGGTTTCTGGTAAGCCGGCGTTGGCATGTTTTGTTTGACGTACAGACTTCGACAGCCGCTTTTTGCGATAGGGGGGGTGTGCGTATCTATTGATCAAAATCGGATCCTCCTGTATGTTTAAGAGATAGGTCGGCGTGTGGAGTATATAAATAGCAGGGATACGTGATACATTGAAGAATGTTGCAAATGGCCTTAGCTGAGGAATTGCTGTTGGGACTTGGTGAGAGAAATTCCGCTTCAAATTTCCCGAAATCTGGCTGGACGCAATCGCTAGCAATAAAGGTAGTTAACGAATATTTCAAACGGAATGCAAGGAGATCGTGGAGTAGACGTAGGCGTTCCTCTAAATTAGATATCCACTTGTTTTTACTGGGATTTGAGTTAGATTCGCGTGTATAAGCAAGGCTTTTTCCAAAATCATCAAAAAGTAAGACGGGCGCTGTTTGAAAAGTCAGCAAATCTTCTTCTAGATAGTTTGTATGAGAGTGGTATGATTGGAACAATTGCTTGAAAAAATCTTCATCTTTGATATAAATAGTTGAAATATTGTTAGATTTTAGCGCTGCCTGGATACCCAAAAGCAAATTGGTTTTGCCATAGCTGGGGTCTCCATAAATGAAGAGGCCTTTGACAGAGGGGGGAGCGCTCTGTTCACAGATGATCTCATTACATAGGTCGGCGGCTAGGCGATAGGGAAAGCCCGCATTGGTAGGGTAGGGATCAAAGGGGTAGGGGAGGATGGCTGGAGATTGACTAGGCATTTGGAGCCTCCTTTATGTAGGTTAGATTCTCAGCAGAGGGGTGGGATGCCACCCCTCTATTGTTGGGGGTTAGCGGTTTTGACGGTGCTGGTGTAGATTTTTGACGGCTTCCACCATGCTAGGGGCAGGCGCTTGCGTTTTTTCGAAAAAAGCTTTTTTCTGCGGCGTAGTAGTTTCGTTAAGAAGATTATAATCAGTTTTACTAGGGTCAGGTTTAATAGATTGGTTTTTAGGAGGGGCTGCATTCGGGTCAAACCCGTCTTTGGCGCCGCATTTTTCAAGGTTATCGCCCTTGTTTTGGGTGGAAGCGGTGCCTTTTTTAGAGTGGGCAGGAAAGGGAAGTTTCACATAAATCTTATTGGGGTCTCCTAGACCTTGCCGCTTGCGAGAGATCAGGCCTGCGTTTTCCAATTCTTTATAGGTATCACTTGTTTTATTTTCTTTGCGGCGGATGGTTTTTTGACCGTATTCATTTGTAAAATAAATGAACACCTCGCCGTCGGCATCATGAAAAAATGGATTTTTTTCAGACAAAGAGTGGCGATCAGCCATGCAACCGTATAAAACGAGGGCTTCGCAAGAAAGGATTTGGGAATTCATTCCATAGATCAAGCGTTTGGGAATTTTGATATATCCGTCAATGTCTTTTTCTTCCATTTTACACCGCCGTTCCATTGGTCAGGACCGCCAAGACGGTGGGGTAGTGGAGAAAGATCTTATTTCCGCTAAAAAATGCAGGAATAGTGCCCTCGCGAGCCCAACGGCGAAGCGTGAAGGTAGAGATGGCGATGCCATCGAGGGCCAACTGGCGCTGGGTGTCGCTGATGGTCAAAAGAGTGTTGTTCATTTTTGATTCTCCTGATAAATTTGTGTTATAATAGATAAAAAGCAGTGGCCACTGATTTCTGATGATATTTTCTCACATTTACTCAAATTTGTAGTTGTATCGGAGTTGCAGTGACATTTTATGTAATATGAATTAATTGTTAACACAAAAGGAGGGGCAATAATGAAAACATATTCGTTTGGTGCAGTGTTGCAAATACTGAAAGAGCATAGTACAGGAAACCAAGAAGAAATTTTGTGTGCTATTTTGGGGGTAGATAATAATTCAGAGTTAAGCGGCGAGGCTGGAGAGAAAACGCAGGTCACAAAGGAGTTCGCTTCCCGCTTATTTAATAGGAAGCAGGATTTAGGGAAGGCATTGAAACTTGAATTGCTGAACTTGACAGGAAGAGAATGTCAAAATCGCAGTAAGAAACTTGGGAAGTTAATCGACGTAGGGGAAACATCACAAGTTATAGAAAAGCTACGAGGACTTGTTTATGAGCAGGTTGTACGAGGAATTATTTATAAAAAAGAAGCTGACTTAATATGTGGGAGTGATTATAGTACCGACGATTATAATTACGATATGAAAAAAGAAGAAGCGGTTCTTTGGCGCCTTATTGTAGAGTCTGTATCGCGCAATAATATTGAACGCAAGGATATTGAAAAAAGTGTGCAGTCATATTTTGGGCGGCGACTTGTTCCTATAACTACTGCAACCCGTTTGGTTGGACGAAATGATATGTTAAATCAAATTACCCAAAGCTTGAAGGAAAAAGATTGCATTGTTCTAAGTGGATTGCCGGGGATTGGGAAGAGTAAACTGGCAGAAGCATATGTTGAAAACGTATGGACAAAAGGAAATGTTTTGTGGTTAAGGTACGAAGGGAGCATCCGCCTTACGTTGTTGCAAGCGAAGTGCATAACAGTGGCAAACGAGGCTACGGAAGATGAAAAGTTTGCACATGCAATGCAGTTGCTAAACGCTTTAGGGAAAGATCTTTTGGTGGTCTTGGACAATGCGGATGGATTAGATCGAGCCGATAAAGATTTTGAGGATTTTTGCCAGTGCGGTTGCAGAAAATTGATTACATCTAGAGATGAGTGGCTGCGAGAGAGATTTCTAAATATTGTGGTAACGGAATTGAGCGAAGATGAACTTTTAGAAGTATTCAACAATAGTAGACACAGGATTACGAGAACATCTGATATAGGTGTAAAAGCTATTAAAAATCCAGAAAAAATACGAAAACTGGTAAAGTTAGTTCATTATAATACATTGGTTGTGGAATTAATGGGGAAATGGGTGCGGGTGACTGGTGAACGTGTAGAAAAGTTGCTTAATGATTTGCAAAAAAGGCAGAGCGCAGTGCCAGGGGATCCGCAAGCTATCTTTCTTGGTCAGACGGAGACTAGCATAAAAGAGCATTTGTCATGGCTTTTTGAAAAATACAAGTTTGGGATTGAAGAAAAACGGATGATACAAATGTTTTCGATGCTTTCTAGCTATGGGGTGTTAAAACGTTCTGTTCGAACCTGGGGCGATATGGCAAATAACAAATTGATTGGTGTTAATAAATTGATCGACAAAGGGCTGTTGATAGAGGTGGATGAGTCGGTATTTATGGCACCGTTATTGCGAGATATTTTTTTGGAGAAATACCAGCCTGCATCTGGTGGCTTTGACCAAGAATTAAAGGGTGTTTTGGAAGAAGTGGAGCAACCTAGAGGTTTGTGGGCGCAAAATCTAATGAGCATAGCAGTTCGCATGCGTCAATGGGAGGTTCTGAATGCTGGCGTTTTTTTGCGAAAAGCATTTATGGCTACAATGGATTATGGGCTTGTAACATATGCTAGAGCCATCTGTAAGTGCTATGCTGAGTTGCCAGATGAAATGGATCCTAATATCAAAGAAATTCATCAAACTTACATGTACGGCATGTTGTTTTGGAAAGACGGAAAAGATCCTGTCGATATAGGGCAAGGGCAATTGTTGCTTGAGTCGGCAAGAGAACAGTGTCAAGGGCAATTGTTGCTTGAGTCGGCAAGAGAACAGCGTCAAGGGGAAGGTAGTTGTCTGGCCAAACAAAGCATGTTATGGGTTCAATGCAATCTTGCTTTGGCGCAGATGTGCTGGAAAACAGATGAGGAATATGCAACGGCCTTGTTAGAGGATGCAATGATGGGATTGGGGGATATGTGCGAAAGACATCCGCACCTTGCAGAAGAAGCCATTTGTTCAATGTCAAAATACAGTGAGCTTTATTCAAGGTATCACAATATAGTGGCGCTATTAGAGAAAGTTTGGGATATTATACGAATGGGCTGGAATGCAAGGAAGGTTAATTGGCTTAAACTCGGCCTTGCCTATGCAAACATTGGGCTGAGCGTTCCTGGATATAAACAAGAAAAAGCTTTGAAATATATAAAACAGGCATTGACGTATGGAGATGAACATCATCTGCAAGAAAGTTTTGAGTATCTAGAGGTGAAGAAACTCGAAGCACAATTGACAGTAGGGATATCTGCAGTTTAAATATATAACGCCCAGAGGCAATGCGCTTCTGGGCGTTATATTTGCCCTCAAACCATCTCGTCCGTCAGCCACTCTTTCGCCCGTTCGGGGTCTTCTGCGCACCACTTTGCGAAGCCTCGCAAGGCGTCGCTGGGGAAGCAGCCATGCTCTTCGCAGAGGGTGTTGAATGCTTCCAATTCCCAATCATACAGGGACAAGGTTACGGTTAAATTCTCGCTCATTTTCTCACACCTCCAATCCTAATAGGCCTAGCTTTTTCAAGAGCCAGACGGCGTCCTTCATGCCCTGCTGATAGAGCCGTTCGCAGTCGTCTCCTTGGGCGGATGACTGGGCGAACAGCACCTCGTCAACCATGACTTTTTGGCTACGGGTCAAGCTGTTGTGTAGCAAGTCGTCCATCTGCAATTCCACCTCGTGACGGTAGCGAAAGGCTTCCGTTTCACGATACGTTCGGTCGTGGTGCTCCACGCAGCCCTCAACAAATTCCGTCCATAAATCTTTCATGCAATCTCCTCCTTCGCTTGGCTTGCTTGGTAAATTTTCATGTTGGTCTGCGCCACCAGAACTGACTTTCTCTCGGGCGTCGGCGTGCGTAGAGCTTGCGCCAGAGCGTCGGGGTCACCCACCAAAATCACCTTCTGTTTTGCTCTAGAGATAGCGGTGTAAAGTAAGTTTCTGTACATGAATTTTCCCAAGTTTTTATGCACTGGAATAATCACCGTATCGTACTCGCTACCCTGCGATTTGTGGATGGTAATGGCGTAGGCATGGGTCAAATTTTCAATGCCTGACCACCCCTCCCACATGGCCACAGCGTGGTCGGTTGCCACCCCATAAACAGGTGCTTCTTCGTCCACAGAGCACACCCCAAAGGTGCCAATATGACCGTTGCAAACCTTGCGGTCCCAGTCGTTTTTCGTCACCATCACACGGTCACCTGTGAAAAATCTTCGACCTCGACAAACCAAACTGAGCGTATCTTTTTTCGCTGGGTTGACCAACTTCCGAAGCACCAAGTTCAGCTTCTCCACCGACAGTGGATGGCCGAAATTGCGAGGAGAAAGCACCTGAAAATTCTCACCGTTGAGATAGCGTTTGGCACCTTCTTGGGTTACGAATTTTTGAATTTCTGCTTCACTAAACAGGGGGATGAATTGGAACGAATCGTCTTGCTTTAAGTCCTCAATCATGGCACAATTCTTGAAGTCAACCACGTTGGATTTCAGCGCCACAGCGCCATCATCTTGTCGGTGACAGCCTTCCAAAATGGTGCGTGGCACACCCAGTTGCAATAGGTCTGGCAGGACGTTTCCTGCGCCCACAGAGAGTAGTTGATTGGGGTCGCCCACCAGCACCACACGGCACTCTTTTTTCACCACATGGAGGATGCCAGTCAGCAATTCTAGGGTCATCATGGACGCTTCGTCCACCAGCACCAAACGGACAGAACTCCAGTCCACAGGCTTCAAAAAGTCCTCGTCAGGAGCCTTACTCAAGGCGCTGTGAACGGTGCGCGCTTGGATGGCAGTGCGCTCTGTCAAGTTGCAAGCAGCCTTGCCCGTGGGCGCACACAGCACCATGCTTCCACCCCCAGTACAACGCTCTGCAATGGCACGCAAAAGGGTGGTTTTACCCGACCCTGCACCGCCTAAAATGATTGAAAGACGATGGCTCAGTGCCATGGAAACAGCACGTCGTTGGCTGTCATCCAGCGTGATGCCACGGACGGTCAAAGGGTCAGGTAACGGAGGCGATGGAAGGTCATTTTCAAGCAACAGCTCCGCCAATTTGGTGGCAGTTGCCTGCTCATAATTCAAGGTGCGTTGATGATAAATTCGTCGTCCAACACAGTACAGCTTGCCTGCTTGAAACAGGCATGCCAAGTCCAGTTCAAAGCCATTTCGACTCAACTTTTGACGTTGATTTTGAGCACGCTGAAAGAGCGCATCCTCATACACAAAACTGTCGCCGCCCTTCATCATTTTGTCGATGGCATCGAGGATATAATCGCCACGTTTGGGGCGGTGATACGCAATCTTAGCCATGGGACACCTCCTGACTTTGAGGGGCGGTGCCTCGCACACGTTGTTCCAAATAGGGACGGCTGATTTTGCCTGCGATAGTAAGATAGCCCTGCTCGCTCAGCTCACGGTTGAGCCGTTGCATGACCTTGTAGGCCTGTGGGATTGATACCCCCATGTAGGTCGCCACGTCGTGGACATTGAGAAATTCTTTGTTGTTCATTGGTCTGTCTCCTTTTATAATGTGGAGAACAAAAACACCGTGCAGGGCAAAGCCTACACGGTGTCAAATGACCAATAAAAACGCACTTTTAGAGGGTTCCTCTTGCCATCTGAGGCAAAAAAGGGTATACTATCCCCATGGTGCGGATTCATCCGTTGTGTAGGTGGTATAAGCACCTGCGCAGGTGTAGGAGGGGTGCAACCCTCTTACACTGCCGTTGTTTTAGTTCATGTATGTAGTATAGCAAACACGCGCGCGTATATCTATTGACATAATACACAAACTTATACGCACTCGTATATTAAATGTATATAAATAATCAACTGAGGTGACACCGTATGGCAACAAGTGATGCGCAAAAAAAAGCAAGAGACAAGTGGAATGCAAAATATGTAGAGCTCAGATTTCGTGTGACCAAAGAGCGCAAAGAAGAAATTCAAAACTATGCCACATCCAAAGGCGAGTCCCTTAGTGCGCTCCTCAATCGTTTAGTTGACGAAGCCATGGAGCAAGACAAATGAATACAATTAAACCGGGGAAGCAACTGTGTACCACTGCTTCCCCGGTTTGATTTTTAGTTGATTGACATGGTTATAGTGAAGGAAATCTTAATAGCGACCCTAATTTTCCATTGGTGGACAAAACATTATATTAACCTTCAATGGAAAGCCAAATTGCTGGTCGCACACCAAGAGGCCTGGTTGATGCAGAGGCCATTGAGCGAAGTTGTTCATCGGTTGACATAGGTTCTAAATAAGAATCTTCAGGGCTAGAGCCCCTAACCCACCAATAAAACACGCCATCATCTCGGCTCGACAACGCCCATTGTGAAATCTTTCCAGTCAAGGTTCCCATCAGTGCCCCGTGTTGCAGAAATACCAATAAATCTTCATCGGAAGCAATACTTGTGGCTCCTCGTGTATCATTTTGGGGGAAATATTTTTGTACAGAATCATAATCTAGCAAAAAAACCTTATCGCTAGTATTTGATCCGCCGTCTGTTGCATCAACGATTTCTGTTTCAACAATTTGATCCCATTCATTATCGGTGAAACCCATTCCGTTATTCAGCCATGCACGCAAAGAACAATCTTCCCATGATTCGCCCCATGTTTCGTTGGTAAAGATATCTGGGTTTTCATCTTTGTATGTTGTAAATGTATTGTAAAGGCCATCAAATTTGGGGTTATTAGAAGAGAAATCTTCAAAATCATTCAATGTAATGAAAGGCATGGTTTCTTCTGTAAGAGAACTCAAAGCTGCATAAGCAGTATCGCTAATGTTCCCGTATTGAAATGATATGATATCCTCCGTTAAGAGCAGTACCTTATCGTCACGTATATCTAAAACAATCCAATTATATCCACCAAATCGAGTAGTCTCGCCTATAACATATTCGCCCACATCAGCCACTTCGGTTTCTGTATTTATGATTGTGTCGTTGGGTGATGTAGTATCTTCGACACTTGTACTAGACTCAACCACAGGCGTTGAAGGTTGTGTAGTAGGGGTGATTTGTTGACTACAGGCGGATAGCAATATAATTGTCAAACACAGAATAATAAACAGGTTCGAATGTTTCATTGTAAACCTCCGTAATTAAAAAGTTATAGCATTCAACTGAGGGAAAGTGTTGTGATTTGCAAATGTATAATATTTTCGTAGTGCATTGGAGTAAGCGCCGTTGCTATTATTTAAGTTGCGGTTAATCAGTAACAAACAGGCATACATCAACGTATCATTGGCGACGATCATATCCAATGATTGACCACAACAGCGTTCAACGGTTCTTCCCTTACTAATGCGTGAGTTTATTGCTTTGTAACTTTGGATGCTGGGATCATTTTCTAAAAACATGCGAAAATCAGATTCTATCATATGACATTCTCCTTTAATTATAAATTTCTGTATCCGCCATGAAGTCTAGGAGTTGTTTAGCTTGTAACTTTGTTTCGATATTGACACGATTAGATTCCATAATGAGTATAATCGCATCCCCTTGCCAACCTTTTGCAAAAATTTTCTTGGCTTTTGATACGCGAGATCGTTTAGATGCTAAAGAGTAGTCTTCTTTAATAAAATCTGTTCGACTGGTTCCTTCGGTGTGATTTTTCCAAAAGTTATGAAAATATTGGATGAAACACTGCATTCCAATTGCGCCGAGTAATTTGGGAAGCTGCTCCTTTTCGATTAAACTTTCCAGGTCATCCTTTGCTTTGTACAGGCGTTCATACTCGTCAAACTTCATAATTACATGATCAGGTTTATTGTCGCTTACAACCCAAACACAGTCCCATTGAGAGAGCATGCTTTCAATTTTATCAATATTGGCAAAAGCTTCTTTATGCGCCATGATAGGGAAAGGGGAGTTGCTCATTTTAATCACCTCGTTTTTAATTTGTAAGTATACTATAGCACATTGAATTTGTGGTGTCAAGAGTTTAATTGTAGGCATTTGACTTCAAATTTAAAAAACTAGAAATAAAGCGCCCCTAGATGGCCAAATGACCACCTAAGGGCACCGCTATTCTTAAAACGCCAACAGGTAGTTGTCCACAGTCACATCGCAGCGCCAATGACTGAGATGGAACACCGAGACTGCCATGACAATCAGGCGGTCATAACTGGTGGGGAGACCGTGCTTCTTGGCCAGTTTACGGTTGCCACCACGGATGTTATAGTTGCCGCGGACACAGCGGTCATCCCAAGGGTTCTTCTTGTTATAGCGTTCCCAACGTGCCTTCAGTTCTGCGGTGAGCTGAGCACGATAGTTTTCGTCAGAACTGAGGCGGTTTTCATAATACCGATAGGCGTTCTGGGCTACTTCGGCACGGATATGGTGGAGGTCGAGCTTGTTCTTCATTTCTGCCTTAGTAAAAACAAAGTTATTAGAGCCGTCGAAGTAGGCCAATACAGCTTCTTCGTGCTGGGGCAGAATACGCTGGAGCTGCTTCTTGCCGCCTTTTCCTTTGCGCACATAGACACACAGAGCACCAGATTCGTCACGCATCACGTCATCCTGACGCATGGCCAGATATTCATGACGGCGTACCCCCACCATCTCAGCGAAGTCAAACAGCCGAGGGGAGGCGTCCCGCTGTGCGTCAGAGCGCTTATCTACCGCCTTGATACCACGGCTACGGGTGTTGGTGTGAGTATGCCGAGCAGGCTTCTTGATGTCCGCCAGAGGAACCTGCCAAGTGTAACAGCAAGCTGCTACATAGGTGTGGATAGTGGAAGGCGACTTCCCCTCTGCCACAAGATAATCGCAGTAGTCTTGGATGTGGGTTCCGCAGGCCTCGAAGGTACGACACTTGTAATTTGCCTTCACCCATTCAGCGTACTTCGAGCTGTGCTTCAAGTGTTGGGTCAAAGTGTTGGTGCTAGGTGCCTTGCCCCTGATATTTACCTTGGGCATATTCTTCCGAATTTGTGCCTTAATATAGGTTGTATTTGCCATTATAATCAACTCCTAATCTAAATTCTGCAACATTTGGCTGTTGCAACCCCTGCCTCTGGTCAGGCTTGTTAACATCAAAATTAACACATTTTTTTGCACCAGCGATTGCTGGTGGGGATGTACAACCCAGCCAAGACACTGTATTACCAGCAGCGCCCTGACCTTTCACAGGTTATTTTCCCCGGCTACCGCCGTTCAAAATAACCTGTTCACAAGGCTCAATAAAGCTTTGTGAGGTTCGCATTTACCATGGAGTGTTCCATAGGTGTGTGCGTAGTTGAGAGCCAGATTCCTAAGAATCAATGCGGGGTTCATCGACGGGACTCCCGACCACCGATGGAGTGTTTTGTTTACTTCAAAAATCCCACTCAAAAATCTCGTCGCAAGCGACTTAGCGTTCCCATTCAGGGGGTGATGATAATCTCCGATACCATCAAGCGGGTCTCGGTAAGAGACGCATCATTTTTACCCATAGGCTACTGCCCATGCTACAGTTTATCTGCTTCAAAATCTGCTAAAATCGCCGCAAGCGGAAAACGTTGCCCACACTGGGGAAAGGGTCTCGGACTGAGACAAGGGACTACGATTAGGAGTTAGATTGTCACCACTGGCGGTGATGAACTTGTGTATATATGTAAAAATGCCTCAGGAGATTGATCAAATCTCCTGAGGCATTGAACTGTTCTATTCAAAAATATGAAAACCCTTGCTTCAAATCGAAACAAGGGTGTAGTAGATAAAAAACGGGCACAATTCCACCAAGGCGGTGGGGTAGAGACTATTTCTCTGGCAAGAGCCAGAAGAAGGAAGGGAACAATTACAAGTATTATTATATGGTATAGGCGACAGTTTGTCAAGAGGGATTTTACGATTTTTCAAATATTTTATTGGTATAGTTGCAATAGTTTGTGGTAATAGGTTCGTTTTCGCAATTATTTTGCACTGTTGTTCACTGGCGTTTAGTAAGTTGCTGTGGCGTTTAGTGAAATGCAATGAGAGAGAAGAAGTTGAGGTGGTAGTTTTAGTGGACACCTTTTTGATTAAGTTTTCTTGCAAACAGATGGATATGCTGTTATGATTTATTAAATGGATAAAATATTGTATTGATTTGGATTGAACTAAGAAAAATAATTTGAAAACGCTGAGTTTTTCTTGAAATTTAGAAAAGAAATATTTGTGATTTGCAACTATATCTGCTAAAATGGAGATATCCTTATAAGGGGGCTTTATAGCATGGTAAAATATATTAAGTTATGGAAACTATTATTGGATAAACAAATTAAGAAAACAGACTTGTTAGAGTTGGCGAACATTAGCACCACAACACTTGCCAAGTTATCGAAAAACCAACCGGTGAGCATGGATGTTATGGTGCGAATTTGTAGAGCATTAGAATGTGATATTGGTGATGTTATGGAAGTTGCGCCAGGTGAGCAGGAGGAAGAAGAGTGATGTTGAACCTCGTCTATACGTCTTCCATAAAAGACATGCCACTCCTGTTTTCAGAAATGCGTCGTACAGCCATTTTACTTCAAGAGGGACATTCGAAAGAGCAAATCTTAACAATGTCTGCGGAACAAAATATCTATCAACTAAATAGAGAACGGCGGCGGCGGGAATTGCCACTTCGTATATTCAACCGATTGAATGGAATTTCATCCTCGCTCCTGCCGACTTTGGCTTGGGGAGACGAGCAAGAGGGAAAGCTAGTTGCGTTGTTAACGCTTTTGAAAGCGGATCGTTTGTTTTTTGAATATATAAATGAAGTGTTTTTAGATTGCTATCAAGCGGGAAAAGAGGATGTTTCCGACCACCTGTTTGTGTATTTCATTGAGAGTAAAGCGCAAGAAAGCGATAAAGTAGCGGCGTGGGGAACGTGTAATTTGGTCAGCATTCGCAATGCCTATAAAAATATTTTGTGCGAGGTTGGACTGGCGAAAAAAACCAATGAAGGAATGGCGATTCAGAAACCATTTGTGGATTCTGATTTTCGAAATTTATTGCAAGAAGAGGATGCAGCGTATGTGCGTGCAATATTGCTGGAGGTGTCGTAATGCTAGCGTTTAATAAACGGCTTGATCTAATTGAAGAACGGATTTTGGCGCCAGGATTTCGCACTGGGCGAGGGACAGCTAACGAAGTGAACTTTTGGATTTTTGATTATAATCCAGAAGATGAATTGGCGGTGCGTGCGCATGTTCATTATTTACAGGGGCGCATCAACAATGCACATCATGATGTGCGCATTGTCACCTTTGATTTATACGAATTGATGATTGAAGTTTTGCGTGAAAAGGGATACTTGGAAAAGGTGTTAGAAATGGAACGCAAAAAGGGAAGTGAAGGCATTCTCAACCCTATCAAAAAAACACTTCGCTTAACGTTAGAAAGTGATTTAATCATTGAGAAGATTACCAAGGATTTGGTTCCGGAACATGACATTGTTTTTTTGACAGGGATCGGGAAAGCGTGGCCGATTATTCGGTCTCATACAACGTTGAATAATCTGCACAGCCGTATCAATCACAACCCGTTGGTTATGTTTTTTCCTGGTGAATATACAAATGAATTATGCCTGTTTGGCGAGATTACCGATGACAACTATTATCGTGCATTCCAACTCATTGAACGTTAGGAGAAAGAAAAATGACGATACTTGATATTTTTGAGAAAGACATTACAAGATTTATTGAAGGTGTTGTAAAAGCACCGCAGGTGGAAGAAGAAATTGTTCTGCAAGAATTAGAAGAATATGTGGTCACAAAAGAACTACATCGTCATTTCGATAAATTCTTTGAAAGTTACCGCAAAGGAACACAGCAACGCACGAATAATATTGGCGTGTGGATTAGCGGCTTTTTCGGAAGTGGTAAATCTCATTTTTTAAAAATTTTAGCATATCTTCTGTCTGATAATCTTTATGATGGGCGTAAAGCCATTGACTTTTTCGATGGCAAGATTTTGGACAGTCGCATTCTGGCAGATATGCAAATTGCTGCCAACACCAGTACAGATGTGATTTTGTTCAATATTGATATGGAAGCAGATGCAGATTCTAAATACAATAAAGAGGCCATTGTTACGGTATTTATGAAGCTCTTTAATAAAGCACAAGGCTTTTGCTGTAGTATGCCTTGGATTGCTGATTTAGAGCGAAAAATGACGCAAGATGGTGTTTACGAAGCATTTTGCGCCCGTTTTGAAGAACTTTCTGGATCGGACTGGGCTAGCGCAAGAGAGGACTACTATTTTGAAGAAGATAGTATCATTCAAGCACTTGCAGACACAACGAAGATGAGTGCAGAGGCGGCAAAAAGTTGGTACGATAAAGCGGAAAAAAATTATACCATCGATATTGGGACTTTCGCTCGTAAAGTACGAGAGTATCTGGAATTAAAATCTCAAATCACAGGAAAAGAGCAATACATTGTATTTTTGTGTGATGAAATCGGTCAATACATTGGCGGAGATGGCAATTTGATGCTAAACTTGCAATCTATTGTGGAAGCGTTAGGGACTGAATGCGGCGGACGTGCATGGGTGATTGCGACAAGCCAACAAGATATTGATTCCATTACCAAGGTTGACCGCGATAATTTCTCAAAGATTGTTGGTCGATTTAAGACACAACTGTCTTTGTCATCATCCAATGTGGATGAGGTTATTCAAAAGAGATTGTTGGAAAAGAAGTCTGTAGCCGCAGAGAGTTTGGCACTGCTGTATCAGGAAAAAAATTCTACTTTAGGAAATATCCTTACATTTTCACCCGATACACCCGAAAAGAGAGTTTATACAACCCAAGACGAGTTTGTGGCGGTCTATCCTTTTGTGCCGTATCAATCCAATTTATTGCAAGCTGTGTTTAACGGCATTCGTACCCATGGTGCGGCTGGCAAGCATTTGTCCGAAGGGGAGCGTTCGTTGCTAGATGCGTTCCAAGAAGCTGTGGGGCAATACCTGGATGCGGAAAGCGGAATGTTGGTTCCATTTCATGCCTTCTATAAAACAGTTGAAACATTCTTGGATCACAATATTCACAAGGTGATTTCTGATGCCCAGAGCAGTGCAGAGCGCGAAGATGGCGCACTGCAACCATATGATGTGAACGTGCTGAAAGTATTGTTTATGATCAAATATGTCCCCAATATTCTGCCTGCTAACTTGGAGAATATCACAACGATTATGCTAGAGCATATTGACCAAGACCGCATTGAAACAAAAAAGATTGTGGATGCGTCTCTGCGTCGGCTGGAACAGCAAAAATTGATTATCAAAAATGGCAGTCAGTTTATTTTCTTAACCAACGAAGAGCAAGATATCAACCGAGAAATTCGAGAAATTAAAATTGATTCCAGTGAACTTTTGGATAAAATCGGGGATCAAGTATTTAATGTTTTGTTCGGCTTAAATAAAAAATATCGCTACAGTGATCGCTATGATTTTGGGTGTAATACCATCATTGATGAGCGCCCCAGAGGAACACAGCGTGATGAAATTGGTATTCGTGTTCTCACGCCTATGTATGCCCACGGTGGCGCCACGGATGTGGAAGTAAAGGCCTTGTCCTCCCGTGAACGCAACGTGTTTTTGGTGCTCCCAGATGAGATGTCTTTCTTTGACGAAATGGAGCAAGCTATGCAGATTGACACCTATCTGCGGCGCACTGCTGGCAAGAGTGTGAGCGATACGGTGGAAGACATCAAAACCACCAAAAATCGAGAGAGCAAGCAACGTGTGGAACGATGCCAAAGCTTGGTGGTGGAGGCGCTGAAACGTGCTGATTTTTATGTCAATGGCAGCCGATTGGATATCAAAGAAAAGAACCCCCAAGAGCGGATGAATGATGGGCTGAAAGTGCTTGTGGAAGGTATTTATACAAAGCTTAGTTACATCAATAGTCCTTTCTATAATACGGAAAGTTTGCAAACAATCGTGAGGCGACACTTGGACCAAACCGTGATTATGGGTGCTGAAACAAAGGTTGAAAATGAGCTAGCACTGAGTGAACTATTAGAGCGCATTTCCACCAGTTCTTTTAAGAATCTAGCATTGACTGTGCGAGGCATTCTAGACCTATTTGGAAAAATTCCATACGGCTGGCTAGACATGGACATTGCAGGTGTTTTGCTGACTTTGTTTAAGAATCAGGAAATCCGTTTGGAATTGGCTGGAGAAACCATTGCCATCGACGATAACAATCTCATCGCTTATGTGACTAAGCGAGACTACTTAGATCGGGTGACCATTCAGGCTAGAGTGAAGATTGCGCCTCACTTGATTGCTAACGCCAAGACTATCGGCAAAGAAGTGTTTGGGCGCAGTGATTTCCCTGGTGATGAGGATGGCTTGATGACCCGTTTGCGCGAATTGGCGGCAGCGGAATTGAACCGTCACGACCCACAAAACCCTGGGATTTTACAACTGTTGGATAGCTATAAGACCACACGGTATCCAGGGAAACAGGTGTTGGAAGATGGGAAAACACTGCTTTCTGAATTTGCAAAACGAAAAGATAGCAAGTCCTTTTTCGAATATGTTTATCAAGAGCGTGAGGGGCTACAAGACTATATGGAAGATGCGCAAGACGTGAAAAAATTCTTCCAGGCCCAGCGGGATATTTTTGATCGTGCGCTGAAAATGTTAGAGATTTACGAAGGCAATCGCTCTTATGTTTTGGATGAAAAAACCATTCAAATCGTAGGGGAGCTGGAGCGCATCACTAAGTTGGCCGCACCCTATTCTGAAATCCACAAACTCCCTGCATTGGTGCAATCGTTCACCGATTGCTTCTATGCGATTATCAAAGCGGAAAGCGAGCCTGTGCAAGAGGATATCAAGGCGGATCGTCAGGCTGTACGGGAGGATTTGGCACAGCGCAGTTTTGCCGCAGAGTTTAAAACGGATGTAGAAACCTACTATACAAATTTGCTGGACCGATTGTCTCATGCCAATAATATTTATGAAGTCATCGCTATGCGGACAGAAAGTGACCGCAAAAAAGTGGGCTTCTTACAAGCATTTGACCATCGTGCGTTAGAGCTAGCAAGAGCGGCGACGGTAGTAGAAAATCAAGAAGAGGCACCAGCGGTTACGGTGCGAAAAATGAAGCAAGTTAGCTTTAAAAAGCTGATGGCGGGTGCAGACCAAATCACCAGCAAGCAAGATATTGACGTGCTGGTGGAGCAGGTGCGCACAAAACTAGAAGCGGAACTGGCAGAGGAAACGACAATTCGCATTATCTAAGGATGGTATGATATGGCTGTGACAACGAAAGACAATTTGGCCTTGCTTGTGCTGTGCTCTACCCCTGGGTATAAGGGGCAAAATGAAACAGTGAAACCCTTTACCCTGGCGGCCTACAATAAGCTAGAACGCCGCTTGGCGGCGGTGGGGCGGACACCTGCGTGTTTTCTCACAGAGAAACTAGATTGTCTGGTGGAACCGCTGTCGCTGACACCCCAAGAAACAACGCAAATAGAAGCGTTACTCCTGCGCGCAGGGGAGTTAGGCCGTGAGTTAGAGCGCCTGGCGCAGCAACAGATTTTCATTGTTGGGCGCAGTCAAGATAACTATCCTAGCAAATTAAAAGATGCCATGGGGCAACAAGCCCCTGTGGTGTTCTTCTATGCAGGGGATTTGCGATTGCTAGAGCAAGAGACGGTGGCGATCATCGGTTCTCGCACAGCCAATGCCCAAGAGATAGACTATGCCGCCAAACATGCGCGTATTTCTGCGCAAAATGGGCGGACGGTGGTGTCTGGCGGTGCCAAAGGCATCGATGCTGTGGCCAAAGAAAGCGCCTTGCGTGCTGGCGGTGCAGTAGTAACGTATGTGGCGGACACTATGGGCAACTATGTTGACAAGCACCGAGAGGAAATTCTCTGGGGCAAGATGTTGGTGCTGTCTTCCTTTCATCCAGACGCCACGTTCCGTGGGTATAACGCCCTGGAGCGAAATCGTCATATTTATGCCAGTAGCGACTATGCCGTGGTGGTGTCGGCTGGAGATGAGACAGGCGGTAGCTACAAAGGTGCAGCCACCTGTTTGAAGCAAAACCTGTGTCCTCTCTATGTAAAAGATGATGGACAAGCCCCTATAGGAAATCAAAAACTCATCGCCCTAGGTGGGTTGCCACTGAATGAAGCACATGAAAGGTTGGGTACATGATGGGCAAAATAGAGACATTAACAGAGCAAATTAATGAGTGTGCGAGATATATTGATGAGTTGAAAAATACAAATTTTATAACAGAAGATGAAATCATATCAGATGCATCAGAGTTTATCTGGTGTATGGCCAATGCATATCACAAAGAAAACAATCAGATTACAGCAGCAACTATGTGCGTTAATCACGATCCAGTAAGTGCGGCAGATTGCATTTCTGGATTAAAACGGCTCAGCGCTGTTTTGACAGCGATTAGGGACAATATGGATGTTGCGGCGACTAGCCGTAGAACTCGCAATAGCCTACCAACTCCAGTTTTTAATATTCATCAATCTAACACACAAACCCAAAACACATCGATTGTCATTACCATTGAGCAGGCGTTTGAAGCAATTCAGACAATCCCAGAAGATGTGTTGTCGGGTGATGAAAAAGATGAATTGGAAGATAAGCTGTCTGCGGTTGAAACTGCAAAAAACGGCAAAGACAAGGGAAAACTGGCCGCTAAAATTGGCGCAGTTTTGAAGTATATTACAGATAAAGGCATTGAAGTTGGGATTGCTGTGTTGCCTTACTTGGGCGAGATAGCAAAGATTTATAACGGACTATAAAGGAGGCTGCTCCATGAACAAAACGGCGATTAAGAATTATGCCATTGAGGCACGGCGTAAGCTGATGGATGGCGTGCGCACCAAGTTGACCACGTTGTCTATTTACGAAGACGGCCATGCCACCACCCAAGAGGCGGTGGAGAAACTCCGTGCCCAGGGGGTGTTCCTCTCTGAGGGAGAGGTGCGTGCACGGGAGCGGTTGTGCGAGAAGTTGACAGGGCTGTCCAAGGAGTTGGGCGACAAAAAAGCGTTTGTACAAGTCATCGAGGCGGTGGCCTACACTTGGTTCAACCGTTTTGTGGCGTTGCGGTATATGGAGGTCAATGACTATTTGCCCTCTGGCTATCGTATTTTGTCCAGTGTGGAAGTTGGTCGTGCCGAGCCTGACGCTGTGCGCAATGCCCAGTATTTGGACTTTGTCAGCCAGACCAAGGTGGAGCAGTTCCGAGATGACACCTCCCCGGGTGCGGCGGAGCGGTTTTATCGCTATTTGTTGGTGGCGCAGTGCAATGCACTCCATGATATTCTCCCTGCCATGTTCCAGCGCATTGAGGATGATACCGAACTGCTCTTGCCTGATAATCTGTATCAAAAGGGTGGTGTGGTACATGATCTGGTGTCTGCCATCCACGAGGACGACTTCAAAGACCAGGTGCAAATCATCGGCTGGCTGTACCAGTATTACAACACAGAACCCAAAGCAGATGTATTTGGACGCCCCAAAACGGCTAAAATTCAAAAAGAAGACATTCCGGCCGCAACCCAACTGTTTACCCCTGACTGGATTGTCCGCTATATGGTGGAAAATTCTCTGGGGCGGATTGCCGTTGAGAAATTAGGGCTTGACCCAGTGGTTATGGGCTGGAAGTATTATCTGCCAGAGGCAGAGCAAACACCTGACGTGATGGCGCAATTAAAAGTGCTTGCGAATGATGACGTGTTCCAACTGGAAGAACTCAAGATCATCGACCCTTGTATGGGGTCTGGTCATATTTTGGTGTATGCCTTTGATGTGTTGATGCAGATATACGAGAGCCAAGGCTATACCAACCGTGACGCTGTGCGGTCGATTCTGCAAAAAAATCTCTATGGCTTGGATATTGACCCCCGTGCCCATCAACTGGCTTATTTTGCGGTGATGATGCGTGGGCGGAAATATGATAACCGCTTTTTTAGACGTAATTTGATGCCCCATTTGTACATTGGTGCTGAAAGCAATGGCATTCGTCGTAGCCATTTGGCGTTTATGGGGCAATCTATGAACCCCATGGAACGGAATATGGCACTGGTGCAGGTGGAGTCCTTGCTCGATGCCTTCCAAGACGGGAAAGAATACGGTTCTTTAGTGTCAGTGGAAGACTACCGCTGGGACTTAATTGGTGCGTTCATCGACGATTTCCACCAAGAAGGCCAGTTCTCCATGGAAGCAGTGGGCTTGGAAGACACTGTGGCAGGGTTGCAAGCCCTGTATTTCTTAGGGCAAGCCTTGGCGCAAAAATACGACGTGGTGGTCACCAATCCACCCTATATGTCTATGAGCAATGGCAGTCCCAAGCTGATTGACTTTGCTAAGAAGCACTATCCTGATAGTAAGAGTGATTTGTTTGCGGTGTTTATGGAAAAATGCCTGCAAATGGCAAAACCCAATGGCTATTCAGCCATGATTACCATGCACTCGTGGATGTTCCTCTCCAGCTATGAAAAACTCCGTGGGAAAATGATGAACTATGATATTATTAATATGGCGCATTTAGGTGCTAGAGCCTTTGAAGAAATTGGCGGCGAAGTGGTGCAAACCACTTCCTGGGTCATGCAAAAACATCACACAGAGGGGTATCAAGGTAGCTATGTGAGATTGGTGGATTTTAATAGTCAAGATGGGAAAGAAGCAGGGTTCTTGAGTGGGGCGTGCGTTTATAGCACGCAACAAGAAAACTTTGGGAAGATTCCTGGTAGCCCGATTGCTTATTGGGTGAAGGTGAAAGATGGTATATTCTCCGACACACTGTCATCACGCTTTGCGTCTGGAGGGAGAAATAAAACGCATAATGACGAAAGGTATGTTCGGTACCATTGGGAGGTTAGAAATTCAAATCCTTTCTGGAAGGTCTATCTGAATGGTGGAAGCTATCGAAAATATTATGGTAATAATATAGAAGTAGTTCTATGGACGGAAGAATCGAAATCAGAATATCAATCACATGGTGGAAAATTAAAAGACTCAGCGATTCAACAAGAAGGGGTTTTTTGGAACAAAATAACATCGAACCTTCCTGGTTTTTGTTTTAAACAAAAAAATTGGATTTTCAGCAGTAACGCACCAACTATTATATCCGAGGATTCAAATGCAAATTTAATGACACTTGCATTCCTTAACAGTAAAGTGCTTTCCTATTATTTGAAAGCAATGAATCCAACAGTTACAACAAATCCGGGAAATATTCTTTCGATGCCGCTTCTCCCGGTTACAACAACTGTTGACACTCTCGTCCAACAAAACATCGCCATCTCCCGTGCTGACTGGGATGATTTCGAGACCTCTTGGGATTTCAAGCGGAATCCGTTGATTTAAGATTTGTACAAAGTGATTTTAAGCCATTAACGCTAGGAGGGAGAGCAGGATGACTGGCAGTTATTACTATTATTATGATAATGAGCAAGATATGCAAAACGAGAATCTAGTGCTGCTGCACAAGCTCATTGAGCGGTTTGAATATGAATTGGTAGAGTTCAAAGAAGCCAATCGAGACTATGACAAAAATAAAATTGGACAATATGTTTCTGCTATTAGCAATGAAGCGAATCTAGAGAATCAGCAGTTTGGCTGGTTGATTTTCGGCGTGCGAAACAAAGATAAAAAAATCGTAGGGACAGACTATCGGCAAAAATCTGGCCTTGACCAATTGCGCCAAGAGATTGCCATCGGCACAAACGGCGTCACCTTTATGGAAATCATGGAGGTATTTCCTGAAGTGGACGGCGAGGAAAAACGTGTCCTTCTGTTCAAAATACCCTCTGCACCAACGGCCATGCCAACCCCATGGCAGGGGCATTACTATGCACGCAATGGGGAATCGCTCACCTCTTTATCCATAGATAAGCAGGATCGTATTCGCCAACAATCCAAAAAGGATTGGTCGAAGCAAACCCTTGAACAGGCCACCATTGAGATGCTCGATCAAGAGGCGGTGCAAATCGCCCGTACAAAATACAAAGAGAAGAAAAATAGACCCCATATCAGCGAAGACGTTGACACTATGGATGATGGGCAATTCCTGACCAAGGTCAAACTGATGATTGATGGAAAGCTAACCAATGGGGCTATGCTTTTGCTGGGCAATCCTGATTTTGATTATTTGCTAGAAAGCGCCCCCAGTATTATGTGGCGGTTGTATGGTGCCAATGGCGACGACAAGGATTACGAATTGTTTCAAATGCCGTTTATTACGGTGGTGGATAAGATATATGCAAAAATTCGGAATTTGACCTACCGCTATATGCCAAATCAGACATCACTCTTTCCCACAGATACCCAGCAATACGACCCCTGGTTAATTCGAGAGCTTTTGAACAACTGCATTGCCCACACGGATTATACAACTGGTGGACGCATTTATATCAATGAGTTTGAGGATAAAATTAAATTTGCAAACCCGGGCACGTTTTTACCAGGTGGGATTATGCCGATTTTAGAGCCAAGCTACAATCCTCCGTACTATAGAAATCAACTCCTTGCAGAGTCCATGGTGAATTTCAACATGATTGACACGGCTACTAGTGGTATCAGAAAAGTCTTTAGAATTCAAAAGTCTAAGTTCTTTCCATTGCCTGATTATGATTTGCAGGCGGACAATCAAGTTTCTGTCACTGTCTACGGGAAAGTCTTAAACGAAAACTATACCCGATTGCTATTCGACAATCCTGATTTCGACCTGTATACTGTCTACCTGATGGATAAAGTGCAAAAAGGTGAATCCATTTCCAAAGAAGAAGTCAAGGGATTGAGAAAACTCGGCATTGTAGAAGGGCGACTTCCGAATATTTATCTTTCAGCAAAAGTCGCAGAAATCATAGAAGAAAAAGCCCGATATGTGAAGAATAAGGGCTTTGATGATGCTTATTATAAAGATATGATTGTTCGTTATTTGGAAGAATTCCGTAAAGCGAATAAAGCGGATATTGATGACCTTCTCATGGATAAGTTGCCCGATACCCTCAGTGAAGCGCAGAAGAACAGTAAGATAAAAAACATGTTATTTACTATGAAGACACAAGGACTCATTGAGCGAGACGGACCAAATCAAAGATTGGCTAAATGGCAACTTAAAAAATAATTTAGCCAATCTTTAGCCAATAATTTAGCCAATCTTTAGCCAATAATTTAGCCAATCTTTAGCCAATCGCATTGCGCCTGATGCAAATTTCATAACTGGGAAGGACTCAAAATAATGGCAAGACTAATTTCTGATAAATTTGCCGCATGGCAACAAGAATGCACGGACCGATTCAATCAACTCAAAGCCAATGAGGAAGAGTTAAACCGCATTTTTATTGACATTTACGGACTGCAAGATGAGCTGACACCAGAGGTGGAAGACAAGGATGTTTCCCTGAAAGGCAATACGGCTTACCGATATAAAAAGAAGAAAAAGAAAACCAGCGAGGACGAGTTGGATCAAGAAATTGTGGAAGCCGAAACGATTAGAAACCAAAAATTTCTCTATGACACAGTGGCAGAATTCCTCTCCTACGCTGTAGGCTGTATGTTTGGACGCTATTCCCTAGATGTAGACGGTTTGGCCTATGCTGGCGGTGACTGGGACGATAGTAAGTACACCTCCTTTATCCCAGATAGCGATAATGTGATTCCCATCACCGATAACGACTACTTTGACGATGATATTGTAGAACGACTGGTGGCTTTCGTTGGCATTGTCTACGGGGAAGAAACTCTAGGTCAAAATTTGGACTTCATCGCCAATGCCATCTATCCCAACGCCAAGGGTACATCCAAAGAAAAAATCCGTCGCTATTTTATGGCGGATTTCTACAAAGACCATTTGAAGATGTATCAAAAGCGTCCCATTTACTGGATGATGGACAGCGCTGGCTGTGGCACGAAGAAGGAAGGGTTTAAGGCCTTGTTCTATCTACATCGCTACGACAAAGACACCATAGGCCGTGCCCGCACCGATTATCTCCACCCCCTGCAACGCAAATATGAAGCGGAAATCGCCCGACTAACCGCCCTGCACGACCTCTCTCAAAGCGGCAGTGAGCAGGCGACCTATCGCAAAACCATAGACAAGTTGCATCAACAAATCGACGAATGCAGAGCTTATGACCAAGTGGTGGCCTATATGACCCACAAAAGAATTGACCTGGATTTGGACGATGGCGTAAAAGTCAACTACGCCCAATTCCAAGGTATAGAAGTCCCCCAAGACAACGGCAAAACCATCACCATGGATTTGCTGGGGAATATTTGAGTAAAGGGGTTTTTAATATGGGGACAGTAAAAGATGGGAAGTTACTATATCACCTAACAAAACTTTCAAATTTAGAATCCATCATTGATTATGGCCTGTCGTCCAGGGCTATTTTGGAAAAATATAAAGAGGACTTTGGAGACATAGCTGATCCAGAAATTATTGATAAGCGTGAAGCTATGGGGCTAAAGAAATATGTCCCATTTCATTTTCATCCGCATACATCCTTTGATGTTGCAGTCATAAACAGGTACAATAAAGAGGAATTTGTGTATTTGTGCTTGACAAGAAAATATGCACAATCAAACGGATTCTGTATTCTTCCACGACATCCCCTAAGTGGTGAGGATGCCCAATTATATTCATACGATGATGGTTGGGAGATGATAGATTGGGATGTTATGGAGTTGAAATCTAATGAATTTGGTTATGACAGAAATGTGCGTATGGCGGAATGCTTGACCGAAGAGCCAGTGTTTATTAATGAATTTATAAGTATTGCTGTGAGGAATGAGGAGATAGAGAATCGAGTGAAGGGGTTGCTTAGGAAAAAAGGAGTACCAACTCCGCCGCATGTTAATATTCAAAAATGGCTAAATAGGGCAGAATCCTTCGGAGGATTGGAATGGTGAGAATATGATTCATTATGTAACTGGAAATTTATTAGAGGCAGAGGCGATAGCTCTGGTAAATACAGTTAATTGTGAAGGGGTTATGGGAAAGGGCATTGCCTATCAATTTAAATTAGCGTATCCAGAAACAAATAAATCGTACATTTCTGCTTGTGAAAATGGGAGTTTAAGGGTAGGCACACTTCATTATTACAGGGAAAATGGTAAGATAGTCATTAATTTCCCTACGAAAATTAAATGGCGCAATAAATCTGAAATGGATTATATTGAAAAGGGGCTGGATGCACTTATTCCGTTATTAGAGGAACTTAGTGTCGATTCTGTTGCAATACCTCCACTAGGAAGTGGTAATGGTGGGCTTGTCTGGGGCGAAGTGCGAGAGTTGATTGAAAAGAAATTGAACCCAATATCGGAAAAGTTAGATATTTATATTTATGAGCCTTCGAAAAATTATATTCCAAAGCCTGTAGCAGAGCCTAAATTATCTGCTTCAGCCTTGGTATTGATGCAAATTAAGTTAAAGCTGAACCAATTTTCTAGGATTAGATTGCAGAAGACGGCATTCATCATGGATTTATATGCTAATTCGAACTATTTTAAATTCTCAAGATACACGTATGGTCCGTTTGCCCATTCGATAGATATTGTTTCAAAAAGTATAAAAGAATTCCAGACGTTTTATAACTTGAAAGATACTGCGACGGCTTATGATATTGCGTTAAAAACCTTAATCAGTGAATCTGTTCAAAGAAAATTAGATGATTTAGAGCCCGCCATTTACAAAGCGACAGATTTTGTCAATAGAATTGAGACGAACAAAAGACTGGAATGTATTACGACTATATTGTATCTTCTTCATGAATCTGGGGCAATGAGTCGTGAGGAGATTATACAGCAATACAAAGCTTGGTCTGAGGATAAATCTCGACGATTCACAAAAGAAGATATTTGTGCAGAAATTGACTATTTGTATGAAGAGGATATGATAGTTATGACGTTGGATGGTTTTTTGATCAATCCATCTATTTCTTGTCAGTAAAGGATATATACCATGAACCTAACCGAAATTAAAAAATCTCTGACCCAGGCCTTTGCGCGGGAACCATCCCAAGGGGCGCGGCGCAATATCATTTTTTGGTATGACGAAGACGCTGCCTTTGCCCAGGACGTTGCCCAGCTTGCATTAGAAGGGGTAGAGGTGGTAGAGCTTACGCCTAACAATATGTTCGCCGTGAAATTCTACATAGAGGTGGAACAGCAAGAATGCCATCTGTTGGTCTATTCGCCTCATCCACGCCCAACTAACCGTGAAAACTGGCTTGCCGATACTATTAAATATAGCCAGCTATTTTATACGGATGAGGCTTCCAACACCATGCTGGTGTTGGGGATGGACAATGGGTTGCATCATGTGATGACCCAGTACAAGCTGTTTTTCCGCAACAACGAGCGGTTCAAGCGGTTTGAAAGCTATCATGTGAACCGAAGTTACAGTGAGACAAGCATTGTGATAGGCATCCATGCGGCTCTTTGTAAATTGCCTGTGCCTACCTTAGATGGTATTGTGAAGGCTCTTTTGCTAGAATTGGCGGCAGGGGAAACCCTATTACTTGATAGCATGGAAAAGTATGGATCTATGGACGCTTTATGGGATTTGATTCGCAAGGCCTATGGCTATGCCTTCCCAGAAAACAGTCTGCCACAACTGGCAGTGATGCTTCTGTCTACCCATTTGGCACAAAGTCTTCACGGTACCATGCCAAATGAATGGCAGACCTATGTGTCTAGTAATGCCAACGGCTTTGTATTCACTGATAATCTCATGCGCAATGCCCAACAATGGGATGGTTACAACGCTTTGTCGGAATTTGTGTCACAACAATTGAACATTGATCAGTATGCCTCGAAATGGACTGTGGATGATGTGGCGGAATGTGATACCTTCCAGGAATTTGACCAGCTTATTTTGACCCGTATTCGAGAAAATATGGAGCAGGGGGTCAGTGAGTTTGGACACTATCGCAAATTAATTCACAGTCGGAAAAATCGTCGGTTCTATGCACAATTTGCAAGAGAATATGAAGTGCTGTTGCATGTTTGTGAGTATTTGGAGTTGGCGGCTAAGCATCGTGATTTGTACATCTACAGCTTAGAGGGTTGTTTTGAAGAGTACGTCAATGGGTATTATCGGATAGACAGTGCGTACCGCCATTTCATTGTGGCGTATGATCAGTTGACAGATACGGAAGCCTATCAATCCTTACGTGATGTAGTGGAGAATAGCTATACCAACTGGTATTTGCATGAACTGTCCATGGGATGGTGTAATTTGCTGGATGAGCAACCTTGGCAGGTGCCAGAAGTGTGTGCACAACAAGATTTTTACAGCAGATATGTACAACGTTCGGTACTGCAAGATGAGCGTATTGTGGTGGTCATCTCCGATGGGCTGCGATATGAGTCGGCTGTAGAACTGAATGCTCAGCTCAATCGTGGGCAAAAGGGTGTCAGTGAGCTCGAGGTGATGCTGGGGGTATTGCCATCTGTTACGGCGCTAGGCATGGCTTCGCTATTGCCACATAAAACCATTGCCTACACCGAGAAAGGCGATGTGGAAGTGGACGGCATTTCTAGCAAAGGTACAGAAAACCGTGGAAAGATTTTGCGCCAATACAAGGCCGAATCCATTGCCGTTCAGTTTGATGATATGATTGACTTGAGCAAGCAGGAAATGGGCGAGCTTTTTGCGGGTAAGAAGCTAATTTACATCTATCACAATGTGGTGGATGCCCGTGGGGACAATGCTTCTACAGAGCATGAAGTCTTTGATGCCACTGAGAAAACCTTTGGTGACGTGGATAAGCTGGTTCGCAAATTACGCAATACCATCAGTGCCATCAATATTTTGATTACAGCAGACCATGGCTACTTATACCGGCGCACCAAGCTGGAACAGCGAGATAAGACCAGCAAGGAAGCGGATAATGTGCTTGCTGGCGGGCGACGCTATTTGGTTTCTCGTGCAGAATCTGACAGACAAGGAACCCAATGTTTCTCGTTGGGGTATCTTAATCGGAGCACAGCGGATTTATTCGCTACTGTGCCCAGAGCTATTAACTGTTTTAAAGTCCAAGGAGCGGGTAGCTGTTATGTTCATGGCGGTACCAGTTTGCAAGAAACGGTGATTCCTGTTATTCGATTTAAGAGTGACAAGAATTTGCGCCAATCTATGGGAGCAAAGAAGGTCAGTTTGGATTTGACAAATCTTTCTCGTAAGATAACTAATGTGATTACACATCTAACATTCTTCCAAGGGCAGAGCGTGGATGAGAAAAATCTGCCATTGCGTGTGACGGCTTACTTCGTAGATGAGGCGGGAAATCGCATTTCCAATGAAAATATTATCATTGCAGATAGCAACTCTCAAATCCCGGAAGAGCGGACATATAAGGAAAAGTTTACATTGAAAGATATGGCTTATGACAAGAGTAAAGAATATTTCTTGGTGTTGATTGATGAGGACGAGATGGTCAATAAAGAAATAGCACGTATGCCGTTTGCCATTGATTTGGTGTTTGGCGGAAGTATTCAGTTTTGATTGCGGAGGACATGGAAATGGATGAAACGGTAAGCAATGTTTTGAAAGAAGCTTTTGCTGGCAAAATAGTCCGCAAAGACCTGACAAAGAAAATCAAAGAAGGGGCCAATGTGCCTGTTTATGTGCTAGAATATCTGCTGGGTATGTATTGTGCTACAGACGACGAAGATAGCATTGAGCAAGGTGTACAGCGGGTCAAAGGGATTCTGGCAGACAACTTTGTGCGCCCAGATGAAGCGGAAAAGATCAAATCGAAGATTCGTGAAATGGGAAGCTATACTGTCATCGATAAAATTGAAGCAAAACTAGATGCTGATAGTGATAGTTACAAAGCAATGTTTTCTAATTTAGGGCTACGCAATGTAGTAGTCAATGATGGATATGTGAAAAAGTACGAAAAATTGTTGGCCGGTGGTATTTGGTGCATTTTGCGTATGACCTACAATCGATTGGAAGAGCGTGACGACCAGGACGGAGATTCGCCTTACAGTGGCCGCAAGTCTCGTTCTAGTCCTTTTGTGATAGAAGATCTGAATCCAATTCAATTGGCACATATGGATATGGACGAATTCTTTCTGGGGCGGCGGCAGTTTGATAAAGTGCAATGGATTGACACCTTGCTTCGTAGTGTAGGTATGGAACCTACGCAATTCGATGACCGAACAAAATGGCATTTATTAGCGCGAATGATTCCACTGGTGGAAAACAACTATAACCTTTGTGAACTTGGCCCTAGAGGAACGGGGAAATCCCATATTTACAAGGAGATTTCCCCCAATGCCATTTTGGTTTCTGGTGGACAGACAACAGTGGCTAACCTGTTCTATAATATGGCTAGCCGCACGGTTGGACTTGTGGGCATGTGGGACTGCGTTGCATTCGATGAGGTGGCAGGTATCACATTCAAGGATAAAGATGGCATTCAAATCATGAAGGATTATATGGCGTCTGGATCTTTTGCGCGGGGCAAAGAAGAGAAGAATGCTAGCGCATCTATGGTTTTTGTGGGGAATATCAATCAAAGTGTGGATGTTTTGTTGAAAACCTCACACTTGTTTGACCCGTTCCCGGCGGCAATGGCATATGATAGTGCTTTTTTTGATCGTATGCACTACTATCTGCCAGGGTGGGAGATTCCTAAAATGCGTCCGGAATATTTTACCAATGAGTATGGTTTGATTACTGACTATTTGGCGGAATTGTTCCGAGAAATGCGAAAGCGCAATTTTGGGGATGCTATTGACCAGTATTTCCGATTGGGACGGGATTTGAACCAACGCGATGTAATTGCTGTTCGGAAAACCGTTTCTGGTATGCTTAAGCTGATTTACCCTCATGGTGAATACAATAGAGATGATGTGGCAGAGGTAGTAGAGTACGCCTTGGAAGGGCGACGCCGTGTGAAGGAGCAGTTGAAGAAAATTGGTGGCATGGAATTCTATGATGTTCATTTTTCTTACTTAGACAATGGCACATTTGAAGAATTTTTTGTATCTGTCCCTGAGCAGAGCTCGGGAAAGTTGATTCCGGAAGGGCAAGGGAAGCCGGGTCATATCTACACGGTCTCTCGTGGCGATACGGGACTTTTGGGCGTGTTTAAAATTGAGACTGAAATGACAACGGGCAATGGCAAGTTCGACGTGACAGGGGTAGGATCTGCCCGTGAGGCGAAAGAAAATCTCCGCACAGCGCAAAATTATTTTAAAGCGAATAAAAAGCAAGTCAGTGGGACAATTGATTGTGAGATGCACAATTTCTTGATGCATGTTTCGGATTGTCAAGGTGTTGGAGTGGCATCGGAGTTGGCTTTGTGTTCTTTTGTTGCATTGTGCGGGGTGGCATTGCACAAGCCCATCCAATCGCAAATGTGTGTGCTTGGGAATATGAGCATTGGTGGTACCGTCAGTAAGGTGGAAGAATTGGCCAATACGTTGCAGGTGTGTTTTGATGCCGGGGTGAAAAAAATATTGCTCCCAATGTCTTCGGCAGCAGATATTCCCACAGTTCCACCAGACTTGTTTGCTAAATTCCAAACGGCATTTTATATTAGTCCAGAAGATGCGGTGTTTAAAGCCCTGGGAGTTGAGTGACACGGAAACCAGCTGTTTGTCTAACATTTGTCTAACAAAGTTAGAATATGCCAGTGAACGCTAGTGAAAAAGAGTGCATGATAAGTTATCAAAAACTATGGTTTTATAGCGAAATGCGGAACTTAGTGCATGATAATAGACGCTAGTGCATAACTCTTTTTTCCTTGGTAAGGATGAGGTCACCGGTTCAAATCCGGTCAGCAGCTCCAAGAAAACCTTGTAACCTGTATGGTTGCAAGGTTTTTCTTTTTGTCTATCTCTGTGAAAAAGTGGATTTGTCTAACAGTTGACTCACAAGAAGGCTGCATGTGATTTGAAGGATTGGGTAAGCACCAAGATGGCGTTCATTTTGTTGGCCGCTGCTTTGTCGGAAGATGGTAGTGAGTGGATGTAGATGTTCAGCGCTGTGGAGGTTTCGCCACGCCCTAAGGTGTACTGTGTCACAAGGGGAATGCTTCTGGCCAATGGGGCGTTCAAATTGTTGCATCCGTCGCTGTCGTTAGTTTTCCAAAGAAGGCGAAATTGTGACATAGCGCGACGATTACAACGTGCGGTTATGTTTTGCTCAGAGGCATTGGATAAAGGAAAATAAAGACTGTACAAAAGGGTTTCAACTCTTTTTGTACAGTCTTTTTGATTTTATATTTTGAATGAAAGATAATGAAGCTTAGTCAGGAACGACGGCGTGTTGTCCCCTATATAAAGCGTAAATAGGGAGGGAATTTTTCAATACAACGCTGCTTATTTATCCCTTTAAAATATCACTATTATGGTAGGATAGGGCTTCGGACAGATGATGTAACTCGATGGTGGCACCACCGTCCAAATCAGCAATGGTGCGTGCCACCCGTAACACGCGGTCATGGGAACGGGCAGATAAGCCTTTTTGAGTACACATTTTCTCCATCAAAGCTTGGCATATACCGTCTAGAGCGCAATATTCTGGTAACATTGACACTGGCATTTGGGCATTACAAGTGCATTTTGTGCCCTGATATCGTATTTTTTGTGCGGCACGGGCACCGTCCACCCGTTCTTTTACTACAGCGGAACTTTCAGCCGCCGTTTTGCGCTGCATGGCTTGGTATTCTACTGTGGGCACGTGTACGTGCAAATCCATACGGTCAAGTAAGGGACCTGAGATTTTTTCCACATATTTTGCCACATCACGGTCGGAGCAGTTGCATTTGCCAGAAGGATGTCCATGCCAGCCGCAACGGCAGGGATTCATGGCGCAGATCAGCTGAAACCGCGCTGGCAAGCGCAGAGACCCAGTGGCTCTGGCGATGGTAACTTCTCCATCTTCCAAGGGCTGGCGCATGGCTTCTAACACATCACGGCGGAACTCGGGCAATTCATCTAAAAACAGTACTCCGTTGTGGGCCAATGAAATTTCACCCGGTCGCAAAGAGGCGCCACCGCCCACCAACGCTGGGGCAGAAGCGGTGTGGTGAGGACTGCGGAAGGGGCGCCGTAGTAGTAATGGCTCGTTGGGGTCAGCCATACCAGCCACCGACCAGATGCCCGACACTTCCAAGGCTTCTTCTCGGGTCATGTCTGGCAAAATAGAGGGTAACCGCTTGGCCAACATAGACTTACCAGCGCCAGGAAAGCCCGTGAATAAGAGGTTGTGACCACCGCTTGCCGCTACTTCCAAAGCGCGGCGCACCAACTCTTGTCCCATGACATCTGCCAAATCTGGCAGATCCGCAGAAGAGGCAGTTGGCTCCCATGCGGAGGCAGGCGCGATGGGATTGCGCCCGATGAGATGGTCAATTAATTCACCGACATCTTTGATGCCATATACAGTCATGTCTTGTGCTAAGGTGGCTTCGGCTGCATTTGGGGCAGGCACATATAAGGTGGTAATCCCCAAGGCTTTGGCGGCTAGTGCCATGGGAAGCACACCGCTGACAGCGCGCAACGCACCCGTCAAAGACAGCTCCCCTAAAAAGGCCACATCCCCTTTTGGAACAGGTAAAGCTTCGGCTGCCGCCAAAATCCCCACAAACATAGGTAAATCATACACGGTGCCTTCTTTTTTCTGGCCAGCAGGGGCAAGGTTTACCGTGATACGACTGACAGGAAATCGTGCGCCACAGCTTTTGATGGCGCCGCGCACCCGTTCTCGAGACTCGCGCACCGCTGTGTCTGGCAAGCCCACTACGTCAAAGGCAGGCAAGCCGCCAGAGAGGAGGCATTCCACTTCTACTCCGTAGCCAGAGACTCCGTTGAGCCCCAAAGATTTTACTGTCACAACCATGGTTATATCCTCGCTTTTTCTTTTTTCCTGCGTTCAGACAGGGTGGTTGTTTGCTTGAGATGGGTGTTGTCGCCCCCAAAGGGAAGGCTACCCATCAGATGTATAGGCACTTTAACCAAAAAATTTCAATTATTAGTTATAACTAACCTTATTTTTAGTGAAAACTAACTGGAATCCTGTGTTAAGTATAGCACAATCTGGAGGAAATTTCCATGGTTTTTCTTAAAAAATGAACAAAAAAGAAGGTATATTTTGTTCTAATGGTAGAAAAAACAGCTCTGCAAGTAAAATAGGTCATACAGCATTTACAGGGTTGGGAGACAGTGCTATAATATTAATGTGTGTATAGAATATGTCTAATAGTGTTTTAGACGCGCAATCGATTATTTTAAAAGCTGTGAGAACACAGCCAAAAATCAGGAGGTAAGTTTATGGCAAGAAAATTTAAGTCCATGGACGGTAACAACGCTGCGGCATATGTCAGCTATGCGTTTACCGAAGTGGCAGGTATCTACCCCATTACCCCATCCAGTCCTATGGCTGACTTGGTGGATCAGTGGTCTGCAGCAGGTCAAAAGAACATCTTTGGCACCACCGTTAAGGTGAGCGAAATGCAATCCGAAGCTGGCGCAGCTGGTACTGTCCACGGCTCTTTGGCCGCTGGTGCAATGACCACCACCTACACCGCTTCTCAAGGTTTGCTGCTGATGATTCCCAACATGTACAAAATTGCTGGTGAATTGTTGCCCTGCGTGTTCCACGTGTCTGCACGTACCGTCTCTACCCACGCTTTGAACATCTTCGGCGATCACTCCGACGTTATGGCTTGCCGTCAAACTGGCTTTGCTATGCTGTGCGAAAACGATCCCCAAGAAATCATGGACTTGTCTCCTGTGGCTCACTTGGCTGCCATCGAAGGCCGCGTGCCCTTCATCAACTTCTTCGACGGGTTCCGTACTTCTCACGAAATCCAAAAAGTTGCTACTTGGGATTATGCGGATCTGGCTGAAATGACTGACATGGACTCCGTGGAAGCATTCCGCAAGCACGCTTTGAACCCCAACCGTCCCACCATGCGTGGTTCTCACGAAAATGGCGATATCTTCTTCCAACATCGTGAAGCATGTAACCCCTACTACAATGCAACTCCTGCCATTGTTGAAAAATACATGGGCAAGGTCAATGCAAAGTTGGGCACCGATTATCAACTGTTCAACTACTATGGCGCACCTGATGCAGAACGCGTCATCATCGCTATGGGTTCCATCTGTGACGTAGCACAAGAAGTCATTGACTACATGGTAGCCGCTGGCGAAAAAGTGGGTATGATCATGGTTCGCCTGTATCGTCCTTTCTCCAACGAACATCTGATTAAGGCTATCCCCGAAACCTGCAAGAAAATTGCTGTTTTGGACCGTACCAAAGAACCCGGCTCCATGGGCGAACCCCTGTACATGGACGTCATCACCGCTCTGTCCATCGCTGGCATCAACGACAAGACTGTCATCGGCGGCCGTTACGGTTTGGGCTCTAAGGATACCCCCCTTCTTCTGTGTTCGCTGTCTACGAAGAATTGAACGCTGCGGCTCCTCGCCGTCAATTCACTCTGGGCATCAACGACGACGTCACCTTCCTGTCCTTGCCCGAAGTTCCTTCTCCCAACGTGGCTGCAGAAGGCACCAAGGAATGCAAGTTCTGGGGTCTGGGCGGCGACGGTACCGTTGGCGCAAACAAGAACTCCATCAAAATTATCGGTGACCACACTGATAAGTTTGTTCAAGCATACTTCCAATACGACTCCAAGAAGACCGGTGGTGTCACCGTGTCCCACTTGCGTTTTGGCGACAATGCAATCAAGTCTCCTTATTATATCAACAAGGCTGACTTCGTGGCTTGCCACAACCCCTCTTACATCTCCAAGGGCTTCAAGATGGTCAACGACGTGAAACCCGGCGGTATCTTCATGATCAACTGCCAATGGAACGCTGAAGAGTTGGCTCACCATCTGCATGCTGACGCAAAGCGTTACATTGCACAAAACAACATCCAACTCTATACCATCAACGCCATCGACTTGGCTATCGAAATCGGTATGGGCAAGCGTAACAATACCATCCTGCAATCTGCATTCTTCGCTCTGGCAGAAGTGATGCCTGCTGCAGAAGCTATTGATTACATGAAGCAAGCCGCCACCAAGTCTTACGCTAAGAAGGGTGACGACGTGGTTAAGATGAACCACAACGCCATCGACGTGGGCGCTTCCGCTTATGTGAAGATTGAAATCCCTGCTGATTGGGCTACCATCGCTGACGCAGAAGACACTACCGTGCTCGAAGGCGCACCTGCTCTGGTCGCACAAGTCAAGGACATCCTGTTCCCCGTTGCAAAAATGGACGGCGACAGCCTGAGCGTTTCTGCATTCGCTGACTATGTGGATGGTCAATTCGAACAAGGCTCCGCTGCTTATGAAAAGCGTGGCGTGGCTGTGTCCGTTCCCACTTGGGATGCTACCAAGTGTATCCAATGTAACAAGTGTTCTTATGTCTGCCCCCATGCTACCATCCGTCCCTTCGCTTTGACTGAAGCTGAAGCCGCTGGTGCACCTGAAGCAGCTAAGATTGTTGACATCAAGGCTGGCAAGGGCAAGGGCGTATATAAATACACCATGGCCATTTCTCCTCTGGACTGCATGGGCTGTTCTGTTTGCGTGGGCGAATGCCCCGTGGGCGCACTGTCTATGGCTGCTCAAGAAGGCGAAGCCGCTCAACAAGACGTGTTCCAATACATGGTTTACAAGACCGAAGACAAGGCTGACATGCAAGACGTTACCGTTAAGGGTAGCCAATTCATGCGTCCTTATCTGGAGTTCTCTGGCTCTTGCGCAGGTTGTGCAGAAACCAGCTATGCTCGCTTGATCACTCAACTGTTCGGCGACCGTATGTACATCTCCAACGCAACTGGTTGTTCCTCCATCTGGGGTGGCCCAGCTGCTACTTCTCCCTATTGCACCGATGCCGCTGGCAAGGGTCCCGCATGGTCCAACTCCTTGTTCGAAGACAACGCAGAACACGGTATGGGTATGTTCTTGGGTCAAATGGCTATCCGTGAACGTTTGATCGGTCAACTGACCGCTCTGAAAGAAACCGCTGGCGAATCTTTGGTTGCTGCCATCGACGCTTTCTTGGCTTCCAAGGACAACGGCGCAGAAAACAAGATTGCCACCGCTACTTTGGTTGCTGAACTGAAGGCTTGCGGCTGCGATGCTTGCAAGGAAATTCTGGCAAGCGAAGAATATCTGGGCAAGAAATCTGTCTGGATCTTCGGTGGCGACGGCTGGGCATATGACATCGGCTTCGGCGGTGTTGACCATGTTCTGGCTTCTGGCAACGACGTGAACATCTTCGTGTTCGATACCGAAGTGTACTCCAACACTGGTGGTCAAGCTTCCAAGGCTTCCAACATCGGTCAAGTGGCTCAATTTGCCGCTGCTGGTAAGGAAATCAAGAAGAAGTCTCTGGCTGAAATCGCTATGAGCTATGGCTACATTTATGTGGCACAAATCGCTATGGGCTCCAACGCTGCTCAAACCCTGAAGGCCATTGCAGAAGCAGAAGCTTATCCCGGTCCCTCCTTGGTCATCGGCTATTCTCCTTGCGAAATGCACTCCATCAAGGGCGGCATGGCTAACTGCCAAAAGGAAATGGCTCGTGCTGTGGATTGCGGTTACTGGAACATGTTCCGCTTCAATCCTGCTGCTGAAGCTGGCAAGAAGTTCGTTCTGGATTCTAAGGAACCCAAGGGCGGCTATCAAGACTTCCTGCTGAGCGAAGCTCGTTATGCTCGTTTGACTCGCGAATTCCCCGAACGTGCACAAGAACTGTTTGAACGCAACGAAGCAGCTGCTAAGGACCGTTACGAACACCTGCAAAAGTTGTTGGCTCTGTACAACGACTAAGTTGCAAATAGCATAAACTGCGTAGTAAACCGCCCTGTGGAGCAATCCACAGGGCGGTTTTTGTTGGTTAACTCTTAGCAAACGGGCACAATCCAGCCCTTGGTGTCGGGCAGGCGACCCCATTGGATGCCAGTCATAGTGTCGTAAATCTTTTGGGTCAGAGGACCAATTTCCCCATCATTGATGTAGGCAACGTCGGTTTTATAGTCCAGTTGCTTAACGGGAGAAATAACGGCGGCAGTACCAGTGCCGAACACTTCTTCCAGTTTGCCTTCTTTGGACGCTTGCATAATGGTTTCAATGGCCAGCTTACCGATGACCACGTCATAGCCCCATTCTTCTAGCAGTTCAATGACGGAGCGACGGGTCACGCCGGGGAGGACGGTGCCGTCGGTGTCGTTGGCATACGCGGTGTACACCTTGCCATCGATTTTGAAGAAGATGTTCATTGCGCCCACTTCTTCCACGTATTTTTGTTCCAGACCGTCTAGCCACAACACTTGAGAGTAGCCGCGCTTTTCAGCGATTTCGCCTGCCAACAAGCTGGCAGCATAGTTGCCACCGCATTTGATGAAGCCAGTGCCACCAGGGGCTGCACGGGTGTAGGTATCTTCCACGTAAATCTTAATGGGAGCCAAGCCAGCGGCATAGTAAGCCCCAGAAGGAGAGCAAATGATGATGAATTGTGCATCATGGGCGGCATGAACACCCAGTTGGGCGGTGGTGGCGATGGTGAAAGGACGGATGTACAAGGAGGAACCATCTAAGTGAGGGACAAAGTCCTTTTCCACTTCCACAAGAGCCTTCACAGCATCCACGAAAATATCTTCGGGAATCACAGGCAGGCACAGACGTTCTTGGGTGTTTTGCATACGCTTTGCGTTGCAGTCTGGGCGGAAAAGTTGGATTTTGTCTTCAGCGGTGCGGTATGCCTTCAAGCCTTCAAAGCATTCTTGAGCATAGTGGAACACCACGGCAGAGGGGTCCATGGGCAGAGGGCCGTAGGGGACGATGCGTGCATCGTGCCAGCCTTGACCTTCGTTGTAATCGATGATGAACATATGGTCAGAGAATACTTTGCCAAAGCCCAGTTGATCGTCTGGGGCTTTTGTCTTAGGGGTGGTGGTTTTGGTGATTTTGATATCTAACATAACAAATATAACTCCTTTACGTTTGTACCTCATGGAAAAATCCATAAGGTATATATTCTATTACTTTTATACGCTAAATAGGCGATAAAGTCAAGGGGAATTTCAAAATATGGCAAATTTTATGGCAGTCTTTGTGGTGGGGGTCCCTACAGGGCGGTGTCTTGCCAGACGGGCGTTTCCCCCACCCCATCGTAGGGGCGCCCATTGGGCGTCTGTTTTCCGATTCACGTTGAATTGTTTTTTTGCCCCTACGGGGCGGTCACCTGCCGGTGGGGCATTCTTTTTGTATCGACAAAAAGAATCAAAAAACGATTTTTTCACAACGCTTGCGAGCGAGTGAAAAAAGGGGCTTTTACGGGGGTTCATCGCTGGGATGCTTGGGCTTTTTGACCGGCACCCAGTGGCCTGATTTGACGCGAAGTATTCTTTCGGGCTTCGCCCTGTTGAGGAGATGCGGTGGAAAGGGTGCGGTTTTTTTGGGGAGCCTAGGATGTATGTGGGGTATAGATTGGTGGCGTTGGGTAAGACGGGCGACCACAGGTCGCCCCTACAAGGGTGCCAGCACCACCCAACATCAAGCTGACCGCAGGTCAGCGCCTCCCCAACGCCACCGCACCCATCGACGTCCACAATCTTAGGCACCTCACACGCGTGGTACTATGTCATCGCACGAGTTGCGTGCGGCAGCAATCAGCGTTGGTTCGCGCATTCCACACGATAAGCCGAATGGGTGTGAAGCACCCACCCAATAGCACCGCACCCACTCATACCCACCATCCGTATAAAATGGGAGCACGTGAGACGGCTGACCGCAAGTGGTCAGCCGCCACGTGCAAGATTTTTTGTTTCTTTTTTATCGCTACAAAAGAAAGCCCCGCTGGCAAGCGCCCCCACGGAGTGGGAAAAGTCTATCAAAAAAGAAATCCCACAGGGTGAAGCAAATTGCAATTGATTTCCACGGGCGGCTAATAGCGCGCCCCTACAGGGGAGTGGGGAAAAGAAAGCCCACGCGGCGAGCGTCCCCCACGGCGGTGGAAAAAGCCTGTCTGGCAAGACCCTATACCACATCCCATATATCATGGACACCATCAAATACCACTTGCACCTGTCCGCGGCGGCGGAGGTAATCCAAATGGGCTAAGGTTTCGCCTACAGCGAAAAACTTTTGGGTCAAGGGGAATTCCTCCCAATTTTTAGCGCGAATACTCCAGCGCAAATGGCCAGCCAGCATATAGGCATTGCAATGGGGATGGGCAACCACAGCCTGTAAGGTGTCAGCTAAACGGGCTTGATGATGGGCTTGGAGCTGGGCAATCCGAGTTTGATAATCCCCACGATCATGGCGGTGGCCTGTGTGCATTTGGTCTACATCTAATAAAGAAACCTTGGCCAAGCTATGGAGATAGTCACCCAGAGAATCCGCGACCCCAGGCCAGCGGCAAATATTTGGCGTGATGTGAAAGAGCACATGGTCGCCAGTAAAAATACGGCGGTTTTCTTGGTCGTATAGGCACATATGTCCCGGTGTGTGACCGGGGGTTTCGATGCACGTCAAGGTGTAACCACCATAGTGGAATGGATGCCCTTCTGTGACGGCGATATAGTGGTCGTAAGGCAGAGGGGAAGAGGATTTGGCAGGATTTTCCTCCCAGAGATAGTCTACTTCTTCTTGGGTGAAGCCAGAGATTACATCTAGCTTCGCCATCTCTCGCCAGCCTTGGGTGGTGCCATAAATGGCAAGATAATCTAAGTCTCGTTGGCTGATGAAAATATTCCCCGCTGTGCCCACAATCTGGGGCGCTAGTCCCAAATGGTCACTGTGGAGATGGGTGGCAAATACATCTAGCCTGTCGCGGTTGATGCCCAAACTGTCAAGCTCTGCTTGCAAGGCCACAAGACAGCCTTCTTGGCGAAAGCCCGTGTCAATGAGCAAACTCTGTGGACCCACAATGAGATAGCTATTTAAATTTTTCAATGGACTGCCCACCAAGGGGATATCCAAATGATAGAGGTTTTCTGCCAATTTTGTAGCCATGGTGTGCCTCCTTAAAGGGAGATTTGAAAAATAGTATACGTTTTTCCACATGGCTTCGCCATAACCCCAGCCTTCGCTGGGGTGCCCGTTGGGCATGGAAAAAGCGTGACGACTTTTTCAAAGGGCGTTCCGCCCCTCTGGGCTCACGCCCAGCCCCTCTTGCGAGGGGTTTGAAAAATAGTATAACAAAATTTTCCTAAAAATGCAACGGCGTTACACCTTGAATTCAACACATGAGTGTGCTATACTCAAGTATCCGAGTATTTTGGAAATTTATCCCTTGGCGATAGGAGAATCCCATTATGAAACGTAAATTACTTGCTATTTTTTGTACCTGTGCCTTGCTGTTAAGCTTGTCTGTGTCAGTCATGGCCACCACCCCAGACCCTATGGCAATCAGCGCTGACACCTTATATACGCTGGGGCTTTTAGATGGCTCTGCCAGTAGCTATGACCTCTCTAGCACACCCTCTCGCTTGACTGGTGTCACCATGTTGGTGCGCTTGGCTGGTGCAGAAACCACGGCTCAAAGCTATGGCAAAAGTGCTGGCTTTACCGATGTGCCTGCGGGGGCGGAGTCTAGCGTAAACTATGCCTATGGGCAAAATTGGGTCAATGGCGTCAGCGCCACCACCTTTGGGAGCTACCAAGGCCTCACCGCCAATGCCTACTGTGCCATGATTTTGCGGATGCTGGGTTATGATGACAGCCAAGGCGATTTCTCCATTGAAACTGCCGCCCTGTTTGCCCAACGTCTGGGGATTTTGCGTGACGATGTGGTGCCTGCAGATGGGTTGACCATGGGGGATTTGTGCAATATTTCTCTGGATATTTTAACGGTGACCTACCGCGATAGCGAGGAAACCATTCTCGACCGTCTGTTGTCCACTGGCGCAGTGGAAACCTATGTGGTCAATGCACTGGGGCTGAACACCACAGAGTATACCGCCCGAGAAATCAGTGACCAATACCAAGCTGCTGTGTTCTCTTTGGATTGCTATTACACGGAAAAATCTTATGGCAAAGAAGAGCCCGATGCCAATGCCACCGCTTTCTTTATTTCTGAAGATGGCTTAGCTGTCACCAATCATCATTCCATTGAAGATGCACTTTACGTGGTAGGCACTTTGTCCACTGGGGAAACGGTGGAAGTGGAGCGTGTGCTGGCTTACGATGCCGACATTGACTTTGCTGTGGTGCAAATGTCCAAGCCCACCGACGACAGCTTGTTCGCCTATTTCGATATTTTGCCCAGTGACAGCGTGTATGCTGGCGATGTGTGCTACAGCTTGTCCAACCCCTTGGGCTTGGGCGTGGCCATTACTTCTGGCGAAATCTCCAATATTGCAGGGGAGGCCGCTGGGTATGCTTTGGATTGCATCGTAAACACCGCCACCATTTCCCAAGGCAGCAGTGGCGGTGCGCTCATCAACCAATATGGCGATGCCATCGGCATCACCGCAGGCGCCTATACATACGGCAACAATATGTATTTGGCTGTGCCCCTTGACCCTGTCATCGAAGCAGATTTGAGCGTGGAAGGCTGGACGCTGGCTGAATTGGTGGCCATGGCGGAAGCGGAATTGGAAGATTGAGTTTTACAAAACTCCAAAAGCCTCATTGTAAAATCTGATATAGACGTAGGGAACGGTCTTGACCGTTCCGCATCCAGGTAAAATCATGCCAAGGGGAGCGGAATGGGCAAGACCATTCCCTACATTTTTTTACATTTGTTCAACTTTTTTTACAAATATCTAACCATGTTTAACCCAGTGCTGATAGCGGCACTGGGTTCTTTTTGTTATGCTAATAAGCGGATAAGACAGTCGGTCTTGTCCATATTAAAGAAAGCAAAAGAAATGAAAATAAGGGGAATAAAACTGTGAAAACTCAAAATTTCAAGCGTATTTTAGCATGTCTTTTGGCTGTTGCCACCTTGACTGGTAGCGCCTTGGCAGCCAGCGGCACCAACTCTATCAACGCACTGTATAACAACATCAAAGTGATGGTGGGTGGTCAAGAAACCACCCTCACCGACGTCAATGGCAACGTGGTGGAACCCTTCATCGTGGACGGCACCACCTATGTGCCCATCCGTGGCGCCGCTGAAGCTCTGGGCGAAACCGTGTCTTACAACAGCGATACCAACTCCGTGGAAATCGGCAACCAAGAAGCACCTAAGTATGTGTTCGTGTTCATCGGCGATGGTCTGAGCCATGTGCAAACCCAGCTGACCAACTACTATTTGGATGCCATGAGCCAAGATGCTGTGGCACCTCTGGCACAAGATGACATTGAAGTCTCTGCCGACCGCGACCTGTCCGCCATCTTGACCTCCACCCCTCAGCTGACTTATATGGGCTTTGAGTCCACTGGTATCACCACCACTTATGACTCCACTTCCTTCTGTCCTGACTCTGCATCCACCGCTTCTTCCATCGCCACTGGCAACAAGACCCACTCTGGCGCTATTTCTGTGGCAGAAGATTTGGTCACCGAGTACGCCACCATGGCAGAGCAAATGCACGACATGGGCATGAAGGTGGGCATCGTGTCATCCGTCACCATCAACCATGCCACCCCTGCCGCCTTCTATGCCCATGACTGGAGCCGTGATAACTACTACGACATCGGCTTGGATTTGATTGACTCTGGCTTTGAATATTTCGCAGGCGGTGCCATCAACAAACCTGACAACAGCGGCACTGCAACCTCCATCTACACCTTGGCTGAACAAGCTGGCTACACCGTGGTCAACGCTGACCAAGCTGCCGCTGAAAAAATTACCGCCGCTGACGGCAAGGTGATTATCACTGGCGAAGACACCAATGGTGGCGCTCTGCCTTACGAATTTGAACGTGAAGAGGATATGTGGGCATTGTCTGATTATGTGTCCAAGGGCATTGAAGTGCTGGACAACGACAATGGCTTCTTCATGATGGTGGAAGCTGGCAAAATCGACTGGGCTTGCCATGCCAACGACGCTTACTCTGCCATCGGCGAAACCATCGCCTTCTCCAATGCCATCGACGAAGCTGTGGCCTTCTATAACCAACATCCCGACGAAACTTTGATCATCGTCACTGGCGACCACGAAACTGGTGGCATGACCGTGGGCTATGTGTCCACTTGGTACGACACCTTCTTGGCGCAACTGTCTAGCCAAACTGGTTCTTATGACACCATCAACGCCACCATCACCGCTGACATTGAAGCAGGCGCTTCCTTTGAAACTGTCCTCGCTGATATCGAAGCCTTCTGCGGTCTGACCACCGATGCTGGTGAGGCTCTGAGCTTGACTGACTACGAAATTGCCAAACTGCAAACCGCATACGACGTGCAATTTGAAGGTCTGGAACTGGACGCTGAACTGTCCACCGAACTGTACGGCGGTTACAAGCCTGTGGCCATCACCGTCATGACCTTGATGAACAACAAATCTGGTGTGGACTTCACCTCCACCTCCCACACTGGTGTCACCGTTGGCACCTATGCCCAAGGCGTTGGCTCTGAGCTGTTCAACGGCTTCTATGACAACACCGATATTTACAACAACGTGGCACAAATCATGGGTTTGAACTAAGCCCTTTTCTATAAGCGAAACCATAGTGGCGAAACGGGAGGGGCTATGCCCCTCCCCAACGCTGTTTTGTTTGTTTTCGCCCCTTCGGGGCGCCCATTGGGCGTCCGTTTTCTGATTCACTCTGAATTGTTTTTTTGCCCCTACGGGGCGGTCACCTGCCGGTGGGGCGTTCCCCCACCCCATCGTAGGGGCGCCCATTGGGCGTCCGTTTTCCGATTCACTCTGAATTGTTGTTTTTGTCCCTACGGGGCGGTCTGCTGCCGCAGGGGCGTCCTACCGGACGGGTCACCTGCCGCAGGGGCGTCCTACCGGACGGGTCACCTGCCGGTGGGGCATTCTTTTTGTATCGACAAAAAGAATCAAAAAACGATTTTTTCACGACGACTGCGGTCGAGTGAAAAAAGGGAATTTTTACGGGGGTTCATCGCTGGGGTGCTTTGGTTTTTTGAACGGCACCGAGTGGCCTGATTTGACGCAAAGTATTCTGTCGGGCTTCGCCCTGTTGAGGAGATGCGGTGGAAAGGGTGCGGTTTTTTTGGGGTGCCTAGGATGTATGTGGGGTATAGATTGGTGGCGTTGGGTAAGACGGGCGACCACAGGTCGCCCCTACAAGGGTGCCAGCACCACCCAACATCAAGCTGACCGCAGGTCAGCGCCTCCCCAACGCCACCGCACCCATCGACGTCCACAATCTTAGGCACCTCACACGCGTGTTCCTATGTCATCGTACGAGTTGCGTGCGGCAGCAATCAGCGTTGGTTCGCGCATTCCACACGATAAGCCGAATGGGTGTGAAGCACCCACCCAATAGCACCGCACCCACTCATACCCACCATCCGTATACAATGGGAGCACGTGAGACAGATGACCACGCGTGGTCATCTGCCACGTGCAAGATTTTTTGCTTCTTTTGTATCTCTACAAAAGAAAGCCCCGCTGGCAAGCGCCCCACGGGAGTGGGAAAAAGAAAGCCCCTGCGGCAGCAGCCCCCACGGAGTGGGAAAAGTCTATCAAACAAAGAAATCCTACAGGGTGAAGCAAATTGCAATTGATTTCCACGGGCGGCTAATAGCCGCCCCTACAAGGGGAGTGGGAAAAAGAAAGCCCCTGCGGCAGCAGCCCCCACGGGAGTGGAAAATTGTGATTTATAATAACGCACCCCATGGGGACGACCGAGCCTGCCCTCTTGGGTACAGGTCGTCCCTATGAGGGAACCATCGTGCCCAGAGGGCAATCCATCAAATAAAAAAGGAATCAATCCATGAAAGAATTTTTCAAACGAAACGCCGCCGTCATCGTCAGCGCCATCTTGTTGCTGATTTTAATCGCCATGCCCACAGGCTATGAAGATGCGGTGATTTATGAAGGCCGTGAGCGGTGCCGTGCAGAGGTGTTGGAGGTGTATAACGACAATATCACCACCATTGGCATTGTCTCCACTGGTGACCAAACCTGTCTGGTGGAACTGCAAAACGGCGCCTATGCAGGCACGGTGATGACTGCGTACAATATGCTCAGCGGTAGCGTGGAGACCGACAAAATCTTTGCCGTTGGAGATGAGGCCTATGTGCTGGTGAGCCACAACGGAGAGGAAGTCACCATGATTTCCATGGTGGATCACTACCGTTTGGATGTGGAAACGGTGCTCATTGTGCTGTTTTTCGCTTTTTTAATCTTGGTGGCAGGGAAAACAGGTGTCCGTGCCATTTTAAGCTTTGTCATCACCATTTTGATGATTTGGAAGGTGCTGATTCCCAATTGTTTAAACGGAATCAACCCCATTGTCATCGGCTTTGTCATCACGGCGGTGTTGACAGTGGTGATTATTTCGTTGGTGTTTGGGTATGATAAAATGGCGCTGTCCGCCATTTCTGGCTCACTGATTGGTACCTTTGTCACCATGGTCATGGCGCTGATGTTCACCGATTTGTTCCATATGAATGGCTCTATTTTAGATGGTTCTGCGGCGCTACTCTATAACGGATACCCCAATTTGGACTTAAAATCCCTGTTTATCGCCAGCATTTTCATCGGCTCCTCTGGGGCTGTCATGGACTTGGCGGTGGACATCACCTCTGCCGTCAACGAAGTGGTGGATAAAAAGCCTGATATCACGGCTCTGGAAGCCATCAAAAGCGGCATGAATGTTGGCCGTGCCGCCATGGGCACCATGACCACCACGTTGCTGTTGGCCTATTCTGGGGGCTATTTGTCCCTGCTTATGGTGTTTATGGCGCAAGGTACCCCCATCGATAATTTGCTCAACTATAAATATGTGTCTAGCGAAATCCTAGACACGGTGGTGGGCAGTTTTGGACTTGTCAGTGTGGCACCCATCACTGCTATCTGTGCTGGCGTTTTGCTAACCAAGAAACCCCCACAATAAACGCTAAGAGGCTCACCCGTATGGGTGAGCCTCTTAGCTTAAAAGAAAAAAGAAAAAAAGAAAAAGAGAAAGGAGAACTAGGTAATTTTCATTGCCTATGGGATTAGTATAGAACAAAATCTTAAAATCAACCTTGAAAACCTATAAACAAAATGTGAACATGGAAAAATTTTGATGGATTTGCAATTTCAGCTTCATTTATGGTATACTGTATAAAATTATACACAACCATAGATAGAGGAGAACCCTATGAGTCAATTACGCAAACGGATGCCCATTGTGGCAGTGCTACTGGTTTTAGCAGGTTTGGTTTATACCTTGTCTTTGGACACATCCACCCCTGTGGTGATTGTAGAAGAGGATGACGGGCCAGCACCAGAGGTGCAAGCGGTGCTAGATACCACCCCTTATCATGACATCACCTATACAGTGGGCAGCATTGGCCTGCATTTTGCGTTAAACGAAGAAGGGCGCTGGATTTGGCAAGACGATGTGAGTTTTCCGTTGGATGAACAAGGGATTGCCCAGCTGGCGCAAGATTTGGAAGAGCTGAGTTATTTGCGCTCCATTCCCTTTAGTGACGATGTGCTCATGGCTGACTATGGCTTGGAAGAACCATGGGGCTCATTGACCGCTATGCGACAAGATGGCACCACCTTAGAATTGCTCTTTGGCGATGCGAGTGCCGACGGTACCACCAATTATATGATCAAAGATGGCGATGTGGAAAAGGCTTTGGTATATGAAAATAGCTGGATGGATGTGCTGAGCATTCCCATTTATGACATGATGGTACTGCCTGCGCTCCCTGAAATCACCAGCGAAACCTTGCACCGCTTGGTGGTGACTACCACCGTGGATGACCAAGAAGTGGTCACGGCGCTCTATCCTGTCTGCCTCACCGATGGCACCATTGCTTGGACAACGGCAGACGGTGTTATGCTTGAGAATTACCCCACCTTGTTAGACACAGCCGTTGGCTTGACGCTGGAACGGTGCTTTAGCTATCGACCCTCTCAAGAGGCGCTGACCATTTGTGGGTTTGATTCGCCTGTGGCCAGCATAACCTTGTCCTACGGAGAAGATTTGGACAATTTGGAGACCTTCACCTTTTCCTTTGGGGAACAGGCCAACGACACCACGTATCGCTATACCTGCGTGGGAGAGGACACCACCATTTACCTGGTGGAAGAGGCTTCTATCACGGTGCTTTTAGAGTTGGCACAAGGGCTGAGCACCATAGCCTCAACAGCAGATTCTCAATAAAACTACAGAATTAAAGGAGGGTTGTCATGCGGATTTTAATTGTAGAAGACGAGGTGCGCTTGGCGGCCACCTTAGGCGATTTGCTTCACATCAACGGCTACACAGTTGACCTGTGCCACGACGGGGAAACAGGGCTGGACAATGCCTTGAGCGGTATTTACGATTTGGTGATTTTGGACGGGATGTTGCCAAAAATGGACGGTGTTGGTGTGTTAAAAAACCTGCGCAAAGAAGGCAACGCCACCCCCGTTTTGATGCTCACCGCCCGTAGTGATTTGTCTGACCGTGTGGCTGGATTGGACGCTGGGGCAGATTATTATTTGACCAAACCCTTTGAGCCCAAAGAACTGTTGGCCTGTTTGCGGGCCTTAATCCGTCGCCAGCCCCAGTTGCAAGACCCAGAGGCCATTACCTTTGGGGATTTGTGTTTAGACCAAGGGATGTTTTCGTTGCGCTGTGGCGGTCAGTCAGTACAGCTTTCCCGTAAGGAATATGACTTGATGGAATTGCTTTTGCGCAACCAACGTCAAGTGATTACCAAAGAGACTTTGCTGTTAAAGGTCTGGGGTTATGAGTCAGACGCAGAGGACAACAATGTGGAGGTGTATATCTCCTTTTTGCGGAAAAAATTACAGCGCTTGCGCTCACAGGTCACCATCCGCACCATTCGCCGTGTGGGCTACTGCGTGGAAATGGGGGCAGGTGAAGGCGCATGATTGTACGGTTACGACTGAAATTTGTGGTCGTGTCTATGACGCTGGTGACCTTGGTGCTGTTGGGTGTGTTTTGCTTTTTCCGTGTGACGGTACAAACGGCTATGGAGGTCACAGGGCAAGCGGTGCTAGAGCGTGTGTTGCACCAACCGTCCACGGCCACAACCTTTTCTGTGCAAGATGGCTCGGTGCAATTGCCTTATTTCACCGTGTCTTTATTTAGCAGTGGAGACGGGTATACGGCCTATGTGACAGGGGGTACCTATGATGATTTGGAAAACACCCCTGTGTTGACGGAAATTGTTAGCCAATGTTTGGCGCAAGAGGAGACAAATGGCACCTTGCCAGACTATAATTTGCGGTATTTAAAGGAAAACACTGGCTTTGTGGAGCAGATTGCCTTTGTGGATGTGTCAACCTTGCAAGCCGCCCTAGACACCACCACGGTGACGGTGCTTCAAGGGGGCATCGTGGCGCTCTTGGGACTGCTGGCGCTGTCGTGCTGGCTCAGCAGCTGGGTGGTGCGCCCTGTAGAGCGTGCGTGGCAACAGCAACGTCAATTTTTGGCAGATGCGTCCCATGAGCTGAAAACACCGTTGACGGTCATTCTCTCCAATGCCCAATTGTTGGATACCTTAGACCTGCCAGACCCTGCGCCGCGGTGGGTGGAGCACATCCACTATGAGTCGCAGCGAATGAAATCCTTGGTGGAGCAAATGCTCACCTTGGCACGCACCGACCAAATGCGTACGGTTGCCATGAGCCAAGTGGCACTGTGGGAGGTGGTCACTGACAGTGTGCTCAGTTTTGAGCCAGTGGCCTTTGAAGCTGGCAAGCCCATTGATGAAACCATTGCCCCAGATGTGGAAGTGATGGGCGATGGGGGGAAACTCCGCCAGATGGTGTCTATTTTACTAGACAATGCCATAAAATATGGAGCGGTGGGTTGTCCCATTGTGGTTACGTTAAGTAAGACAGAAAAGGTGGCAAAGCTGGTGGTGGCAAACCAAGGCAATGAGATTCCACCTGCCCAGCTCAAGCACTTGTTTGAGCGGTTTTACCGTGCTGACCAGTCACGTGGCAGCCAAGTTGGTTTCGGATTGGGATTGTCCATTGCCGATTCCATCGCCAAAGAGCACAAAGCCACGCTGAAAGCGGAAAGCGACGAAACCTCCACCCGATTTATATGCACCATACCCTTGAAAAAATAAGGAACAGCACCCCACATTGCAGTGTTTGCAAATGTGGGGTGCTGTTTTTTGTTGATACCATGGGTTGTTAGACAATATAGGGGAAGGCCAGTGCGAAAATGGCGGTGATGACGCCGCACAGCCCCATGGCCAAACCGCTCATAGCGCCTTGGGTTTCCCCAAGTTGAATGGCTTTTGCGGTGCCCAAAGCATGGCTGCAAGCACCAATGGCAAGGCCTTCTTCCAAGGGGTTTTTCACACGGAAGAGTTTGCTGAGGTAAGGGGCAAATAGGTTGCCGCCCACCCCAGAGATGGCCACAGCCGCCACGGTGATAGAGGTGATGGCGCCTTGGTCGTCAGAGATGGCGGTGGCAATGGCGGTGGTCACTGATTTGGGTAGCATAGACAAGGTGATGATGGGTTCATAGGCCAGTAGTTTGCAGAAAAACAGCACGCTGGCAATGGATGTTACCGACCCGACTACGCACCCTACAATGACGGGCAACAGGTTCTTTTTCAACAGATCCAGCTGACGGTAAATGCTAACCCCCAAACAGGCGGTGGCAATCACCAAAAAGGTTTGGTATATGGAGGCGCCCACGTAATATTGATCGTAGGTGATGCCAGAGAGGTTGAGAAAGGCCACCACAAAGGCCACGGCGATGATCATGGAATTACACAGGGGAGACTTGGTTTTGGATTGGATTTTTACCCCCAACCAATAGGCGAAAATGGTTAAGGTCATGCCAAAGAAGGGAGATTGGGCAACAGCGTTCATCATTTTTTCTCCCTCCTAGTCATCCAGCGTATGGTTAGGCGCACGGAAAAGGCAGTGGCACCGTAGGTGATGACCATGGTGACAAGACAGATGGCAAAGAAAGGCACAAAAATGTCAGAAATCACAGACCAATAGTTGATAATACTGCTGGTGACGGGGATAAATAATAGGGGGATGTGCTGAAGGAGAAAATGGGATAGGGTGTCAATCTGTTCTAACTTCAAAGCCTTGGTCAGCAACAGTAAAAACACCACCAAAAGGGCCAGCACACTGGCAGGAAAGGCAAAGGGCAAAATGGCCACCACGGCTTCGCACCCTAGACAAATGCCACAGACAAGGGCAAGCTGAATGAGTAGGTTCACAAGGAAAATCCTCTACTTTCTTTATAAAAAACACATTGACTTAATCATACAATATAGTTGTTAAAAAAGTCAAGGACATTTCTGCTAGGATTGCCAAAGGAAATGGGGGAAACTTGTGGAATTTCCAACAAATTACACCTTGTAATTGTGGCGGTGCAGTGTTATACTGCTCACTAGATTGAGATTTTCGCAAAAGGGAGGACTTGTATCATGGTAAAAAAGAACCATATCCAGCTCTCGAAGGCACTGCTCAGTGCCAGCGGTGGATTGGGCGCGCGTCGCCATGAATGGGCGTTTGTCTACGGTTCCATCGCGCCTGATTGTAACCCCTTGAGCTATTTTAAAGGTTCCATCGACTATCACTTTCTCCATGGGCACAACTATGTCAACGCACGGCGGTGGGTATTCCGTGCCATTTCGCGGCTCCAAAAACGCACCCATTGGACCGTGTGGGATTATTATACACTGGGTAAAATCACCCACTATTTGGGCGATGCGTTTATCTACCCCCACAACGAGCATTATCCCCATGGCCCTGTAGGGCATCGGATGTACGAGGTGAAGTTCCGCGCACGGTTCAAAATCTATGTGCAAGACCACCCCCCTGTGCCCTGTGGGCGAATTGAAGGCGCCATTGAGGCTGTGGCGAAACTCCATTACCAATACATGGCAGAGGCCTCCACCGTGACCCGTGACATGGACTATATCATCAAAAGCGCCATGCTGGTGATGACCGCCTGCCTGCCAAATGGCAAACTACCCACTGTCATACAACCAAAACCTGTTAGTTTTGCACAATAATTTACCTTAAATTAACATTTTGTTTATGCGGAACTGCTATATACTTTTACACTGCAAAGTGCTATGCTTAGTATAACCTTGAAGGAAGGAGCACCCATCATGACTATTTGCGCCAACATTTTTGCATACCGTTATTTTAGCTTTACCTATTACTTTATGGGTAAGGTTTATTCTGGTTTGGCAAAATGTGTGTGTGCTTGAGACCTGATAGGGACTCTAAAAACAAGAAGCTCACAACCTGTAGCCAACGGCTACAGGTTTTTTTACTGCCCAATTTCCATTATTTGATTTATTTTAGGAGGAATCCCCCATGATTGTTATTTTAAAGAACAGCCCTAACAAAGCCCAATTAGAAACCCTCATCTCTTGGTTGCAAGAAAAAGGCGTCATCGTCCACTCTATCACCGGTGCCAACCAAACCATTCTCGGTCTGGTGGGGGACACCGCCAAGCTAGACATCGACCTGATTGCCGCACTGGACATCGTAGACGATGTGAAGCGTGTGCAAGAACCATACAAAAATGCCAACCGCAAATTCCACCCCGAAGATACCATCGTCAAAGTGGGCAACACCCAAATCGGTGGCGGCACGTTGAGCTTGATGGCTGGCCCTTGCTCTGTAGAGTCTGAAGAACAAATCATCGAAGTGGCAAAAGCCGTGAAGGCCAGCGGTGCCACCATGCTCCGTGGCGGTGCCTTCAAACCCCGTACCTCTCCCTACGCCTTCCAAGGCATGGGGGCTGACGGCTTGGAACTGCTGAAACTGGCACGCCAAGAAACTGGTTTGCCCATCGTCAGCGAATTGATGGACATCAGCCAAATCCCCTTGTTTGAAGACGTGGACGTGATTCAAGTGGGCGCTCGCAATATGCAAAACTTCAACCTGCTCCGTGAACTGGGTACCCTGCGTAAGCCAGTGATGATTAAGCGCGGCCTGTGCGCCACCTACGAAGAATGGCTCATGAGCGCAGAATACGTGATGGCTGGCGGTAACGACCAAGTCATCCTCTGCGAACGTGGCATCCGCACCTTTGAAACTTACACCCGTAACACCTTGGACTTGGCAGCCATTCCTGTGCTGAAAACCTTGACCCATCTGCCCATCGTCATCGATCCCAGCCATGCCACTGGCAAATCTGCCTTGGTTGACCCCCTGTCTTGTGGCGCAGTGGCCACAGGGGCTGATGGTTTGATCATCGAAGTCCATAACAATCCTGCCTGCGCCCTGTGCGACGGCCCTCAATCTCTTAAACCTGACGTATTCGACAAACTGGCCAAAAAGCTGTTCAGCTTGCACGGCCTGATGAAGCAAGTGGAGGATTGATACCATGACAATCGGCATTGTAGGTCTGGGGCTCATTGGTGGCTCCATGGCGAAAGCCATTAAAAATCGCACCAGCCACACGGTTTTTGGGTGCGACATCAACGCTGAAACCATGACCATGGCACGGATTTCTGGTGCCATCGATGGGGAATTGAATCCAGACACCCTGCCCCAATGCGACGTGGTGCTGTTGTCCATTTTCCCCCACGCCACCATTGAATGGGTCAAATCCAATGCCGCCATCATCGCCAAGGGTGCCATCGTGGTGGACTTGTGTGGTGTGAAGCGGTTGATGGTGGAAGCCTTGAACCCCATCGCCCAAGAAAATGGCTTTATTTACGTGGGCGGTCACCCCATGGCTGGGCTAGAACGCTCTGGCTTCACCGCCGCCAAAGAAGATTTGTACGTGGGTGCATCCATGATTGTCACCCCCAACGAACACACCGGTGTGACCGTGCTTGAGACGCTCAAAGCCCTGTTTTTAGACCTTGGCTTTGCCAACCTCACCTTCTCCACCCCCGAAGAACACGACCGCATCATCTCCTACACCTCTCAGCTGGCGCACATTGCGTCCAGTGCGTATGTAAAATCTCCAGAAGCTCAACAACGCCGCGGTTTCTCCGCTGGTAGTTTCCGTGATATGACCCGTGTGGCACGGCTAGACGAGAAAATGTGGACAGAGCTGTTTATGGCAGACAATGACTTTTTAACCGAAGAATTGGAACTTTACATTGGACATTTGCAACAATATCTGGTAGCATTGAAAGACAAAGATGCCCCTGCCATGGAAGCCCTCTTAAAAGAAGGCAGAGAGCTCAAAGCCACCGCCGGTGGGAATTAAAATGTAATGGGGGGACGGCGGGGGCATACCCAAAGGGGCAGGCTCACCCCCCGCCCTACACAGAGTCTACCGTAGGGCGGGGGCTTGCCCCCGCCGTTTTCCCATATCCACCAATGTCCATTAGAAAGGATTTCTTTTTATGACACATACCATTACTGTCAACGTGCCACCCACTTCTTATGATGTGACCATCGGGTCTGGGGTGCGCCACCAATGTGGCGAGATTTTGCGTCCTTTGTTGGGGGATTGTCGCGTGGCCATCATCACTGATACCACCGTGGCACCGCTGTATTTAAGTGGAGTGCGCCAGAGCTTGGAAACGGCTGGTTTTCAAGTCTGCGCCATGACCTTCCCAGCTGGGGAAGCCCATAAAAATATGACCACCTTGACCCAAATCTTAGAGTTTTTAGCCACAGAGCAACTCTCTCGCAACGATTGCGTCATCGCCTTGGGCGGCGGCGTGGTGGGGGATATGGCTGGCTTTGCCGCAGGGTGCTTTTTGCGTGGCATTCGCTATGTGCAAATGCCCACCACCGCCCTCAGCGCCATCGATTCCTCTGTAGGTGGCAAAACTGCCATTGACCTGTCTGCTGGGAAAAATTTGGCAGGTCTATTTTTACAGCCCACCGCAGTGATTTGTGACACAGAATGCTTGCAATCCCTGCCCCGTGACATTTTGGCGGATGGTTTTGCCGAAGGGCTTAAAACAGGGGTTTTGGTAGGGGGAAGTCTATTTGAGACGGTATCCCAAGGGTTGCCCACCCCAGAAGGATTGGCGCAAATGCTGGCGGAATGCGTGGCATACAAAGGTGGCGTGGTAGAGCGTGATGAGCGTGAGATGGGGGAGCGCAAGCTTCTGAATCTAGGTCACACCCCTGCCCATGCCATTGAGCTGTGTAGCAATTTTGGCATTTTGCACGGTCATGCCGTGGCCATTGGCACCGCTATGATGGCGCGCGCCGCCGTGAAGCGTGGGGTGCTAGACGTGCACATTGCCAACATGGTTGTGGAAGCCATTGCAAAATCTGGTTTGCCTATCACCACCCATTTTGACCCAGAACAGCTGGCGGAAGCCGCCTTGCATGATAAAAAACGAGCAGGAGACACCATCACCGTGGTGCTTCCCCATGGCTTGGGAGATTGCCGTCTCCATAAGCTACCCATTACAGAGTTGGCGATGTTATTCGCCCAAGGATTGGAGGATTGACCATGGCATCCTACATCGGAAATCAGTTACACGTCAGCGTGTTCGGTCAATCCCATGGCACCGCCATTGGGGTCACCGTAGATGGCTTGCCAGCAGGGGAAGCAGTGGATTTAGATGCCCTGTACACCTTCCTCTGCCGCCGTAAACCGGGTACATCCCCCCTATCTACCCCACGGCAAGAATCGGATTTTCCCTCTATTTTATCTGGCATAGAGCAGGGGAAAACCTGTGGCGCGCCACTGTGCGCCGTCATTGAAAACAAAGACCAACGCTCTCGCGATTACGGTAAAACCTTGCATATTCCCCGCCCTGGTCATGCGGATTACACCGCATGGTGCAAGTGGGGCGGTGAGGCCGATATGCGCGGCGGCGGTCATTTCTCTGGTAGATTGACAGCCCCACTGTGTATTGCTGGTGGCATTGCCTTGCAACTGCTGGAGCGTCGTGGGATTTACGTGGGCGCCCATATTTTGCAAATTGCCACAGCCAAAGATACACCATTCCCCCTTCGCCCCACAGCCGAGTTATTGACATCGGTGGGGGAGAAGGATTTTCCTGTTTTAGACGACGGACAAGGCCAAGCCATGCAAGCCGCCATTGTGGCGGCCGCCAGCGAGGATGACAGCGTGGGTGGCCTTGTAGAATGCGCCGTCATTGGTCTGCCTGCTGGACTGGGTGAGCCGATGTTTGGGGGTATGGAAGGGCGACTGTCTACGGCGCTGTTTGGCATCCCTGCTGTCAAAGGCGTGTCCTTTGGGGCTGGGTTCGACGTTGCCACCATGCGTGGGTCTGAAAATAACGACCCCTTCACCATTGAAAATGATACGGTGGTCACCACCACCAACCACGCTGGCGGTATTTTAGGGGGCATCACCACCGCCATGCCACTGACGTTACAGTTGGCATTTAAGCCCACACCATCCATCGCAAAGGAACAACAAACCGTTGATTTATCCACCATGACCCCCACCACACTGTCCATCGTGGGACGACATGACCCCTGCATTGTCCACCGTGCTGTGCCAGTGGTAGAAGCGGTGGTGGCACTGGTGGTACTAGATATGCTATTGGAGGACAACCATGGAATTATCTGATATTCGCAAGGCATTAGACACCTTAGACGACCAATTGCTAGACCTGTTTTTAAAACGAATGGGGCTGTGCGAAGAGGTGGCGGCCTATAAAAAAGCCAACAACATCCCCATTTTAAACCGTGGCAGAGAACGGGAAATTTTGGCAGATGTGATGACCAAGGCTGGTCATTTGGAACGAGAAGCCTACCACCTGTTTGCCACCATGATGGAGCTCTCTCGCTCTCGCCAAGCAGAATTGATTGGCGCACCCACCCGTGTGGGGCAGTTTATTGAAACCGCCCGTGCCGATGCCACCCTTGCCTTCCCCCAAACAGGGCTGGTGGCCTGCCAAGGGTTAGAGGGCGCCAACACCCAAGAAGCGTGCGACAAGCTGATTCCCCGTGGCACCATTATGTATATGAAATCCTTTGACGCTGTGGTCAGTGCCGTGGAGTTTGGGCTGTGTGAGTTTGGGGTGTTGCCCATTGAAAATAGCTCCCACGGCTCTGTCCGTGCGGTCTATGACCTGCTGCAAAATCGCCCTGTGTCCATCATCCGCACCACGCGGCTGTGCATCCGCCATGAGTTGATGGCACTTGCTGGTGTGAAGCTAGAAGACGTGACGGAAATCCATTCGCATCCCCAAGCGCTGGGGCAATGCGCCCAATTCTTGGAGAAAAACCCCCAAATTACCGCCGTGCCTGCTGGGAACACTTCTATGGCCGCCAAGGAATTGGCTGAGTCTGGAGGTCGCCACCGTGCCTGCATTTCCTCTCACCCCTGCGCCGCATTGTACGGCTTAGAGGTGATTGGCACCGACATCCAAGACAGCGACAACAACTATACCCGTTTTGTCTGCATCACCAAAAAACCCACCATTTACCCCGGTGCCAACCGCATGAGCCTTGTCATCGCCTGCGACAACAAACCCGGTGCATTGTATGAAATTCTGGCGAAATTCTCTGCCGTTGGGGTCAACATGACCAAGCTAGAAAGCTGTGCTGTCACAGGGCGGAATTTTGAATTTGTGTTCTTCTTAGAGGTAGAAGCGGATTTGAACCGTCGTGGGGTCATCCCCATGCTAGAGGAACTGGAACGCACCTGTCAATCCTTCCATTTCTTGGGCGCTTACGGGGAGGTTTAACATGGGACGGTACGGCATTTTAGGGCGTGTCTTGCTTCATAGCTGGTCGCCCCCCATTCACAACGCCTTTGGATGCACCAATTATCATATTTTACAGCGTGAACCAGAGGAATTGCCAGCTCTGTTTGCAGACCCTGCCATGAGTGGCATCAACGTCACCATTCCCTATAAGCAAACGGTGATGGAACACTGCGTGTACCTAGACCCCTTGGCGGTGGAAATCGGGGCAGTGAACACCATGGTGCGCCACGCCGACGGCTATCACGGCTACAACACCGACGCCTACGGTTTTGCCTACATGGCAAAAGTGGGTGGCGTAGGGTTTGATGGGAAAAAAGTGGTGGTGTTAGGCTCTGGCGGTAGTTCGCTGATGGTGCAAACTGTGGTGAAGCGCGCTGGTGCCAGTAGCGTGATTGTGGTGTCCCGTGGTGGGGTGAACAATTACGAAAACCTCCATCTCCACGCTGACGCACAGGTGATTGTCAACACCACGCCTCTGGGGATGTACCCCAAAGCTGGGGTGTCGCCAGTGGATTTGACCGCCTTCCCTTGCTGTGAAGGGGTGCTGGATTTGGTGTATAATCCCCAGAAAACGGCTCTTTTATTGCAAGCGGAAGCCATGGGTATCCCCCATGGGGATGGGCTGCCTATGCTGGTGGCACAGGCCAAGGCGGCGGATGAGTTATATATGAACTGCGCCATTGCCGATGAAAAAATTGACGCTGTGGTGAAACAAATTCGCCATCAGGTCACCAACATTGTGCTGGTGGGGATGCCCAGTTCGGGTAAGTCCACCGTAGGCGATTTGCTGGCACAGTTATCTGCGCGCACCGCTGTTGACCTTGACCAAGGGGTGGAACAGAGCGCAGGATGCACCATTCCAGAGCTATTTGCGGCCCAAGGGGAAGCAGGTTTTCGCGCCGTGGAACGGGTAGAAACGATGAAAGCTGGTCAAGGCTCTGGGCAGGTGATTGTCACAGGTGGTGGCGTGGTGAAAGATTTGCGCAACCACGATGCCCTCCGTCAAAACGGTCGGGTGTACCATTTGGTGCGTGATGTGGAAAAACTGAGTCGTGACGGGCGTCCGTTGTCTGCCAACGCAGATTTGGAGGCCATGTGGCAAGAAAGGGCACCGCTGTATGCCCAAGCCAGCGATGTGACTGTGGATAACAACGGCGCCCCAGAGGAAACAGCAGATATGATTTGGAGGGATTTTTGTGAATATTTTGGTGTTGAACGGCCCTAATTTAAACCTATTAGGCTTGCGTGAGCCTACCATTTACGGACACGAAACCTATGAGGATTTGTGCGAAATGATACGGCAAAACGCACAAACTATGGGGGTCACGGTGTCTTTTTATCAGTCGAATCACGAAGGCGCTTTGGTGGATGCCATCCAAGAAGCCCGTGGCAACATAGACGGCATTGTCATCAACCCCGGTGCCTACACCCACACCAGTGTGGCCTTGTTGGACGTGGTGAAGGCGGTGTCCATCCCCACGGTGGAGGTGCATATTTCCGACCCCGACACCCGTGAAGAATTCCGCAAAATTTCGTATATCCGCCAAGGCTGTGTGGCCACCGTGAAAGGCAAAGGGTTTGCTGGCTACGTGGAAGCCATGGAGATTTTGGCGAAGGGGCATTCGGGTGAATGACGAATGGTGGAATCGGCGAGGGCAAGCCCCTGCCGTCTCCTTTTTAACCCTGCTTCAACAACATTCTACCTCAAAATATGCCTGTGGGTGTTGACACACAGGGCACACCAGTGGGGCAGATTTGCCGCTGTGGATGTGCCCACAGTGGAGGCATTTCCAGTGCACCACACTGTCTTTTTCAAAGACGGTGTGGTTTTTTATGCTCTCTAGGGCTTTTTGGTAGTGTTGCTCATGCTGTTTCTCGATGGTCGCCACGCCGCGGAACTGGGCGGCAAGGTGTAAAAATCCTTCTTCTTCGGCGGTTTTGGCAAAGTCTGCGTACATTTCCGCCCATTCGTAATGCTCGCCATTGATGGCGGATTGGAGGTTGGCTGGGGTGTCGTTCAAAGCGCCTAAGGCTTTGAACCAAAGCTTGGCGTGAGCCAATTCGTTGTTGGCTGTCAGGGTGAACAGGTCAGAAATGGCGTTGTAGCCGTCTTTTTTGGCGGCGGCGGCAAAATAGGTGTATTTGCTCCGTGCTTGGGTTTCGCCTGCAAAGGCTGTGCGTAGGTTCAATTCGGTTTGACTGCCTTGTAATTCCATGGGACTACCTCCTAAAATGGTTTGTGGAGGTAGTGTGTCCTAAAATTGGAAGGTTTATACAAAGGGTGTTTTTTTCTCCTACGGGGCGGTGTCTTGCTGGTGGGGCATTCCCCTCCACCCCGTCGTAGGGGCGCCCATTGGGCGTCCGTTTTCCGATTCACTCTGAATTGTTGGATTTTGCCCCTACGGGGCGGTCACCTGTCGGTGGGGCATTCTTTTTTTGTCGAAAAAAGAACCAAAAAACGATTTTTTCACGGCGCTTGCGAGCGAGTGAAAAAAAGGGATTTTACGGGGGTTCATCGCTGGAGTGCTTTGGCTTTTTGAACGGCACCGAGTGGCCTGATTTGACGCGAAGTATTCTTTCGAGCTTCGCCCTGTTGCGATGTTGTTGTGAGATGGTGCGGTTTCTTGGGTGTGCCTAGATTGTGGGTGTGGGTAAGACGGGCGACCACAGGTCGCCCCTACAAGGAATACCGTTGCATACAAACCAAGCTGACCGCAGGTCAGCACCTCCCCAACGCCACCGCACCAACCGACGTCCACCATGTAAGGCACCTCAAATGCGTGGTACAATGTCCCCGTACGATTCATGTGCGGCAGCAATCAGCGTTGGTTCGCGCATCCCACATGAAAAGCCGAACGGGTGTGAGCCAGATGCCCCGATAGCACCGCACCCACTCATACCTGTAATCCGTATAAAATGGGAGCACGTGAGACGGCTGACCACAAGTGGTCAGCCGCCACGTGCAAGATTTTTGGTTACTTTGCATCTTTGCAAAGTAACGCCCGCGCGGCGAGCGCCCCCCACGGCAGTGGGAAAAGTTTATCAAAAGAAAACACCCACAGGGTGAAGCAAATTGCAACCAATTTCCACAGAGCAAAGGCCAACCGCCCCTACAAGGGGCGAAAGTGAAGAAAGCCCCACGGCAGTGGCGCCCCTGCGGCGGCAGAAAAAAACATAGCAGACGCTTATTCAGCATCTGCTATGTCAATCACAGTTAAAATATCCCCATCCACGGTGAATTTCACTTCCAGATGGGCGAAAGTGAACCCATAGACACGGGTGGGGTCGTCTTGATACCGCGGACGTGGATCTTGCGCCAATACATCCGCCAAGGCTTGGCGGTTATTCTCGGGCACGATGACGCCATCGGCGAAGGTGACGGTGAGGGACGCACTGGGGGCACTGGTGGCAAATCCACCGACCGCCTCATCTTGGCAATCAGCGTAGGGTAGATAGGGTTTGATGTCAAAAATCGGGGTGCCGTCCATCAAATCAGCCCCTGATACGTCAATGACCCATCCTAAGGTGGCATCGTGGCGCACAGCTTCTAATTTGACACAAGACAAACCCATGGCGTTGGGGCGGAAGGGGGAACGTGTGGCAAAGACACCCATACGGGCATTGCCCCCCAAACGCGGTGGACGGACAGTGGGTGACCATGTGTCACGCTCTGCTTTGGAAAAATGCCAAATCAGCCATAGGTGAGAAAAATCCTCTAACCCACGCAAAGCATCCCCGTTGCGGTATGCTGGCTCAAAGACGATGGTGGCCTTTAACGATGGCACCAAGCCACTTTGACGGGGAATGCCGAATTTAGAAGGAAAATCCGTGTGGATGGTGGCGATGATGTGCATGGGAATATCAGGGTGGTTCATAGGGTCTCCTTTACCAACTGTGATAGATGCGAGATTGAGATTCACTCATGGCGAAATAAGACATACTGCCAGTGCTTCCTTTGTCACCCCACGTGGCGTCAATGTGGTACTCCGTGCCATCTAAGGTGGCCACTGTCCAGATGTGGCTGGAATTGGACAGGGCATAGCAATCAATGCCTTCTAGTTTTAAAAATAGATTGTAAGCCCCTGTGTAGCCGTCGCACACAGCCGACCCTTGGGTCAAAGCGCTGTAGGGCAGATGGGAGCTGGAATAGTCGTCGGCGCTGTAGTCATAGGTTACGTTTGCTGCCAGCCATTGGTAGTATTCTAAGGCGATTTCCCATTGGCTCATACCGTCGTACAAGGTGCCCTCGTCCCACAATTGGTCGTGAATGACGATGGCGGCCGCCATGGCTTGGGCACGGGCCTCTTCGGCTGAGGACATTCCATTGTCAGGGGCGGAGATGCCAAAGGTCAAAGACAAGAAGCCACTGGCGGTGTAGGTGGCGGAGACGCCGTTGTAGCTTTGTTCGCAATAAGATTTCACCAGACCCAACGCCATTTGCATATAGGTGGAAGCTTGGGCTTGGGTAAGACTGTCGTATTGCAGCTCTAACACGTTGCTCCCTTGGGAGAGCATATAGCGGACAGATTGATCCATTTCTTCTTCCACAGTGGGGGCGGCGATGTATACACCTGCTTCCACCAAATCTGCCAAGGTGATGCCTTGGGCGGAGTTGATGGACTTCAGCGTCCAGTCTAAGGTGATGCGTAAGTCTTCGTCCACCAAACGGGTGACAAAGGCGGCAGTGGCACCACGGGTGATGGTGTCACTGGGTTTAAAAGAACCGATTTCATCGTACCCAGCGCTGATACCCCAGAGATAGAGGGTGAGGATGTCGTTATAATAGGGGGTGTATGCGTCCATATCGGTGATGTATTGCCCCAGTGCGTACCCTTGGGTCACCACGTCTTGGTTGATGGCGGTGAATTGCTCTGCTGGCATGGCTTGTACCAAAATATGCGCCATTTCACCCCGTGTGGCCAAGGCATAGAGGGAAAAGTCAGCGTCTAAGTCGGCCTCTGTTTGCAAATATAGATAATAGGCATCGTATGGCCCTTGCCCCTCTTGGCGATAGGCATCGATGGCACCTTCGGTGGTGTCCACGGTGAGCAAACTGCGGACACGGGCGCTGAACACCACGGCTTCCCCTAAGGTCAATGAGCCAGTTAAATCATAAGAGCCGTCAGCCTTGCCAATGGACAGTCCGTATTCATACAGCGCGACCACGTTGTCGTAAAAGGTGGAGGAGGCCTCTAAATCAGAAAATTGATTGTCATACACGTTGGTGCGCGCCACTGCGGCAAAGGCAGGGGTGGCAAGGGTGAAGGCCAGTAGGCAGGCTAGGATGCACTTTTTCATGAAAGCCTCATTTCTTTTGGGAAGGGTTATTGCGCCACGTTTAAGTCAGCGGCAACACGATCTTCTACATAGGGGTTCAAATAGGTGTTGACAGTGGTGAGGGCATCGCTGGCATCAGCATAGATATAGGGGGAGGTCCACTCGCCAGAGAGGGTGGAAAAGGAGATGGCACTGCTACCAAGACCGATGGTCTGGGTGCCGAGCCAAATGAGATTGCCTGTGGTCAAGTCGGTGTCCACATAGGTTTCAAAGATATCGACATAACTAGAGAGCTTGTCCAAATTGCCCACAGTCAAGGCCTGCTGGGCGATGGCAATTAAAAAGGATTGTTGGGTGGCCATGCGACCAATGTCTTGACTGCCGTAGCCCCCAGTGCCATCGGTGTCAGAGCGATAGCGCACTACGCCCAAAGCATCTTCCCCTGTGAGCCATTGATAACCAGCTTCAAAGTGGATGGACAGGTCTTGTAAGGGGTCATCGTAATTCATGTCCACAGGCACATTGAAATACACGGCGCCAATGGTGTCTACCAGTGCCACAAAGGCATCTAAGCTGACTTCTACAGTGAAATCCACAGGAATGCCCAGCATATCGCTAATGGTGTCAGCCATCAACGCCACACCGCCGATGTTGTAGGAGGCGTTGATTTTATAGGCGGTACCATCGATGTAACATTTGGTGTCACGGGGAATGCTGACGCCGTGAATGGTGCCTTCGTTAAAGTCGATGCCCACCAAAATATTGGTGTCACTGCCGCCATTGTCATCGTCTACACCAGAGACTAAAATGGTGTAGAAGTTGTCTTTGCGTTCCAAGTGGGCAGCCAGTGCGGCGGCTTCGGCTTCTGCTTTGGCCAAGTCAGCGGCCTCTTGCTCGGCCAGTGCGACCAGCTCTTCTTCGCTTAGGTTGAGGGTTTGGGCAGTTTCGTTATCGTCAGTGGAAATTTCGGGAGCTTTTATAAACAGAGACATCACCGTGGCGATGATGGCAATAATGGTGAGTAAAATGGCGCCGAGCAAAATGGCCACCCGTTTGTTGTTACGGGTGCGGCGACGTTTGCGAGGTGGCTGAGAACGCTCAGAACGGGAGGAAGTGGTGCGGTTTGCCATGGTAAGAGACTCCTTTTTCTGTATAATATGGAACAATTTTATATATGTTCTATTATACGGGGAAAAAGGCCAAAGCACAAGGGGTAAATGGTAACGATTTAGAAACAAAATCTGGTAATTATTGGCGCGTAAGTTTTTTTGTAGGGGGCGGCATCCTTGATGTGCCGTCCCCTAGGGTGATGGTGTGGCTCACCCGTCTGTCTCCTCTTCACCCTGCTTGACTAAAAGCTGTAACAAGGCTTTCATATCGGCTAGCAACTGGTTTTGATAGGCCAAGGTACAGCGTAAAAAGTGCAAGTCGGCTGTCTCCACAGAAGGGAGGCATGGCTGGGGCTGGATGGGGTGGGGATAGCGGTTCATGGGCGGTTCTCCTGCTGGACAAGTGGTGGGGGTTGGTGCTGGGGGCGGCGGTGGTGACTGGGCGCCACGGTGATGGGGTGGCATAGGTTGATAATGGGTGCAGGGTGCCATGGGCATACCTCCTTACTCTGTGGTTGGTGGGGTTTGGTCGCAATATTTGCGTCGCGTGGCGATGCCACCTCGAATGTGGCGTTGGGCTTTGTTTTGGTCAAGAACTGCCTTGGCTTGCAAGTATAAACTGCGGTTAAATAAGGGCAATCGCTCCACCAGATCTTTATGTACAGTGGATTTTGAGATGCCGAATTCTTTGGCGGCTTGGCGCACGGTGGTGTTTTGCTCAATGATGTACAGCGCCAGCTGTTGGGCTCGCTCTTCCATATTTCCTTTCACGATGGCAACACTCCAATCTCGCTTTCTAAGGGAGTGTATGCAAAGGAAATGGGAGATATGCGCGTGAGGGATAAGGGGATAGGGTAAAACAGCGGCCACAATGGGAGCGAAAGGCTCTCATTGTGGCCGCTGTGTCATGGTTGGCTGTTAGGTTTCGTCGTAGTTGTTAATGTACAAGGTCACTGGCACTTTCCAATAGTTGGTGCTGTCGTTCACCTCAAATGTGATGTCATAGCTTTCAAAATTGGGGGCTATGTCTGCATTGTAGGTATAGGTGTAGACATAGCCATCATCGTCTTTCCCAGTTTCTACTCGGGTCAATGCATAAATGTTGTCTGCATTCTGCGTATAGCTGCCATTAAACGCAGTCAAGGCGATGGTAACATCTGCATCTGCATTTGCACTAGGCAAGGTGGCACCGTCTTTGAGCATCAGTGTCATGATGGCTTCATCGGTGATGGTACCAGTCAAGTCACTAGGTGTGATGTTGACATATCGATTAAAACCGAAAAGGGTAGCGTTCATACCGTCGCTGTAATCATCGTTGTCCACACGAGCTTGGATAGAGACGTAGCACGCATCTTCAGGTAAGGCGGTAAAAGAGGTCAAGGTGGTAAAAGAGGTCAAGGTGCCGGAGAGATAGAACCCTTCTACGGTGTAGCCGTTGCCAGCTGCGGTGATGATGGCCTTTTCGGTCTCAGCCAAGAAGGCCTCCAATTCATCTGGAGAGGTGACATTTTGGTTGTACCAATTGGGCTGGTCATTCACATAAGCTTCGATATTGATGCACCAGTATTGTTGCCAATCAGATTCCTTAATGGTGATGGTATTGTCGGTCAAATCCACGGTGTAATAATACCCTGCGCCACCATCGTCATCGCCAGTGGTAGAGTCTTTGTCATCGCTGCCCGCGCTGGCATAAATGGTAGCACTGGTGGCGCCTAGATAGAAGTCCATGGTGTTATCATCGTTGGTGGATATCCAATGGGTTCCAGTGGGGGTTTCGATGATTGCATAGTTCAAGGTAGCACCATCGGGATAAGTTGCGTTCAGGGTGTAGGATTCGGTGGCATAGGAGACAGTATCAGCCGTCATCAAATCCCCTAAGGTGATTTGATAGCCAGCGGCATTCTGGGTCATAGAATAGGTGCGGATTTTGGTTTGC